>NZ_CP072934.1:0-600000 GCF_024453815.1 Corynebacterium pseudogenitalium | reverse complement strand
CATCGGCACGCAAGTCCACATACAGTGAGGACTCCTGGCTGCCAGCAATGGAGCGGGCATCCGTAAACTTCAACGTCGAAATACGACCCGGCTGTGTTACCGAGTTGTGAAAGACCGCACCCGGCCCGTCAGCGGTCACTGTGACCGACGAGTCAGCAACAGCCATCTCCGCGTGAGCAACCTGTGCACCATTAGCCGCAACGGCCAACACACACGCTGCTACACATACCTTCCGCGCAATGCTGTTCATCATCGTTGTCACAATCCTTATACCTTCCATCACGCACCACCCAACCGGTGGAACATGAAACCCTTCGTTGTTCTGACCCCAAGTTTATGCACCGCAACTATACATGGCCAATCCACCCAAAACACGACAACAAAACAGGCAAAAACACGCCCACAAAACCCGGATTGTTCAACACATCTAGCCCCACAACCTGCACACATAGCTTAAAAAACACTCAGAAACCATCGCAGCAAACCCAACATGTTCAACAAACCCACCGACACCTGTCGATGGGTGTTCAACAATCAACCCACCCGTATATTATGCGCTCTAGTACAACAGTGGGTAAGAGAATACTTAACAAATCAGGATTACCAGGCACGACATGTGTCACTCGACACGTGTCGCCGACACTATTAATGCACAACCTTTTTATACCCAAAACCTTTCGTGGTCTGGTGTAGCCAAACTTAGGCCCTATGAATGCGTGAGGCAGACCTTTTCGCGATCGTTGAACAGTTGGTACCCCCGTGTTTTACCCCCGTTGGGTTGGGTCGAAAGTATGAAAGGCCCGAACCAGCATGATGCTTGTACTGGTTCGGGCCCGGCAACCAACGCCAACACGCGGCAGTTAACGCCGCTGAATACGGACCTCTGTGTAGGAAATTGAGGTGATAATCCGCTCCCTCAATACCCGTGGCGCGTGGGCCTGCCCGCAACAGTCGCGCACAAGGCCACGGATCGCTTCCTCCGATTCAAGCTGGCGGAGGCAGTCAGGGCAGCTCGCCAATTCTTTTCGGATGGCGGCCACGCGCTCGGGTGGCGTGTCCGGCTGGAACAGCTCGCACAGCAGCTGGTGCATGCCGCGGCAGTCAGCTTCACTTGCGTGGTTATGTTCTGTTGCCATTACTTCTCCTCCACCTTCTGCTGCTTCAACTCCGCCATATCCGCATGGTCGAGCCCGATGCCCTGTTCATGTGCCACGTCTTTCAACATCTCGCGCAGTTGTTTTCTTCCACGGTGCAGTCGGCTCATGACGGTCCCCAGTGGAATGTCCATCACTTCGGCGATTTCCTTGTACGCCATGCCTTCGACGTCCGCGTAGTAGACCACCATGCGGTAGTCCTCATTCAGCGCGTTGAGCGCTTCGCTGATCCGCGAGTTCGGCATCGCCTTGAGCGCCTCAACCTCCGCTGATTCGAGGCCGGTCGAGTCGTGCGAGCTTGTGGTGTACAGCTGATGGTCGGTCACGTCCTCGGCCGAGGTTTCCAGTGGTCGGCGCTTCTTCTTCCTGTAGGAGTTGATGTACGTGTTCGTCATGATTCGGTACATCCACGCCTTCAGGTTAGTGCCTGGTTTGAAGCTGTCGAATGCGTTGTACGCCTTCAAGAAGGTCTCTTGCACGAGGTCTTCGGCGTCTTGGGGGTTGCGGGTCATCCGCAGCGCGCCGCCGTAGAGCTGGTCTAGCAGTGGCATCGCTTCCTCAGTAAAGCGTGTTTTGAGGTCTGTTTCGGCCATAGGGGCCATTGTAGCCAGCCGGGCGCGCGACGTAGCATCGTCTGTATGCAACGAACTCGCGCTTTGAAAGTTGTGGCGAAGACTCCTCATAAGGTGTTGGAGTACGCCGCGAGCCAGGATAATTTCGGTGAGCATTCGGCCCATGAGCTGGGGCTTGATCCTACGACGGTGCTCAAGACGCTGGTGGTGTCGAATGTGCAGGACCCGAAGAAGCTCGCCCTGTGCTGCGTGCCGGTCTCTGGGCACCTGAGTTTGAAGGCAGCAGCGAAGGCGCTGGGGTGGAAGAAGGCTGCGATGGCGGAGCTCGCACAGGCTGAGCACGCCACGGGCTATGTCGTGGGTGGCATCTCGCCGCTGGGCACGCTCAAGAGGCTCCCAGTGCTTCTCGACGCCACCATCGAATCCCTCGACGCCATCACCGTCTCCGCCGGTCAGCGGGGGCTATCCGTGCAACTGGCCCCGGGTGACCTGGCGAAACTGACGTCCGGGAAGTTCGCGCCGATCGGCGCCTAGATCGGTTGGATGAGCTCGGGCGAATCGTTTCGGACGTTGCCCACCTCGCGCCCAACCGCATGCCACTGCAGCTGCGGTGCCACGCGCGAGGGAGAGATGAGCTCTTGAGCCTCTTCTGCTGTGCCTTGTGTCCACTGCTCGATTTCCTCAGGCAAGAGGAACAGCGGGAGCCGGTGGTGTAACCACGCGATACGTTCGGCGGCGTCGGTGGTGACCATGGTCGTCGAAAGCCGGTTAGCGCCGGTGTCCCACAGTGCGGCGGCGACGAGCATCCCGGACTCCGGGGTGACGTAGTAGGGCTGTTTTTCGTGCCATTCGTAGTAGCCGTCGAGAAGCATGATGCCGCGCTGCGAGCGCATTGCGCTACGGAACGACGGCTTTACCGCGACGGTCTCCCCGCGCGCGTTGAACAGTGGCGGGCCGGAGTCGTCGCGCTTCCAGCTCGGGAGAAGGCCCCAGCGCGCGGCTTGGACGAGCGCCTCGTGTTCGTGGAAGCGCACGATGGGTACTTGGTGCGTCGGCGCGACGTTGTAGCGGGCGGGTGGCGTGCCGTCGGGCGCTACAACGTCGCGCACGCCTGGGAGAGAGCCGACGAATCCGAGGAGTTGCTCGCCGGTGCTAAACAAAACGAAACGGCCACACATTCCTCCATTATGATGTACGTCATGACTGACTTGTGGCCAGCCCCCTCCATTGCCGACCCCGTCCGCGCCACACTCGCGCTGCCGGGGTCGAAATCGATGACGAACCGCGCCTATGTTCTCGCGGCGCTGGCCTCTGGCCCGTCGACGCTGGTCGGGGCGCTGCGCTCCCGCGACACCGACCTCATGGAGGCGGCCCTGGCTGCCCTCGGCGTACAGTTCACCCACGACGGCGACACCGTCCACGTCCAGCCAGCACCGCTGCGCGGCGGCGACATCAACTGCGGCCTGGCAGGCACCGTGATGCGCTTCGTGCCACCAGTGGCGGCGTTCGCGCACGGCACCACCCGCTTCGACGGCGACCCGCACGCTCGCACCCGGCCGATGGGCACCATCCTGGATGCGCTGCGCCAGCTCGGCGCCGATATCGACGGGGAGCGCCTCCCCTTCACTGTCCACGGCACCGGCACTGTCGCAGGCGGGGACGTCAGCATTGACGCCTCCGGGTCTTCCCAGTTCGTCTCCGGACTGCTGCTTGCCGCGGCGCGCTTCGAGCAAGGCGTCACCATCACCCACACGGGCGACTCGCTGCCGTCCATGCCGCATATTGATATGACGGTGGCAATGCTGCGCGAAGCCGGCGTCGAGACGCAGTGCGAGGACGCGACCTGGCACGTTGCCCCGCAGGAGATCCGCGGGAGGCGCTGGGAGATTGAGCCGGACCTGTCGAACGCGACGCCGTTTTTGGCCGCCGCGGCCATCACCGGTGGCGAAGTGCGCATCGAGCACTGGCCAACGCAGACGACGCAGGCGGGCGACGTAATCCGCGACATCCTGGCACAAATGGGCTGCGAGGTCGAACTATCCGGCAACTCACTGCGCGTGCAGGGCCCGACCCCGGGCACCCTGCAGGGCATCAGCTTGGACATGGAAGACATCGGCGAGCTCACCCCGACCGTCGCGGCGCTGGCCACGCAGGCGGCGACCCCATCGGAGCTGACCGGCATCGCGCACCTGCGCGGGCATGAAACGGACCGGCTGGCGGCGCTCACCACCGAAATCAACAGGCTTGGCGGCGCTTGCAAAGAGCTTGACGACGGCCTCCGTATCCACCCACAGCCCCTCCACGGCGGCACGTGGCACTCCTACGACGACCACCGCATGGCCACCGCCGGCGCCATCATCGGCCTGACCACCCCGGGTGTGCAGGTGGAAAACATCGCAACGACGGCAAAGACCCTGCCCGACTTCCCCACGATGTGGCACACCGCACTCCAGCACGAAGAAGCATAGAAAGAACCCCATGGCACGCCGCAAGTTCAGCGATTACGACGAATCCGACGTCCGCGTCCGGCCCGGCCGCGGCTCGCGCCCCCGCACCAAGGACCGCCCCTCCTACGAGGACGCGCTCACCGGGATGGTGGTCACGAAGGATAGGGGGCGCTGGGGTGTCATGCTGGATAACGGCACGCTGGTTGCCTGCATGCGAGCGCGCCACCTGAAGCGCACCAGCATCGAGGTCGGCGACCGAGTCAGCGTCGTGGGTGATACCAGCGGGCGCAAGGACACGCTCGCCCGCATCGTGCTGCGCGCCGACCGCACCTCGGTCCTGCGCCGCACCGCGGACGACACCGACCCCTTCGAGCGTGTCGTCGTCGCCAACGCGGAGCTGTTGCTCATCGTGGTCGCCGCCGCCGACCCGCCGCCACGCACCGGGCTTGTGGAGCGCGCGCTCATCGCCGCATTCGTCGGCGGGGTGCGCCCCATTGTCTGCATGACAAAAACGGACCTCGCGCGCCCCGACGAGTTCATCGCAGAAATCAAGGACCTCAACGTCGAAGTCCTCACCGTAGGTATCGACGACCCCCTCGACCAACTCACACAACGCCTCAACGACCACGTATCGGCCTGCGTCGGCCACTCCGGCGTGGGCAAGTCGACACTGGTCAACCGCCTCGTCCCGGACGCGCAACGCGAAACCGGCGACGTCTCCGGCGTGGGCAAAGGCCGCCACACCTCAACGCAGTCCGTGGCGCTCGATCTTCCGGGCGGCGGCTGGATCATCGACACACCGGGCATCCGCTCGTTCGGCCTGGCGCACGTCTCCCCCGACCAAGTAATCGACGTCTTCCCCGAGCTCGCCGAGGCAGCCCAGGATTGCCCGCGCGGCTGCACGCACGCCGGCCCGCCCACGGACCCGGAGTGCGCCTGGGACGCCTTCGAGGGAGGGGCGCTGTCGCGCCGCGTCGCCGCCGTGCGACGCCTACTCAGCGCGCTGCGCTCCAACAACGAGTGGGATCTAAAGCAGCTCGACGAGGAACGGTAACTCGCTGACGTCGTAAAACGCCAGGTAATTGTCCTGCGCGTCCCCGACGGCCAGCTCCGCGTCCTCGTCCCCGAGGTCTGCGGCGTCGATGTGTTCGATGGCCTTCGCCGTCGCCGCTTCTGCCTCCGCCAGGTCGATATGGATCGCCGCAACGTCCTCCAGCGCCACCGGCCCAGACACCCGCACGACGGAGTCCCCCATGTCATCGGCTTCCTCGGCGTCCACGTCCGCGGAGATCACCACGCGGCGGTGCGGGAACCGATCCTGGTCACCAATCGCCAGCAGACGGATGGAGGCCAGCGCGGCGTCGTCAAACGCTACTGCTTCGATCTCCTCCTCATCGCCGGAGGTGAAGAACTCGCGCAGCGCCGTCGTCGCGGCGAAGCCCCACCCGTTGCGCGGGTGCAGCACCTTGTCTGCGGCGAGTCCCTCTACCATGGAGAACGTCGCGGGGATGTAGACACGCATTAAAACTCTCCCTCGATATTGAACAGCGTCTGGATCTCTACCGCGGTGCGGTCAAACGCCGTGTGCAAAATCGCGATCATGCCGCACTCGACGGCCGAGCGGACGTTCATGATGTCGTCGTCGATCATGACGCAGTCATTGAGCGGAATATCCAGCGCATCCGCCGCGGCCTGGAATGCTGCCGGGGACGGCTTCTCCGCACCAATGTCGCCGGAGAGCACCACCGCATCCACGACACCGCGGAACTCCCAGTCCCGCACCGCGTCCGCCATTTGGCCCTCGGATTCCTCGTTGGACAAAATGCCTACGGCCTTGTCTTTCTCCTTCACAGCCTCAATCAGCTGCTGCCAGCGGCGCTGGTCCTCCGGGTCCTGGTCCAACACACCTGCGTAGTCAATAATGAGTCCCTGCATTTGGACGCCTCAATTCCTGTACTTCGTTTTCGGTTCTTCTGCAGTGCACACCAAAGTGCGCAAATTCTCCTAGCGCCCTCACGGCGCGAACGTGCACAATACTACCTACCAGCACCCCGCACCGTGCACAACGATACGAAAGGACCCCGCCGTGACCTACTACCCCGCCCCTGGCCACCAGCACGTTCAACTGCTCGTTCCCTCCCCGAAGCGCTCCGGACGCGCAGCGGAAACGCGCCGCCGCCAAGCACGGTACTCACCCAGCGACCCTCGCCGCACCGGATCCAACGTCGCCCCGCTCGTGCGCACAGCGCTCGCAGCAAGCTTCGGAGCCACAAACCTCCGTGCACTGCGCGCCGACCGCTTTTCCACGGCCGCCCGCACCAACGTCCGCGCCTACCGTCGCTTCCAGCAACAACACGCGGGCCCGCCGCGCATCGTCACCTGCCACGCCCGCGACGGCGGCGAGTTCTTCGGCACCGTCGCTACAGGGCAAAAGCGCTTCGGGTTCGTGGCAAAAATGGACAACGGCCGACTGGTGTCCTTCAAGATTCTCTAAGGAACACCAACCGGCCGGGGCGTGCAGGACGAGGTTAGGCCTGCGCCGTCTCGTCTTCTGCCGACTCGAACTGCTTGCGCATCATGAAGAGTTGACGCACCGTCTCCTCCTGGATGGCCTCATTCATCGCGTTGAACATGTCGCCACCCTCCTTCTGGTACTCAACCAGCGGGTCGCGCTGCGCCATCGCACGCAGGCCGATGCCCTCCTTGAGGTAATCCATCTCGTAGAGGTGCTCACGCCACTTCGTATCGATGATCGGCAGGATCACCATACGCTCCACGTTGCGCATCTGCTCCTCGCCGCCGATCTCGGCAACGTTCGCCTCGAGCTGATCGTACTGCGCCTGGGCGTCGTCGATGAGTGCCTCGCGAAGCTGCTCAGCGGTGAGCTCGCCCGGCTTGCCGTACTCGTCGCCGTCGATAAGCTCCTGTGCCGTCTTCGACGGGCCGTACAGGGACTCGAGTGCGTGCCAGAGTTCCTGCAGGTCCCAGTCCTCGACGTAGCCCTCCATCGTCGCGCCATCCACGTACGCGCCGACAGTCGAGCTGATCATGCGGCGGACCTGATCCTTGATGTCCTTCGACGCCAAGATCTCCTGGCGCTCACCGTAGACCACCTTGCGCTGCTCGTTGAGCACCTCGTCGTACTTCAGGACGTTCTTACGCATCTCGAAGTTCTGGTTCTCAACCTGCGACTGCGCGCCCTTAATCGCATTCGACACCATCTTCGCCTCAATCGGAACATCGTCCGGAACGTTGAGGCGGTTCATCATGTTTTCCATCGACTGGCCAACGAAGCGGACCATGAGCTCGTCGCGCATCGACAGGTAGAAACGGGTCTCACCCGGGTCACCCTGACGGCCAGAACGGCCACGCAGCTGGTTATCAATGCGACGAGACTCGTGGCGCTCCGTACCGATAACGTACAGGCCACCGGCCTCACGCACCTCGTCGCCGAGCTGCTTCGAGCGCTCCTTCGCCTTCGGCAGCTGCTCGTTCCACGCCTCCTGGTAGCGCTCCTCGTCCTCGAACGGGTCGAGGCCCTGCTCCTGCAGCTTCGCGTCCAACAGAATTTCCGGGTTGCCACCCAGCACGATATCCGTACCGCGACCAGCCATGTTCGTAGAGACCGTCACCTTCGCCGGCAGACCAGCCTCCGCAATAATGCGGCCTTCTTCCTCGTGGTGCTTCGCGTTGAGCACGTTGTGCTTAATGCCCTTACGCGTCAGCAGCTGCGAGAGGTACTCCGAGCGCTCCACCGAGGTGGTACCGACCAGCACCGGCTGGCCCTTCTCGACGTGCTCCGCAATATCCTCCGCAACAGCGGCGAACTTCGCTTCCTGCGTCTTGTAGATCAGGTCGTCGCGGTCCACACGCTGGTTCGGGCGGTTCGGTGGAATCTGCACAACGTCCATCTTGTAGATCTGGTGCAGCTCCGCCGCCTCAGTCTCAGCGGTACCGGTCATGCCAGCCAGCTTGTCGTAGAGACGGAAGTAGTTCTGCAGCGTCACCGTCGCCAGCGTCTGGTTCTCGTTCTTGATCTCGACGTTTTCCTTCGCCTCGATCGCCTGGTGCATACCCTCGTTGTAGCGACGGCCCGCCAGCACGCGGCCCGTGAAGCTATCGACGATCATGACCTCACCCTGGCGGATGATGTAGTCCTTATCGCGCTCGAAGAGCTCCTTCGCCTTAATAGCGTTATTCAGGTAGCTCACCAGCTGCGAGTGCTCAGGCGCGTACAGGTTGTCAATGCCCAGCTGGTCCTCGACGAACTCCACGCCTTCCTCGGAGATACCAATGGTGCGCTTACGGTGGTCCACCTCGTAGTGGATGCCCTCGCGCATACGCGGTGCGAGCTGCGCGAACACGGTGTAGAACTGGCTGGAGCCATCAACCGGGCCGGAAATAATCAGCGGAGTACGGGCTTCGTCGATAAGAATCGAGTCAACCTCGTCCACGATGGCGAAGTTGTGGCCGCGCTGCACCATGTCGTTGACCGAACGGGTCATGTTGTCACGCAGGTAGTCGAAGCCGAGTTCGTTGTTGGTGCCGTACGTAATCGCCGCGTCGTACGCCTTCTTGCGCTCCTGCGGGCGCATGTCGGACAGGATCACACCAACGTCGAGCCCCAGGAAGTGGTGGACACGACCCATCATCTCGGCGTCACGCTTTGCCAAGTAGTCGTTGACGGTAACAATGTGCACGCCCTTGCCGCTCAAACCATTGAGGTAGGCAGGCAGCACCGAGGTCAGGGTCTTACCTTCACCAGTTTTCATCTCGGCGACGGAACCGAAGTGCAGCGCGGCACCGCCCATGATCTGCACCTTGTAGTGCTTCTGCCCCAGCACGCGCCAGGATGCCTCGCGGGCTGTCGCGAACGCATCGAGCAAAATGTCGTCGAGCGAAGCGCCGTCGGCAATCTTTTGCTTAAACTCTTCCGTTTTGGCCTTCAACTCGTCATCTGTGAGTGCCGCGTACTCCTCATCGAGATCCATGACTTGATCAGCGATCTTCGAGAGGCGTTTTACCATACGCCCTTCACCCGCACGCAGCAGTTTCGACAGTCCAAACACGTTTCTAGAATCCTTCAAAAGTTAGAAAAACAAAGCGATCACGCCAGCTCTACGCGCTGCTTTTATGTACCAATCGGCCATTGTACGCACGCGTCAACGAAAACAGGCAATCACAACTGGTGGAATCAATAAGAAAAGAATGTGAAAACGCCGCCCGCCCGTACAAGCTTTTTGCTTACACAAGCAGGCGACGAATCATATAGTGGCGACGCTACTTCTCGTCGTTTGCCTTGACTTCATCTTCTGGAGCCAGGGTGATCAGACCGTAGTCGTATGCGTGGCGGCGGTAGACCACTGCTGGACGCTTCGACTCTTCATCGATGAAGAGGTAGAAGTCGTGGCCAACCAGCTCCATCTCGGAGAGCGCCTCATCGACGCTGATCGGGGTATCCGGGTGCAGCTTGCGACGCACAACCTGGCCGAGCGGCGCATCCTCAAAGGTGCCCGCGTACGGGTCAGTGTCATACTGGCCCTCCGCCTGCTTTGCGCGAGCATCCTCTGCCTCGTGCGCAAGCTCAGCTGCGATTTCGCCGGTGGACTTCGGTGCACGGTGGCCGGAACGAGCAATCTCGCGGCGGACCTTCACCTTACGCAAGGAACGCTCCAGCTTACCCAGCGCGGATTCAAGCGCTGCGTAGAAGCTGTCTTCCTTGGCTTCCGCACGTGCCAGGTGGCCCTTGCCGGTCGCAGTAATCTGCACGCGCTGTGCCTGTGCCTCACGACGAGGGTTCGGCTCGTGCTGCAGCTCAACATGGAAGAACGTCAACGTTGGATCAAGCTTCTCAATCTTGGCGAGCTTGGCGTTGACGCGCTCTTGGAAATGCTCTGGGACCTCGACGTTACGGCCAGTAATCGTAACCTGGGCTGCTGGTGCGAATCCGTCGGTGTGCTCTGCAGAAGTCATCTGCTTCCTCCCTAGCGTTGTTGGAACTGGGTCTATCACCACTATACAACTGGTAATAACCAATGGCTACGTATCTGTGTAAAACTCCCTGCCAGTTTGCTACCAGCGAACACCATGCGTGCTGCGCGGCTAGGCGGCGCACACGGCAATGCAGCTGACCACGTCAAACCCGTGCGCGAGCAGCACTTCCACGCTGGTCTGAAGCGTGGCGCCGGTGGTCACGACATCGTCAACAACAATGACGGGGCCAGCGCCCGTGCCCGTGTGCAGCGCCTCCCACCCGCGGCGCATCCGCACCGCGCCGGCCAAGTTGGACCGGCGGTGCGCCGCGTCCAACTCCGACTGGTCAGTCGTTGATTCCGCGAGCTCCAACACGTCCACCACCTTGCGCCCCGAACGCTTACAGATCACGCTCACCGGGTCCCCGCCGCGCTCCCTTGCCGAGACCGCGCGCGTCGGCGCAGGGACCAGCAGCGCGTCCGGGTGAATCTCACCGCGAACCTCAAGAAAGGTCAGCGCCGCGTCCAGCACCGCCCCGACATGCTTGCGCACAGCCAAATTCCTACGCTCCTTCATCGCGAGCACTACCCCACGGTGCGCGCCGCCGTACGGCCCGAGCGCGAACACCGGCACGTGCGGCAAGTGCTGCGGCGACACCCGGCGCGGCAGTGCCGACAGTTCAGTGCGGCAGGCTGGGCACAACACGGAGCCTGGGGTCCCGCACCCAGCGCAGTGGCGCGGTAGGAAGAGTTCACCAACCTCTGCGAGCGCCACGCCGCCTACCTCGCGATGATCGGCAGTGAGCGCACACCCTGGAGGCCAGGCACCTCGCGCCAGATCGGGGTGTCAGCACCACTGACGGGCATTTGCAAAATGGCGTTTGCGTCGGTCGCGTACAGCATGTTTGGCGACGCCGCCACGGCCACCACCGGCGCGGAGATGTTCCCGAGCGACAGCGCGGTGGTCGAAGATCCGTCCTGCTCCACACGCATCACGGGCGACGCCGGGTTCGAGGTGCCAACGATGAGCGAGCCGTCGGGGTGCCAGTCCGCGGAGACCACACTGCCACCGAGCTCGTAGCTGTACTCGAGAACGTTGACGATGGTGCCGGCGCCTGCGGCGCGCTGCTCGATGATGCCGGTGTACAGGCGGCCGTCAATCACCATGACGACGCGCGAGCCCGATCGGGAAAGACGCAGCACGGAAATGTTGCCGTCGACATCTTCGGGAAGATCAACGTGCACTTCCTCGGTGGTGACCTCCCCTGTCGCCGAGGATTGCGTGGAGCGCAGGATGTGCTTGCCGTCCGAAACGGTCCACACCGCCTTGCTGTTTGGCTCGAACGATGGGCGCGAGAAGGTCTCCGCCTTCACCACGTCCACGCTACCGCCGGTGAGCTGCCCGAGGCGCAGCTCGGCGCCTTCGGGGCCGTCGCCGACGTTGAACACCGCGGCCCACTGCCCCTCACCGGAAATGTCGGCGGTGACCACGCTGTGCGTGTTGCCCAGCACATCGGCAACAGGCTGCGGGCCGCCGCCGGTGATTTGGGAGACGTGGCCGTCGGCAAGCGAGTACAGGGTGCTCTCCCCGACTTGCTCGACGACGGGGCTGACGTCGATGAAGTCGTCGGTGGTCAGTTCGCGGGCGCCGGTGATGAGCGGCTCGCCGTCGGCGAGGAGCGAAAACGGGCCGGTCACGCCTGCGGAGGCGAGCGTCCACACCACCTGTGCGGCGAAACGGCTGCGCGCGGCCTCGTCCATATTGCCGAGGCCCGCAAAGTGGTAGACACCGCCCTCGAAACCGGTGTAGCGCACCGTCGATGGCAGCGTCCCCATGATCGCGGGGCGCAAGCGGCTAGCCGGCCCTTCGAGCAGCAGCGAGATCAGCGTACTGGGTAGGAAATCGCGCGGCGCGTAGACCCAGCGCCGGTCGGTGACCAGCTCCTTGCCGGTCGGATCAAAGAAGTACAGGTTGTAAGGCTGGTATTGGTTGCGCAGCTCGGTGCGCTCCATGACCACGCCGGGCGGCAACGAGGAAATGCGCCACTGGCCGTCGACCTGCTCGAGCTCCAGCGTGGCCTCGTAGGTACCGCGCTCCGGAGTGAACACGCCACCACTGCCGAGCGCGCCGACCACGTTGCCATGCACCGCAAAACTGCGCTTGCTCCCCGAGCTGCCGGACACCGTATTCAACCCGATCCGGTCGACGATGAGCGTCTGCTCGTTGGCGCTCCACGTGGGCTTCGCGGCCTCAGTGAGGAAGGCGCGCGCCGCTTCGTAGTCGCCGGTTGGGATCGCGGAGGCCGCGTAGAAGTCACGCAGCAAAAGGTCCGGCTCGCGGTCCTTGATCGGGCCGATAATCTCCGACTCCGGCGCTTCCTCCTGGTAGGGCCGGAGCACATGCGGGTCAGTATTCGACGGCAGCGTCGCGCACCCGCCCAAGAGCAGCGTCGTGCTCATCGCTATAGCAAGGTACCTACGCTTCATGCACTTCATCTGGCTGCCTTTCCTCGTCCTGCGTTTCGACGTCCACTTCGACGCTGTCCGCGTCCGCCCCGGGTTCCAGCTCGAGGGGCAGAGGGGACGTCGAAAAGCCTGCCTCCGGATCCAGCGGCAGGACCAGACGGAACAGCGCACCGACGCCCTCTTCCCCGACGGCTTCCAGCGTGCCGTGATGCAGCTGCGCGTCCTCGCGGGCAATGGCCAGGCCAAGACCGGTGCCACCAGAGTGGCGCTTGCGGGACTTGTCGGCGCGCCAGAAACGGTTGAACACCAGTTCCTCCTGCCCAGGCTTGAGCCCGATGCCGTGGTCCCTGACCGTCACCGCGACGGCACTCTCGTTGGCGCGCAGTGTCACGGTAACCGGCCTGCCCTCCGAGTGGTCAATCGCGTTCGCAATGAGGTTACGCACGATGCGCTCGATCCGGCGGGACTCGCCCAGCATCATCACTGGTTCCTCCGGCATATCGAAGGAAACTTCCACGCCGAGCTCGTCCGCGAGGTGCTGCGTCTGCTGCCACGCCGACATGATCGGCGACTTCATATCCATCTGGGTGACGGACAAGTCGGCGACACCGGCGTCGTGGCGGGAAATCTCCAACAGGTCATTGAGCAGGGCCTCGAAGCGGTCCAGCTCGCGAGTCATCAGCTGGGAAGCGCGGCGGGTACCAGGCTCCAGGGAGTCCTCGTCGGCGGCGATCATATCCGCCGCCATCCGCACCGTGGTCAGCGGCGTACGCAGCTCGTGGGACACGTCGGACGTGAACTGACGCTGCAGGTCGCCGTAGCGCTCAAGGTGATCAATCTGCTGCGACAGCTTGTCCGCCATGTTGTTGAAGGACAGCGCCAGCACCGCCATCTCGTCCTCGCCGTCGACAGGCATGCGCTCACGCAAGTGGCCTTCAGCAAACCGGCGCGCAGTACGCGACGCCGAGCGCACCGGTGCAACAATCTGTTGCGACGCCAGCCACGCAATGCCCACCAGCAGGACGCTGACGATCACCGTGGCCGTCGCTAAGATGCCCCGCATCAGCGCAAGCGTCGAGGCCTCATTGTCCATGTTCATCACAAGGTAGAGCTGCAGGTGCGGCACATCCGAAGTCGTCGGGGTGCCAATAATCAGGGCATTGTACGACGAGTGGTCGCCGCGCTGCACCGAGGAAAACTGGTAGGCGATATTGCCCTCAGCGACGTATTCCTCCAGCTTGTCAGGGATCTGGTACGACTCCGGCGAGGACGTAACAACCCCGTTCGGGTTCTTTACCACCAGCACAGGCTCATACACAGCAGACGCCTCCGAGTTTTGCTGCGCACGCTGCGTCAGCCCGGCGCGCGCCGAATTCAAGCGGCTCTGCAGTGAGGTCGCGGACCCCGAGTTATTAATCTGCTCCTCGACGGTCACACGCGCACGGTCTATCTCCGCGCTCGCCGCCTCAATCTTGGATGCAGCGATACGTTGGCTCACTACCGACGCCAGCGCAAACCCCAGCACCATCATCACCACGGCGGAGACGATCAGCACTGTGCCGACGAAGCGCACCTGCAGCGAAGTGCGCCACGCCTCTACGATCCGGTCCCTGCTACGTTTCAGTACGGCGAACAGGAGCGCCACCTCCCACTCTTACTTCACGGACTTGTAGCCCACACCACGCACGGTCTGGATGATCTCCGGGTGTTCCGGGTCGTGCTCAATCTTGGAGCGCAGGCGCTGCACATGCACGTTGACCAGGCGGGTATCGGAGTTGTTGCGGTAGCCCCACACCGATTCCAGTAGCTCGTCGCGGGAGTGCACCTGGTTCGGCTTCTTCGCCATCTCCAACAGGAGATCGAACTCGAGCGGGGTCAGCGCGATCTCTTCCCCGTTGCGGGTCACCATGTGCTGGGGGACGTCGATTACTAAATCGGCGATCTCGATGACGTCACCCGGCTCCTCATCCGTCCGGCGCAGACGCGCCCGAATGCGGGCGACGAGCTCCTTCGGTTTGAAGGGCTTCGTGATGTAGTCGTCCGCGCCGGACTCGAGGCCGAGCACCACGTCGACGGTGTCCGTCTTCGCGGTGAGCATGACGATCGGTACGGAGGATTCGCGGCGAATCGCCTTGCAAATGTCGATGCCGTTCATTCCCGGAAGCATAAGATCCAGCAGGATCAGGTCGGGCTCGTACTCATGGAAGGCCTGGACGGCTTCGGCGCCATCGGTGACGGGGCGGGAGTCAAAGCCTTCGGCCTCCAGCACGATGGTGAGCATCTCGTTGATAGCTGGGTCGTCGTCAACGACCAGGATTTTCGACATGGACATTGGCAGCTCCTCTTAACGCGCGTTTTGTATTGCTTGGATAATAGCCGTGGCATCCGACGTGGAAATCCACCGACTCGCCCAGTCAGTCTCCGCGAGGCGGTTGTACTGGGCAAACGTCGCGTCCTGCAGCCCGCCGTCGCGCTCGTAGTGGTCGCGGGTGCGCGTCGCGTCCTGAGCTTCTCTGCGCTGCGCGCGCTCCCGCGCAACGCTCGGGGAGGTAGCGACGAGCACCTGCAGGTCGGGCTTCGGCAGCCCAAGCTTTCCGAACTCGAGCTCAGCAACCCACTCCGCCGCGGCATCATCCCCGGTGCGCGCCGCCGTGTAGGCGGCGTTGGAGGCAACGTAGCGGTCAAGCAACAAGATCCGATCTTGTGTGTCCTGGTACTGCTCAAGCTGCGCCTTGGCACCAAAACGGTCGAGCGCGAACATCGTCGCCATCCCGTAAGCGGAATCCACCAGGTCACCCATCTTGCCGTACAAGGCGTCCTGCGCCAGCTGCGCGTGCAGCGAGTCCTCGTAGCGTGGGAAGGACAGCGTGTCCGCGCCGTATTCCTCCACAATGCGCTTCACGATGGTGTTCTTCCCCGCCCCATCAATGCCTTCGATGGCGATGATCATGCCACAGACCTCCCAACGGCCCTCTTACGCGAGCGCTTCCAAGAACTGTTCGACGTCCTCGTCCTCTTCATCGCCAACAGCCTCAAGAAGCTCGGCTGCGCTCTCGATGAGCTGCTCGTCGAGCTCACCGCTGTTGCCGCGGATGAAGGGGAAACGCTCCGCGATCTCACCGGCGGAAAACGGCGCGCCGGCCCAGATCGCGGTGATGGTCGCCGCAGCGAGCCCGTTGGTGCGTTCTTCATCTGAGGCGCTGTCCTGGTCAGCGGCTAGCAAGACGGCGTCACGGACAGCTTCCAGAATGTCTTCTTCGTCCAAATCCGCGATTTCGTCGAGAAAATCAATGTTGTCGTCGTTGGAGAAAATCTTCTGGTCCCAGCTGCTCATCAGTGTTTCCTTTCAGGTGGGGGCTGTATATACCCTGCAATCTACACGGCACGGCACGCATTGCGAACTTCCCTGCTTCCCACCTGATAACCGCGTGGACACACTCTTTTCAATGTCCGACTTCCGTGCTATAAACATTTCAAGCAACGAAATTGTTATCGTTTTGTAATTCTGGAAATTCTGCGGCGAAGGGCAACGTATGAATCAGACGCAAAGGAGAGTCGCCACGTTCATGGCGCTCGGCATCTGCGTTGCCATCGCAGTGGGAGTCGTGGTCTGGAACGCGTCCTCGCCGGGGCGCTCGAACGCCACCACACAAGCAGGCTTCATTGAGACAACCTCCACCACAACAACTTCTTCCTTATCGACGACCCCTCCGAGCTCTGCACGCTCTTCCCGGGGCGACTCCGCAGCGCTTCACACCGCCGATGCGTACATTGCCACGACTGCGCCGTCTGCCTACAACCTATCCGCGGACCCGCTGGCCCCTGCGCACGCGTTTTCCGGTGCGCCAGCCGTAACGGAGCCGACGAAGCAGTACCGCCCGTCGAACGTGGCCCCGGCCGCGCCTGCGTCGCGCCCAGCTGGTCCCGCCCCAACAGCAGAGCCGCAGCGCCCGAAGCAGCGCTCCCCTCGCCCCGACACGCCGGACGCACCGAACGTTCCAAGTACCACGTCGAGCACCTCGCGGCCACGGGCGACGCAGCAGGCGCCAACCACCATTTCGACGCCAACCACCATTGGCTCGACGCAGCCGGCATCCCCGACGGTGCTGCCATCTGAGCCGACGCAGAAGCTTCCCACCCCCACGACGTCAGCGCTACACCCCGGCGCCGCAGCGACGACATCGCTGCCAGTTAACACACCAACACCAACGAGCGAAGAGTCGGCTCAAGCCTCACAGGAAGACGCATCAACTACTTCCGAAGAGCCAGCCTCCCCAGAAGACGCAGTACCCCCCGCCGCAACTGACGGGCAGGGGCCTGCCTAGACCCGCGCGTAGAAGCACTGCGCGGAGGTACCCTCCGCAACCTCGAAGGTCACAGCCGGGTCGGCGGCTGGGATCCACGCGGCCTGACCAGGCTTCATTACGAAGTCACCCGCGCGCACCGTTCCCTCGGTACACAGGACGATGGCGGGGCCATCGGTGTCCACGAGCAGCGGATGCTCGGCGTCGATACGGTGGGCACTCATAATGAAGTCATCCACCGGCAGATGGAAACTCACTTCGTTGTCGCGCTCGGTGGTGTTCGCGAACGGGTCCTCCAACGTGGAGAAGTCCAGCACCTTGACCAGCTCAGGCACGTCCACGTGCTTCGACGTCAGTCCACCTCGAAGCACGTTGTCCGAGTTCGCCATGATCTCCACGCCGAGCCCGGACAGGTACGCGTGCAACTGCCCGGCTTGCAGGAAGAGCGCCTCCCCCGGACGCATCTGTACATAGTTCAGCAGGAGTGCTGCGAGGACGCCGACGTCGTTCGGGTACTTGTCGTGGACCCGCAGGAACATCGCAGCCAGCGGACCAGCCGCGCCAGCTCCGACGTCATCCGCGACGCGCTCGGCGGCCGGAACGATCGCGTCAATCAGAGTCTTACGCACGTCCTCGGGCAGGGAGATGAACGTCGTGAATACCGCACGGAGTCCGGCTTCCTCCGAAGTGGCGTCGAGAAGCGAGGCGTAGTGGTCAAGCTCCTCGCAGTTGAGCGCGGCGAAGAACTCGCGAGTCTGCGCAAGCGGGCGGAAACCGGCGAGGGCCTCGAACGGGGTGAGCGCCACGATGAGCTCGGGCTTCGGGTTCGGGTCCTTGTAGTTGCGCGTCGGATCGTCCAGGCGGATGCCTTCTTCTTCCTCGCGCGCGAACCCCGCCTTCGCCTGCGAGCGCGACGGGTGCGCCTGGATACTCAGCGGCTCATCGGCGGCGAGTAGCTTCAGCAGGAACGGCAAATGCGAGCCATAACGGTCCGCGACGCGCTTGCCCAGCGTGCCTTCGGGGTCCGCGGCAATCACGGCGTCGAGGCCCCGGCCTGCGACTTGGGAAGGTGCGGCACTATGGGCGCCGAACCAGAGCTCAGCCTCCGGCGCCTCGCTGGGCACCTGGGTGCCACGCAGCTGTGCAAGCAACGTGTGCGACCCCCACGGGTAGTTCCGCAGAGCCCCCTGTAGGTGCTCCATAAGTGTCTCCTTCGCAAGTTCCGTCAGTTCCGTCAGTTCCGTCGGCATTGAAACGGTTGAAACAACAGCGTTCCAGGATACCAGCGAGGCGCCGTTTCACGGAACAGCGACGAAGACCACCTGCACTATTGGCGAATCACAGCCAAGACTTCCCGCACAATCTCGTCGACCTTCGCCTTCGTTGGGGCCTCGACGTTGAGTCGCAGCAGTGGCTCCGTGTTCGACGCACGCAGGTTCAGCCAGACCGGTCCGGGGGCACTGTCTTCGTCGCGAAGTGTGACCGTAACCCCGTCAAGACGGTCGATGTCCGCGACGCGGTCACCAAGTGCCTCAAGAACACGCCCGGTGGCAGCCTCTTGGTCATCGACGGTGGAGTTGATTTCCCCGGACGCCTCGTAGCGTTCGTACTGGGCCATCATCTCACTCAACGGCTTGTCCTGCTCCGCCAATGCCGCGAGCACATGCAGCGCCGCGACCAGGCCAGAGTCCGCGTTGAAGAATTCCGTGAAGTAGTAGTGCGCGGAGTGCTCCCCACCGAACATGGCACCTGTCCGCGCCATCTCAGCCTTGATGTACGAGTGCCCCACTCGGGTGCGCACGGGGTTTCCGCCCTGCTCACGGATAATTTCCGGCACTGCACGCGAGGTGATCAGGTTGTGGATAATGGTCGCGCCCGGGTGCGTCGCGAGCGTGCGAGTAGCCACCAGCGCCGTAATCGCCGATGGAGATACCGCCTCCCCGCGCTCGTCCACGACGAAGCAGCGGTCCGCGTCACCGTCGAATGCCAGGCCAATGTCCGCCTTCTCTTCGACAACGAATCGCTGTAGATCCACAAGGTTCTTCGGGTCGAGCGGGTTAGCCTCGTGGTTCGGGAACGTGCCATCGAGCTCGAAGTAGAGCGACCGAATATCCAGGTCTCCGAGCACCGCCGGGACAGTCAGCCCGGCCATGCCGTTCGCAGCATCGACTGCGACCTTTAACGCCTTGCCCTGCGGCAGCGGCACAAGCTGCCGGAGGAAACGCGCATAGGAGTCGAGCACATCCCGCTTCTCGACGCTCCCAGCTTCGCCCTCAAACGCCGGAACCCCCTCGATGAGCATGCGGCTGATCTCGGACAGGCCCGTATCAGTACTGACCGGCGTAGCGCCCGCGCGGCACAGCTTGATTCCGTTGTACTGGGCAGGGTTATGGGAGGCGGTAAACATCGCGCCGGCACACTCGAAGGTGCCTGCTGCGTAGTAGAGCTCGTCGGTCGAGGTCAGTCCGAGGTCAAGAACGTGCAGCCCCTGCGAGGTCGCACCCTCTGCGAACGCGGCGGAAAGCTCCGGCGAGGATGGCCGCATGTCGTGTCCGACGGCGATAGTTCGCTCGCCCTCGCTGTAAAGAATGTGGGCGAATGCTGCGCCTACTGTGCGGACTGTGTCTGCATCAATGGTGGAGCCAACAACGCCGCGAATGTCATACGCCTTAATAAGGTCCTTCAAGGACTCATAGGTGTGCTCAATAGCCATACAGGCAATCTTAGTTGCTGTGCTCCTCGCCGGTATCTTCGGCGTCTTCAGCGGCTTCGGCTGGGTCAGGGACCACGTGGAGGTGGGAACGCCGCGCATCTTTCTCCGCGGCGAGGTGCTCCTCGATCCGCTTCGTGCGGTGCACCGGGTGGTTCGAAGTCGACGGGTCGTTAAAGTCCTTGGTGGCCTCGTACTCGATTGGATCTCCGCCGTTGTCCACCAGCCCCGTGGTCACACGGCCAGCCTCCCGGACGGCCTGCGCCAGCGCCGTGAGCTCCTCGTCCTCGAGGGCGTGGGCTTCGTCGTCAAAGATATCGACGGCCTCTACTCGCACGAGCTCCCAACCAACGGGGGCCGTGATGTGCGCCGAGTGGCGCTCACAAAGGTCCCACGCATGGGGTTCGGGGTTCGGCGAGAGCGGGCTGATTACTGCTGTCGATTCCGAGTAGGCATAAATCAGCGTGGCCACAGCAGGCCTGCCACAACCAGGACGACAACACCGACGGAAAGTACTCACGCCGTCTAAGCCTAAACCCCAACTTGAGATTTTGGTAGTACGGCCCCGGCGCGCCATGCCCGGTGCAGCGGCAACATCTCTAGAATCTGGGTGCATGAACGCGCCAACTCACCACCTTCGGACCGCGCGGGACCGCCACGGTCGTGGGGCCCGCGGCCCGTTGCTGCCCGTTGGGGTTCCGCGTTATCGGACCCGCTCCGCACAGTTCGATCAGCTAGTACTGGACACGTACGCACCGCTGCACAACGCGTACTTTGAGCAGCTGGCAACGGTGGACTTGGCCGTCGATACGATCCCCCGGATGCGCCTGAGCCCCGACGTCGCGCGCTTCAGCGATGAGATTGTTGCCGACGGTCCCGTCCCACTCGGCCGAATCTTGCAGGCGGGCGTGGACCGTTACGGGGTGCCCACCCGGGCGCGCTTTGTGCTGTTTCGCCGCCCGATTGAGCAGCGCACTGAGACAGCAGAAGAGCGGTCAGCCCTCATTCATTGGGTACTGACCGCCCTTGTTGCTTCGTATATCAACCTGGACCCGCGGGATATCGATTCAGATTTTCCCTGGTAGTGCAGGCGTTTAGCCGATCTGCTTCTTCAAGCGGCGGCGCTCACGGTCCGAGAGGCCACCCCAGATGCCAAAGCGCTCGTCGTGCTCGAGCGCAAACTCGAGGCACTCATCGCGCACGGCGCACGCTTTGCAAATTCGCTTTGCCTCGCGAGTCGAGCCACCCTTTTCCGGAAAGAACGCCTCGGGATCGGTTTGAGCACACAGCGCTTGATCTTGCCATTCCTGCTCGACGGCACCGAACAGCTCATCGAAGCTCATGCCGACCGCGGCTACGCCACGGATGTCAGCACCATTCGCCATGTCTTCCACGCCGTCCCCTTTCTCCGTCGTTCTTCGTTTCGGCCAGCTGCGTCGTCTACCCGCTCGAGGGGTGCGACGAGTGACCCTTGCACTCATGCGATTACACACCGAACCACTAAATAGGTGCAAGCTATCGGGGTGAAACCTTGACCTTTCCCGCAAGAATTGCACGCCATCAGTCACACGAGTCACAATAGTCACAGAGGGCTAGAAACGGGGGTGCAGCACGGGGGTACTACATGTGGTAGGCGAATTGGCTACCCCTTACTAACCAGCCAGAAATTCCAGCCATACGGCGTGTCGCTTACGCATCTGGGGAAAAGCGCACTCCCGAATCCGGAATCGTCACACCAGGCCACACTCGCATGCCGCCCTGCAGCTCGCAGCGCGCCCCAATCTGTGCGCCCTCTCCGATCACGCAGCCGTCGATACGCGAGTTCGCGCCAATCGTGGCACCCGAGGCGATGATGGAATCGCGGATCACGGCACCGGGCTCAATGGTGACCCCATCGAAGATGACGCTGTCATCCACGCGGCACCCGGCGCCGATCTCCGTGCCGCGTCCAACCGCGGTGCCGCCCATCAAGATGACACCACCCGCGACGCCAGCGGATTCGTCGATAAGCGCCTCACCGGTCTGGCCCTCCAGCAGCGGCGAGTACGCAATACCGCGCACCACGTCCGAGGAGCCCTGCACGAAATCCGACGGCCTACCCATGTCCCTCCAGTACGAGGTATCCACGTAGCCGACCATCTTCGCGCCCGACTCAAGCAAACCAGGGAACGTCTCGCGCTCGACAGAGACCACGCGACCAGCCGGGATCTGCTCGATGACTTCGCGGCGGAACACGTAGCACCCAGCGTTAATCTGATCTGTCGGCGGATCCTCCGTCTTCTCCAAGAACGCAAGCACATTGCCGTCCTCGTCGGTTGGGACGGAGCCGAACGCGCGAGGATCGGGCACGCGGACCAGGTGCAAGGTCGCGTCGGCGTCCTTCTCCGCGTGGTAGTCCAAAATCTTGCTCAGGTCAGCACCGGACAGCACGTCCCCATTGAACACCATCGCGTTATCGAAGCGCAGCTTGTCGGCAACGTTTCGGATCGCGCCCCCGGTACCCAGCGCCTCCTCTTCGACAACGTACTCAATCTCAAGACCGAAGTCGGACCCGTCGCCGAAGTACTCCTCGAACACCTCAGCGCGGTACGACGTCCCCAGCACCACGTGGCGCATCCCCGCCTGGCGGATCCGCGCAAGCAGGTGCGAGAGGAACGGGTGCCCTGCGGTCGGCAACATCGGCTTCGGGGTACTCACCGTCAACGGACGCAGGCGCGTGCCGCGACCACCAACCAAAATGACCGCGTCGGTATTCTCCGGGGTCACGGTGCGGGATGCATTCACGTGGAATCCTTTCAAAGCGTTCTTCTTATTTACTGCGCGAAACAAACAGTGCCGCCCGCACTTTCAAACCGACCCACAGCAGCGCGCGCAGCGGGGCCTGCCACCAGTGCGGGTGACGGTCAGACTGGAAACGATATGCGGAAGTGTGGTGCGCCGGCACCGTGACTCGCTGGAACTTGCTAGCAACATGGCCCTGGTCATGCACGATGACCGAGGAAGGGCAGTACACGTTCTCCCATCCGGCGCGGCGCAGGCGGTCTCCGAAGTCAACGTCCTCGAGGTACATGAAGTAGCGCTCGTCGAACCCGCCAATGGCGTCGAAGGCGTCCCACCGCACGAGCAGGCACGCCCCGGAGAGCCAGCCCGCACTGCGCTGGTGATCCATGTGTTGCTCCGCCTTGTACGAGGCAGAAAATGGGTTGGACGGCCACACCTCATATAACAAGGCGTGCCCCACGCCGGTAATGATGCCCGGCACCTCTCGCGCACTTGGGTACAGGTTGCCCTCGCAGTCCTCAATGCGCGGCCCTACGGCGCCCGCCTCCGGTAGCGCGTCCATGCAGGCGCGCAGCGTGTCCACGCTCCCCGGCTGGAACACCACGTCCGGGTTGGAGATCAAGAAGTAGTCACCGTTGATCTCTCCCCGCTCGCGACGTGGCCGCAACTCCCGGACCGCGGCGTTGATCGCAGCGCCGTACCCGATGTTGCCGCGGGTGCGCAGCAGTTCGACGTTGTCGTGTTCACGTGCGGCAGCCTCCGGGGCACCGTCGGTAGAGCCGTTATCTGCACAGATAAGCAGTGTTTGACCCTCGGTGGCGTCGTCAAGCGAAGCGATGAGCTGCGCCAAGTGCTTGCCTGGCGAGTACGTCACCGCCACCACGGCGAGTGGAGCTGTCATAGCTGCCTGCCCCTCCTATCGGTCCTCTCGGCCAGCCTTCATGTACACAATGCGAATCAGCTTACCCATCCAAAAGTGTGAGAAGCATCTTGAACTCGCCCACGCACGTGTCTTTTGTTGTTTTCGCACCCTGTATAATTGCGCCCTGTGACTGACTCCTTGAGGCCTGCGCGCGACATCCAGCCCGCCCCATCGCAGATGCGTGACATCTCGCAGTTGGGGCACCCGGTTGTGAAGACAACCCTTGCGGTGCTGTCTGCCGTTGCGTTGACAGTGTCGGCCGTCGGCTACTTCACTGTCGGCCGGGTCAGCAATCAGCTCAGTGCCTCTGAGCTGCGGATCAACGCGGGACGCGGGCAGAGCGACAAGGACCAGCTCGACGGCGCGATGGACATCCTGCTGGTCGGTTCGGACTCCCGCACCGACGCCCAAGGAAATCCGTTAAGCGAGTCCGAGTTGGCGCACCTCAACGCGGGTGTCGCCGACGGTGAGATCAACACGGACACCATCATGATTATCCGTGTGCCCGACGACGGTTCGCGGGCCACGGCAGTTTCCATCCCGCGCGATACGTACGTACACACCGACGACTACGGAAACATGAAGATCAATGGTGTCTACGGTGCGCACGCCGCCGCCAAACGCGAGGAGCTCATCGCCGCGGGCAAGCCGGAGGGCCCGGCACTCGAGCAAGAGGTTGCACGCGCAGGCCAGCTCGGGCTTATCGACGCCATCAATGACCTCACCGGCGTGGAAGTAGACCACTACGCGCAGGTTGGCCTGCTCGGCTTCGTCCTGCTTACGGACGCGGTTGGCGGGGTGGACGTCTGCCTCAACGCCGCGGTCGACGAGCCACTCTCCGGCGCGCACTTCCCTGCCGGGCAGCAAACGCTCGACGGCGCTCAGGCGCTGTCCTTCGTGCGGCAGCGCCACGACCTGCCGCGCGGCGACCTCGACCGCATCGTGCGCCAGCAGGCGTACATGGCGTCGTTGGTGCAGAAGGTGCTCTCCGCAGGCACGCTGACAAGCCCAGCGAAACTGCGCGACTTGGCAACCGCGGCGGAGCGCTCGGTCACTCTTGACCAGAGCCTCGACGTGATGCGTTTTGCCCAGCAGATGTCCGGCCTGGCCGGCGGCAACGTCACCTTCACCACCATCCCTGTGACCTCGGTCAACGGTGTCGGCGACTTCGGCGAATCCATCGTGACCGTGGACATCAACGAGGTCCACAGCTTTATGGAGTCCGCAGCCAAGGAACAGGTCCCCGAGGACAGCCAACTGGAGCAAGCTCCCCAGCAGGCCGAAGACTTTGCAGGTGCGCAGGTCTCCGTCCTCAACGCGGGCTCCGTTCCAGGCCAAGCCCGCGCCACCGGCGAGTGGTTGGCCGACGCAGGCATTACGGTCTCCGATGTATCCAACGCAATGGACGGAATCTACTGGGAATCCCAGGTGGTCGCCGCCGACCCCGAAGACCCACGCGCACGCAAGCTCGCCGAGATGCTTGGCGGCGTCCCAGTCACGGCGAACAATGCTCTCGAACCGGGCAGCATCATCGCGGTTGTCGCGGAAGACTACAACGGGCCTGCGAAGGTCGATCCGGAAGATGCCCAGCAGCATGTGCCCGTCGGCACACCTGGCGACGATATCAGCGGCATGAGTCTGGGCCCGGAGATCGACGCTGGCGGCCAGGGGCCTCGCTGCGTGAACTAGCTTGGCCACCTATGCTTGGCTGCCATGAGTATGCTGGCACGCTTATTGCAGGAAGACCCCGCCACACCACGCCTGACCGTCTACGACGAGTCACAGGGCAGCCGCGTGGAATTTTCTGCGCTGACTCTGGACAACTGGCTAAGCAAAGTGGGCAACTTGCTGGACGAGGAGTTCGAGCTCGAGGGCTCTGACCCCATTGTGATCGACCTTCCGGTGTCCTGGCAGGCTGCGGTGATCGCGCTTGGCGCCTACAACATTGGGCGTCGCCCGATCTTCGCGAGCACAGGCGACGATGTCCCGCTCGTGTTTACCGTGGCGGAGCGCGTCGACACCTGGGCTGATGCGGACGAGTGCGTCGTTGTCTCAAGGGACCCCTTCGGACGCGGCGTCGTCGAATCAGGCGGCACGTTGCCGCTTGGAACCGTGGACTTCAGTCCGACGGTGCGCAGCTACGGCGACCAGTACTTTGGACAGACTGCAGACATCGCGCAGTGGTCTCAAGCGGCTGAGCAGCCCGCCTGCCCCGAACGGGTGCTGATTGCCGGTTGGAACAGCGCCGACGAATTCGAACAGCGCGTGCTTGCCCCGCTGGCTGGGGGCGGTTCGGTCGTCGTGGTGACAGGCGGAACGGAAACACCTGGTAAAGACAGGATCGCAGCCATCGCCCAGGCGGAACACGTAAACCACATACAACCGGACATTTAACCCCGTTTTCTCCCCCGTTCGTAGGTAATTCGGCAGATTTCTGCGCGCCCGGGTCCAGTTTTTCACTAGATTGAAGACACCGAATTCACACGAGTCACACATGACCCAACGAAAGGCGGATGAATGAAACTCCGTACGACTGGTGCAACCCTCTGTGCAATTGCGCTCGCTGGCGCAGCTCTGACCGGTTGCTCTTCTGACAACGAGGCAGCGGACACCAACAAGGACTCCGGCACCTCCGCTTCCGAGGGCGGCGCGGAGCGCGGCCCGATCACGTTCGCCATGGGCCGCAATGACACGGACAAGCTCAAGCCGATCATCGAGAAGTGGAACGAGGCTCACCCAGATGAGCAGGTCACCCTCTCTGAGCTCGCCGGCGAGGCCGACGACCAGCGCGATACGCTCGTGCAGTCCCTCCAGGCGGGTAACGCCGACTACGACGTGATGGCCCTCGACGTTGTGTGGACGGCCGACTTCGCAGCGAACCAGTGGCTCGAGCCACTCGAGGGCGATTACGCCATCGACACCTCCGGCTTGCTGCAGTCCACCGTCGACTCCGCGACCTACGGCGGCAAGCTCTACGCCCTGCCGCAGAACACGAACGGCCAGCTGTTGTTCCGCAACGTCGACAAGGTCCCAAGCGCGCCTGACACCTTCGAAGACGTCATCGCCGCCTGCAAGGAGGTCGAGGGAGACTGCCTGACCACCCAGCTCAAGCAGTACGAGGGCCTGACCGTAAACACGCTCGGCTTCATCAACGGCTGGGGCGGCAGCGTCCTTGACGACGCCGGCGAGCCAACCGTCGAGTCCGACGCCGCAAAGGCCGGACTGCAAGCACTCGTTGACGCATACAACGACGGCGTCATCGCCAAGAGCTCCACGGCAGCAACCGAGGAGGAAACCAACCTCGCGTTCACCGAAGGCAACACCGCTCTGGCGATCAACTGGCCGTACATGTACACCAACGCCCAGGAAGCTGGCGTGAACTTTGAGGTCCAGCCGCTGGTTGGCAAGGACGGCGTGGGTGTTTCCACCCTCGGTGGCTACAACAACGGCATCAACGTCAACTCCAAGCACAAGCAGACCGCGAAGGACTTCATCGAGTTCATCATCAACGAAGAGAACCAGCTCTCGTTCGCTGAAGCATCCTTCCCACCAGTGCTCGCATCGATCTACGACGACGCCGAGCTGGTTGCAAAGCACCCATACCTGCCAGCACTGAAGGTTTCGCTGGAGAACGCGCAGCCTCGCCCGGTTTCCCCGTTCTACCCTGCGATCTCGAAGGCTATCCAGGACAACGCCTACGCAGCACTGACCGCCGGTAAGAGCGTCGATGACGCCACCGCCGACATGGCAGCTGCTATCAAGCAGGCTTCCTAATACGATACGTCGTATGAGCAGAACGCCCGCCCGGACTGTGTTCGGGCGGGCGTTATAGTTCGTATATCTCCATCTTCCCGTCTACTTTGCAAAGGCCCGCGATGAGCACATCTCCATCCAAGCCTCGCGATACCACGAAGGCGGCAGCGCTCGTCGCGCCCGCCTTGCTGGTGTTGGCGGTGGTGATCGGCTACCCGATCGTCCGCGCAATATGGCTTTCATTCCAGTCCAACCGGCACCTCGACGCCTCTACCGGAGTGTTCGTCGATGGTGGCTTTGCTGGCGTCGATAATTACTTGTACTGGCTGTCGAACCGCTGTATGACGCCGTCGGGCGTGGTGGGTGCCTGCCCTCCTGGCGTGCTTGCGACCGACTTCTGGCCAGCAGTGTCGGTGACCCTCTTCTTCACCGTGGTCACCGTCGCCTTGGAGACAGTGCTCGGTATCGGGATGGCCATCATCATGAACCGGCCGTCGCGCGCCCGCGGTCTGATCCGCGCGGCCGTGCTCATCCCTTGGGCGATCCCAACCGCGGTGACCGCGAAGTTGTGGCAGTTCATGTTCGCACCGAGCGGTATCGTGAACTCGCTGCTGGGCGCGAGCGTGGCGTGGACAACTGACCCGTGGGCGGCACGCTTTGCGGTGATCATCGCCGACGTGTGGAAGACCACGCCGTTTATGGCGCTGCTCATCCTCGCAGGCCTGCAGATGATTCCGAAGGACGTCTACGAGGCCGCGCGTGTCGACGGCGCCTCCGCATGGCAGACCTTCACCAGCATCACCCTGCCGTTGGTGCGGCCAGCGCTCATGGTGGCGGTGCTCTTCCGTACGCTCGACGCGCTGCGCATGTACGACCTGCCGGTCATCATGATTTCGGGCTCCTCAAACTCCCCTACCGCGACAATTTCGCAACTGGTGGTTGAGGACATGCGTCAGGGCAACTTCAACTCGGCCTCGGCGCTGTCCACTCTCATCTTCCTGCTAATCTTCGCGGTTGCGTTCGTCATGGTGCGGTTCCTCGGAGCGAACGTTGGTGGCGCGAACGAACGGCGTGAAGCCCGGCGCGCGAAGCGCAAGCAGGAGAAGCAAGAGTCGAAGAAGGAGGCGACAGCGCGATGAAACGACTCGGCCACTACGCAGGCATCATCTTCATCATGTTCTGGGGGCTCGCCCCGTTTTATTGGATGGTGATCACGGCGCTGCGGGACAAACGCTTCACGTTCGATACCACGCCGTGGCCCACGCACGTCACCCTCGAGAACTACCGGGACGCACTGGCCACGGACGCCGGCAATGACTTCCTCGGGGCGATTTTCAACTCGCTGATTATTTCGCTGGCGACAACGGCGTTGGCGGTCGCCGTGGGCGTGTTCACCGCCTACGCGCTTGCTCGCCTGGACTTCCGCGGCAAGGGATTCATCACGGGCATCATTTTGGCGGCCTCGATGTTCCCTGGCATTGCGCTTGTCACTCCCCTGTTCCAGCTGTTCGGTGACCTCGGGTGGATCGGCACATACCGTGCCATGATCATCCCGAACATCTCATTCGCCCTCCCCCTGACTATCTACACGCTGGTGTCGTTCTTCCAGCAACTTCCTTGGGAGCTCGAGGAAGCAGCGCGTGTCGACGGCGCCTCCCGTGGCCAGGCATTTCGCCTCATCTTGCTGCCGTTGGCGGCACCGGCCATCTTCACGACGGCCATCCTGGCGTTTATCACCACCTGGAATGAATTTATGTTGGCGCGCCAGCTGTCGTCCACGGCGACTGAACCTGTCACCGTCGCAATTGCACGATTCTCGGGGCCGAGCGCCTTCGAGTACCCGTACGCTGCGATTATGGCGGCGGGCTCGCTGGTGACGATTCCGCTGATCATCATGGTGCTGGTATTCCAGCGCCGTATTGTGTCTGGTCTCACAGCCGGCGGCGTGAAGGGCTGACTTAACTTTTTCTTATGTCTAGATTAAGCTGTATTCACTTTATTACTTCCCGCCCCTAGAAAGAGCAGCTATGCACCACACCACACTCCGAATCGCGACGGCAACCGCACTCGCATCCTCCCTGGTACTGAGCGGCATGACTGGCACGGCACACGCCGAAACCACCGCAACGGTGCACACCAACGCCGATAACAACGGCACGACAGTGACCACCAACGTCACCACCAACACCACCGCAAACGGTGGTGTGACCAAGGAAGAAGCAAACGCGCTTGAGGTCGCCGGAGTTGTGGTTGGGCTCTTGGCAGTACTCGGGGCCCTGATGGCCGGGTGGCTATACTTCGCTGCCCCGCACATGGGCCTGAACTTCGGCCCCCGCCTCTAACGAGTGCAACGGCCCTCACAGCGCCAGGATCTGCTCTGGCAAACAATCATTGGGTTCGTAGGGTTCTTCACCCTGCTCGCCTTCGTACAGGCCGCCATCAACATCACAAAGCCCGAGCCATCAATCTGGCCGGGCCTCGTTCTTGCCGCCTTCGTCGCAGCACTGTGGTGGCTGATTCGCCGGTGGCGCCAGTGGCGCGCAGGCGAAGACTAAATCACTCCTCGCCGAGCAGACGCTCACGCAGCGCGGCGTCCTTACGCTCAACTTCAGCCGCCATGTCGGACTGGTACTTCGCCGGCGATTAATGCGTCTACGAGTATCATGCCACCCACAATAAACACCCACACGCTGCACAAACAAGCGATTGTGAGAAGCATTCCACTTTCAGCTCAAAAGAGAACCGGCAGCCCAATCCATACGCCTAATATAGGTCTGGTTTTTGCCGCTGCGATCGTGCGCAGGGCAGGATTCGCGCTGTGCTAGTGTCACCAATGTGACACGGGGTGCACCCCGAAGTGGTGCTGAGATCAGACCCGTCGAACCTGCTCTAGCTCAACCTAGCGAAGGGATGTCCCACATGAATGCACCTGCCCTGCCCCGCATCCTCACGATTGCCGGCACCGACCCGACCGGAGGCGCAGGCGTCCAAGCCGATATCAAATCCATCCAGGCCGCCGGCGGCTTTTCCTACAGCGTAGTGACCTCGCTGGTCGCCCAGAACACCACCGGTGTGCAGGAGATTTTCACCCCGCCGATCGACTTTCTGCGCACACAGCTGCGCTCCGTCACCGATGATGTGGCGATCGACGCGATCAAGATCGGCATGCTCGGCACCACCGAAATCATCGAGGTCGTGCGCGAATTCCTCACCACACACGCACGAGAGGCCGCGGTGGTGTTGGATCCGGTGATGGTGGCGTCGTCAAGCGATAGGCTCCTGACGCCCGAGGCGGAAGTCGCGCTGCGCGAGCTCGCCTCGCTTGCCGACATCATCACGCCCAACCTCCCCGAACTCGCCGTCCTCACCGGCGAAGACCCGGCCACCGACTTCGACACCGCGATCGCGCAGGCGCAGGGGCTGGCGAAAAAGCTGGACACAACCGTGATTATCAAGGGCGGGCACCTCACCGGCCCGCGCGCAGACAACGCCGTGGTGACCGCCGAGCGCGTCCACCACGTGTCGGTAAGCCGCGTGAACACGAAGAACACGCACGGCACGGGCTGCTCTTTTTCCTCGGCGCTGGCGACGCGCCTGGGCGCCGGCTTCGATACGCCGGCGGCGACCGAGTGGGCGTCGCGCTGGCTGTACGAGGCGATTGCGCACGCCGACGCGCTCGCCGTTGGACACGGCCGCGGCCCCGTCGACCACGGGCACGTCGGCCGCCGCATGCAGCGCGCCGCCGACTGCAACCCCGAGCGCTTCCTGCGCATCGACGCCCCACCAACCGCGCCACTCGCCACGCCTGCTGGCCCGTACACCCAGGCGCTGTGGGACGCCTCGGCGCCGTACCTCACCGCGATTATGGAGCTGCCGTTCATCCGCACGCTTGCCGACGGCACCCTCGACCACGCCGACTTCATGTTCTACCTCGAGCAGGACGCCTACTACCTGACCAAGTACGCGCGCTCGCTGCACGCGCTTGGCGGCGCGTGGGCAAAGGATGCGGACGCCGCGATCACCGACGAGCAAGAGATGCAACGCACCTGGCTCGCCGATCTTGGCCGCGAGACGCTGCCGTCGCCGGTCACACGCGCCTACACCGATTTCCTGCTCGCCTCCGCCCTCGGCGAGTCGGCGGCGATCGGGCAGGCGGCGGTGCTGCCCTGCTACTGGCTCTACTACGAGGTCGGCGCGCGCCTCGCGGAGCACAACCACGCCTCGCATCCCTACCACGACTGGCTGGCCACCTACTCGGGCAACGGTTTCTACGAGGCGGTGCGCGGCGCGATCGACCGCTGCGAGGCCACCCTTGAGGCGAACCCCGACGCCCTGGACGCGGCGGTGCGCGCGTGTGCGGTCGCCTCGCGCTACGAGCGCGATTTCTTCGACCAGGCCGACCGCGCGTGGGTGGTGCGCGATGCCTAAGTCGCTCGACCTACGCTGCTATTTCGTCACGGGCCAGCCTACCGCCGATGTCGCGCGCGTCGCCGCCGAAGCCGCGGCCGGCGGGGCGGGCGTGATCCAGGTGCGCAGCAAGCCGATCGCCAAAGCCGACCTCGAGCGTCTCGCGTGCGAGGTCGCCGATGCGGTCGCCGCGGCGAACCCGCGCACGCGCGTGCTTATCGACGACAACGTTCCCCTCGCCGCCCGCCTCATGCGCACCCACCACATCCACGGCGCGCACATCGGCCAGGACGACATGGACCCGCGCGCCGCGCGCGAACTGCTCGGGCCGGACGCGATCCTCGGACTGACCACCGGCACGCTCGCACTGGTGGAGGCGGCGAACGCGTACGCCGACGTGATCGATTACGTCGGCGCGGGCCCCTTCCGCCCGACCCCGACGAAGGACTCCGGCCGCGCCCCACTTGGCCTCGACGGCTACCCGGCGCTGGTCGAGGCCTCGCAGGTACCGGTCGTGGCGATCGGCGACGTACACGCCACGGATGCCGCCGCGCTTGCCGCCACGGGCGTGGCCGGCGTGGCGATCGTCCGCGGTTTCATGCACGCTGAGGACCCGCGCGCGATGGCGGCGGGTATCGTCAAGGATTTCGAGGAAGCGTCGTGAGTAGTTTCGAGCACGTCATCGTCGGCGCCGGCATCATCGGCCTGACCACCGCGTTCGAGCTCACACGCCGCGGGGTGGATCCCCGCAGGATCGCGCTGGTGGACCCGGCCCCGGCAAGCGGCGCGACCAACGTGGCCGGCGGCATGCTCGCCCCGGCCGCGGAAGTGCAGTACCGCCAGGAGCCGCTCTATCCGCTGATGTTGGAGTCGGCGGCGCTCTATCCTTCGCTGATCGCAGACCTGCCGGGCATCGAGGTTGGGTACCGCACCGAGTCGACCTTCGTGGTCGCCGCCGACCGCGCCGACGCTACCCACCTGCGCGAGCTCACCGAGCACCAGCACGCCCACGGCATGGACGTCGACCGCCTCACGCTGCGCCAGGCGCGGGCGCAGGAGCCGGGCCTAAGCCCCCAGCTGGCCAGCGTGGTGGAGATCCCCGGCGACCACCAGGTCAACCCGCGCATGTTCGCCGCCGCTCTGCTGCGCGAGCTTGCATCGCGCGGCGTGACGCTGGTTCGCGAGCAGGCCACAGCACTGCGCTGGGAGGGCGAAACCTGCGTGGGCGTCGAAACCAGCACCGGCAGCCTGCGCGGCGACACCATCTACGCGTGCAACGGTCTCGGTGCCAGCGCGCTCGGTCTGCCGCTGAACCTGCGACCGGTGCGCGGCGACATGCTGCGTCTTACCGGCCGCATGCCGGTCGGCCGGGTCGTGCGCGCCTTCGTCGAGGACCGCCCCGTCTACATCATCCCGCGCACCGACGGCACCATCGCCGTGGGCGCAACCAGCCGCGAAGACGCGCGCGTGCGGCCCGCCGTCGATGGCGTGTATACGCTGCTTCGCGACGCCATCCGCGTCGTCCCCGCCATCGAGGACTGCGAGCTGGTTGAGGCGCTCGTCGGCAATCGCCCAGGCACGCCCGACGACCTGCCCTACCTGGGGCTGCGCGGCGAGAACCTGGTGGTCTCCACCGGTTATTTCCGCCACGGCATCCTGCTGGCAGCGCTCGGCGCGCGCGTCGGCGCCGACCTCGGGCTGGACCGCGAAACCACCGTCGATATTTCCGACTGCGACCCCGGCCGCCACGAACTGTAAAGGAGCATCATGCGCATCATCATCAACGAGAAGCCCCATACCTTCGACACCGCGCCGACTGTGCGGTCGCTGGTCGAGGAGGTCGTCGGCCACGCAGAAGGCGTCGCCGTCGCTGTCAATGGCAAGGTTGTGCCCGCAAGTCGCTGGGACAGCTCGCTTGCCGACGCCGACACCGTCGACATCCTCACCGCCGTCCAAGGAGGCTAGACGTGCTGAACATCGCCGACAAGAAATTCGACTCCCACCTGATCATGGGCACCGGCGGGGCGACCAGCCAGCAGTTGCTCGAGGACGCGCTGGTGGCCAGCGGCACGCAGCTGACCACCGTGGCGATGCGTCGGCATGCCGCCCGCACCAATGGCGGCGAGAGCGTCTTCGAGATGCTCACCCGGCTCGGCATCGATCCCCTGCCGAATACTGCGGGCTGCCGCACCGCCCGCGACGCGGTGCTCACCGCGCAACTGGCGCGCGAGGCGCTCGGCACGAACTGGGTCAAGGTGGAGGTCATCGCGGACGAGCACACGCTGCTGCCGGACGTCGTCGAGCTTGTCGACGCCTGCGAGCTCCTCGTCGCCGAAGGCTTCGTCGTGCTTGCCTACACCTCCGACGACCCGGTCGTCGCCGCCCGCCTGGAGCAGGTTGGGGTGCATGCGGTGATGCCGCTCGGCTCTCCGATCGGCACCGGCCTTGGCATTTTGAACCCGCACAACATCGAGCTGATCTGCGCGCGTGCGCAGGTGCCCGTGCTTCTCGACGCCGGCGTCGGCACCGCTTCCGACGCCACCTTGGCCATGGAACTCGGCTGCGACGGCGTGCTGCTCGCCAGCGCGGTCAACCGTTGCCAGGACCCGGTCGCGATGGCGCGTGCGATGCGACACGCGGTCGAGGCTGGCCGGCTCGCGCGGGATGCGGGTCGGATTCCGCGGCGGACGCATGCGGAAGGGGCGTTGGCGTCGTCAAGCTTTGATGGCCTAGCGAGCTGGGCGGATGAGGTCCTATGAGCCTGTCTCACGCTGAGCTGCGGCGCACCGCGCGCCAAACGCTGCTGCCCGGCTTCGGGCTAGCGGGCCAAGAGGCGCTGAACCGCGCGCGGGTGCTTGTCATCGGCGCGGGCGGGCTCGGCTGCCCGGTGATGCAGGCGCTGGCGGCCACAGGTGTCGGCACGATCACGGTGATTGATGATGACGTGGTGGATGACACCAACACCCACCGCCAGATTCTGTTTAGCGCCTCCGACGTGGGCCGGCCCAAGGTGGAGGTGGCAGCCGAGCAGCTGCGCCGACACCGCGCAGACGCCACGATCGTGCCGCTGCGCAAGCGCCTCGACACCTCCAACGCACCTGGGCTGTTCCGCGAGCACGACCTGGTCATCGACGGCTCCGATACCTTCACCACGAAGTTCCTCTCCGCCGACGCCGCCGAAATTACTGGCACGCCCCTGGTGTGGGGCTCGGTGCTGCGCTTCCACGGCGAGCTCGCGCTGTGGTACTCCGGACCGGATGCACGCGGGGTCGGGCTACGCGACCTCTACCCCACCCACCCGGCACCCGAGGACACTCCGGACTGCGCCACCGCCGGCGTGCTCGGGGTGACGACCTCGGTCGTCGGCGGGCTGATGGCCACGGAGGCCGTGAAATACCTCGCGGGCATGGACGCCGAGGTCGGTGTGCTCCATGTCTACGAGGCGCTCGCCGGGACGCTCCGGCGCTTCGAGGTCGCTGCCGACCCGCAGCGCGAGCTGGTCACCGAACTCGTCGCCGAAGCTGCCCCGTGTATGCTGCCGCCAGACGGCGAGAAAACGCGCCTACTCGTGCAGGTCGCGGATGGTCACGCCACAGCGCTGGACGTGCGCGAACTCGGTGAAAAAGCGATCAAGGACCTGCCGCACGCGTCCTTCCACCTGCCGGCCTCGGTGTGGCGCGAAGACCCGGACGCCGCGCTCGCACTGCTCGATACGCTGCGCGGCGCGGGCGAGGTCGTGGTCTACTGCGCCTCCGGTAAGCGCTCGGCCGATTTCGTTGCGCGCTTCGGCGAGGCTGCCGCCGCGCGCGGCCTCACTCTGCACAGTTTGCCGGGCGGGGTCTAGCGACCCCTAACGACGCTGCGCCGCTGCGATCTCGGAAGTGTTCTGCGCCGTCTTGATCGCCGAGACCATGAATTCGAGGGTGACGCGCGCGCTGATCAATGAGAACAGCGCGAAAAGCGTACCGAAGAGAAGGAAGCCGATCAGCATGAGCAGGCCGGTGCCAAAACCAACACTAAACGTAGCCAGCGACACCAAAAGGCCGAAGACCCCAGCACAGTCCGATGAAGACTGCGGAGATCAGGTAGATCACGCGGGCGAACTTCAGGGTGATGTACTGGGAGAAGGAGAAGTCGAAAAGCGCGGAGAAGAAGCCGTCGGCGGTCTGCTTGCTTTGCGCGGCGTTGAAGTTGGCGATCATGGGTGTTCCCTTTCAGTCGTATTACAGGTGCACTACGAACTTATACCCGGGTTAACGCGCTCCCGCTTCGTTTATCCAGGTTGGTTACTCAGTCAGCAGGCTTTCGCCTCTGGCTTCCAGGAGTTGTTCCATCTCGTGCATCTCAGCGGTTTGCACGTCGACCATTTGTTGAGCCAGTTCCACGAGAGGCTGGTAGCCGCCGTTGTCGATTTGGTCTTGGGTCATGGCAACGGCACCCGCGTGATGGAAATGCATGAGCTGGAGGAACCGGGTGTCTGCTTCCTCGCCCGAAAGTGATTTCAGCTGGTCCATCTGTTCTGGAGTGATCATGCCATTGGCAATGTGTGGGGCGTGATGTGCCATCAAGTCACCCTGGTCCCATTGTTCAGCCCAGTCGACCATGGTGTCGATTTCTTCTTGTTGCCCGATTTTAATCCGTTCGGCCAAGTCCGCGGTGGCTTCGCTGATGCCATCGGCGGCCAGGATGATCTCGCTCATGTCCACGGCTTGCTGGTGATGCGGTGTCATCATCGCGAGAAAATGCAAATCGACCCCATTGACTTCTGCGGGTTGGTTGGCCCCGGCAGTCACTGCGGCACCGTCCTTGTCGGTCTGGGGCGCGTCTGTGGCGTCTTGGCCATCTCCGGCGCATGAAGCCACGCTGGCCCCCAGTACTGCAACGGTGATCAAGCCGGTGATGCGGCGATGTAAGTGTGTCATGAATGGAGCCTTCCTAGGACTGAAGCACATGGCACCAAAAGTAGCACCATCGGATGTACTCTAGCGCATTTTGTGCATAAGGCGTCGCCACACAACCCGCGCCGCGGAGTGCGGCAACGCAACGAGCTCGCGCGCGTAGTTCTTCGGCCGGGAGCGGCGCGGGGTGCGCGCAGGCACCATCTCCACTGGAATCCCCAGGTGCCAGGCCCACACGCGCGTGCGGCGCACGTGGAAGTTGCTGGTCACCACGATCAGCCGCGGCGCGTGCGGGAACAACGCGCGGGTACGCTCGAGGTTTTCGTTCGTCGACGACGCATGGGGCTCCTGAATGATCAGTTCACGGGGCACGCCGCGCTCGACAAGCCAGCGAGCCATCACGGCCGCCTCCCCGCGGCCGGTGACCACGATGGCGCGCCGCACGCCAGCGTGCGCGTTCGTCCGCCAGCGGAGCAGTGCGCTGCAGAGCCGGGCGTGCAGCATGCGCGACGGGTGGCCGTCGACAATTCGCGCACCCAGCACCACGATGGGACTGCTACTCACCCAGCAACCGGCTGCGCAGCGCGGCATCCTTACGCTCAACTTCGGCCGCCATGTCGGCCTGGTACTTCGCCATCTTGTCCACTAGTTCCGGATCCCCGGCACCGAGCATCCGAACAGCAAGCAGGCCCGCGTTCTTCGCGCCGCCGATAGACACCGTCGCGACTGGAACACCCCCTGGCATCTGCACGATGGAAAGCAGAGAATCCAGCCCGTCAAGGTCCTTCAATGCGCGAGGGATACCGATGACTGGCAGTGGCGTTGCCGCGGCAACCATCCCCGGCAGGTGGGCTGCCCCACCGGCGCACGCAATGATGACCTGGATGCCACGTTCATGTGCTTGCTTCGCATAGGCAAGCATCTTCTCAGGGGTGCGGTGCGCGGAGACCACCCCGACCTCAAACGGCACCCCGAACTCCGCAAGTACCTCTGCGGCAGGCGCAACCGTGTCCCAGTCCGAATCCGAGCCCATGATGAGGCCAACGCGTGCGTTCATGAAGAAACTCTCCTCCTGTTAGTACCAGTTCGCGTGAACAATAAAGTGCGCGGCGTGCTGCGCAATTGCCAAGGTGGACGTGGCGTCGTAGCCGGTGACGTTGACGTGTCCCATCTTGCGCCCAGGGCGCCAGCTCTTGCCGTACAGGTGCACCTTGGCCTCCGGGTAGCGGCGCATCACCTCGATGACGCGCTGCTCCATCGGCATCTGCGGATCCTCCTCCGCACCGAGAGTGTTCACCATCACCGTGACCGGCTCGAGCGTGTCCACGGACCCGAGCGGCCAGTTCAGGACCGCGCGCAGGTGCTGCTCAAACTGGGAGGTCACGCAGCCGTCCTGCGTCCAGTGCCCCGTGTTGTGCGGGCGCATCGCAAGCTCGTTGACCAGAATTTTCGACGCCCCGTCCTCCCCGATGCACTCGAAGAGCTCAACGGCGAGCACGCCCGTAACGTCAAGCTTGGTCGCAATATTGGTGGCAAGATCACGGCACTGTTTCGCCACATCAGCCGGCAGTTCTGGCGCTGGAGCAATCGCGATATGGCAGACGCCGTCCGCCTGCCGTGACTCGACGACGGGCCACGCCTTGACCTCGCCGTCCCGGTTGCGCGCCACCATCGCGGAAAGTTCGCGGGCGAAGTTCACCTTTTCTTCCGCGTAGAGCACAACGCCCTTCTCAAGCAGATCGGTGACCAGCTGCTCGCACTCTTGCAGGGTCTCTGGGAACCAGACGCCGTGCCCGTCGTAGCCTCCGCGCGTCGCCTTGACGCACACGCGGCCGTCGACAAGCTTCCAGAACTCGCGGGCGTCCTCCACGGAGTCAAACTTCGCAAACGGCGGCACCGGTGCCCCCAGCTCCTTGAGCTTGGTGCGCTGCTCAAGCTTGTCCTGGGCGTAAATCAGCGCCTGGGGGCGCGGCTCCACGTTGTAACCTTCGTCCAGCAGGCGCTGCAGGAACTCGTTTGGGACGTGTTCGTGGTCGAACGTGATCGCCGAGGCACCCTGGATGGTTGCGTGCAGGTCGTCGAAGTTGGTGTAGTCACCAAGCTGGACGTCACCAAACACCTGGGCGGCCGAGGCGTCCGGGGCGCCTGCGAGCACCCTGGGCTGCATTCCAAGTTCGATGGCTTCCGTGTGCATCATTCTGGCAAGCTGACCGTCACCGATAACGGCAACTCTGGGCATTCCTTGAGCGTCTCTCACAACGAACTACCTTAGCCTTATGGGCGCTACGATGTGGGCATGACTGAAACGAATCCCGCGATTGTTCGCCATACCATCTTCCAAAACTCGTTGATGACCGCGCTTCTCGACGGCATCTACGAAGGCGAACTGACCATCGGAGACATCCTCGGCAAAGGAAACTTCGGCCTTGGCACCTTCGACGGGCTCGACGGAGAGATGATTATTCTCGACGGCGTGTGCTACCAGCTCACCAGCGACGGCAAGGCGCGCGTCGCAAGCCTTGACCAGCGCACACCGTTTACCGTGGTCACCAACTTTGTGCCGCGCATCCGCGTCGACGCGCCGAAAGGGATGCGGCGCGCGGAACTGGCCGAGTTCATCGACGCGCTCGAGCCGAGCCACAACTTCTTCTACGCCGTCAGAATCACCGGCACCTTCGACGAGGTGGTCACCCGCACCGTGACCAAGCAGGAGAAACCGTACCGCCCCATGACGGAGGCCATCGGCGATGACGCCGAGCACCACTTCACCGACGTACACGGCATCATCGGCGGCTTCCGCACGCCCGCCTACGCCAAAGGCATCGGGGTGCCCGGCTGCCACGTCCACTTCATTGACGACGCCCGCACCGCCGGCGGCCACGTGCTCGACTACACCATCAACGACGCCGTCATCGAGCTGTGCCCCGCCACCGACATGGATCTGCACCTGCCGATCACGGCAGACTTCCAGGCAGGCAGCCTCAGCCCGAGCGACCTGGACAGCCAGCTGCACACAACGGAAATTAAGGAGTAGTTAGCGGCGGCGCAGGCTCTCGTCCAGCGCACGCTCCACCGCACGCGCCTTCCCCACCTGCGGGAAGAACACCGGCTGGTCGAACCCCCACAGGGCGATGGACAGCCCGCCGCGCTGGCGTCGAAAAGAATGAATCTGGCGCAGCGGGATGGAGTCGACCGCACCGCGCGCCGAGCGGGCGAGGATGCGGCGGTCGGTGAGCAGGAAGCGCTGGCGGCGGTGGCGAACCACCGGCAACACAAAGCGCCACACTGACAGCAGCGCCCACACCGCAACCACGATGTTGTGCGCCTGGGGGTTCACAAACGGGGTGACGTCCATCCAACCGATGGCAATCCAGGCGATCCCGGTGATCACGATGAGCTCGAGCAACGGGAAAATAAGGCTCGTTAACGGCGGGTTCGTGTCGGCGAGGACGGCCTCGCCCTCTGCCAGCTGAAACTTCACCCGCGACTGTTGCACGGCACAGATCCTACTGTTTCGGCCGGAGGTGGTGCACATCTCCGACGCTGTATGCCGTGCCGTCGATGATCACTTCGCCCTCGTCGTTGACGCCATCGACGGTGCCAATCACCTCGCCGTCATGCAGCTCAATGCGCACGTGCTGCCCGATCGTGCTGCACACTTTGCGGTAGTCGGCCAGCAGCTGCGGGTCGCGCTGCTGCCACTGCGCGAAACGTTCACCCATCGCGCACAGCACCTGCGTGGTGAAGTCCACGAAGTCGACGTCGATCCCCTCGAGATTCAGCGCCGTTGCGGTGGGGATGGGCAGCTGCTCGGGCTCGAAGTTGAGGTTGATGCCGATGCCGACCACTACGCGCCCGTCCGCCAGTCCGGAGAGAATCCCGGCGAGCTTCTTCCCGCCGATCTGCACGTCGTTCGGCCATTTGAGCTGGGCCTGCGGCACGACGTCGGTCACCGCGACGCCGGGCGCGATCGACAGCAGCCCGAACGGTGGCGGGTTGTCGTCGATGCGCAGCACCATGCTCATCGCCAGTTGCGCACCCTTCGGGCTGACCCACTTGCGGCCAAGTCGCCCGCGCGACGCCGTCTGCTCCCCCGCGATGAGCACGGTGCCCGGCTCGCCTTCACGCAACAGATCGTCGTTCGTCGACCCGGTGGTTTCCACCCAGCGCACCACCGGCCAATACTTTTCGACGCCCCGCTGGAGCCTGCTCAGTTCTTCAGCATTCATGTTGACCTAATCTAGCGCTACTGTTAGACACATGACGATTCAACGTTTCCTCCGCAAGGCACTCATCCCGACGTTCGGGGTGGCCGGCATCCTGCACTTCATCAAACCAGAACCTTTCGATTCGATCGTTCCCGAGTCCCTCCCAGGTGAGGCCCGGACGTATACCTACGCGTCCGGCGCCGCGGAGTTGGCAGCTGCTGTGCTGCTGGCCGCGCCCAAGCTTGGCCCGGCGTCACATGCGGGACACCAGAAACGTGCGCCGAAGCTGCGCAAACTCGGTGGTGGCTTCGCAGCAGCGCTCTTGCTGGCCGTGTGGCCTGCGAACTTCGAGATGGCCCGCCAGTGGCGCAACAAGCCGTGGCAAAAGCAGGTGATCAGCATCGGTCGACTTCCGCTGCAGCTGCCGCTGATCTCAGCTGCGTGGAGCATTTTCAAGGACCCGAGCATGCGCTAAGCGCGTTGCCCGTGCCGTGTTGGCGTCCTGGCACCTGAAACATAAGGGCCCCGCCGCGCGATTTATAATGTGGTTTTCTTTCCGTGCTAGTTAGACTGAGGCGATATGGGCGATAAATCTTCTTCCAAACCTGACATGTCGACGACTGCAGGCCGTATCCAAGATCTGCGCAACCGGCTTGACGAGGCCCAGGCGCCGCTTGGCCAGGACGCGATCGACGCGGTCCACGAGGCCGGGGACCTGACTGCGCGTGAGCGTGTCGAGCGTTTGTTGGACGCGGGCTCCTTCGTGGAGGTCGACGCGCTGGCACGCCACCGCGTCGAGGCATACAAGATGGACCGCACCAAGCCGTCGACGGATGGTGTCGTGGCCGGCTATGGCCTCATCGACGGCCGCCGCGTGTGCGTATTCTCCCAGGACGCCACCATTTTCGACGGCGGCATCGGCGAGGTGTACGCCGAGAAGATCCTCAAAGTCTACGAGCTGGCCGCAAAGACTGGCGTGCCGGTAATCGGGTTCTACGACTCGCTCGGCCCGCGCTGGCAGGAGGGCGTCGTCACGGCGCATATGCAGGCGAAGATCCTGCGTGCTGCGACGCAGGCTTCTGGCCTGGTGCCGCAGATCGCCGTGGTTGTCGGCGAGGTTGCCACGCTTGCTGCCACCACCGTCCCGCTGGCTGACATGCGCATCATGGTTGATGGCGCAAGCCTTCATCTGGCCGCAACCGACGTCGCCTCCAAGGTCGCTGGTAGCGAGGTGACCGCGGAGCAGCTCGGCGGCGCGGACGTCCACGCGGCCACCACTGGTGTTGCAAACATTCGCGTCAGCACCGACGAGCAGGCTGTCGACGAGGTGCGCAAGCTCATGAGCTACCTGCCGCTGAACAACCGCGCGGCTGCTCCCGTGGCTGACGCCGCCGAGGGCGCTGACGCCAGCGTGCTTGACTCCCTGGTTCCCGACGAGGACGCCCAGCCATACGACATCACCACCGTCATCGAGACGATCACCGACGGCGACTTCTACGAGCTCGGCGGCGCCCACGCCGGCAACGTCGTCACCGGGTTTGCGCACATTGACGGTCGGGCGCTCGGCATCGTAGCCACGCAGCCAAGTGTGCTCGCTGGCTGCCTGAGCGCCGACGCTGCCCGAAAGGCCGCGCGCTTCATCCGCACCTGCGACGCGTTCAACCTGCCGCTGCTGCACATCGTGGACTGCCCAGGCTTCGTCCCGACCGTCGAGGAGGAGCAGGCAGGCGCCCTGTCCGCTGCGTCCACGCTGGCGTACGCCTTCGCTGAGGCCCAGGTGGGCACCATTACTGTGATCACGCGCAAGGCGCTCGGCACCGCCTACTCGGTGCTCGGCTCGAAGGGCCTGGGCGCTGACCTTGTCTTCGCGTGGCCGACCGCGCAGATCGCGCTGGCTGACGCACCGACGGCTGCTGAGGCGTTGGGCGTCGATACGCAGGCGTACGAGGAAGAAAACCTCAACCCCTACGTCGCTACCGAGCGCGGCCTTGTCGACGCCGTCATCGCACCTAGCGACACCCGCGCCCAGGTCGTGGAGGGCCTGCGCCTGCTGGAGCGCAAGGTTGTCTATCCGCCGCAGAAGAAGCACGGCAACCTGCCGCTGTAACCACGAAAGGAACGTATGTCTTCCCTCCCCTTCGACGTTGTGAAAGGCAACCCCTCCCCCGAGGAGGTCGAGGCGCTGCGCCTCGTGCTGGAGCAACTGCAGCAGCAGGCGCAGGCGGCGAAGCGCGGGCAGCGCAACCTGTGGGGCGTAGCGCCATCGCCGGTGCATGCGCCGACTCTGTTTAACCCGCTCGCGTTCTCCCCTTCGACGTACTCCTAAGCCATGCGGATTGTTCTCGCCTCACAGTCGCCGTCGCGCCGAATGTTGCTCGAGCAGGGCGGCATCAAGCCGGTGCTTCGGCCCGCCAACATCGACGAGGATGCGGTGATCGCCTCGCTTGTCGACGCCCCACCAGCGCACACCGTCGCCGCCCTCGCCCGCGCTAAGGCTGAGACCGTCGCCGGCGAGTTCCCTAACGACGTCGTGGTCGGCTGCGATTCCATGCTGCTTCTGGACGGCCAGCTGCTGGGCAAGCCGCACACCGTTGAGGCCACGATCGAGCGCTGGCGTGCGCAACGCGGCAAGGCCGCAGAGCTGCTCACCGGCCACGCCGTCGCCTACAACGGCGAGTGGGTCACGGACACTGTGCGCACCACCATCCGCTTCGGTGAGGCAAGCGACGCCGACATCGTCGCCTACGCCAATTCCGGCCAGCCGCTGCAGTGCGCGGGCGCGTTTACGCTCGAGGCGCTCGGCTCCTGGTTTATTGACTCCATTGACGGCGACCCAACCAGCGTCATCGGCTTGTCGATGCCGCTGCTGCGGCGCTGCCTCTATCACTTCGGACTGGACACGTCGGAGTTCTGGGTATCCTAGTCGGCATGAAGTTCAACGACATGCTTGCCCCTGACCCGATCCACCTCCCAGAAGACCCAGCCACCGGCTGCGATCTGCTCGCCGACGCCACCGCCGTCGCACACCCTGACTCCCCCGCCGTGTGGGCCGCCCGCGCCGAGCGCGAGCTGGCAGACGGCGACACGATCGTCGCCTACGCGTACGCCCGCACCGGCTACCACCGCTCGCTCGACCGGTTGCGCGCCAACGGCTGGAAGGGCTGGGGCCCGGTTCCGACCTCACACGAGGCGAACGTGCCGGTGCTCAAGGCTATCGCGATGCTCGCCCTGGCCTCCAAGGCCATTGGCGACGACGCCGAGTACGACCGCTGCCGCCAGATGCTTTCCGATGCCGACCCGGACAGCGTAACTACGCTGCTCTAAACCCCGGGCGGCGCCATGGCTCGTATGGCTAAACGCGACTAGGCGAACTTCGCCTCAACGCGCTTGATTGCCTCCTGCGCAACGAGCTCCTGGATGCCCATGTCGAGCTCGGAGGTAAAGCCAACGCAGGAGCAGTTGATCTCGCCGAGCACGTAGGTGTCCTCGCCGTTCTCGCCGTCGGCCAGCATGAAGTCCGCGGTCCAGATGAGCGGGATGTTGTCGCCGCCGAGGTTCTCGGCGATGACCGGGCGGGCCTCAGCGAACATGTCGATGAGCTCCTGCCATGCCTCTGGCTTGTCGTAGGTGTACGTTGCGCCGGAGAACAGGGTTGCAGAGAAGTTGTCGCCGCCCTCTGCCGGCTTCTTGTGCACAACGAACACCGGGTGCGGGCCGACGAGCAGAATGCGGATCTCGCCCTCGACGATGCGTGGCATGAAGCGCATGTCCACCAGCATGCCGTTGTCGCCAACGATGTACTGGTTGCAGAAGGTCATGAACTCGCCGAGCTCGCGCGTCTCGGTGTGGTTGTCGACGGCCTCGGTGCAGCGGATCTTGGTGTCCAGTGGCAGCGCGGTGCCCGGCTCGACGGAGGCCGCGAGGTCCTCGTCAGCGATGCGGACGCGCCAGATGCCCTCGCCGGTTGAGCCACGGTTCTGCTTCAGCACGCGCTCGCCGTAGGACAGGGACGTCGGGAAGGTCTCATGGAAGGTATCGACGTCGTAGTAGGCGGCGGTGTCGGACGGGACGAGGTCGGTGTCCTTCAGCTTCACCAGGGCGTCCTTCGCGCCGTAGGCCATCATCTCGCCCGGCGTGGACATGCCGACCAGGCCCGCAACCGAAAGGCTGGTGAGCAGGTCGAAGTAGCCCTTCTCACCGCCAGGGATGTTGCCTGGGTTTACGCGGGAAATGTAGCCGTCAAAGTTCTCGGAGACGTAGGTGTAGATCGCGTCTTTCCACTCGGGGCGGTAGAAGACAACTTCGGCGTGCCATCCCATAGCCTTGATCGCGTTGACGATCGGCATGGTGTCTTTCCGGTGTCCGTCGAAATACTTATCCGAGCCGCCCTCGACCTCGAATACGACGATAGCTTTATGCATGGGGCACCTTTCTAGTCATTGTCCCACCTTGTGGGTGGAAACGGGTGTCTATATGTTCCAATTAGTAACTTTATTTGGCAGGATGAATTTTTCCGCACTCGCCTGGGAAAACGTGCCCAAATTCACACCGCGTATAACCCCCGTGAATACACCCTGCGCACGCGAGTGACACCGAGCACACTGGACCCGTTTTTGCGGAATTTTGCGTCACCTATTTTCCTTGACATGTAGGGTGAGGGGCAGTAAATAACTTCGCTCTGTGTTATTGGCCATTGCTATTGGAGGTTAACTCACCGTGGGCATCGAACTCGACGATCACTCGCAGTTTGCGAACTACGCACATCCGGAACGATTCGTGTCAGCCGCGTGGCTTTCTGCACGCTTGGGCATGCCGGGTCTGCGGGTGGTCGAAAGCGACGAGGACGCCTTCCTCTACGACATTGGGCACATCCCAGGCGCCGTCCGGATCGATTGGCACAACGACCTCAATGATCCTGTGCAGCGCGACTTTATCGACGGCGAGGCCTTCGCAGAACTCATGAGCGCGCGCGGCATCTCCCGCGACGATACCGTGGTGATCTACGGCGACCGCTCCAACTGGTGGGCCGCCTACACGGCGTGGGTCTTCGAGCTGTTCGGTCACCCGGATGTGCGCATCCTCGACGGCGGCCGCGACGCCTGGATGGGTGAAGAGCGCGATACCTCCTTCGCGGTGCCGGAGTACCCACGCACTGAGTACCCGGTAGTCGAGCGCCAGGACGCCCCGCTTCGCACCTTCGCATCTGAGCTGCTGCAGGAAACCCCCGCCCAGCTTATCGACGCCCGCTCGCCCGAGCATTACGCAGGAGCAGAGGCGGCCGCAAAGGATGGTGGCGTCGATACTCTGCGCCACGGGCACATCCCCGGCGCAGTGAACGTGCCGTGGGGCAACTCCGTGTTCCCGAACGCGCGCCTCAAGGGCAGGGACGACATTGCGCACGTCTATAAAGACTTCGACCCTGCTACACCGACTGTGGTCTATTGCCAGCTCGGCGAAAGCGCGGCCCACACCTGGTTCGTGCTGAAGCACGTGCTCGGCTTCGAGCAGGTTTCGCTCTACGACGGCTCGTGGGCGGAGTGGGGAAACATGGTGCGCGTGCCAGTGGAGCGCGGCGAACGCTAAGCCAGAACAGGTTGGCGGCCAGTCGCACCGGACTTCTAAGCACATATCAGGCAGGTGGCGGTGGCGTAGTCGCCGTCGTGGCTGAGCGAGAGTGATACGACCGGTCACGTCAAGCTTTGCGAGGACAGGGCGGACCACTTCCCAGCCCATCCCGTTTGTGGGGCTCAAATTTGCGTTGGGCGACGGACCTTTGCGTATCAAAAGAGCCAGAAGTCGTCGCCATCGGTGTCGCTGCCATCGATGCGCTTGATGACGCGCCCTTCCTAGGAAATAATGAGAATGACCTCGTCGATTCATTAATCAAGCAAATAACCAGGAGTTGGGACTCCGAGAGCAGGTGACATAAATGGAAAAGCGCCGTACCCCTAATCAAGAGTTTTACGTCCCAAAGACCAACGTTCCTCCGAACGCGGGCCAGATCGCCGCGGCCAAGCTCATCATGAAGCGCCACCGCGAGGGCAAAGGCCGTGTGGAGATCACACCGAAGATCCGTTACCTCGCGAACTACGGAGACTAATTCTGAGTCTCTCCTGCTCTCCAACCCATTGCCAGGTTGGCTGCCAGGAATCACTTTCCCCGTGTCTGCACCCCGCGGCTACGCATAGGATCGCGGCGTTGAGTGCGCACACAAGCTCGGCGGTCACCGGCTGCCGGTCGTGTTTCGCACGCAGCGCAATTCGTGCAGCGTCCTGCAGGTCTTGGAGCAGCTGCAAGTCAGCCCGCGAGGCGATTCCGGCAGTGCTGCCATTTGCCAAGAACTCCTCAGTCGCAAGCCGTCTGGTACGGAGGTTGTCGAAAACCTTGCCCGCCGAATAGATCACTGAGGCAAAGTCGTCCATCCGTAGCATGCCTCGTAGTGTAACGCTGGGGTGCCACGTGGCGTCGGCAAGCAGGCACTTGGACGAGTGCCCTGTGTGTTCCGGCGCCAAGCACGAACCCCCTGGCACGCAGTAAGCGCTGGCTCGTCGACAAGCACAAACTGATAGTCTGTCGCCAAATGCTTTCCGACGCCGACCCAGGCAGCGTCACCACACCCCTCTCATCTAACCCCAGGACGAAACCATGACACGCATGCTTTTCAACCGCGCATCAGCTGCCACTCTCGCGGTATTGGCACCACTGACCTTCACCGCGTGCAGCTCCGAAACAGACACACCACCCGTCATCACCATTACACAGACCACCGTGGTGGAAGAGCCCTCGTCCTCAGACACCCCTGACACCGCCTCATCGCCTGCCAAGCAGCCAGCGCAGCAGAATAATGCGGATGCGTGTGTCCAGCTACCCAATGATCCACGCGAGGCATACCCCTCCAACTCGACGCCCGGGCGCATGCCCGCTGATGATGGCAGCGACTTCAACTACTGGATCGAGGACATCGACAATCACTACGACCCGTGTCAGCGTCTGAGCTGGATCATCTTCCGCGGCTCACTCGGGGACAAGGACCGCCCAGCTGGCACCGGCGCCTCCATTACCGACGGAGTAGCGTTCTACGTCGACGGCAAACCGATCAAAGAGATGAAGGCTTTCGGTCGCATCGACAACATCGAGCCGCTCGGGGATGGCGCTGCTGTCTTCGAATGGTCGGAGCGCGGCAATTACACCGCCGAAGGCTTCGTCAACCACTACTCTGCTGAGCTTCGCGCCACCGACGGAGGCATCGCAGCGGCCTCGGGGGACGTCGAGAAGTTCCACGAAAGCTGGGACTCCTCCATCAGCTACCTGCTGGGCACGTATGATTAAGCGCGCCCCCGCGACGCGTTTCATGCACTCCTCGCTATGAGAATCGCTGGGACCTACCGGCAAGTAGTAACATAGGGTGGCAAAATCCGATATATTTCGGCAAAGCTCAGACTCTTTGAGAAAGACGGGATTTTTTGTGCCTATTCACAATCAGCAAGTGACCAAGGTGTTGGTTGCAAACCGCGGCGAGATCGCGGTGCGCATCATTCGTGCTGCCCAGGATGAAGGCATCGCGTCCGTTGCGGTGTACGCAGACAGCGACGCGGCCGCACCATATGTTTCCCTTGCCGATGAAGCGTTCGCCCTCGGCGGGGAAACCGCCGCAGAGACCTATCTGGACATGGCGAAGCTGCTCAAAGTGGCGGCGGATTCGGGCGCGGACGCCGTTCACCCCGGCTACGGTTTCCTCGCGGAAAACGCTGAATTCGCACAGAAAGTTATCGACGCCGGTTTGACCTGGATCGGCCCCTCCCCCGAGGCTATCGCCACGCTGGGTGACAAGGTGGCGGCCCGCGCCATCGCCGAAGCTGTCGACGCCCCGATGGCCCCCGGCACGAAACATCCGGTCGCAGACGAACAGGAAGTCCTTGCGTTCGCAGATGAGCACGGCCTCCCGATCGCGATTAAGGCCGCCTACGGCGGTGGCGGGCGCGGTATGAAGGTCGCGCATACGCGGGAAGAAATCCCGGAGCTGTTCGAGTCCGCAACCCGTGAGGCCGTTGCCGCTTTCGGCCGCGGCGAGTGCTTCGTGGAGCGCTACCTGGATAAGGCTCGCCACGTTGAGGCGCAGGTGCTCGCGGACCAGCACGGCAACGTCGTGGTCGTGGGTACCCGCGACTGCTCACTGCAGCGCCGCTTCCAGAAGCTCATCGAGGAAGCCCCTGCACCGTTCCTCACCGATGAGCAGCGCGAGCGCATTGAGCGCTCCGCCGAGGCGATCTGTAAGGAAGCCGGCTACTCGGGCGCAGGCACCGTAGAGTACCTGGTTGGCGCTGACGGCCTGGTGTCTTTCTTGGAAGTCAACACGCGCCTCCAGGTAGAGCACCCGGTCACTGAGCTGACCACCGACCTGGACTTGGTACGCGAGCAGTTCCGTATCGCCCGCGGCGAGCAGCTCAGCATCACGGAGACCCCAACGCCGCGCGGGCACGCATTTGAGTTCCGCATCAACGGCGAGGACCCAACTATCAACTTCATGCCTTCTCCTGGCCCGATCAACGTCTACCGCGAGCCAGCCGGGCCCGGCGTGCGCGTGGACTCCGGCGTGCGCGAAGGTTCGGCGATTAACGGTCAGTTTGACTCGATGCTGGCCAAGCTGATCGTGTACGGCGCAACGCGCGAGGAAGCGCTGAATCGTGCCCGCCGCGCGCTTGCGGAATACGTCGTCGAGGGCATCCCGACCGTGATCCCCTTCCACCGCGCAATGGTCGAGCACGACGCCTTTATCGGCGACGGCACCTCGTTCGACGTCTACACTCGCTGGATCGAAGAGACCTGGGATGGCGAGATGCCAGCCGTCACCGCAGCTGATGGTGAAGGTGTGGAGGGCGAAGCAGGCGTCGATAAGCAGGTGTTTGCCGTGGAGGTTGACGGCCGCCGCATCGAGGTAGCCCTGCCTTCCGCACTCGTGCCCGGTGCGGGCCCTGCTCGCAAGCCGAAGAAGCGCCGCGCATCGGCCGCGAAGACCGCCGCATCCGGCGACGCCGTGACGGCGCCGATGCAGGGAACTTTAATCAAGGTCAACGTGGCAGAGGGCGACACCGTCGCTGAGGGCGACGTCCTCGTCGTGCTCGAGGCGATGAAGATGGAAAACCCGGTCAAGGCGCACAAGGATGGCGTCGTGACGGGCCTGGCCGCCGAGCAGGGCGCTCAAGCGGCCAAGGGCGCAACGCTCATGGAGTTGAAGTAGCCCATGGACTTTAGTTTCCGTCGGGCCACCGAGTCCGACCGCACGTACCTCGAGCGTATTTACTTCCTCGCCGAGGCGCACGGTGATGAATCGAGCGAACTGTTCAGTGACTACCCCACCTACGCCGCAGGCTACATCGGCGACTGGGATCCGGAGCGCGACGGCGGCGTCATCGTCTACGACGCCCTCGGCGTACCGGCCGGGGCGATCTGGCTGCGGTTCTGGGAGGATACCTCCGCCGTGGGGTGGGCAAACCTTGGGCCGGATATCCCCGAGTTCGCCATCGCGATTGAAGCCCGCGCGCAGGGCAAGGGCCTGTCACGCACGATGATTGAGCAGGCTTGCGAGCTCGCGCGCGACAAGGGTGCGCGACAGCTCGCTTTATCTGTCGACGCCGACAACCCCAAAGCCCGCCACGTCTATGAGAAATTCGGCTTCCGGGATGTTGCCGATGCCCCACACCCGGGCACCATGGTTATTGACCTCTAGCCGCTGCTATTGAGCGCCACGATTCGACGATAGAGACGATGTCGGGTGCCGCGGCGACGAGTACGCCCAACACGATTGCCAGCACGACTGGCAACACACCGCGCACTGCGGAGTCATCCTCGGAGGACAGCGAGTCCAGGCGCTTGCCCAACTGCGCCCCTGCCTTCGCGGCCGTTTCTACTGGGCGCTTGGCGGTGTGCACCACGGGGCCGTCGATATGGAACCAGCGCTTGAGCACCTCGATTTCGTCATCGCTGCCGTAGTCGCGGCCGTCTTCCGGGTGAACCGCGCGGGAAAGCCCGCGCACGCCCGACGATGAGGAGATGTTGCTCACGCCCGAGTACGGCCCGATCATTCCTTTGCCTTCGACCCACACGGGTGCACCGGAGTCGCCTGCCTGGCCATTTGGGAGCGTACTGAACACCGTGTTGCCGAGGCGCGCAGCGAACGAACCGCAGCGCTTCGCCTTCGTCACCCCGCCGTAGGTACACACGCGATCCTTCGAGGTCAGCGTCGTGCCTGGGGAAATAAGGGTGTCTCCGCTGAGCCAGTTCGGGCCGAGGGCCACGCCGTCGTCCCAGACCACCATGGCCCAGTCGTTCGCGGTGTAATCCTCCTCATCGCGGTACAACGGCGAGGGGATAAACGTTCCGGTGAGGCCTTCGGCCCCCTGGACGGTGACACGATCCCCGTTGCTGCCACAGTGGGCGCTGGTGTAGCTCACGCCCTGGTTTTTGTCATTCATCGCGACGGTGCATTTCACGTTGCTACCAACAACAATCAGACCCCCCTGCTGCACCACCGGCGCCGCGACCGCAGCCCCGTGTGAGATACCAAGGGCCAACGCCACAGTGACGGCCCCGATGCCGCGTGCAGTTCCTCCTCGCATAGGCCACAGGGTACCGCACGGCCCTGGCTGCGCCTATCCGTAGTAGTCGCGTTACAGTGGCACCATGACACAAAACAAGTCGTTTACTCTACGCCAAGCCACCGAATCAGACCGCATGTACCTGCAGCGCCTGAACTTTCTTGCGGACGTATTCGGCGATGAAACCGCGCCCGTCGGGCACGAGGAGCGCCTCGGGGTGACCGACTACGTGGACCACTGGGACCCGGAGCGCGACGGCGGCATTATCGCCTGCGATGAGTTCCGCACCCCCGCCGGTGGCGTGTGGCTGCGCTACTGGGATGACCCGGATGCAGGCCACGCAAACCTCGGCCCCGACGTGCCGGAGCTCGCCATCGCGGTGGAACGCCGCTTCGCAGGCCACCGGCTCGGCTCGAAACTGCTACGCGCAGTCATTGAGCTTGCAGCGCAACAAGGCGCGCCCCGCGTCGCTCTCTGGGTTGACCCAGACAACGAGCGTGCGCGCCACCGTTACGAGCAGTTCGGCTTCACCACGGTTGCCGACGTTGCCAATGTCATGGTGTTTGACTGCAACGTCGGCTAACTGCGGCGAGAAACCCTTTAGGAGATCACGACGACCAGGTCGCCGCCCTCCACCTTGGTTGCCTGCGTGAAGGCGACTCGCTCGATGGTGCCGTCCTTCGCCGCCGAGATCGCGGCCTCCATCTTCATCGCTTCGATAGAAGCAACCTGGTCGCCGGCCTTGACTTCGTCGCCAGGCTTGACGGTCACGTTCACCACACCAGCGAACGGTGCCGCAACGTGGCCTTCCTGCGACGGATCAGCTTTCTCCACCTCGGCGACTGTGGACTCGGCGTTCTCGTCCCTGACCTGCATCGGACGGATCTGGCCGTTGACCGTCAGGATGACCTGGCGCATGCCCTTCTCATCGGGCTCGCCCACGGCGTCAAGGTTGACCACGAGCGGCGGCAGGTGATCCTCGAGCTCGCCGTACCAGATCATCGTCTCCTCACCCTCAACAAGGCCGTAGAAGAAGGTGCGGTCCGACAGGTGGTCCGTGATGCCGTAGGTGCGGCGGTGTTCCAGGAACTCCTTGTACTGCTTCGGGAACAGCAGCTGGTCCAGCGCAGCACGGCGCGTCACGTGGTCCTCGGAATCAAGGTCACCAGCGAGCTCTTCCGGCACGTCCACCGTGTGGTCGACTTCCTGGCGGTCCTCGAGCGCCTTGTCGCGCAGCAGCGGCCAGCCACCCGGAGGCGTACCCAGTTCACCCTGCAGGAAGCCGATGACGGACTCAGGGATGTCGTACTTGCGCGGGTTCTCCGCGAAGTCCTTCGGGTCCACGCCCGCACCCACCAGGTGCAGCGCAAGGTCACCCACAACCTTCGACGACGGCGTGACCTTCGTCGGGCGGCCGAGGATCTCGTTCACCGCGGCATAGTAGTCCTCGATGAGCTCGAAGCGGTTGCCCAGGCCCAGCGCCTTCGCCTGCGTACGCAGGTTGGAAAGCTGACCGCCCGGGATTTCGTGCTTGTACACACGACCGGTCGGGCCAGGAATACCAGATTCAAACGGAGCGTAAACCTGGCGCACGGCCTCCCAGTACGGCTCGAGGTCGCTGACAGCCTGCAGGTCAATGCCGGTGTCACGCTCGGTGTTCGCGAAGGCAGCAACGAGTGCGGACAGCGACGGCTGCGAGGTGGTACCCGCCAGCGGTGCCGACGCCACATCCACAATGTCCGCGCCAGCATTTGCGGCCGCCAGGTAGGTCGCTAGCTGGCCGCCAGCCGTGTCGTGAGTGTGCACGTGAACAGGCAGGTCGAAGCGCTCGCGCAGCGCCTTGACCAGTTTCGCGGCAGCGCCCGGACGCATCAGGCCGGCCATATCCTTGATCGCCAGGACGTGCGCGCCGGCGTCGACAATCTCTTCGGCCAGACGCAGGTAGTAGTCCAGCGTGTAGATGTCCTCGGCGGGGTCGAGCAGGTTGCCCGAGTACGCCATCGCAACCTCGGCGACGGTGGTGTTGGTCTCCAGAACAGCCTCGATAGCGGGGCGCATCTGGGAAACGTCGTTGAGGGCGTCGAAGATGCGGAAGATATCAATGCCTGACGACGCCGCCTCGTTCACGAACGCCTTCGTCACCGAGTCCGGGTACGGCGTGTAGCCCACGGTGTTGCGGCCGCGCAGCAGCATCTGGATATTCACGTTCGGGATGGCTTCACGCAGGGCGTCGAGACGCATCCACGGAGACTCGTGCAGGAAGCGCATGCCCACGTCGTAGGTGGCGCCGCCCCACGCCTCTACAGAGGCGAGCTGTGGCGTCATGTGGCCGACGTGCTTCGCCGCAGCGACCAGCGTGTTCGTACGGATGCGGGTTGCCAGCAGCGACTGGTGCGCATCGCGGAACGTCGTCTCGGTCACCCCGAGAGCCGTCTGGTTGCGGATCTTTTCCGCCCACTTCGTCGGGCCGAGCTCCAGCAGGTCGTCGCGGGAGCCACGTGGCAGGTCGCCGTAATCGAACTCCGGCAGTTTCTTCGAAGGACGAATCGAGGTCGGGCGTGGGCCGTTTGGCTTATTGACGGTCACGTTCGCCAGGTAGTCGAGGATCTTGCCGGCATCGTCAGCCGCGGCAGGAGCCTCAAGCAAGAACGGGTGATCGTTGATAAAGCCGGTGTTGATGCGCTTGAAGCGGAAGTCCTCGTCGGACAGCAGCGCGCGCAGGAAGCCAATATTGGTGGAGACACCGGTGACGGTGAACTCGTTAAGCGCGCGCAGTGCGCGGTCGACGGCAACCTGGAAGTTACGGCCACGGCACGTCATCTTCACAAGCAGGGAGTCGAAGTTCGGGGTGATCTCGGTACCGACGTTTGCGGAGCCGTCGAGACGCACACCCGCGCCACCCGGGGAGCTGTAGCCGGTGATCACGCCGGAGTCCGGACGGAACCCGTTGTTCGGGTCCTCCGTGGTGATGCGGCACTGCAGCGCCGCACCGTTCATCTCGATGAGGTCCTGGGTCAGGTGCACGTCCTCGAGCTTCGCGCCCGCAGCGATGTACATCTGGTTCTTCACGATGTCCACGCCGGTGATTTCCTCGGTGACGGTATGCTCCACCTGGACACGCGGGTTCATCTCAATGAAGACGTGGTTGCCCTGCTCGTCAACGAGGAACTCGACGGTACCGGCGCCCTCGTAGTTGATCTCCTTACAGAAGTTCACCGCGTCCTGGCAGATGCGCTCACGCTGTTCCTGCGTGATGTGCTGTGCCGGAGCGATTTCGACGACCTTCTGGTGACGGCGCTGCAGCGAGCAGTCGCGCTCAAACAGGTGCACCACGTTGCCGTAGGAGTCCGCCATGATCTGCACCTCAATGTGCTGCGGGCGGATGACCGCTCGCTCGAGGTACACGTGGCCGTCGCCAAACGCTGCCTCCGCCTCGCGGGATGCCTCTGCCGCGAGGCGCTCGACATCTTCGATCTTCTCGATGAAGCGCATACCGCGCCCACCACCACCGGCGACTGCCTTGACGAAGACCGGGAAGGTGAATTCCTTCGCAATCTCGGCGAGCTCCGCCGGGTCAGTTGACGGCTCGGAGTCCTTCAACGTCGGCAGCCCGGCGCGCTCAGCAGCGTGCACAGCGGCCGCCTTGTCACCAGTCAGCTCAAGCGCCTCTGGGCTTGGGCCGATGAACTTAATGCCGTTGTCGCGGCAAGCGCGCGCAAGGTCTGCGCGCTCCGAGAGGAACCCATAGCCCGGGTAAATTGCATCGGCGCCGGTCTCTTTCGCCGCACGGATAATTTCGTCGATGTCCAGGTACGCCTTGACTGGCTGGCCCTCAACACCAATTCGTACGGCTTCGTCGGCGAACGGTCGGTGGTAGGACTTTCGGTCCTCGCGCGGGTACACCGCGACAGTTTTTGCGCCAGTCTCAAATGCTGCGCGGAAGGCACGAACCGCGATTTCGCCACGGTTTGCTACCAAGATCTTTTTGAATGCCGGGAGGTCATTCAGGGGGAGCTGCTCCATCGATGCAATCCTTCCATACTGTGACATACGTGACAGTTTGAATGTTATTTGGTTGGCCTGACAATCCTAACGCAGGTTGGCGCCACACCACGGGAAAATGCACAATTGCATCTGTTCCCATAGCGATTACCCCCCAAGTTGGGGTCAGCGGTCAACGCCTCTCATATAAAAACAAACAAAACGGATGGTCCGCCCCAAAGGCAGACCACCCGTCGTTCTGGCTTACTGCGGCTGGTAGGTGCCGTCCAGGTGACGCTCCTCCGGGCCGTTGTACGCGGACAGTGGGCGGATCAGCGAGTTGTTCTCGTACTGCTCAATGATGTGCGCGGTCCAGCCGGTGATGCGGCTCATCACGAACAGCGGCGTGAAGAACTCGATGTCAAAGCCCAGGATGTAGTAGGACGGGCCGGACGGGAAGTCCAGGTTCGGGCGGATGTTGATGGACGTGTTCTCGTACATCGTCTTCGCAATGATGTCGTAGATTTCCACCCACTTCTCGGCGCCCTGGTCCTTGTGCTCCGCGGCGAGCTTCTTGAACGCGGCTTCCATGGTCGGCACGCGCGAGTCGCCCTTCTTGTACACGCGGTGGCCGAAGCCCATGACGAGCTCCTTGTTCTTCAGCTTGTTCAGGCACCACTGCTCCGCGTTTGCTGGGTCGTCGATTTCCTTCATGTGGTGCATGACGAACTCGTTCGCGCCACCGTGCAGCGGGCCCTTCAGTGCGCCGATCGCCGCGGTGATCGCAGACCAGGCGTCGGACTGCGTCGAGGTCACCGTGCGGGCGGTGAAGGTGGACGCGTTGAAGGAGTGCTCCGCGTAGAGAATCATGGTCTTCTCGAATGCCTCGATATCCGACGGGATGGTTGCCGGGGCCCCTTCTTCGTCACCGAAGACCATCCAGAGGAAGTTCTCCGAGAAGCCCTTGTCCTTGCTCGGGGCGATGTAGCCCTTGCCCTGGCGGCGGCGAATGTCGGTGGCCACGATGGTCGGCAGCTTCGCCAGCAGCTCGGTACCGATCTTGCGGATGTGGTCAGCATCCGGGGTGAACTTGTACTCGTCGCGGGTGCCCAGGAAGGACACTGCGGTGCGCAGCACGTCCATCGGGTGGCAGTCCTTCGGCAGGTAGTTAATGACCTGGATGAGTTCCTCATCGATGTCGCGGTTGTTCATGCATCCGAGGCGGAACTCCTCTGCGCCCGACTTGTCTGGCAGCTCGCCGTGCCAAAGCAGGTACGCAACCTCTTCGAAGGTGCAGTGCTCTGCCAGCTCGTGGACCGGGTAACCGTAGTACAGCAGGGAGTTGGTCTCAGGGTTGACCTTGGAGATTGCGGTGTAGTCCGCAACGACGCCAGCGAGGCCCTTCTTGATTTCTTGAGTGGTCATGGGATGAAGTCCTTTCAGGATAGGGATTGGGTTAGGGATGCGGGATAGGGATTACTCGAATGTGGACGAGTAGGTGTCCTTGGAATATGTGAAGACGGACTGGTCGAACTGGTTGAAGTCTTCGTACTTGACCAGCTCGTATAGGCGGGACCTGTGCTGCATGCGGTCCAACCACGGCTCCTGCGTGCCGGTTTCCGCGATGTCGCGGAGCATGGCCTCGGTCTGCCCCATTGCGAGGCGGAACGTGGTCACCGGCCAGATCACCGCGTTATAGCCGAGGTCCTGCAAGGTTCCGGCGGAGAGCAGCTTGGTCTTACCGAACTCCGTCATGTTCGCCAGCAGCAGGATATCGACGGCCTTGCGGAAGGTCTCGAAGTCCTTCTCGGTATAGAGTGCCTCCGTAAAGATAAGGTCCGCGCCGGCATCTGCGTAAGCCTTGGCCCGCTCGATTGCGGAGTCGATGCCCTCGATGCCAGCCGCGTCGGTACGCGCACAGATGACGAATGCATCGTCGTGGCGCTCCTTTACTGCGGCGCTGATGCGTCGCACCATCAGGTCACGCGGCACTACTTCCTTGCCGTCGAGGTGCCCGCAGCGCTTCGGGTTCACCTGGTCCTCCAGGTGCAGCGAGGCAAGCCCCGCGGCCTCGAACTCAGCCACGGTGCGTGCTGCGGACATCGGTTCGCCGAAGCCGGTGTCGGCGTCGATAAGCACTGGAAGGTTCGTAGCGCGAGCGATGTGCCCGCCGCGCTGCGCGACCTCCGTCAGTGTGGTCAGCCCAATATCCGGCAGGCCTAGGTCGTTGGCGAGTACCGCGCCGGAGACGTAGACACCTTCGAAGCCACCGATGTCCTCGATGAGTCGAGCCGTCAGCGGATTGAACGCGCCGGGCAGTTTTGTAATTTCGGTGGACTCGAGTGAGGCCCGCAGCGCCAGTCGGCGCTCATTTGGCGTTGTATCAGGAACAAACATCTTAGAAAATCCCTCCTGGGATCTGAGGAGCATTGGCTTGCGCGTCCGCGTTCACCTTGATGTTGAGCTTGCTCAAGTCGGTGAGCTGCTCGAGGTTCTGCACGTCTTCAAGGAAACGGTCCTGCTCTTCCTTATCGACGATCCCTTCCGCCAGCGTGCGGAACTTCTGGATGTACTGCTCACGGGCAAACGGGCGTGCCCCCAGTGGGTGAGCGTCCGCCACGGCCATCTCATCCTCGATGACGGTGCCGTCGTTGAAGGTGATGACGGCCTTTGCGCCGAACGCCTTCTCGGCCGGGTCCTGCGAGTGGTAGCGGCGCGTCCACTCCGGGTCCTCGACGGTGGAGATCTTGTGCCACAGCGTGACCGTCTCTGGGCGGTTCGCGCGTTCCGGGGCGTAGGAGTCGACGTGGTGCCACGTGCCGTCCTCGAGTGCTACGGCGAAGATGTACATAATCGAGTGGTCGAGGGTCTCGCGGGATGCCTTCGGGTCCATCTTCTGAGGGTCGTTGGCGCCGGTGCCGATGACGTAGTGCGTGTGGTGCGAGGTGTGCAGCACGATGGACTCGATATCGGCGGTGGACTTACCGGCATCCGCGATGGTCTGCTTCATGCGGCGCGCCAGGTCGATTGGGGCCTGCGACTGGTACTCAGCCGAATGCTCCTTGGTGTAGGTATCCAGGATTGCGCGCTTTGCCTCACCGTCTGCAGGCAGTGGCACCACGTAGGTGCGTTCTGGGGAATGCAGCATCCAGGCGATGAAGCCGTCCTCGCCCTCCCAAATCGGAGCGGGTGCACCCTCGCCGCGCATCGCGCGGTCGACGGCCTCGATGCCCATCTTGCCGGCGAATGCCGGGGCGGACGCCTTCCAAGAAGAGATGAGGCCCTTGCGGGACTGGCGCGTCGCCGTCGTAGTGTGCAGCGCCTGGCCAACCGCCTGGTAGATGGTGTCAATGTCCAGGTTCAGCATGGTGCCCAGACCCGCCGCAACAGATGGGCCGAGGTGCGCCACGTGGTCAATCTTCCACTCGTGCAGGCAAATACCCTTGACCAGGTTGACCTGGATCTCGTAGCCGGTCGCGATACCACGGATCAGCGCCTTACCGTCGAGGCCCTTGTGCTGTGCTACTGCAAGGATCGGCGGAATGTTGTCGCCCGGGTGGGAGTACTCCGCCGCGAGGAAGGTGTCGTGGAAGTCCAGCTCGCGGACCGCTGTACCGTTGGCGAATGCGGCCCACTCTGCGGAGTAGGAGCCGTCGACACCAAAAATCTGCGCACCGCCTTCGGATACTGGATGTGCCTCCGCCATCACGCGAGCGGTCGCGACTGGGCGGCGACCGTAGGAAGCGACGGCGACCGACGCATTGTCGATAATGCGGTTGATGATCATCTCAGTCGTATCAGCTGGAACCTCTACCGGGTCTGCTGCAACCTTGGCGATCTTGTATGCGAGGTGCTCTTCAATCGGGAAATCTTCTGCCGAACGGTGCGTGCGCACGTTGTGTTCGATCATCTTGGCTCCTTCGTCTTCGTTGTAGTTCCGCTACCGCGAAACCTCGTTGATGTTGCAGCTCATACTAGGGAGCCAAATGTGATGCGGGCCATGATTTTCGCATGTAAACTTCTGCGTACAAATTCTGCTACTTGTGCAAATTCTGTTAACTACGCAGTACACGCATACAAAATGGGAGAAAGGTACGATGGCAAAGCTGTACGCGGGGGCAAAGATACAGACGCTCCGCCATGAACTCGAACTCACACAAGGCGAAATGGCCCGCCGCATAGACATCTCAACGAGCTACCTCAACCAGCTCGAAAACGACCAGCGTCCACTCACCGTCAGCGTGCTCCTCCAACTCACCCACGCGTTTCAGCTCTCCACCACGTTCTTCTCCCCCGATGAAGACCAACGCGTGGTCAACGAGCTTTCCGAGCTACTCCCCGACGTCCCGCAGCCGAAACTGCACGAGTTCGCACAGCGCTTCCCCGACATCGCCAACTCCTTACGGGCGCTGACTTCACCCGAGACCACCGACTCCGAACACCCCCACGCACTCGTGCGTGAATTCTTCCAGAACCACAAGAACTACTTCCACGAGCTCGACGTTGCTGCCGAACAGCTCGCAGCGCACGCCGCGAACCGGCAACTGCGACTGACACGCCTCGCGGCAACCTTCGACAGGGAATACGGCATCCAAGTGCGCTTCAACCAATACGCCCACGGCCCCCGCTCGACCCTGCAGCACGACCAGCGCGAGATCCGCCTACGCACCGGACTCACCGAGTCCCAGCAGTGCTTTGAACTCGCCTATCACTACGGCCGCACCGCCTTCGCGGAGCTCATCGACGAGTACGTCCGCGACACTTTCGACGAATCGACACAGCCCGAGCCCGTCCAGCTCGCGCGCCACGGGTTGGCGCAGTACTTCGCCGCCGCTGTCACCATGCCCTACGCTGAGCTCCTCCAAGCTGCCGAAGAAACCCGCTACGACATCGACGTCATCTCCGCGCGCTTCGGCACTGGTTTCGAGTCAACCTGCCAACGCCTCGCGACGTTGCAGCGCCCCGGCGCAGAGGCGATTCCGTTCGTCTTCGTGCGCACCGACCGGGCAGGCAACATTTCGAAGCGGCAGTCATCGACAGCCTTCCACTTCTCGCGCCACGGTGGGGGCTGCCCGTTGTGGGTCGTGCACCGCGCGTTTGAAACTTCGAATAGAGTGACGCGTCAGGTCGCCGTCATGCCGGACGGCCGGACCTACCTATGGATTGCGCGGATGGTGCAGGGCCCCGTCGTGGGGTTCGATTCCCCGCGGCGGGAACACGCGGTGGTGCTGGGCTGCGATATCGCATTCGCCCAGCGCATGATTTACGCCGACGGGCTGAACATCTCCCCCGAATCGGCAACAAAAATCGGCCCCGGCTGCGCTACCTGCCCACGAACATCCTGTCCGCAGCGAGCGTTTCCGGGGCCGCCTAGTTCTAGCCGGAGCGCTAGTCCAGATCAGACTTAGAGATCAGCCTGCGTGCCGCCTCCGTAATCGAACCGGACAGGGACGGGTATACCGCCATCGAGTTCGCCAGCTGGCGCACAGTCAGGTCGTTGGCTACCGCGATGGTCAGCGACAGAATCAGTTCGGAGGCAGTCGGTGCGACGATCACGCCGCCGAGTACCTGGCCGGAGCCCTTGCGGGCGAAGATCTTCACAAAACCGTGCTGGAGGGAACGCATCTTTGCGCGAGGGTTCGTCGCCAAGTCTAGCTTGTAGATGTCCGCGTCAACCTCGCCGTCGGTGATCTGCTGCTGCGTCACACCGACCGCGGCGATCTCCGGGCGGGTAAAGACCGCGTTGCCCACCGTCTTCAGGCGCACCGGTGACACGCCCTCGCCCAACGCGTGGTCGACCGCAATGCGGCCCTGCTGCGCCGCGACGGATGCCAGCGGCATCAGGTCGCTGCAGTCACCCGCAGCGTAAATACCTGCAACGTTGGTACGCGACACACGGTCAACAATGATGTGGCCCGACGGGGCGACTTCCACACCGGCCGCCTCCAGGTTGAGGTCCGCCGTGTTCGGAATCGAACCAATGGACATCATCACGTGCGAACCGGCGATCTCGCGCCCGTCCGTCGTGCGCACAACCACGCCGTCGCCGGTGTTCGTCACCGACTCCACGCGAGCGTGTTTCTCCAAGTGGACGCCACGGCCCGCGAGCACCTCCTCGAGCACGTCAGCGGCATCGGCGTCATCGTGCGGCAGGATGCGGTCACGCGAAGCAACCATGGTCACCTCGACGCCCAACTCAGCGAACGCAGAAACAAACTCAGCACCGGTCACACCGGAACCGACCACGATCAGGTGCGTCGGCATCTCCTGCAGGCTGTACATCTGACGCCAGTTCAGGATGCGCTCGCCGTCCGGCTCAGCGCCCGGCAGCACGCGCGGGTTCGCGCCGGTGCACACCAGCACCATGTCGCAATCAATAATCTCGGTGTCTTTACCCTCGCAGTGCACCTCCACGCGGTGCGTGGTGTGACCGTGCTGTTGGTCCGTAAAACGAGCGCGCCCCTGGATAAGGCGCACGCCACGCTGCTCCAACTGCTTAGCGATGTCACTGGACTGCTTATCAGCCAGCGCGATCACGCGTGCGTTCAGGGCGGTCAGCGAAAGCTGGGCTTCCCCAAGCCCGTGGTTGAGCCCCATGTCGTCTGCACGGCGAAGGTCCGTCTTAATGTTGGCGCCGGCGATAAAGCTCTTCGAAGGAACAACGTCCTTGCGGATAGCGGAGCCGCCCAAACCATTGTCTTCCACAATGGTGATATCGGCCCCGTACTTTGATGCAACCAGCGCAGCCTCGTAACCAGCTGGCCCTCCGCCAATGATGACGATCTTCTTCGACACCTACATACTCCTCAACGGTCTTCGTCGTTCGCACAAATACCTGGCTAGTCTACACGGCCGCCCACGGCTTCGTTACCAACCAAAAGTTGCACTAGCTGAGGTTTTCGGCGTACTTTTCGACGACCCCTCCGAACAAACGCACCCCAACTTCAAGTGCTCGCTCATCAATATCAAGGTTGCCTTGGTGCAGGTCCTGCATCTCTCCCTCACCGCTCCAGGCACCGAGCCGGAACATCGACCCGGGGACGTGCTCCAGGTACCAAGAGAAGTCCTCCCCGCCCGAGGACTGCGGCGCGGTCACCACCGCGTGTGGGTCGATCCTGCGCCCTGCCTGTACCCCGATCGCCGTCGCGGCGTCATCGTTGAGCACCGGTGGCACGCCCCGCATGTAGTCGAGGTGGTACGTGCACCCGGTCGGTGCGACGACGAGGTCAATCAGGTCAGTAACCAGATCTTCGAGGATCCGCCACGTCCCGATATCCGCTGTCCGCAACGTGCCCAGTAGCTCGCCTGTCTTCGGGATCGCGTTCGCCGCGTCGCCCGACTCGACGTGCCCGAACACCATCACCGTGCCCGTACGCGGGTCGACCCGGCGCGACAGCAGCGCCGGCAACTGCGTAATCAGCGCCCCGAGCGCGTAGACCACGTCCGCCGAAAGCTGCGGGCGAGAGGTGTGGCCGCCAGGCCCGTTGACCGTAATGCGCAGCACGTCCGACGCCGAGGTAATCGCGCCCGTGCGCACACCGATCTGGCCTACGCGCAGTTTCGGTTCAGCGTGGAGGGCGTAAATGCTCGCGACATCCTGCAGCGCGCCCCACTCGATCACGTCGAGCGCACCGCCGTTCATCACCTCTTCCGCCGGCTGAAAGATGATGCGTACGCCGAGCGGCAGCTGGACCGTCGATAAGGCGCACGCCAGCGCGAGCACCACCGTCGTATGCACGTCGTGGCCGCACGAGTGGGAAACGCCCGGGTGCTGGGATGCGAACGGCAGACCGGTTTGCTCAGGCACTTTCAGGGCGTCGATGTCGCCGCGGAACGCGAGCCGCTTGCCGTCCTTTGGGCCCAGGTCGACGTAGAGTCCCGTGCCGGGAAAGAGGACGGGCTCAAGGCCGTGCTCACGCAGCACCTTCGCAATGAACTCGGTGGTGGCGAACTCTTGGTTGGAAAGCTCCGGGTAGGAGTGGAAGTGACGGCGCCACTCCACCATTGTCGAGTGATGTTCCTTCACCCATTGGTCTACCGCGCGCGCAATTCCTCCGGCCGTCATCGTGTATGTTCACCCTTCACCCAGCATTTGTGCGCGTGGCTCCCACTGCGCCTTATTGTGGCAATGATTCTACGCTCATCTCCGCCGAATCTTGTGACTGGTCGTGTTCGTCCACCTGCTCCTCGTCCGCTGGAAGCAGCTGCAGCGGCGAAACATCGAGCGCGGCAGCGATCCGGTAGATCGTCGAAAGCGTGGGGTCAGCAGCCCTGTTCCTGTTGTAGCTATTGCGCTCCAGGTTCGAGAGCAGCGAACGAGAGATCCCCGCCCGCTCCGCCAGGTACGCCTGCGATAGCCCCTGCATTGTTCGCAGCGCGCGGATCTTCTCCCCTAACGCAAACGCGTAGCTGGCCCAGTACTGGTCCGAATCCACATCCGAAAAACGTGCGCCAAGACTCCCCTGAAAGAACACGTATACCCCCTCGTGTACGTAACAAACTTCCGGTGATTATATCCGACGCACGTTACTTTGACTAGAGGTCAATATTGCGTGGCCCGTACAACCTATCTCCGGCGTCGCCGAGGCCCGGCACGATGTACGCGTCCTCGTTGAGTCCTGGGTCAATGACGGCGGTGATCAGTCGCACCGATCCGCCGTGCTGCTTCAGCTTGTCGACGCCCGGCTGCGCACTGACCATGCACACACAAGTAATGTCGTCTGCCCCACGGCCTTCCAGCAGTTCAATCGCGTGGATGAGGGAACCTCCCGTGGCCAGCATTGGGTCAACCAAGAACACCGGCTGTCCCGACAGGTCGTCGGGCAGCGCCTCGAGGTATGGAACCGGCTCGTGCGTCTGCTCGTCGCGCGCCATGCCGATGAAGCCGACCTGCGCGTCCGGGATCATGGACAGCGCCGGGTCAATCATTCCGAGGCCGGCACGGATGATCGGAACAATAATTGGGGGCTTTTCCAAGCGAACGCCGGTGGCTGTTGCAACCGGCGTTTTGGTTTCAAAGGTTTCGGTTTTCAGGTCACGCGACGCCTCATATATCAGCATCGCGCCCAGGTCAGCGAGTGCGGCACGAAACGCGGTGTTGTCGCTTCGCTCATCGCGCATCAGTGTCAGACGGGAGGCTGCTAGGGGGTGGTCAACAACGGTAATTTCCATGATTCACATGGTAATTGAAATTCGGAGGGAACCGTTTACTGACTCCGTGCGTCCAACCTCTTATGACTACTTTCGCTTTTGACCAATCAACGATCCATTCGCACGCTGACTCGCTACGCGACGACGCCGCTGCGCTCCAACCACTGCCAAACGTTCCGGTTCCCAATGTGTGGCCGCTCGCGGAGTTCAGCCAGGCGCTCTCGCAGGCCGTGGAGCAGGAAAACGCGAGAAGCGAGGCTTTGAGTGAGGAAGCAAGCCGCGTCGCTTTCGCGATGCTCCTGGCTGTAAAAGCGGCCATCAGCGTTGATGAGCGATTCAGCAACCTTCTTCAGGCGGTGTTGTGATGGCTGCACTGGCTGCGGGCATTGACCCGATCGCGGCAGCGCAGCTCATTCTGCGACACGTCCCTGCCCCACTTCCCCAACTCCCATTCCTGTCCACTCCAGATTTTTCCGCCATCGAGCCCCTTGCCGCGTTCGTAGGGGCGCACCCTGCGGGCCAGACGCTGCGCAATGCTGCGAACCTGCTGGGGAAAGATCGCGACACCATTGTGAAGATGTTCGGCCAGGCGAGCAGCCTCGTGTTCTTTGCCGCCAAAGACCTGAGCAATATCGTGGTTGACCTCATCCGAGACACCCAGCCGCTCATCCCACTGTTGCTCAACCCTGCAACTGCGATCGGAGCGGGGATCAAGATCGCCGCCCAGGTCGCGTGGGCGGTCACCCAGGCTGGTCTCACGCTCAACGGGCTGGCGAACGACCTCGCACCACTGGCCAAGCAGCTCTCAGAGATCGTGGCATACGCAGCGAGCCAACCCGCTATTGCCGCATCCTCGCAAGCAAAAGCCGCCATGTACGAGCTCGAGCGCCTCATCACAGCCCGCGAACTCCCTCACGCTAAGAACGAGGTCACCCAGCTCGCCGCCGTTCAGCAGGCGGGACCTCCTCCCTCCCGGGGTGGCTCGGCAACTGGTGCGGCTGCGGTCGCGGCGGCGAAACAACAGCTCGGCACACGGTACGCGTGGGGTGGATCTGCGCCCGGCGGGTTCGACTGCTCCGGGCTGACAAGCTGGGCGTATCGGCAGGCCGGTGTGGAGCTACCACGCCTAGCTCAAGAGCAGAATATCGGGCAACAGGTCCGCTACGAGGACCTACAACCGGGCGACCTCGCGGTGTGGGATGGACACGTTGCCATGTACGCCGGTGACGGGATGCTCATCGAAGCTGGCGACCCTGTACAGATGAACCCAGTACGAACAGAAAACATGGGAATGGCCTTCAAAGGTTTCTGGCGTCCAACAGCGTGATAGATTTGCTGCATGATTACCCGTGCTATTTTGCCCGTCAAGCTTTCACTGACCGACGGCGATTTCTACACCCTGTGGGCGCCAACCTGGAAGGAGCACGGCTCCGAGTGGCAGGCCTTTTTCGGCGATGAAAACTCGGTGCTCGTCTTCGAATCCCCCGAGGCGCTGCTCGCATACATCAACAACACGCCGAAGCACGACCTGGCGGACCACCCCAAGTGGGAGCAGTTTTCCAACCAGGGCGACGACCGTGTGGTGCCGAATGACAAGCAGTACTTCGACATCATTGGTGCACCGGAGTTGCTGGCTGGCCGCCCAAGCCACGAGAACGTCTCGCACCTGTCCCGCGTGTTGCAGATTTCGCGCTCCCTCGCGGAGGTAGCGGCGGCAGAGCCAGCACTGATCTTCTTCGCCTCTCACTCGATTTTGGGCAACGTCAACCGCGGCTCTGATCACTACCAGGGTGAGAACGGCTTGGACGAGTGGTCTGGTGTCGGCCGCGTCGTGCTGGCGAACTGGGAAGAGGTAGTCAAATCCCTCGATGAGTCGGTCCGCGTGGTGCAGACGGACTCCATCGACGCGGCAGCGGTCAGCGCGGCTGCCGCAGCTATCGAGGCCGCGCAAAAGGCCCGCGAAGAGGCGAAGCAGCAAGCCAGCGAGGCCGAGCGTGCTGAGCAGGAAGCGCAAGACCCATACGACAACTCCGCGTGGGCACGTGCCGGAATCGACCCAGTGAAGGTTTCCATCCAGGGCAAGAGCGTCTACACGTTGCGCACCTACTTGGGCTCCAACCCAGTATTCCTGGGCAAGTACGGTGAAATCTTCACGTTCCCGTCCACCAAACACCTTGGACGCTGGATTATCGAGAACGATGACCATGACCTCGCCGCAGTAGCAACCTGGCCTGACCTGGTTACCCTGGCCAACGCTGGTGAGCTCGAGGTCACCGTCCACCCGGACAACTCCTACTCCTTCAACGGCATCGCGCAGGACATCAAGCAGGGCGTCGATAGCGTCGATACCAAGCAGATGGCGAAGGCCTACGAGCTGCTTGCCGACGCCGCCGACTGGGCCAAGGACGACTCGCTCAATTCATTCCTCCTGGCAAACCCACGCATGCAGGACTACCTGGCGTACATGCTGGGCTCCACCGAAGCCGCAGGCTACGTCCCATCTGCGCCGTTTACGGATAAGGCTGAGGCGTGGAACGAGATGGAGCTGCAGCTCATCAAGCGCTTCTCCAAGTTCTAGTCGCAGCCTAAATTCCTGAGGCCGTCGAAGACGCCGGATTCTGGCACACGTAAAATGTGCCACCATGGACCAGGTCGATCCGTTAATCTCCGCTATTTATCGTTGGTTCGATGTATCCGGTGTCTTATTGATGGGCATCATCGGTGGCACAATCGCACGCCACCGTGGCTACGACATCATCGGGTTTTTCTTCATCGCGATGCTCTCCGCACTCGGCGGAGGCATGCTTCGCGACGTCCTCATCAACGAAGGCACCGTGGCGGCAATGAGCCAGCCGGAGTACCTCATCCTGGCTTTTACCGGCGCGGTGATCGCGCGCTTTACATACTTCAAAGGGCGCGCGTGGAGCGTGCTTGAAAGCCATGGCGACGCCTTCGTCTCAGCGCTGTGGGCGGCCACCGGGGCGTCGAAAGCCCTGACGTACGGGCTGCCGGTCCTGCCTGCGATCATGATGGGCGTGTTCACCGCGACGGGCGGCGGCATGATCCGCGACGTCGTCACCGGCCGCGAGCCGAGTGTCTTCGGCAACAACCAACCAACGGTCATTCCAGCCGTGGCATGCTCTGTCATCGTGCTGCTTGGGCACGCCACGGGCCACATGGCGATCGGGATGGTGATTGGCCCGATGGTGAGCTTCGGACTCTTCCTGCTCGGCTACTACGGAAACTGGCGAATCTCCACGAACTCCGAGTTCGCGCCGGTAAACCAGACCGCGGCACACCTCGCTGAACTGGCTCGGAAAGCGGAGCGTCGCTCACGCAACATCGCGCGTGAACTCGAGCCGACCCGCGTGCGCTCCTGGCGCCACCGCCAGATGGAAAAGGCGCTCCAGCGCAGGATCGAATCGGAAGTCAAGCGCGGCAAAGGCCGTTCGGAAGCAGTCCACGAGGCGGATGCGTTCCTCCAGGAGTTCACATCCCAGTTCGAGGCGATCAACGTGGAGGAAGGCCAGGATGTGGCGGAGGGGGCGTCGACAAGCGAGTCGCTGCTCGACGGCATCGGGGTGGATCTCTCCGGCGATTCCTACGACGAGGACCGCAACCTTGATCAGACCGCCAGCAAGATGCTGGACATGATTCTGCAGGACGACAAACTCACCGACGAGCTCATCGAGCGGCTGGTCAAGCAGTACGAGGCACGAAACTCTTAGAGCGCCGCGGTGCCGAAGGCCCAGCCAGCGCCGAAGGTGATGGCAAGTCCAAGCCCACCGCCGATGACCAAGCGCAACACGGCGCGCGTCACGCTCGCGCCACCAGTGCGAGCAGAGATCGCGCCAGTTGCCGCCAGCGCCACGAGAGTCACAATGAACGTCGACGCCACACGCCACGAGTCTGGCGGAAGTAGCACCGCAGCAAGCGGCAGCAACGCACCGAGGAAGAAGGAAATGAACGACGCAATGGCCGCGGACCATGGGTTCGCAAGGTCGTCCTCGTCGATGCCGTAGTGCATTTCCAAGTGGGCCTTGATGGGGTCCTCGGCGGTGCGCTCCTTCGCCACCTTCAGCGCCGTCTTCGAGCTCAAACCAGACGCGACGTAGCCTGCGACCAGGTGCTCGAACTCCTCGTGCGGGTCCTCCTTGTGCAGCTCAAGCTCGCGCTCAATGAAGGCGCTTTCCATATCCCGCTGGGAGGACACGGACACGTACTCGCCGAGCGCCATCGACACTGCGCCACCGATCAGCGCGGCGATGCCGGCCGTAGCGATCGCGGGAACGTTCGGGGTAGCACCCGCGACGCCGACGACCACCGCGGCCGTCGAAACGATGCCATCATTCGCGCCGAGCACTGCCGCGCGCAGCTTGTTCAGCCGCTCATTCATGCCTTCAACCGCAACCATGCGCTACATCGTGGCTGAAACTACACACCCGCGCAACAAAGCGCAGCCTCACCAATATCGTGGGTGACCTGGCGTACGATAGCCTGCGATGAACACTGCAATACGCATCGCAAGCGCCGTGTGCGCGCCCCTGTGCCTGACTCTCGCCCCTGCCCCGCTTGCGCAGGCGGAGGATACGACGGTCACGACCACGGTCACACCCCGCCCCGGGTTTTACGACGACTACGGCAACTGGGTCCCCCCTGTCCGCCTCCATGCGCCGGACACGAACAATTGCGAGCGCTCCCTGTGGCCACCCGAGCCAGTATCGACGTCCGAGGCCCGCGAAACCGAGACGCTCCAACCACTCCCCGTAACCTACGAGGGCTCCTGCGGCATCGAGGCGCCCGAGGGATTCCATGTCGATGAGGGGGTGCTCGCGTCCGCGTGGCTGGTCGCCAACCTCGATACCGGCGACGTGATTGCGATGAAGGATCCGCACGGCAGGTACAGGCCGGCCTCGATTATTAAGGTGCTGCTCGCACTCGTGGCGATTGACGAGCTGCCCCGCGAGCAGCGCGTTGTGGTCAGCGAGGAATCCGCTGGCCAGGAGGGCTCCGCCGTCGGCATCGGGGCCGGCGGCGAGTACACCGTCAACGACCTGCTACACGGCCTGCTGATGGCCTCGGGCAACGACGCCGCCCATGCGCTCGCGCAGGCGCTCGGCGGTGACGACGCCACCCTGACGAAGATCAACGCGAAAGCCCGCGAGCTCGGCATGCTCGACACCCGCGCAACCTCCTACTCCGGGCTGGATCGGGCTGGGATGTCCACTTCGGCATGGGATATGGCGCTCGCCTACCGGGCCGCGTTTTCCAACCCGGCGTTCGCCGAAATCGCAGACACCGCCTCCTACCCCTTCCCCGGCTATGGTGACATCCCGGGCTACGAGCTGTGGAACGACAACAAGCTCTACCTCAACGACCCAGACGGCATCGGCGGCAAGACCGGCTACACGGATGACGCGAACCACACGTTTGTAGGCGCAGTCGACCACGACGGCGTGCGTCTGGTGGCGGTAGTGCTGGACACCACGGTGGATAAAATGCGCGCGTGGCAGCAGGCGCAGACGCTTCTCCACGAGTCCTACGCCTACGCCTCCGAGGGCCACACCCACGTGGCGTCGCTGAACCCTGTCGAGGGAACGCCGACGACAACATCGCAGCCGACCGATACCGCTGATGAGCAGCCTGGAACAGCAAAAAGCCAGGGTGGCATTCCCTGGCTTTCCATCGCGCTCGTCGGCGGCGTGCTGGTGGTTACCGCACTCGCCGTCGCGCTTAGTTTCGCGTCAGCAAAGAAACGATCCCGACGCCAATAGCACCAATCGCGGCCCCAATGCCTAGCGCCTTGCCCGATGCCGAGGCGCTGCTAGCAGGGTCCTGGTACGCGCCCGCGCGCACATTAATGATCGCGGACTCCGGGACCTCAACCGGCTCGAGCTCCAACGACTCCTCTGTAGTTGCGGTCCAGGCAGAAACGTAGAGCACAACGCGCCAGATGAGATAGAGCACCACCATCAGCACAATCACTGGGCCGAAGATCGCGCCGGCTGGGTTGCCCGTCGCCGAGCTGACGATCACGGTTGCGAACTGCTTCACCAGCTCGAACGCGACCGCGCCGAGCAGCGCGCCCTTCAGGCCGGACTTCATCGGCACCTTCGTGCGCGGCATGTACGTGACCATCCACCACATAACCAGGAAGTTCGCCAGCACACCGACCAACAGGCCGACGGCCCACACCACGAGGCGGGCCCCCGGGAAGTCACCGAGACCGAAGTGCTCCATCGCCTGCGAGGTCCAGGAGGATGCACCTACAGCGGTCACACCGAACGCCACGATGAAGAGCAGAATCAAACCGATCAAGCCCAACAGGTCCGTCAGCTTCTTCACGACGAAGTTTCCACCATCATTCGCGTCAAGGTTCCACATCGCCGAAACGCCGACTCGCAGGTTGTTCATCCATCCCAAGCCGGACCAGAGGGTTGTGAGCAAACCGACACCTGCGACGGCTCCACGCTGGTCGATCGCTGCCTGTAGCAACTCGTTGACGGTCTCGCCGAGTCCCCCTTCGAGGTTCTCAGTGATTTGGCCCTGCACCTGCTGCATGATGTCCGGGCGCCCGTTCAAAAACATACCGAGGGCAGCGAACAGCAACATCGCCAGCGGGAAGAGTGACAGTACCGAGAAGTACGTAATACCTGCAGAAAGCTGGTTACCGCCCTGCGCGGAGAAACGCTCGTTCATCCGCATCAGGTGCCCGACCGCCGGAGCCTTCTTCGCAATCTCGTCCGCAGCGCCCTCTGTTTGCTGCTTCGTGGCGCGCTCAATGCCCTGCCGATCGGTGTACTCCGTCTGTGGCGACGTCGAAGTGGCCATCACAGTCCCTTCCCTACTTCTGGTTTGTTACGTTAAGCACACCATCGTAGAGGAAAGGTCCACCATCTAGCCACCGAATTGCTAGGCTCCCGCGAGAAAACCAACCTTCTCATACACGTCTTTTACCAACGGCGCCGCGATCTCGCGTGCGCGCTGCGCTCCGTCCGCAAGGATGCGTTCCAGCTGTCCACGGTCGTTCATGAGTTCGTCGTAGCGGGCGCGAAGTGGCGTCGTAAAGGCCTCAAGTGCATCGGCCGTGTCAACCTTCAGTGCGCCGTAGCCCTTGCCCTCGTAGCTGGCCACCAGCGAGTCGATCGGGGTGCCGGTCAGCGCAGACTGGATCACTAAGAGGTTGGAAACACCTGGCTTGTTTTCCTTGTCATAGGCGACGACGCCATCATCATCCGTCACCGCGGAACGGATCCGCTTCGCGGACACCTTCGGATCATCCAGCAGGTTAATCAGACCCTTGGGGTTCTGCCCAGACTTGCTCATCTTCGACGTCGGGTCCTGCAAGTCGTAAATCTTTGCCGAGCCTTCCGGAATCAGCCCCTCCGGCACAACGAACGTGGAGCCGTAGCGGGAGTTGAAACGCTCGGCGAGCGTGCGGGTCAGCTCAAGGTGCTGACGCTGATCTTCACCAACGGGCACAACCTGTGGCGAGTACAGCAAAATATCGGCGGCCATCAACACCGGGTAGGTGAACAGACCGACCGAGGTGCGATCCTGGCCCTGCTTCTGGCTCTTGTCCTTAAACTGCGTCATGCGGCTTGCCTCGCCGAAGCCGGTGAGGCACTGCAGCACCCAGGTCAGCTCCGTGTGCTCAGGCACATGCGACTGCACGAACAGAGTGGACTTCTCTGGGTCGATGCCGAGCGCGATCAGCTGCGCGCAGCCCGCGATGGTGCGCTCGCGCAGCTCCTTCGGATCCTGGTCGACCGTGATGGCGTGCAGGTCCGGGATGAAATAAAACGCGTCGTACCCGTCTTGCAGGTCAATCCACTGCTTCAATGCCCCAAGGTAGTTGCCGAGGTGGTAGGAATCTGCCGTGGGTTGAATGCCGGAAAGTACGCGCTGTTTTTTAGTCATGCCTACCTACTGTAGACCGGAACGTGCGCGTGCGGTACCTGCCCTATTCTTTTTCCTCTTTGTCGGTCTTATTGTTTGGCCGCGGGTCGGTTCGGCGCATGCGCTTGATGCCGCGGTAGACCTGGCGCGCCCCCGGCACCATCCGCGCTCGCCGGTAGAAGTAAGAGGTCAGCGCGTACTTCGGGTCGATCTCGGCGACGCGCTCGTCGTCGTACACATAGACCGGCAGTGACCAGCCACGCTTCAGGGAAACCAGGCGGATACCCAGCACGAGCAGCACGGTAACAATGACGTTGACCCACTCCGGGACCCTCGCCATCATCATGAGCCACCACGCCACGGTGCCAATCACCGCCGCCGACGCATACAGCTCTTTCCGGAACACCAGCGGCACACGATCGGAGAGGACGTCGCGAATGATACCGCCGGACACACCGGTGGTGATGGCGGCCACGCAGGCAATGATGAACCCGTGGCCGTTCTCAATCGCGATTCGAATACCAACAACAACGAACGCGGCGAGCCCGATGGCGTCGGCAACTAAGAAGCCGCGACGCAGCTGGTGCATCAGCCAACTAATGCGGACAGTCAGTACGGAAGCAACTACGACGAGCAGCAGATACTCGGGTTTTTCCACCCACACCATCGGGTAAATCCCCAGCAGCAGGTTGCGCACCGTGCCGCCGCCGAGCGCGGTCAACGCGCCGAGGGTGATGACCCCGAAGAGGTCCATGCGCATGCGGCCCGCGGAGACAGCCGCGGTCATGGCCTCTGCGACGATACCGATGATGAACAGCGCGGTGATGAGCTGATCGGTGCTGACTGCGTCCATATTAAATGTCGTACTCCACGATGAGTGGGGAGTGATCCGACCAGCGCTGCTCAACCGTAGGCGCCTTCTCCACCCAGCTGCGCTGCGCGCGCTCGAGCATGGACTCCGTTGCGGCCTGGTAGTCGATGCGCCAGCCGGCGTCGTTGTTAAACGCCTGGCCACGGTAGGTCCACCATGTGTACGGCGCGTCCTCGGGCTGCAAGCGGCGTGCGACGTCGAACCACTGCGGGTTGTCATTCGCTTGTCGACGCCCCTCCGACTCATACTCCACCGCCCCAGCCCACCGGCTTGCCTCCTTGTCTTCGAGGTCCTGCGCGGCGTCATCCGGGAACGCACCGAAGACGGAGTCCATGAACGCGCGCTCGTCGGGCAGGAAGCCGGACTTCTTCCGGTTCGTCTTCCAGTTCTTGAGGTCTTCGCGGCGGTGACAGATGTTCCAGTCGCCTGCGATCACCATGTCGGGGTACTTCGCGGGCAGCTCCTCGAGCACCGGACCGAACTGGTCGAAGAAGCGGTACTTCTCGTCCTGTTTCGCCGTCTCCGCGGCGCCCGACGGCAGGTAGAGCGACGCCACCCGCACGCCACTTTCGAGGGTCGCCGCGATGAAACGCCCCGCATCCTCGAAGCCCGGGATGCCAACGCTTACCTCAGATAGGGGGGTTCTTGAGAGAATTCCCACACCCGCGCGGCCTTTCGCGCCCGGAGTTTCCGCCGGGGCGACAGCGAGATACCACCCTTGCTCAAGCGCAGGCGCCAGCGCGAGCTCGGTTTGTTGCTGCGTTGCCCGCACCTCTTGCATCAGCACGACGTCGACAGACGAGGCGTCGAGCCATGCGTGCATCCCGTGATTGAGCTCGTTGCGAACCTTCGTTGCCGCGCGGATTCCGTTGACGTTGACCGAAGCAATGCTTAAAACCATGCCCATGACCCTACCTTTCCCCGCTAATACAAGACACGCGGTATGTAAAAGCTGTACGCTGTGGGTTTAGGCAACACATTTGACGCGATACTTAAGGAGAACCATGGCTCAAATCATTTGGACACGCACCGATGAAGCGCCACTGCTGGCAACCTATTCCCTCAAACCAATCGTTGAGGCATTCGCCGCTCAGGCGGGGCTCGATGTCACCACCGCTGACATCTCGCTTGCAGGCCGCATCATTGCGCAGTTCCCGGAGCGTCTCACCGACGAGCAGAAGATGGACGACGCACTTGCGCAGCTCGGCCAGCTTGCTACTACCCCCGAAGCGAACATCATCAAGCTTCCGAACATCTCGGCTTCCCTGGTCCAGCTGAAGAAGGCCATCGCAGAGCTGCAGGCCGCTGGCTTCGACCTGCCGGAGTACCCGGACAATCCTTCCACCGACGAAGAGCGCGAAGTACAGAAGCGTTACGACGCCGTGAAGGGCTCCGCCGTGAACCCCGTCCTGCGCGAGGGCAACTCCGATCGCCGTGCGCCGGAGGCCGTCAAGAACTTCACAAAGAAGCACCCACACTCGATGGGCGCGTGGTCGAAGGACTCCAAGACCAACGTTGCGACCATGGATGCTGGAGACTTCCGCCACAACGAGAAGTCCGTCATCATGCCGGCGGCCGATTCCCTGACCATCAAGCTGGTCGCCAATGATGGCACCGAGACCGTCCTCAAGGACTCCCTGGCTGTCGAAGCTGGCGAAGTCGTGGACGGCACCTTCATGTCCGCCAAGGCGCTCGACGCGTTCCTTCTCGACGCGGTCAAGCGCGCCAAGGAAGAGGGCGTGCTCTTCTCCGCTCACCTGAAGGCAACGATGATGAAGGTCTCCGACCCAATCATCTTCGGCCACGTCGTCCGCGCGTACTTCAAGGACGTCTACGACAAGTACGGCGAGACCCTTTTCGCTGCTGGCCTGAACGGCGAGAACGGCCTGGGCGCAATCCTCGACGGCCTTGCTGGCGTCGATAATGGTGAGGAGATCCGCGCGGCCTTCGAGCAGGCACTGAAGGACGGCCCGGCGTTGGCGATGGTCAACTCCCACAAGGGCATCACCAACCTGCACGTACCATCCGACGTGATTATCGACGCCTCGATGCCTGCGATGATCCGCACCTCGGGCCACATGTGGAACGCTGCCGACCAGGAGCAGGACACTCTGGCGACCATCCCGGATTCCTCCTACGCGGGCGTCTACCAGGCGGTTATCGACGACTGCCGCGCCAACGGCGCCTACGACCCAACCACCATGGGTACCGTGCCAAACGTTGGTCTGATGGCGAAGAAGGCTGAGGAGTACGGCTCCCACGACAAGACCTTCAAGATCCCTGCCGACGGCAAGGTCCAGGTTGTCAGCAAGCTTGGCAACGTCCTCATCGAGCACGACGTCGAAGCCGGCGACATCTGGCGCGCATGCCAGACCAAGGACGCCCCGATCCAGGACTGGGTCAAACTCGCGGTCAACCGCGCACGCCTGTCCGGCATGAAGGCCATCTTCTGGCTCGACGAGGAGCGCGCACACGACCGCAACCTCATCTCCCTTGTTGAGAAATATTTGCAGGACCACGACACGGACGGCCTGGACATCTCCATCTTGAACCCGGTTGAGGCGACGAAGGTTTCCGTCGAGCGCATCCGCCGCGGCGAGGACACCATCTCCGTGACCGGTAACGTCCTGCGCGACTACAACACCGACCTGTTCCCGATTCTGGAGCTGGGCACCTCCGCGAAGATGCTCTCCGTCGTTCCACTGATGGCTGGCGGCGGCCTCTTCGAAACCGGTGCCGGCGGCTCCGCGCCGAAGCACGTCCAGCAGGTCCAGGAGGAGAACCACCTGCGCTGGGACTCCCTCGGCGAGTACCTCGCACTTGCAGAGTCCTTCCGCCACGAGAAGAACACCAAGGGCAACGAGAAGGCAGGCGTCCTCGGTGACGCGCTGGACCGCGCAACGGAGAAGCTGCTCAACGAAGGCAAGTCGCCATCGCGCAAGGTCGGCGAGATCGACGACCGCGGCTCCCACTTCTGGCTGGCACGCTACTGGGCCGAAGAGCTCGCCGCGCAGTCTGAGGACGCGGACCTGGCGGCCACGTTCGCTCCGGTTGCTGCGGCGCTGGCAGAGGACGCCGAGACCATCGACGCAGAGCTGCTCGCGGTGCAGGGCTCCCCTGCCGACTTGGGTGGCTACTACTGGCCTGAGGAGGCCAAGGTCACTGCCGTCATGCGTCCGTCGGCAACGTTTAACAAGGTGATTGACGGTTTGAAGTAAACACTCGGTTTGATCGGTCCCGGTTGCTGCGTTTTCGCGGCGGCCGGGGTTTCGTTTACGGTTCTTAACCTGGCGCCCAGGATGGTACCTCTACGTGGTAACCAGAGGATGGTAATCAGCCGAGTAACTAGGCCGACGGCGATCACCTCTACTCGGCTGATTACCATCCTCTGGTCACCATCCTCGGCTAAGAGCGGGCTGCGGGTGTGGTGGCGTCGAGAAGCAGGTACTCACCCGAGGGCTGCCCGGCGGCCAGCGATGGTGTCGCGGACCTCGCGGACGAACTGTTCGGGGTATCGACGCAAGAAAGACGGCGGGTAACGCAGGAAGACGTAGCCCCTGTTAGCGATCATCTTCTGCCGCTCGAACTCCTCCTGCCGCGCGCGTTCGGCATTGGGTCCTTGGTACTTCACATTGCCGTCGATCTCGATGAGCAGCCAGCCGTCGACGCAGAGGTCCGCGTAGCGTCCAGCCACTTCGTACTGCGTAAGCAAAGGGCCGATCCCCGCCCGGATCAGCAGAGCGCGGGCGAAGGATTCGTAGGGCGAACCGGAATCCGCGACACAGTGCCGGATGCACTCCCGGACCACGGCAACGCCCTTTAGCCTGCCAAGTTGGGATGCCTCCCGTTCAAGAAGTTCAAACGTAAACCCACTACACCGAAGGTAGTCGGCAGCGACGAGCCCTTCGACGAAGCCGTAATGGCGGGCGATGTCAGCAAACGTTCGGAAACCGTTAGTAACCCGGTGGCCGTCGCGCAACGAGATTTCGTTGCTACGCAGCACCATGCGCCGAAACATTATCCCCTCCCGGTTTCGGCGAGATGGCGGGCTCCCCCTCGAAAGCAGACACAGTTCGACGGGTTCTTCCGTCGTACTAATCACCCAAATGCCGTGCATGCGCGCGGCCGATCTTCCGACCAACACCGCTTCCCTGCTCATCATCGCAGCAGCTTCGACGCGCAGCCACTGACGTTCGTGGAACCTCAGCTCTTTCCAGCCCTTCTCTGCATACACAATGCTCGTGTCGAGCACCCGATACGGCCCTCGGAGTTTGTCGAGTTCCTTGTGGGAAAGAACCCGCTTGTCCACAATCCCCCGCCGTAGCTCTTCCTTCCGTTCCTCCCACCGTTGCTGTTGTGCCTTATGTGCTCTGTCAATCCCCATGTCTTTTCTGACGGCGAAAACCCGGCACCGGTTCCCTCCCGTCGCCGAAGGCCTACCCCGCGTTGCGCGACGCGAAGGTTCACGAACGTACATCACCGTCACTATTGTCAACATGGTTGAACCAGCAAGTTGGCATGACTACCGCCCGGGGTGAGCGTGGCGCTGGACGCTCTTCACTTTTCTATTTATATTCACATATATCGCCTAGTTAAACAGTATTGCTAGACAGCTTGGTTCACACAGAACCTACCAAGCGTTACATTGTTCCCCATGACACAATACGACAACAGCAATACGAAAGACTGGTCCTTCAACACACGCTCTATCCACGCCGGACAGGCCGTCGATAGTGACTACGGGGCTCGCAACCAGCCCATCTACATGACCACCTCCTACGTGTTCGACAACGCTCAGCACGCAGCAGACCGCTTCAACCTCTCCAACCCAGGCCCGATCTACACTCGCCTGACCAACCCGACCCAGCAAGCGCTCGAAGACCGCATCGCGGACCTCGAGGGTGGCGTCGCAGCTACCGCATTCGCCTCTGGCATGGCTGCAGAGACCGCCGCCATCACGAACCTGGCGTCGGCAGGTGACCACATCGTCACCTCGCCTCGCATCTACGGCGGCACCGAGACCCTGTTCCAGGTGACGCTGCCACGCCTCGGCATCGACGTCACGTTCGTGGACAACCCTGACGATCCAGAGAGCTGGCAGGCGGCTGTCCAGCCGAACACGAAGGCGTTCTACGGCGAGACCTTCGGCAACCCGATCGCCGACGTCCTCGACATCCCGACCGTCGCGGAGGTCGCGCACCGCAACCAGGTGCCACTGATTATTGACAACACCATGGCCACCGCCGCCTTGGTCCGCCCACTGGAGCTCGGTGCAGACATTGTCGTCGCTTCCACTACGAAGTTCTACACGGGCAACGGCGCAGCTATCGGCGGCGTCCTCGTCGACGGCGGCAAGTTCGACTGGACCGTCGAGCGCGACGGCAAACCGGTCTTCCCGTACTTCGTCACCCCGGATCCGGCGTACCACGGCCTGAAGTACGCGGACCTCGGTGCACCGGCCTTCGCGCTGAAGGCCCGCGCCGGCATCCTGCGCGACACCGGCGCTGCAATCTCCCCGTTCAACGCGTGGGTTGCGCTGCAGGGACTGGACACGCTCAGCCTGCGCGTGGAGCGCCACAACGAGAACGCACTGAAGGTGGCAAAGTTCCTCAGCGAGCACGACAAGGTAGCCAAGGTGAACTTCGCCGGCATCGAGTCCTCCCCGTACTACGCGGTCAAGGAGAAGCTCGGCCTGCGCTACACCGGCTCGGTCCTCTCCTTCGAAATCGCAGGCGACAAGGACGACCACACCAACGCTTGGAAGTTTATCGACGCCCTCAAGCTGCACTCGAACCTGGCAAACATTGGCGATGTGCGCTCCCTGGTGGTCCACCCGGCAACGACGACGCACTCCCAGTCGGATGCTGAAGGCTTGGCGCGCGCCGGTATCTCCCAGGCGACTATCCGCCTGAGCGTCGGCATCGAAGACGCCGACGACATCATTGCGGACCTCGAGCGCGGATTCGCAGCGATCTAAGATGCCCAACCTGGCGCCTGAAGGCGAGCTGCAGAGAGTCCCAATCGGCGACTACACCACAGAGGCGGGAGCCACCATCCAGGACGCCCACATCGCCTACCAGCGGTGGGGGCAGTTCCGGGGTGACCCGAAGGGCGAGAACAACATCCTCCTTGTTGAGCACGCCTTAACCGGGGACTCCAACGCCGCTGAGTGGTGGGGCGGGGCGATCGGCCCCGGCAAAGCACTCGACACCGACACTTGGTGCGTGATCTGCACCAACGTGATCGGGTCCTGCTACGGCTCGACTGGCCCTGCGAGCACGCATCCCGACGGCGCCGCGTGGGGGTCCCGCTTCCCCGCACTTTCAGTCCGCGACCAGGTCCGCGCCGAACGCACCTTGTTCACCCAGCTCGGTATCCACCGTGTGCATGCCATCATGGGGGGCTCCATGGGCGGGGCGCGCACCCTGGAGTGGACGCTGCTTTACCCCGAATCTGTCGGCTACGCCTGCGTCATGGCGGTCTCCGCGCGCGCAAGCGCCTGGCAGATCGGCATCCAGGAGGCTCAGATTTACGCCATCGTGCGCGACCCCAACTGGCACGGCGGCGACTACTACTCCACCGGCACCTCCCCCGATGAGGGACTGGCTGCCGCCCGGCGCATCGCACACCTCACCTACCGCGGTGAGCTCGAAATCGACGAGCGCTTCGGCACAAGCGCCCAAGAAGGCGAAAACCCACTCGGCCCCTACCGCGAGCACGACCAGCGCTTCGCTGTGCAAAGCTACCTGGACTACCAGGGGCAGAAGCTCGTCAAGCGTTTCGACGCCGGCGCCTACGTCACACTCACTGAAGCCATGAACCGCCACGACATCGGCCGCGGTCGCGGAGGCCTGAACAAGGCGCTGCACTCGTCGACGGTGCCGACGATGATTGTGGGCGTCGATACGGATATTTTGTACCCCTACCACCAGCAGGAACACATGTCCCGCAACCTGGGAAACCTGCTGGGGATGCACAAGCTGTCATCCCCGGTTGGCCACGACGCGTTTCTCGTCGAAGCCCGCCAGATGGACAACATCTTGCGCAACTTCATCGCGCTGACCAGCGCGTAAGATCCTTTTAAGAGCCCAGCGCGTCCACCGACCAGGCTAGCCACACCATCGCGGCGCCCAGGCCGGTGGAAAACGCGATATCGAAACGCTTGGAGCGCACTGCCAGCAGACCAATGACTTGCGAGTCGCACGTCAGGCGCAGCAGTGCGCACCACAGCATGGTCGCCCCGAGTGTGAACGTGGCACGCCGCCAGTGGTCCGTCAGCGACCACACCCCCGCGGCGACAAACCCCAGGATGAACACGCCGACCATCGCCACCTGCACGTTCCGAGGCAGTGGCGAGGGCGGGTTCCCAATGTCATGAGGGTTGTCCAGCGACAACCCTTCTGCCGAGTTAGGCAAGCTGCTCAGCCCGCTCCACGATATTGCGGACCAGGAACGTGCGAGTCATCGGGCCAACGCCACCAGGGTTCGGCGAGACCCAGCCCGCCTTCTCCCACACATCCGGGTGCAGGTCGCCGACCGTTTTGCCGTCGACACGAGAGACGCCCACGTCCAGCAACGCGGCGCCTTCCTTAATCATGTCCGCGGTAATCATGTGTGGCTTGCCAGCGGCCGCGATGACCACATCCGCCCGGCGCGTCTCCGCAGCCAGGTCCTTCGTGCCGGTGTGGCACAGCACCGTCGTGGCGTTGACGTTACGCGAGGTCAACATAAGGGAAATCGGGCGCCCCACGGTCACTCCGCGGCCGATGACACACACGATCGCGCCGTTCAGATCCACGCCAAAGCGCTCCAGCAGCTTGATGGAACCGTTCGGGGTGCACGGCAGCGGCGCGGGCTCGTTAAGCACCAGTTTGCCCAGGTTGACCGGGTGCAGGCCGTCGGCGTCCTTGTCCGGGTCGATCAGTTCCAGGATGCGGTTCTCATCCAGGTGCTTCGGCAGGGGCAGCTGCACGATGTAGCCGGTGACGGCGTCGTCGTTGTTGAGCTCCTCGATGACTTCCTCGAGTGCTTCCTGCGTGATGTCCCCCGGCAGCTCCTTCATGATGGAGGCAATGCCCAGCTCCTCACAGTCGCGGTGCTTCATGCGCACGTAGTTCTGGCTCGCCGGATCATCGCCGACCAGCACGGTAGCCAGCCCCGGCGTGATCCCACGCTCGCGCAGGGCGGCAACTCGTGTTTTGAGATCCGCAAAGATCTCCTCGCGGTACAGTTTTCCGTCTAATTTAATCGCAGTCACGGTGACCATCCTAGACTGTAACCATGTGCGCTTTTCACGTTATCTTTGACAATCCCGTCATCCCAGGCAACACCGGCAACGCAATCCGGCTGTGTGCAAACACCGGCGCCGTACTGCACCTGGTGGAGCCACTCGGGTTCAACTTCGAAGACAAGCACTTGAAGCGCGCAGGGCTGGACTACCACGACCTAGCGGACGTGCAGATCCACCCGACTATCGACGCCTGCTTCGCCTCCATCCCGGACGCCCGCATCTTCGCGTTCACCACACAGGCAACCGACTACTACCAGGACGTCGAGTACCGCGACGGTGACGCTCTCCTCTTCGGCACCGAGCCGACTGGTCTCCCCGAAGCACACCGCAGCCACCCGCGCGTGACCAAGCAGCTACGCATCCCGATGCTGCCGAGCCGCAGGTCAATGAACCTTTCCAACTCCGCGTCCGTCGCCGTCTTCGAGGCCTGGCGGCAGTTGGGATTCGTCGGCGGAGTCTAAGCGGAAGGGTTGCTACAGCTGTTAAGATCTGTGCCTGTTACCCTGCCCCTTAGTTGAAACGAGTCCGCCATGCTCTCTACGACTGCATCCCGTGCCCGTTTGACCGCTGTACTCGCCGCTTCTGCATTGTTGGCGAGTTGTTCGGGTTCCTCCGATGAGGAGCTCGACGCATGGCGCGCCGAGCAAGACGCCGCAGTCTCGGACATAGCCTCAATGCTTAACGAGAGCTCTCCGACACCAGCTACTACTACCTCCGCCCGTCAGTCACCGTACCGGCCAGAACCGGACTACCGCGAACGCCCAAGCGCCCCCAGCCAACGCGTCGAGCCACCGATTCAACGCAACGTCATCGATCCGAGAAACGACTCATCTGGGCAGCGGGGCCGCGACGACAACCGTGGCGTGTACTACCACAACTTTGTCGACTGGAAGTGGCTGGAGCAGCCTGGCGGGATCGTACCTGGCGGCAGGATCATCAACGAGACACAAAGCTCGGGCTGTTCGACGGGCTTCCTTGCATCCAAAGGCGAGCGGATCTTCATCATCACTGCGGGCCACTGTGGCGATCGCGGCGATCAGTTCTACGTGCAGGACGCCCAAGGCAACTGGTCGTATGTCGGAGAGATGGTGGAGTCCTATCTGGAGAAGGACGCATACGGCGGTATCGTCGGCGCCGATATCGGGCTGATCGAAATCACCGGCGATGCGCGATATTCCTCAACACTCCCGTTGGATCTTCCGCTCCGCGGCTGGATCACCCCACAAGAAGCGCAAGCCCGAGGCATGGCCATCTGCCGTCTCGGCGCCACCACCGGTTACTCATGTGGAGAGTTCGAAAGCATCGGAAACAACGGCCTCTTCTACTTCCGCAGCATCACCGATCGCGGAGACTCAGGCGGTGCGGTCTTCGCCGCCGACAACTCTGGAGTGTGGGCCGTAGGCGTCAACTCCAACGTGTCCGATGCGAATAAGACCCGCGTAGGCGCCATGGAGATCGGCAGCGCCATCCAATACTGGGGCCTGACCGTCCACGGCTAAGCCTCCTCGACGAGCGCTACCGCATCGTCCATGCCAGGCAGCGTGCGGGTGCGCAGCGTATCGACGAGCCAACGCCCCTCCCCCGCACGCATATCCCGCGCCACCATTTTGACGGCTCCCGGGACCAGGTCGAAGCGCACATGTGCCAGGCCAAGCCTGCGCTGCAACGGCCCTTGTTTGAAGGAAAGCTCCTGGATATGCGCGTTTTCCACCATCTGGTACCGCTGGGACAGGCGACCGAACGTGACCACGGTGACCTCTGGGTACAGCGTGACTGTCTGCCGCCGCCAATCAACCGGTGAAACCCACCGCGCAGAGCGCGGGGAGCGCAGCTGTGCACGCGACATGTCTCGCATCGCCTCACCGGACAGCGGCGCAATCGCGTCGATGACCTGCATGGCCTGCTCCAAGGTCCCGACCGGCAGCAGCTTGGATGTGCCAGTTGCCTTGTTGCGCTCGGACCCGTACCCGGCCACAGTCACCGAGACGGTCCACCACCCAAACATGCGCCACAGCAGTGGCTGGCGAAGCTGTACCGCGTGGATGCGGTGCAGCGGGACCGCTTGGTGCCTGCGGTTCGCAAGCCCGTACGTCATGTTGATGACGGCCCCGTTGCTGCCGGAGGTGGCGTCGTCAAGCACTGAATTGAAGCGCCACGAGTGGTCGATGGTGCGCCAGATCTGTGGCACGAACCCGACGAGGATCGGTACTGCCGCGGTGATCGAGAGATCGGTGAAGAGCGGGACGGCGCTCGAGACAACAGTAATGATGGTTGAGAGTTGGAACGCCGCAGCAAGCAGCGAACGACCAATCGGGATTGGTGGCACCAGCGTATTAGCCGGGTCGGCGTCTTGCTCGGTGGGCGTCAACGCGGACGCAGCTGCGCCGGGGCGGGCAGCAATGGCCTGCAGGATCTCGGCGCGTAGTTCGTCCGCTTCCGCGCGGGGCAGGTAGGCGATCTCGATGGCCGAATTGTTGCCTCCGGCCGCCTCGACGCGCACCGCCGCAAGCCCGAACAGGCGCGGCGCGAACGGTTCGATGACGTCGACTGCCTGGATCCGGTCGTAGCGAGCGGTGCGCACCTTAGTGGTGAGCACCCCTCGCGTCAGCTCGATGTCTTCTTCGCCAACGCGGAATCCGATCTTGGCCCACCACAGCTGCGAAATAATGAACACTACGAGCAGGCCAACGACGAACACGCCAACGGCCACGCCCACATCCATGATGCCGATGCCTTCGTCCTGCAGCCAGTTGACTAGGGGCATCGTGAAGTTGAAGACAGCGATCGTGAGCAGCGCAAGCAGCGTCGCCCACACGCGCAGCAACGGGGTCAGTCGGTGGACCCGCCGGTACTCAGAGGCCGCCGTCATAGGCCACTCATCTGTTCGCGTGCTTTGACTACAAGCCGGTCACGCAGCGCGTCGGCGTCGTGGGCGGGAAGTCCAGGCAGCGTGGTCACCGAACTGACCGATGCCGTGTTCACCACCAACTTCTTGAGCCCAAGTATCCGCATCACCGGTCCCGTGTTGACGTCCACGAACTGGATGCGCCCGTAAGGGATAACGGTGAGCGTGTGCCACATCTTCCCTTGACTCAGGATGAGCTCGTTGTTCGTTTCCAGCCACGCCAGGTTGCGTACCTGGAACGGGATAAGGAAGTACTTCCAGATGAAGAACACTCCGCAGACGGCCGCTCCCCACATCCACCAGCCGCCGTACTTCCACTGCGCCCACAGCAAGCCGCCGATGACAATCAGCGCCCACACCGTGTTGGTCACCAGCATGGGCACCATGTACTTCGGTGATACGCGGTGCATCTGCTCAACCGAGGCCGGCAGCGGTGGTCTCGCTAGTGCGTCAGTCTGCTGTTCCATGGGCCCTACCCTAGCGACTTCACCGAAAATCACGTGAACCACGCGAGAGCCACTGGCCGACATCGATTTGTTCCAGACGGTCCGCCACGACGCTGACCGCACCTGACGCATTTTGGACAATCCCGCGCACCACCAGCGCGTGCGCTGTGCGCGCCACTACACGCTGCCGCTTCCACAGCCCCGGCGACACCATGATGTTCAGCAGCCCGGTTTCGTCCTCCATCCCCAGAAACGTCAAGCCTGATGCCGTTTGCGGCCGCTGCCTGTGCGTGACCACACCTGCGACGCGGACGCGAGTACCGTCCTCCACGCTACGAAGGTCGACCGCGCGGAGAATCCCCTCCCGTTGCAAGTGTTCGCGCAGCAGCTGCATCGGTTGAGTATCAGGGGTGACGCCCGTGGCGGCAACATCGGCCGCGAGCAGCTCGAACGCGGTCATCCCGGGCAGCGCTGGGGCGTCGATACCTGAAAGTCCAGGCAGCATGCCGTCGCGCTCTGTTGCTGCGATGCCCGCAGCCCACACTGCTTGTCGACGCTCCCCTCCGAAGCAGTCCAGCGCACCCGCCTTGGCGAGCGCCTCGACGTGCTCCACGGTCAGCTCCGCCCGACGCGCCAGGTCCGCGATGTCCGTGAACGGCGCGGCTTTCTCGATCCTGGCCGCAGCCTTCTCCCCGACCCCCTTCACCAAATTCAGCCCAATCCGAATTGTGTCATTATCTATACAGCGCGCCTGTACTCCGGATCCGTTCACGCTCACCGGCAACACCGTGATGCCGTGGCGGCGGGCGTCTTGAATCAGGGACTGGGGCGAGTAGAAGCCCATCGGCTGTGCCCGCAGCAGGCCGACGCAGAACTGCGCCGGGTAGTAGTACTTCATCCACGCAGAGAAGTACACAAGCGACGCAAACGATTGCGAGTGCGACTCCGGAAATCCGTAGGCGGCAAACGCGACGATCTTGTTCCAGAGCTTTTCCGCGACGTCCACCCCGATCCCGTTCGTGGTGTTGCAGCCCTCGAAGAACCGGGCTTTGAGCGCCGCCATTTTAGCTGGAGAACGCTTCGAACCCATCGCGCGGCGCAGGGCGTCGGCCTCCCGGCCGCTGAATCCTGCGGCGTCGACGGCGATCTGCATGAGCTGCTCCTGGAACAACGGAATACCCAGCGTCTTACCAAGAGATTTTTCCAGCACCGGGTGGTCGTAAATGACGGGCTCGAGGCCATCGCGGCGCCGTAGATATGGGTGAACGGATCCGCCTTGAATTGGGCCTGGGCGGATGAGGGCCACCTCGACCACGAGGTCAAAGAAGCGCTGTGGTTTCAGCCGTGGCAGCGTGGAAAGTTGCGCGCGCGACTCCACCTGGAATACCCCGACGGCGTCAGCGCGGCACAGCATGTCGTAGACGTTGGTGTCGGTGAGGTCGAGCTCCCACAGGTGCACCTCTGTGCCCGTTGTATCGCGTACGAGGTCCACCATGTGGTGCAGGGCCTCCAGCATGCCGAGCCCGAGCAGGTCAAACTTCACCAACCCCGCCGAAGCGCAGTCGTCTTTGTCCCACTGCACCACAGAGCGCTGTTCCTTGCGCGCCCACTCGATGGGGACAACGTCCGCGATCGGCCGGTCGCAGATCACCATCCCGCCCGAGTGGATCCCGAGGTGGCGTGGCTGGCCAATGAACTCCTCCGCCAACGTACATACCTGCTCCGGCGGGTCGCTGAGTCCTTTTGACCAGGCATCCGCAGCACCTTGTGGGTACCCGAGCGCCCGGGAAGCGTCACGAACAGCGCCTTTCCTCCGGTACGTAATCACGTTCGCCACCTGCGCGGCACGCTCGCGGCCGTAGCGCCGGTAAACGTACTGGATGACTTCTTCGCGCCTGCCGGACTCAATATCAATATCGATATCCGGTGGGCCATCGCGGTCTGGCGACAGGAAACGCTCAAAGAGAAGGCCAGCGCTGATCGGCTCGGCATTCGTGATCCCGAGAGCGAAGCAGACCGCTGAGTTCGCCGCCGACCCACGGCCTTGGCACAGGATATTGCTGCGCCGACAAAAATCGACCAGGTCGTACACGATTAAGAAGTAGCCGGGGAATTGGAGCTCCTCAATCACGCTGAGTTCGTAAGCAATCTGCTTCATCGCCTGCTCACGGATGCTTTCCGGGCGCGTCGCGTACCGCACCTGTGCACTCGCGTAGGTCAACTCCTTCAGATAGCTCATCTCATTGTGGCCAGCAGGAGTGTCGTAGTCCGGTAGGTTTGGCGCGACGAGGTCGAGCGTAAACGCGCACCGTTCGGCAAGCTCCACGGTGGTGGCCAGCATCGGCTCACATCCCGGCAGCAGCCGGGCGAGCTGCAGCCCGCTGCGCAGCCAGTGCGCCCCCATGGGGTGCAGGTCAGCAACGTCTTGCCGCAGCGCGCGGCGACGGCCAAGCGCATGTTTCGCTGCGGCGAGGCGCGCGTGTCGGCGGGTTGCAGCGGCAGGCCGGGTACTCACTATGGCGGGAAGATGAACGAAGCGGTCTAATTGTTGGTGATGATCGGCGTCGTCCGGCATGAGTGAGACCACGTACTCCCTCACCACATTTTCCACCCCGAATCTCTCGCTCAATTTATCGAACAGCGGGGTCCACTCCCAACCGCCAAGCGCTAAGCAGGAGCCATCAAGCCACTCCCCGATTTCCCGCATCGGCGGGTACAAGAGCTCGCCTTTTTGCCCACCCTCCATGTGTGCGCGCGACATTAGACGCGATAACCTCCGGTACCCTTCCGCACCACGGGCTAGGACGGGCAACACCCCCTCTTTCAGCGTCAGCTCTGCACCAAACACCGTGGGCATCCCGGCCGCAGCAGCAGCTTCCGCAAACTTCACCGCACCGTAGAAACCGTCACGATCACACAGGCCAAGCGCCGAAAGGCCGAGCGACCGAGCGCGCGCGACCAGCTGTTCAGGCTCGCTCGCCCCGCCAAGGAAGCTATAGGAAGACACCGCGTGCAACTCAGCGAATGGCACCCCACTGCGCCGCCCACCGACCCCCTCGCCCTCCGCTTCGCCAGCAAAGGTGAGATGATCTACCGGAACAACAGGACCGACGTCGTTCCCAGACAGTATCCGCTCCAGCTTTGACCATGTCAGCGGAGCACCCCCATTGAATCGCATGTTCGATAGTGTAAACATGTTCGAATGCTCGCGCAAGCCGATTTATATTCAACGTTTGCAGCCAGGGATAGACTAAGCGGTCCAATAGATGCTAAGTTTTCAAACCATCAATGATTCCCCAACGAAAGACATAAAGGAGACATCATGCGCCTCAACCGTGTGATTGCAACCATCGCAGCTTCAGCTCTCGCAGCTACCAGCCTCGTAGCCTGCTCTGACAACTCCGCCGAAAAATCCACTGACGCTGCCGGTGGCGGCGAGGACACCGTCGTCAAGATTGGTACCACCGACGCTGACCAGAAAGCATGGTCCGTCTTCGAAGACCTTGCAGCGGACAACGGCATCACCCTCGACATCGTGCAGTTCTCTGACTACGCACCAGTCAACGAGGCGCTTGCCCAGGGCGAGATTGACCTGAACAAGTTCCAGCACATCCTCTACCTCGCTACCTACAACGAGGCTTCCGGCAACGACCTGAAGGTGCTGTCCACCACGGAGATCTACCCGCTGGCACTGTTCTGGAAGGATCACGATTCCCTCGACGGCATCGAAGGCACCGAGGTTGCTATCCCGAACGATGACTCGAACCAGGGTCGCGCAATCAACGTCCTCGTCCAGGCTGACTTGGTCACGCTGAAGGACGGCGCTGATGAGCTGGCACCGTCTCCAGCAGATATCGACGAGGCAGCGTCGAAGGTGAAGGTTGTTCCGGTCGACGCTTCCCAGACGACCTCCGCATACAAGGAGGGTCGCCCGGCCATCATCAACAACTCCTGGCTGGAGCGCGCTGGCATTGAGCCAAAGCAGGCTATCTTCCAGGATGACCCGGCTTCCGAGCAGGGCGAGCCGTACATCAACGTCTTCGCGGCACGCGCTGAGGACCTGGACAACCCGACCTACAACCGCCTCGCAGAGCTGTGGAACTCCCCAGAGGTCGCAGCTGCCGTCCAGGAGGATTCCCGTGGCACCGCGGTCGCTGTTGAGCGCTCCCGCGATGACGCGAACGCTATCCTCGCACGCCTTCAGGAGAAGTAATCCGTGACGAAAACCGGCACCCGGGTTGAGTTCCGGGACGTATCGAAAGTCTTTACAACGGGTGGGCGCGAGGTTGTGGCCGTCGACAATGTGTCGCTGACGGTCGAGCCTGGTGAGATCCTTGGAGTGATCGGCTACTCCGGCGCTGGCAAGTCCACGCTGGTGCGGCTGATCAACGGGCTCGACATGCCTACCAGCGGCGAACTCCTCCTCGACGGCACCAACATCGTCGGCAAGAGCGAGAAGCGCCTGCGGGAAGTGCGCCGAAACGTTGGGATGATTTTCCAGCAGTTCAACCTGTTCTCTTCCCGAACTGCGGCGGGCAACATTGAGTACCCGCTGCAGCTTGCCGGTTTGGGCAAGCAGGAGCGCCGGGCGCGCGTCGAGGAGCTCCTCGAGTTCGTCGGCCTGTCGGATCGTGGCAAGAACTACCCCGAGCAGCTTTCGGGTGGTCAGAAGCAGCGCGTGGGCATCGCTCGTGCGCTCGCCACGAATCCCTCGCTCTTGCTTGCCGACGAAGCCACCTCCGCCCTCGACCCCGAGACCACCCACGAGGTGCTCGAGTTGCTGCGCCGCGTCAACGCGGAGCTCGGCATCACGATCGTGGTGATTACCCACGAGATGGACGTGATCCGCGCGATTGCGGACAAGGTCGCCGTGATGGAGGCCGGCAAGGTCGTCGAGTATGGCTCCGTCTACGAGGTGTTCTCGGACCCGAAGACGAAGGTCGCGCAGCGCTTCGTATCGACGTCGCTTCGCAACACCCCAGACAAGCACGAGGAGCTCGAGTTGCTGAACGCGGCGCCTGGGCGCCTCTTCACCGTCGACCTGACCGAACACTCGGGATTCTTCGGCGCGGCGGAGAAGGCACGCCAACGCGGCGTGTCGATTCAGCCGGTGCACGCGGGTATTACGACCCTGCAGGAGCACTCCTTCGGCAAGATGACGGTTCGCCTCAGCGGTGACGACGAAGCGATTAACGAGTTTCTGCACACGCTGCAGGGCACCACAGATATTCAGGAGATACGTCGATGAACAGTGCTGTCAACGAATTCATTCTGGCGCAGCCGAACTGGGACCGGCTCGGCCCCACGTTCGTAGACGCCATCGGCGATACCCTTTGGATGGTGGGCATCACCCTGCTGGTCGGCGGTATCTGCGGCCTGATCCTTGGCGTGTTCTTGTACACCACCCGCCCGGGTGGCATCCTGCAGAACAGTGTCGTGTACTGGGTGATTAACTTCGCCGTGAACTTCTTCCGGCCGATCCCGTTCATCATCATGATCGCGATGCTCTACCCCATCACCCTGTCGGTGGTGGGCACCACGATTGGCCGGGGCGCAGCTACGTTTGTGATGTGTTTCTCCGCGACCTTTACCGTGGCCCGTATTGTCGAGCAGAACCTGGTATCCATCGACCCCGGCATGATTGAGGCCGCGCGTTCGATGGGCGCAGGCCCGTGGACGATCATCCGCACCGTCATCCTCCCCGAGGCGCTCGGCCCGCTGATTCTCGGCTACACGTTCATCTTCATCGCGGTGATCGATATGTCCGCGATGGCCGGCTACATCGGCGGTGGCGGCCTTGGTGACTTCGCCATCGTGTATGGCTACCGCCAGTTCGAGCCGCAGGTGACGTGGGCGGCTGTGATCGTCATCGTCGTCATCGTGCAGCTGGCGCAGTTCTTGGGCAACTGGCTGTCCAAGAAGGTGATGCGCCGCTAAGGTGTGACCAGTTGGTTAGGATGGGTGCCATGAAAATCGCAGCGTTTGATTTTGATGGCACCCTTCATCATCCCACGGACACTGACACGGGCGAGCACGGCTTCGACCCGGCCGACATGGCCGCGATCCAGGCCTGGCGCGACGCCGGGCACATCGCCATTTCTGCCACCGGACGCTCGCGCACCGCGCTCGAGTTCGGAATGCGCCACTGCCCCATCCGCTTCGACTACCAGGTGCTCTCGAACGGTGGCTCCGCAACCACCGGCGACAACGAGCGCCTGCTCTACTCACACCTTGTAGACCCGGAGATCGTCGAACAGGTGGTCACGCACTTCGCTGACACGGATGGGGTGGCGGTGTTCGGCACCACGATCGGCCACGTCGATGGTGAGTTCAGCAACAACACCCAGGCTCGCAGTAGCTTTACCGTCAACTTCGACAGGATGACCACGGCCGACATTCCCCACCACGAGTTCGCCGTCGTCCCCTTGTGGATCCCGAACGACGAAGACCTGCGCGCGGAAGTCTACGAGTGGACGCGCGCGCTGCCGCATGTGTCAGTGGCCCAGAACCAGGACTTCATCGACATCATGGCGCCGGGCCGCACGAAGGGTGCGGGCATCCAGGACCTGTTGCAGCTACTCGACGTCCCACGCGAAGACATCGAGCTGTACACCTTCGGCGACTCGTGGAATGACCTGTCCATGCACGAAATCGCAGATCACTCGCATAGCTTCCGCCACTCGCCCGCCGAGGTGCAGCAGCGCACCGACCACGTGATCAACAGGGTCGCTGACGTGCTGCCCAGCTACATCTAGGAGCGACTAGCGACGACCCAGCTCTTGCCGGGCTTCGGGTCCTTCCCGCATGATGCCATCACGGCATCAACGTCGCGCTGCTCCAACATCACCTCGTAGGCGGTGTCGGTCGCGGTGTCGGTCACGGTGACGTGGGCGGAGGGGCCGTCGATACGCTCGGCGGTGACTTCGAGCTGGCCGTAGCGCACCTTGTCCCCTCGGGTGGCGAGCTGCGTTGCGACGTCCACTTCCGCCACCTGGCCTACCGGGCTGAAGGTGCCGCGGCCGCGGTTGCCCGGCACGAAGTACTCGCCGCGCATCGCAGCTTCAAGCATGGCCTCAGTAGCCTCGAGGTTCATCCGGCCAAAACTGTACGCCCACGGCATGAGCAGCATCGTGGCGGCGAAACGGTGCCCCTTGATGTGCGAGGTTTCCCACACCACGTCGTTGCCATGCCCAAACGGGTACTTCTCTACGAGCTCGTTGACGATGGGGCGGCCCTTGATGGCGCAGCACATGTCGCGCTTCGCGTGGGTACAGACCAGGACGAGTGGCTTCGTACGCGACTTGGCGCTGTTTTGCCCTGGGCCTGACAGGTCGAGATCCAGGATCGCCTCAGGCCCATCGACATGCAGCACCTCGGTTGCTGCCTGGTCGGCGAAGACCAGGTAGACGTGGTGGTCTTCAATCTGGCGGCCTTCCCTCGTTGGGTGGCGGATAAGCAGCAAGGTGGCGTTGTAGCGCTGCATGTGCGCTTTCAACTTTTCGGTCAGTTCGTCCCCGAAGGTGTCGCCGTCGAGTACGTCGTGGCTCCACTTGTGTGGCCACTCAAACAAAACGTAGGTCGAGCCGGGTTTCGCGGTACCCGGCAGCGGCTCACTGTCCGTATCGGAGCAGAGTGTGCGTGCATGGGCTGTAGTCATGTCACCTACTGTAGCGAAAATTTCCCGATTGATTAGGTATACCTAAACCGGGCCGAGTCGGGCAGTTAACATTTTGATAACCTTTTTGATTTTTCGCCGTTCTGCTTTGCTCTTCGAGATTCGTTCTAGCTACGGTATTTTGCGTGTTTCCCTTACCGAAGTTCGCCGTTGCGGCGCTGACGCCCTGTATTGCTGGCGCCGTGCTCGCTGGGTGCGTGTCCTCTCCTGCTCAGGACCAGGCCGCGACCCGCGTCGGCTCGATGCTTGCTGCGCCATCAACGACGCAGCTTCGCCCGCTCGGTACCGCGAACGCGAGCCCGAAGACTCAGCGGCCTTCCGCGCCTACTCAGCTCGCCGTGGCTGGCGTGCGTGTGGGCACCCACGAGGGGTTCGACCGCGTTGTCGTGGACCTCGTCGGCGAGGGCAAGCCGGGCTGGTTCGTGGATTACACCTCCACCCCGATGCAGGAGATCACCGGCAAACCACTGAAGGTGACCGGCAACGCGTTCCTCAATATCAACATCGACGGCACCGTCTACCCCTACGAACTTGGCCTGGACGCGGACCAGATCAAGGTGGATACCCCGGCAGAGACCGGCAACATTATCGACGTCGTCAACGCCGGCACCTACGAGGGTCGCAGCCGCGTGGTCGTAGGGTTGCGCTCCGACTTGCCGTATTCGGTGCAGATTCTGGAACACCCGCTGCGCCTGGTCGTCGACATCGTGCAGTCCTAACACCTAGTGATAGAGCGCCTCGACGCTCCATCGCTGCCGGTGCCACACCAACAACCACCCGCGCTGCCCTGTTCCTACCGCCTGGTCGTGGCCCAGCACCTGGAGGCGCGCAAGCCGGGTCGGATGCGCACCCCACCACTCTTCGTCAACGGGCCAAGGCCCTGCCCACGCGGTGATGTCATAGCAGCGCTTGCCCCACACTAGCGTTGTCGGCTGGCCGCTGAGCAGGACTTCGACGTTGAGCAGTATCGGCTGGTCGGCGCTGTCCAGCAGCTGCACCCGCGATGACGGGTGTTCGATCCCACCGCCGAGCCGGGCTGGAAGTGGTGACGGAACGGCGCCGACGAACGCCCCGCGGCCCTGCGGCGGCACCTCCCCATAGGGCACCAGCTGAATACGCTCGGCCACGCCGCGACCTCCAACCGCGACCGGCTGCAGCACCGCCTCCATTCCGAGCTGGGACTGCACCCGCTCGATCACGCGCCGCGCCCCCTCGTCCGACGCCCCGTCGGACCACAGCTCCCCCACCATGTCGGGTTGCGCAAGCTCAAGTGGTTCCAGCATGAGCGAGGCGATCGGCCCTGCGCCCCCGTTGGTGAGCCAGCCGTCGAGCTGCCAGCGCACCCGGTCGGCGGTGCCAGCCTCCGTCAGTGCTTCCCGGGTGCGCCACACGCGCTCAACCCGGGTGGCATCGACAAGCTCGGCGGAGATTTTCAGCCGGAGGCAGTGCACCCCGGCCCCCTTGAGGCGCTGGTGCAGCGTAGCCGCGAGCGCCCGGGCGGCGAACGCGGCGGCGTCGACGCGCTCAATCGGTTCCTCCGGTGTCATCTCGACGGCGAAGTCCTCCACGGGTAGCTCCGGGGCGACACGCCGGTCCGGGGCCGCACTGGCGATCCGGTGGAGGTGGATGCCTGCGACCCCGAAGCGAGTCATCACGGCAGAGGACGGCAGTTGCGCGAGCTGCCCCAGCGTCTGGATGCCCAGCTGGCCCAGGGTACGGACCGTTTCCGGGTCCGCGCCGAGTGCTGTCTCGGCGGTGAGCACCCGAAGCGGCTGTACTGCAAGGAACTGCGCCGACTCCCCCGCTGCAACCACGTGCGAGCTCCGGGTGGCGATCACCGCGGTGGCGATCTCGTCCGCCGCCCCTGCCATGACGTCAATGCCGTGGCGTGCGGCGGCGTCGAGAAGCATCTCAAGCGCCGTATCTTCATCGCCGTGGAACTTCCCCGCCGCGGCGAGGTCCGCAACCACCAGGCCAGGGCGCAGCACCTCCACGGAGGCGGCCACGTCATCCAGGGAGCCTGCGAGTGCGCTGAACGTGCGGCCGTCGCGCTCCGGGTTGTCCTCCACCACCGTCAGCTCAGGCGCGACGGCCTGCGCGTTCCGCACCCGCATCCCGCGGCGGACCCCGGCGCGCCGCGCCTCCTGCGAACAGACCTTGATGCGGTGCTGCACCGCGATCGCGATTGGTTCTTCCAACGTGTCCTCGGCTTCGAGCTTGGCTGCTTGTACGGGCCAGTCCGGGAACCAAAGTGCAGCAACCCTCATGAGGGCACCGCCTTCAGGTGCGTGACACCGCCCGTCGCAACTCCAAGCGTCAGTAGTGCCGGTGGCCGCTTCCAGCCTTTCGCGTGCGCGGACACTTCAAGGTCAATGCCTGCGATACGCCCACGGCCACGCCCGATGCCGTGGAAGCTAGCGATGTCCGCGCTCATGCGCAGCGCGGGCGAAGGCACCGTCACGTTCACGCAGAGCATCGCCGCTTCCCCGGCACGCACACGTGCGAGGAGCGGGCGGGCCTGGGCAGGCGTGAACTGGATTTCGCTTCGGGTGTACAACACCACCACATCCAGCCCTTCGGCGAGTACACCGGCGGCGTGCACTGCATCTAGCCCCGGCTCCGGAACTGCGACTGTCCTGCGTAGCGCTTGCGCTGAAAGCTCCGCGTAGGACAGCTCCGGCCACCCCACCACGGCCGCGTATCCGCCGGCCTCCGTGACCTGCCGGAGGATCTCTACGATAAGCGACGGCGTATCGCTCACCTGCGTGACCTGCCGCCGTGGCAAACCTCCGTTCGGAAGCACATTCGCCAACTCACCACCCAACGGAATCACACCCTCGCCCCCGATCTGCTCCTGCACGGCACCGCCGTCGAGCTCGGCCAATTGCGCACGGAGCTGCGCAATCTGCTCAGACTTACTGGGCTGTCCGCCACCGTCCGAGGCGAACTCACGCAAGCGAATAGGTGTTCCATTCATGCCTGTAAGTATGCAACGCGCCCCCGACACGGGCAACAGTAAAGGTCGAACACTATTTCGAATATTAGCGCCACAAGGCAGGCCCCTATGCGGTACGCTCTGCCCTATGTATTACGCAGACTTCCGCAACCGCGTCACCCCAATTCCCACGCCGCCCGTTGTGCGGGCGGTGGCGGCGGGGTGCGTAGCGGCGTCGATAAGCGTGATGGCTGCACCGCTGCCCACTGCCGCGAAAGTCGGCATTGCTCTCGCCACGGTGCTCGTCGCCCGTGCAACTACCCGAGCGCACCCGTACCGCAAGGCTATGGCCGAGTTTGCGCGCAGCCGCAACGTCTCGCAGGTGCCGTCGCTCAGCATGGTGGTGCCGCTGATGCTGTGGTGGCTGGCGCTCATGCTGAGCCCGCTGATCGCGCCGCTGCCCGGCTGGGGGCTGGCGCTGCTTGCGGGCGGGCTGTTTGTGGTGGCGTGGGTGCTCATGCCGCACGTCGACGGCACGCGGCGCCTCGCATACGCGCCCCCAGCACCCGCAGCGCCCACCCAGAAGCGCTAGCGGTAGCGCTTCGGCACATCAGCCGCACCCAGGCTGAGCATGAGGCGGTTGGCCCAGTTGAAGAACGCCGCCGAGTTGATCAGGTCGAGGATCTCGAGCTCGCCGCAGCCAGCCTCGCGCAGCGCTGCGACGTGCTGTTGCGAGAACGCGATCGGGGTGTGCGTGAGCGCCACGGCGGCGTCGCACAGCGCGTTCCACAGCGGGGTGCCCAGGTCCGCGGTCACGCCTTCGGCAAGGAGCCGGGAGATCGCCTCGGCGTCGCCGCCTTCCTGCTTCGCGCGCCCCTGGTGCACGGAGGCACAATACTCGCACCCGTTGAGTCGGGAGACCACGGTCGCGGCAAGTTCGCGCTCGGCGCGCCCCAGCCCGCCGTCGGTGTTGTAGAAAATGTCCAGGTCAGTCAGGGTGCGTGCCTTGAGCACCGCAGGGTCGCGCGCGAGCAGCCGGAAATACTCCATGTCGATTCGCTCGGGCTTGAGCAGCGCGTCGCGGTGCACCTCGGTGAACTCGGACTTGTCCAGGCTGGGCACCCACGCGCGCCACCCCAGGGAGTGCTCCACGAACTTCGTCGGCGCCACGACCTCAGGCAATAGGGTGCGCGGCCCGGGCTCCCAGCCGGGGTCAGCCACGCCGTGCGCCCGCTGGGCTCCAACAGCGTCAACCCCGCCAGCCTCAACTCCGCCGAGCACCCGCACGCCGTGCACGACGCGCAACTGGAACGTCACGAACGCGATGAGCTGCCCCAACGTCACGATGCCATTGTCGCTCCACCCGGAGGTCTGCAGGTGACCGATCGCTGCGGCGGACGCATCTTTCGGGTGGACAACCAGCAGGTGCGCGAAGTCCAGGGCGGCGGCGAACTGCTCCGACGCCTCCCCGATGGCGTCACCAAACAGGGCGAAGTCGCCGTGCCAGTACGGCCCCTCGGATGCACCGTGCGCGACAGCGTCGTCGACGGCCTCGGCGAGGCCGGGGGCTTGGTCTTCGAGGTCCTCGAGCAGCTCCCGGTAGAACGCACTCGCGGTAGGCAGGCCGGTCAGCCCAGCCACGAACGCGGCGACACCATAGCGCCAGGCCAGTGGCACGTCGCCCTCGTCGTCAGGCTCGAAGAGGGCCGTAAACGTGAGCTCTGCGTTCTCGACTGCTTCCGGGCGGCGCCTGCGAAGGCGCGCGAGTTCCGGAGAGGCGTCGGCAAGCGTATCGATGATGTTAGACACTAAATTCTCCTAACTGCCGGGCGCGGAAGCGCGCGCCCGGGATTGCATGGATCAGGTTCTTTGTCACTTCGTGGCGCGGCCACTGGAAGACGTCGTCCGTCGGGCCATACTCCACCTGGGTACCACGGCTGAGCACGCTGACCGTGTCCGAAACCTGGCGCACCACCGCCAAATCATGGGAAATAAATATGTAGGTCAGGCCCAGCTCTTGCTGCAGGTCCTCCAGCAGCCGGAGGATCTGCGCCTGCACCGTCACGTCGAGCGCGGAAACCGCCTCATCGAACACGACGAGCTCCGGCTCCACCACGAGCGCACGCGCAATGGCGACACGCTGGCGCTGCCCGCCGGAAAGCTGCGACGGGGTGCGCCGCGCGAACTGCTGCGGGTCCAGCGCCACGCGCGCCAGCACCTCGTGCGCCTTCGCGCGCGCCTCGCGTTTCGACGCCCCCGTCAGGTTCCGAACCGGCTCGGCCACGATGGCCTCCACCGTCATTTTAGGGTTCAGGGAAGAAAACGGGTTCTGGTGCACCAGCTGCACCGTGGAGCGCAGCTTCCGGCGGGTGGCGTCGTCGACGCCGGTCACGACGTTGCCGCCGATGGTGACGCTGCCGCTCGTCGGATCCCGGAACAGGGAGATCGCCCGCCCAGTCGTGGTCTTCCCGGAGCCGGATTCGCCCACAATCGCGTGCGTGGACCCTCGCTTCACTTCGAAGGAGACGTCATTGACGGCCACGAAGTCCCCATACTCCTGGCGCAGGTGATCCACGCGCACCAGCACGTCGCCGTCCGGCGCTGGCCGGTGGTAGGCGTTCGCGACGGCGAGCGAAGGGGCGTCGGCAAGCAAGCGCTGTGAATACTCCTCTTGCGGGTCGGCGAGCACCTCCGCGGCGGGGCCTTCCTCCACGACGACGCCGCGCTGCATAATCACCACGTCGTCGGCACGGTCGCCCGCCACCGCCAAGTCGTGCGTGATCAGCACGATGCCGAGGTTGAGGCGCTCACGCATCTCGTCGAGCACGTCCAGCACCTTTTCCTGCACGGTCACATCCAGGGCCGACGTCGGCTCGTCGGCGATCAGTACCTGCGGCTCGGGCGCGATGGCTGCCGCGATGAGCACGCGCTGCTTCATCCCGCCTGAAAGCTCGTGCGGGTATTGGCCGTGGCGGCGCTGCGGGTCGTCGATGCCGACGGCCTCCATCAGCTCCAGCGCGCGTGCACGGCGGGAGGCGGCTGTGCCAATACCGTGGACCGCCATGGCTTCCTCGATCGAGGCCCCGACGGGCTTCAGCGGGTTGAGCGAATTGTTCGGGTCCTGCGGCACCAAGCCAATCTTTGTGCCACGCAGCTGACGCCACTGCCTCGGAGACAGCTGCGTGATGTCCTTGCCTTGGAAATAGACCGCGCCGTCCAACACCCGCGCGGATCCGCCGAGGAGGCCCAACGTCGCCATCACCGAGGTGGTTTTGCCGGAGCCGGACTCGCCCACGATCGCAGTGAGTTTGCCAGGCGCGACGGAAAAGGACACGTCCTGCGCCGATGGCGGCTGATTGCCGTACGCGACGGTCAGGCCGCGCACTTCAAGTAAAGGTTGCAGGGGTTGCATGGGTTAGGCCTCCGTACGGATGAGTTGGGACAGGTGGTTCGCGCTCATGACGGTGGCGATGATCGCCACGCCGGGCAGGACGATGATCCACCAGGCGGTGGCCATGAAGTCGCGGCCTTCGGCGATGATGAGGCCCCACTCCGGAATCGGCGGCGGGGCGCCGTAGCCGAGGAACCCGAGGATGGACAGCTGCAGGATCGCCGTGCCGAACTGCAGGGCCGCCAACGCAATGACCGGGGTGAGCGAGTTCGGCAGGATGTGGCGCACCAGCACCTGGGACTTCGTCGCTCCAGAACCGTAGGCGGCCTCAACGTAGTCGGTGCCTGCAACCTGCATCACCTGTGAACGGGCAAGGCGGGCGAACGTCGCCACAGTGGTCATGCCGACAGCGAAGGCCGCCTGCAGTGAGCCGAAGCCCAGCACGATGATGATGGACAGAGACAGCAGGATGCCTGGGATAGCGAGCAGGACGTCCACGATCCGCATCAGGATGGTGTCGACCCGCCCACGCAGCGCGCCCGCCACCAGGCCAATCAGCGTGCCGAACACCAGCCCGACCGCCACCGCGATTATCGCGCCGAGCAGCGACTGGCGCGCGCCGTAAACCACGCGCGAGTACACGTCGCGCCCCACGGCGTCGGTGCCGAAGAAGTGCTCCGCGCTCGGCGCTGCAAGGGCTACGTCGACGCCCTTGTATGGGTCGTGCGTGGCAAATATGCCCGGCAGCAGGGCCCACGCGCACGCAAGCAGCAGCACGAGCAGTGCGAGAACCGTTCCCGGCTGTTTCCAATTCGTCGTTCGCATGGTTGCTACTCCCGTCCCGTTTCGATTGCCCGCACGTCAATAGCGTCGGCGGACTGGCTGGCGTACTGCTTCGGTGTTGCGGCAAACGGCCCGCCGGCGGTGCGCAGCCGCACGTCAAGCACCGGGTAGAGCAGGTCAATGATGAGGTTGATGGTCACGTACGCCACCGCCGCGATGAGGACTACGCCCAGCAGCACCGGCGTGTCGCGGTTCGACACGGCGGTGACCACCATGGAGCCCAACCCGGTGCGCCCGAAGACGGTTTCCGTCACCACAGCACCGCCGACAAGCTCGCCGAAGAGCAGGCCCGCCATGGTCAGCGCCGGCAGCAGCGCATTTCGCAGCACATCGGACCAGAAGATGCGGGTCTCACTCGCGCCGCGCGCACGCGCTACCTGCACGAATGGGCTGCGCTGCACCTCGTCGATGGAGCGGATCAGCACCTGTGCGAGCGGGGCCGCCATCGGGACGGACAGCGTGAGCGTCGGCAGCACGAGCCCCTCGAGCGGGCCCGGCGCAATCACGTTGATCCAGCCGAGCTCAAAGGACACCAGCTGCAGCAGCACAATCGCGATCCAGAATCCTGGCAGCGACACCATCAGGGAGGGCACCGAGCGAAACAGCACGCCGATGCGCCCGGCGCCGGGCAGCGTCGCTACGAATGCGGTGATGAGTGCCACAATGATCGCGAGCCCGACCGAGGTCGCGGCCAGCGCCAGCGTGTGCGGCAGGGCGTCGGCGATGAGCTGGCCCACCGGCGTGCCAGTGCGCACGGAGTAGCCGAGGCTACCGGTGAACAGCCCCGTCAGCGTCGCCACGTACTGCGTGAGCAGCGGCTTATCGACGCCCATCTCCGAACGGATCGCCTCAATCTCAGCCTGGCTGAGCCCCAGGGCTGGGTCGGCGTAGCGAGCCATCACGCCGTCGGATGGCAGGGCCGAAAGCAGAAAGAACGCGAGGGTGTAGGTCAGCAGCAGCACGATCAGTGCTTGGCCTACCCGCTTTACGATGTACGGCATGGCGTATCCCCCTCCTGGAGGTAGGCGCTATAGAGCGCAGGGCGTGCAACGGCTTCCACGCCGAACCCGCACAGACGTGGGCTGACGGCGTATACCTGTGGTTCTTCGAACAGCGGCAGCGTGTAGGCCTGCTCAGTGACGTAGTCCTGGACGGCTTCCACCGCGCGGGCCCGGCCGACGTCGTCGGGTGTGGAGACCACGGTTTGCAGCAGGTCTTCGAGGTGCTGGTCGATCACGTTGTCGTTTTCGTCCTGGTTAATGAAGGAGTCTCGGCGCCCGACCGCGTAGTGCGATTCGATGGCGTCGTAGTCCGCCCGGCCGACCATCGTGTGGTAGAGCTGCACCTTGTTCGGGTCCTTCGACGCCACGTTTTGCGTCGAGCGGTCGCCGGAGAGCACGGAGAGCTCAATGCCGATGTCGCGCAGGTCAGACTGCACCATCGTCATCACTTCGCGGGCGCGCGGCTGGGTCTGCGCGTAGTTGACGGTCAGGTGCAGGCGTTCCCCGTCCTTGACGCGGATGCCATCGGCACCGACGACCCACCCGGCCTCATCGAGGAGCTGCCGGGCAAGCTGCGGGTCGTACGTATAGGCGTCGCCCTGGTTCTTGTAGCCCAAGCCCGTGGCGGCCACGCTCGAGGTCGCCAGCGGGTAGGAGTCAGAGAACAGGATGCGCAGCAGCTCTTCGCGGTCCACGCTGTGCGTGATCGCGCGGCGCACCCGGATGTCCTGCAAGTACGGGTGCTGCGGGCGCATCGCGATCTGGTTGTTCATCGCGTTCGTGCCGCGCGAGTAGATCTGCACGCCGCGGTCTTGGAGGTGGCGCTCGGCGGACGCGGTCACGTCGCGCACGATGTCCGCCTGCCCGGATAGGACCGCTCCGGTGCGCATCGCTTCTTCGGCGGCGAGCCGGTACGTCACGCTGTCCAGCCGGGCGCGGCCCTGGTGCTCGAGCACCGGTGGCGCCCAGTCGTAGTCCTCGCGCGCCCGCAGCTCGATGGAGGTGCCCAGCTCCTCACCGGCGATGACAAACGGGCCGGAGCCGATGACGTTGTGGGCGCTGCCCGGGCCGAAGGATTCGTTGTCGAGCGCCAGGGTGGCGTCGGAAAGCAGCCCGGCGTTGTACACGGAGACCGCCTGGGCGAACCCCGGCGAGGGTGCGGTGAAGTGGAATCGCACCGTGTCTTCGTCGATGACTTCGCCGTAGTCGTAGTTCGAGATCTGCTCGGAGGCGTTGAGCAGCCGCTCCTTGTCGCCTTTGCCGTAGAGGTCGAAGTTGGCCACGACGTTCTCCGCGGTGAGCGGCGAGCCGTCGGAGTAGGTGACGTCGGTGCGGATGTCGAACGTGTATACCGTCGCGTCCTCGTTGATGTCCGGTAGCTTCGTGGCGATCCACGGGTGCAGCTCGAGCGTCTCCGGGTCCTGATAGAGCAGTCTGTCTGTTATTTGATTCACGACGCCACCATTCGGGTAGAACCCGGCCGCAGGCGGATAGAGCGAGGTAAACCAGTTCGGCTCCAGGTACGTGATTGCCTGCATGTCCCCGCTTTGCTCTGTTTGTCCTGCACATGCGGTGCATAACCCGAGTAGCGTGGTAGCCGCAAGCAGCGCTCCGGCCTGCGTTCGACGTGTGTGCTTCACTGTTCTCCCTTCGATGAGCGATAACGCTAACACAGATTAGACGGAGCGGTCTCATGCGTCTAGACTAAGCAGTCTAAACGGTCACTGTCGCAACAGGAAGGAACACACAGTGCAGCCAGCAATCGCCATCGTCGGCGCAGGTCCACGCGGCATTTCCATCATCGAACGCGTCGCCGCCACGCTCAACGAATCTAATTCCAACCAGCCGCTGACAATCCACCTCATCGACGACGCCCAGCACGGCGCCGGGCGCGTCTGGGACACCGCACAAACCCACACGCTGTGCATGAACACGCTGGCCGGCGCCGTCACCCTCTTCACCGAACCCGGCGCGACCGTCACCGCCCCCATACTCGAGGGCCCCACCATGTACGAGTGGATCCAGCTCCTGCGCGGCGAGCGCGACACCATCTCCGCCACCAAGCAATCACTTTTCGACGCCCACCCAACCCCCAACCACGTCACCGCCGATTTCGGCGCGGAGCTGGCTGCCACCCGCCCGGAGTCCAACCCATCCCGCGCGCTGTACGGCGAGTACCTCCACTGGGTCCTCACGGTCGCGCTGGCGCAGCTCCCCGAGCACGTGACCGTCACCAACCACCGCTCCCGCGCGCAGCGCATCACCGCCGAGAACGGCCGCGACGCCATCACGCTTGAGGACGGCACCACCGTCCACGCCGACGCCACCGTGCTCGCCACCGGCTGGGTCGTCCCCGAGCACCCGGTGGCCTTCCGCGGGCACTGGATTCAGCCGGGCAACCCGGTGGAACAGGACGTCGATACGCTGGTTGCTGGCGAAACCGCAATCGTGCGCGGCCTTGGCATGGGCTTTTTCGACCTCATGGCGCTGAGCACCATCAACCGCGGCGGCCGCTTCGTGCCCGCCGACACCCGCTCCGGGCTGCGCTACGAACCCAGCGGCGCCGAGCCTCACCTCGTGGTCACCTCGGGTCGCGGCTACCCCTACCTGCCGAAATCCGAGTACCACTCGCTGCCGCCCAAGGCCGACCTCTCGCGACTGCGCGCCGCGATCGAGCAGCACAGCGACGCCACAACACTCAGCTTCGGCGAGCAGCTTTGGCCTGCCCTCATCCGCGACTCCTACGCCGCCTACTACACCACGCTTGCGCGCGTACGCCCCGACGCCCTGCGCATCCCGCTTGCGGACATCATCTCGCGCATCGACGCCGCACCACTCGCCGGCGCCGCCACTCGCACCAGCCTCCTGCCCTGCGCCCGCGCGCTCAACGACGCCCTTGCCGACGCCACCACCGAGCCCTTCGACATCTCCTACTGGATCGACCCCCTGGCCGGGTGTGACGGCCTCGACGCCGAGAGCCTGAACTGCGTCATCGCCGACGCCCTGGCCCGCGACATCGCCGAGGCCGTCGCCGCCCACGACTCCCCCATCAAGTCCGCCCTGTGGGTGATCTCCGCAGGCCGCAAACCGACCGCCATCGCCGTCGAGAACGGCCGCGGCACCCCGGAGGACCAGCGCGGCGCGCTCTCCGACTACATGGCATTCGGCCAGATGGTCGGCTCCGGTCCTCCGATGTTCCGCTCCCGCGAACTCCTCGCACTTATCGACGCCGGCCTGGTCACCCTGCTCGGCCCAACCCCAACCGTCACGCAATCGGGCACACACTTCACGGCCACCAGCGCCGAGCGCACCGTCACCGCGGACACCCTCGCGGACGCCTTCCTGCCGTCCCCCAATATCACCCGCGCAGCCGACCCCCTCACCGCGTCGCTGCTGGAAAGCGAGCGCATCCGCCCCTTCGCGCCCTTCGGCACGCCCACCGGCTCCCCCGAAACCGACGCGGACACCCGCCGCACCGTCCACCCCGACGGCACCCTGGACCCGCGCCTGCACATCGCAGGCATCCCCACCGGCAAGCAGTGGGCAGACACCACCATCTCCCCAATGCCCGGCACCGACCCGCGCATGCTGCAGGAAACAGACAAAACCGCACAGTCGCTGCTGCGGCAGGTAGGTGTACGCTAGCCCAGGTCGCGCGCAACCGCCCACCGGGTCAACTGGTGGCGGTTCGAGGTCTGCGTCTTACGCAAAATACTCGACGCATGCGTCTCCACCGTCTTCACGGAAATGAACAGGCGCTGCGCGATCTCCTTGTACGTGTAGCCCCGCGCCAGCAGGCGCAGCACCTCGAGTTCGCGCCGGGTCAGCGAGTCCACCGCCGGGTCGTCCTCCTCGACGACAGGCCTGCTCGCAAACGCATCAAGCACGAACCCCGCCAGGCGCGGCGAGAAGTACGCGTCCCCGCCGCGTACCCGCTCGATGGCCTCCGCGAGCTCCGCGCCCGCGATGTTCTTGGTCACGTACCCGCGGGCGCCCGCGCGGATTAGGGCAATGACGTCTTCGGCGGCGTCGGACACGCTGAGCACCAAGTACGCCGGGCCGGGTGCACGCTTCAGCACTGCGAGGCCGCCGCCGTCGGGCATGTGGACGTCGAGAAGCACGACGTCGGGCTGTGTCTGCTCGATCCCTCGCACCGCCTCGGCGACCGTGCCAGCCTCACCGACGATGTCCAGCTGGCCGTCGCCTGCGGCAGCCAGTTCGGCCTTCACTCCGGCCCGAAACACCGAGTGGTCGTCTACGAGAAACACGCGCGTCATAGGTCTAACGCTAGTTCGATCTCGGAGCCATTGCCTATCGACGACACCACGTGCGCCTCTCCCCCAACCCGCTCAACCCGCCCCACGATGGAATCGCGCAGCCCGTGCCGGTCCGCCGGCACCGCCTCCGGGTCGAAGCCGGCACCCCGGTCGCGCACGAACACCTCGAGCCTGCCCGCGAGGTGCTCCGCGTAGACGTCGATCGTGTCCACCCCCGCATGCTTTGCGGCGTTGACCATCGCCTCCCGGGCGGCGAGCACGACCGCTTCGGTGCGCTTGTCGAAAGGAAAGTCGTCTCCCACCGTGACCGGTTGAATCACGACCCCATAGGCGTCCTCCACCTCGCCAGCAGCCTTGCGCAACGCGGCGAAGGTGGTGGTGTGGTTGGACACGGTATCGTCGAACAGCCAGGCGCGAAGCTCACGCTCCTGGCCACGGGCAAGCCGAACCACCTCGTCCGGGTCACCCGCCTGGCGCTGAATCAGCGCCAAGGTCTGCAGCACCGAGTCATGCAAGCGGGAGGCGATCTCCGCGCGCTGGTCCGCCACCGCCTTCTGTTCACGCTCCGCGACGAGCGAGTTCGCCAACTTCGTAATCAACGGCACCACCAGCACCGCCACCCCCAGCACCGTCACCAGCACAGAGACAACCACACCGGCGACCCCGCTGCTTTCCCCCATCAGCGCTACCGCCAGCACCCCACCCATCACGAGCAGCGCTCCCAAGGACAGCGCCGCGAGGTTCTTCCATGAGGCCGTACCGCGGTCGTAGGCCTGCAACGCGATAATCGCACCCACTATGAGTACGCCAACCACGAACAGCACAGCCGATCCAACACCCGAGGAGCCCTGCAAGGACAGCAGCGCGCCCACAAACCCCACCAACACGAGGAAAACATCCAGCGCTCCAGGACGCTGCCGAGGCTCGGTGCTCTCGGCAACCGGGGTGAACATCCACAAGCCCGAGTACAGTAACGCCCCCAGCCCACCGGCGAAACTGGCGACAACAAAAAACAGCCGCACCCACCGCACATCCACCCCAAGGTGTCCCGCCACGCCAGAAGCCACACCCGCAATGACGCGGCGGGACGGGTCCCGGGTCAGCCGGGGATACAAAGCAGACATGCACTCATCTTTACACGCACAGTTCCTTGGGCACATCGGGGTAAACCCTGAAATCAAAAATCAGGGTCATTCCCGATACCGCCCGCGGGCCCACCACGGGACAATAAAGACATGGAAACCAACACACTGAAGCGCATGTGGGAGACCCGCCCACCCCGCATCCCAAAGGACCAGGGCGGCAAGGCTGCCATCGGCGGCGTCTGCGAAGGCATCGGCGCCCGCTACCAAATCGACCCGACACTGATCCGCGTTATCTTCGTAGCACTTGCACTCATATTCGGTGGTGGCCTCTTCCTCTACCTGCTGTGCTGGATCAACATGCCACGCTTCGGCATGACCCGCAGCCCGTGGAACGCAATTATCACGCCGAAAGAACAACTCACCGAACCGGAGAAGAAGGACCGCAGCACCGGTTGGTGGCTGCTGCTTGGCCTAGTGGTCTTCTTCCCATCTGTCTCAGCCGCAGGCGATCTCAACGGGGTGCTCGTTACGTTCGTGTTGTTCTCGCTCGGCTGGTACCTCGCTCACCAGCGCCGACCCGAGCCCCCGGCAGGACTGCTGGCAATGAACCCCGAGGAGGCGCCGACAAGCGAAGGCCCCACCGTGGACACCTCGCACCTCACCGTGTCCGAAGGCTACGAGCATCCTGGCACGCCACCCGCGTGGGACCCGCTCGGCGCGGCACCCGGGCTGTGGCACCTACCCGAACCAACCGAGCCAGCGCCGGAGCGTGCGCGACCAAAGAAGCGCTACTGGCTGTGGATCCCCGTCACGCTGGTGCTGACAACGGCAACAGTGTTTGCGCTGGGGGCCACCAGCGAAGTGCGACTTGGCAATTACAGCCGCTTCGGCAGCGCGTACATCACCGTGTACGACGTCGACGAGCTACCAGACCCAATGGGCACCCCCGACTTCATCGGCGAGTCCTACATCGACTTCACCGATCTCGAACCGCTGAGTGAGCCGAAAACGGTCAACATTGCGAACAACATCGGCAGCACCGATATCATCCTGCCGGAAAACGTCCCCGTCGACATCAACTGCAAGGTGAACATCGGCGAGGCCGCATGCCCCGAAGAACGACAAAACGCGAACACAGACAGCGCACTACTCACGATTAACGTGTCGCAGCGCGTCGGATCCGTGTCCGCGTACTACGCCCGCGAGGACGCGGGCGAAAGAAACTGACTTACTCCCACTCGATGGTGGCCGGCGGCTTGGAGGTCACGTCCAGCACCACGCGGTTGACGTCCGCCACCTCGTTGGTGATGCGGGTCGAGATGGCCTCCAGCGTCTCGTACGGGATGCGTACCCAGTCCGCGGTCATCGCATCCTCGGACGCGACAGGGCGCAGCACAATCGGGTGGCCGTAGGTGCGGCCGTCGCCCTGCACACCCACCGAGCGGACATCGGCCAGCAGCACGACCGGGCACTGCCAAATCTGGTCATCCAGACCAGCCTTGGTCAGCTCCTCGCGAGCAATCGCGTCAGCAGCGCGCAGGGTTTCCAGGCGCTCCTCGGTGACCTCACCAATGATGCGGATGCCCAGGCCCGGGCCCGGGAACGGCTGACGGTTCACGATCACCTCAGGCAGGCCCAGCTCGCGGCCGACCGCGCGGACCTCGTCCTTAAACAGCAGACGAAGCGGCTCGACCAGCTCGAACTCGACGTCATCCGGCAGACCGCCGACGTTGTGGTGGCTCTTAATGTTCGCGGTACCGGTGCCACCGCCCGACTCGACGACGTCCGGGTACAGCGTGCCCTGCACCAAGTAGTCCACCTTGTGGTCCGACAACACATCAGCCACGGCGCGCTCGAAGGAACGGATGAACTCCGCACCGATCGCCTTGCGCTTGGCCTCCGGCTCGGTCACCCCGGCCAGTTTGTCCAGGAAGGCCTTGCGCTCATCGACAGTGACAAGCTTCGCGCCGGTCGCAGCGACGAAGTCCTTCTCCACCTGTTCGCGCTCGCCCTGACGCAGCAGGCCGTGGTCCACAAACACGCACGTTAGGCGGTCACCGATCGCGCGCTGCACCAGCGCCGCAGCAACAGCCGAGTCCACACCACCGGACAGGCCACAGATGGCGTAGCCGTCCCCAACCTGGGTGCGAACCTGCTCAATGAGCTGCTCCGCAATATTGGATGCCGTCCAGTTCTGCTCCAGACCAGCGATCTCGGTGAGGAAGCGCGTCAGCACCTCCTGGCCGTGCGGCGAGTGCATCACCTCCGGGTGGTACTGCACACCGGCGAACTTGCGCTCCACGTTCTCGAACGCGGCGACCGGCGCACCCTTCGAAGACGCGGTGACCTCGAAGCCCTCCGGAGCCTGCGTTACCGAATCACCGTGGCTCATCCACACCTTGTGCTCCTCCGGCAAGCCGGCGTGCAGCACACCACCCATGACGTTCATCGCCGTGCGGCCGTACTCACGGGCGCCGGTCTGCTCAACCTTGCCGCCGAGCGCCTGCGTCATCACCTGGAAGCCGTAGCAGATGCCGAAGATCGGAATCCCCAACTCGAAAATCTCAGGGTCCAACTGCGGGGCGCCATCCTCATACACGGACGACGGGCCGCCGGACAGGACAAGCGCCAGCGGCTGCTTCTCCTTCACCTCCGCAGCGGAGATCGTGGACGGAACGACTTCGGAGAACACGTGCGCCTCACGCACACGACGCGCAATGAGCTGCGCGTACTGCGCACCGAAATCAACAACAAGAACAGGGCGAGTTTGAGCTGTAGTCACGCACCAAATCTTAACCTACGCAGCACCTAATGTGTACGTGAGCCCGATGACAGTGTCCTGCGCACCACATTCCCGCGCGCACAATTCGGGACCTGGGGAAACACCAATGCACCCGGCCGAAATACTGGAATCTGGTGCGGGAATCCCTTCGAAACAACAAAACACCACCCGCCAGGCAGGTGGTGTCTTCAGCGTTGCGGCGTTACAACAGACTACTTCAGCAGCGCACGCAGGTTCTCCAGCGCATCGTGCACCCCGTCAATCGCCGGGTCGGAGCCCAGCTTCTGCGAGGAAGCGTGCAGGCGCTCGATAGAGTTATCAGCAGCCTGGATAGCGCGGTGCACCTGAGCAACAAGCGGCTCGATGTTCTCGCCGAACGGCTCCTGCGCCGTGGTCTGGGACCAGCGACGAATCATCTCGAGCGGCATCTTGGTCAGCTCGGAAATCGAGTTCACCTTCAGGTCCACGCGGTTCGCCAGGGAGGAGTGCAGGAAGACTGCGTCGTCCATCTGCTTCACGTCCACCTCGAGGGCGTCGAACAGCATAGAGAGCACCTCGCCGCGGTTCGCCTCAAGGGAGAAAATCGCGGTCTGCGCAGTATGCAGACGAGCCAGCGCAATCGCCATACGCGCGGACGCCGCCTTCTTCGCCAACTCGCCAGCCACCTCGTTGAGCGACTGCGCGTTCTCGTCGATGATGCCACGCATCGTTGCCCACACCTGCAGCGGTGCAAGCAACAGCGTACGGGCAGCGCCCTCCGCCATGACGTTTTCCATCTCGCCCTTCACACTGTTGGTCACAGCGTTTTCTTCCACCAAAGTCTGGCTGGCCTTTGCCAGTTCTTCGGCGGCTTCCTTAATGGAGGACTGGATTTCCATGAAGCGGTCCAGCTCGCGGTAGAGGCGCTTAGTGGCCTCGTACACCTCGCCGGTGCCCTCTGGAAGGTCGAAGCCCGCTTCCTCACGCGCCAGCACCTCGGCCGGCAGCGCTTCGGCAACGAAGGCGTCGTAATCAGGCACAAGCTCCTGCAGCTTGTCCAAGCCAAGCTCTGCACGGCGGCGACGGCCAACGCCCTCGTGGCGCGCCTTCCACTCAACGTCGTTCACCGCTTGGTACACGTCGCCGACGACCTTGAACAGTTCGGTCATCGGGCGGGTGCGCACCGAGAGGTAGTCGCCATTTGGCAGAGGCGTCACGGTAGCAAACACGTCGTACGCAGAGCCGCTCTTTGCGCGGTTACGGACATAGCCTGCGAACGGTCGGCCGTCCTCAATGACGTCCCACATCAGCTTGAACGCGCCACCAGGCATCTCAATATGGCGAATGAGATTGTGTGGCTTCCCGATCATCTCGACTTCGGGATACTGCGCGTAGTGAATAAAGACCTCATTGACATGGGTCATAATGCCCTTGCTGTCCGTCACCGAGAAGAAGATGTGGTTGACATCAACCTCGTGGTGTGGGCCGTCAGGGGCATCTCGTTTAATAACTACTTCGTAGGCCATATTCGATATATTAGGTCAATCTGTTTACGGGCGGACGGTCACGTCGACCTTTTGGAACGACTTGAGATCAGTGTACCCACATTTCGCCATAATACGGCGCAAACCGCCCACTAAGTTCGTGGCAGCGCCCGAATCGCTCGATGGACCGAACAAAATCTCAGACAGCGGAAGACGATCGCCGAACTCCCAGTTGGCAACCTCGCCGCGCGGGAAGCGCGGGTGCGCAGCCGCCGGTTCCCAGTACGCGCCGCCAGCAGCGGCCTCGTTCGCCTTCGCGAACAGACTGCCTACCATGACGGCGTCGGCGCCCATGGCGAGTGCCAACGCGATGTCTCCGGCGTTCGACGGTGCCGAATCAGCGATGACGTGGACATAACGGCCACCGGTCTCGTCCAAGTAGTCGCGGCGAGCCGCAGCCACGTCGGCAATCGCAGTTGCGAGAGGAACGTCCAGCGCCAGGCCGGAAGAGGAGCGACCCGAACCAACAATCACGCCGGCTGCGCCAGCACGCATCAGGTGCGTGGCCGTCGTGTAGTCGAAGACGCCACCTGCGATGACCGGAACGTCGAGGGAGCCGATGAACTCCTTCAAGTTCAGCGGTTCCCCACCGGGCTGCACGTGCTCGGCGGAAATCAACGTGCCCTGCACGAACAGGATCTCTGCACCGGCCTTGATCACTGCCGGAGCAAGCTCGCGCACGTTTTGCGGGCTCACGCGCACAGCGACGGTCGCGCCCGACGCGCGGACCTGCGCAATGCGCTCGCTCAACACGTCCAAATTAATTGGGGCCTGATGGAGTTTCTGCAGCGTTGCCGTAGCCTTGGCAATCTTGCTAGGAATCTCGTGGTAGTTCTCCTGCTCGAGGTCCTTGGGATTTGGCGCCTGCCCGCAGACCTCGTTGATCGCCTCTTCGAAGTTCGCGTGGCGGCCCAGGATGCCCTCGGCGTTGAGCACCGCAAGTCCACCCTGCTTACCCATCTCGATGGCGAACTCGGGGCTCGCTAGGGCATCGGTCGGGTGGGATACGAGCGGCATGTCAAAGGAGTAGGCGTCGATGTGCCACTCCGTGTTGACGTCCTTCGACGAGCGGGTGCGCCGCGTCGGAACCAGGGTCAGATCGTCAAGGTCGTAGGCCTTGCGGGCTTCGCGTCCGATGCCAATTTCTACATATTCACGCATGTCAGGTTCTCTCCTTCAGGAGCCAGTCAGAAAGGATTAGTTGTGGTAGTTCGGCGCTGCAACCGTTTGCGTGATGTCATGCGGGTGCGATTCGCGCAAGCCAGCCGTGGTGATTTGGACGAACTGCTTCGTCTGCAGTTCTGCGATCGAGGCGGAGCCGGTGTAGCCCATCGCGGCGCGCAGACCACCGACGATCTGGTGGGTGATGGCGTCGATATCTCCGCGGAACGGAACGCGGCCCTCGACGCCCTCCGGCACCAGCTTGTCTTCGCTGGTGACGTCTGCCTGGAAGTAGCGGTCCTTGGAGAAGGAGCGCTTTTCGCCGGTCAGGCCACGGCCCTGCATCGCGCCCATCGAGCCCATGCCGCGGTAGCGCTTGTACTGCTTACCCCCAACAACCACGACGTCACCGGGTGCCTCAGTGGTGCCTGCGAGCATGGAGCCGAGCATGACGGTCGATGCGCCAGCGGCGAGGGCCTTAGCAACGTCGCCGGAGAACTGCATGCCACCGTCTGCGATGATCGGTACTCCGGCCTTGTGAGCAGGTACGGAAGCCTCCAGGATGGACGTGATCTGTGGTGCTCCGACGCCCGCAACAACGCGGGTGGTGCAAATGGAGCCAGGACCGATGCCAACCTTGATCGCGTCCGCACCGGCATCGATCATGGCCTGCGCGGCTTCGCGCGTTGCCAGGTTGCCGCCGACGACGTCAACGCGGTCGCCGAAGTCCTTCTTCACACGGGACACCATCTCCAGCACGCGGTTGTTATGTGCGTGCGCAGAGTCGACGACGAGGGCGTCGACACCCGCCTCAACGAGCAGCGCGGCACGCTCGTAGGACTCTTCACCAGTGCCGATACCAGCGGCAACAAGCAGACGGCCGTTCGAGTCCTTCGACGCGTTCGGGTACTGCTCGCTCTTCACGAAGTCCTTCACCGTGATCAGGCCAACCAGCTTGCCTGCCTTGTCCACGATCGGCAGCTTCTCCACCTTGTTCGCCGACAGCAGCGCAAGTGCCTCCTGCTTATCGACGCCCTCATCCGCCACAACCAGCGGCATCGGTGTCATCACCTCTGCGACCTTGCGGTCGTAGTCCGGCTCGAAGCGCATATCGCGGTTGGTGATGATGCCCACCAGGCGCTCGTCGGCGTCGATCACCGGCAGGCCCGAGATGTGGAAACGGCCGCACAGCGCGTCGACGTCACGAATCGTCATGTCCGGTGTGGCGGTCACCGGGTTGGTGACCATGCCGGACTCAGAACGCTTTACGATGTCAACCTGCTCCGCCTGGTCCTGAGCGCTCAGGTTACGGTGCAGCACGCCAATGCCACCCTGGCGCGCCATCGCGATCGCCATCCGCGACTCCGTGACCGTATCCATCGCAGCCGATGCGATCGGGATACCCAGCTTGATGTTGCGGCTGAACTGCGAGCTCGTGCTCACTTCGGCCGGCACAATGTGCGACTCGGCTGGCAGCAGCAGCACATCATCAAAGGTCAAGCCCCGCAGTGCAACCTTGTGCGGGTCATCCCCACCTGTAAGAACTCGCTCGTTTGCCATTGACAACTTCTCCTTCCGCGCGCGGTGTACCCGACATTGGTTTTCAGCCATGATATAACGTCGCGCGACACGACACACAGCGGCGTCGAAAAATCCCAACGCACATGGCTAATTGGCCTTGCTACTCCCCACACAATAGGCTGATCGGTGTGAATTACGACGACATGATGCCACTCGACCCGTTCGCAAACGACCCGAACGACCCGGCATCGTTCATCGAGGACGACGAACAGCCGGAGCCCTTAAGCAGCGAGGAGCGGCAGGCGATCATTCACGACCTCGCCCACGTCCGCGACGCACAACGTATCCTGCGCCCCCGCGGCATCCTCGGGATCTTCTTCATGTGTGAAGACTGCGAGCAGACGCACTACTACGACTGGGACATCATGGAGCAAAACATGATCTCCACGCTCAACAACGCGCTGCCGCCCGTCCACGAACCAAGCGCTAACCCGGACGTCAACGCCTATGTCACGTGGGATTACGCGCTGGGGTACATGGACGGCATCGAGTCCGCCGGGCGCTAGTGCTGCGGCGAGGCTGACGCCGGGGGCTCAACCGGCTTGGGGGAGGTCGTCGCCACTGGCGATTCCGGCGCGGCGTCCTTGCCTGTAGTAGCCGGCACGTGCGCACCGCTCGGTTCCGCACTCACTGTCGGCTGCGCGGAGGAATGCTGCTCGACGGCAGGCTGCTCCGTGACCACCTGCGTCACCGTCACCGGTTCGCGCGGCTCAGGTGTCACCGTCACAGTCACGGTGCGCGTCACCGTCACCTCGGGGATTGTCGACGCCACCGTGGGCTCAGACCCTTGCGTCTTCTTCACATCCATGGAGTCAAGCAACGCCTTGGCCTGTAACACCAGGGCACGCACAGCGTCGCCGTTACCCTCATCGCTGGCTACTTCCATCTCGTCGAGCGTGCTCGCAAGCTCCATGACCGACGCCCGCTCCCCAAACACGGTTGAGGCTACTGGCCACAGAGGGGAATCAGGAGTCACGTTGTACAACACTGCCCCGCTTCCAGCAACGATTGCGGTGGCTGCTGCCGCGCCCACAAGCCCACTGAGCCACGGGTTCATCTGCTTGCGCGCAGGCGCCGCCACGGGCGCTATGTATGGCGGCTCCGGCATCGGACGCTCGACGTCCTCGCGCAGCGCACCCATCAGGCCCAAAAGCGGATCGGTGCCGTCGCTAGGGTCCTCTCCACGTGACGCTTTGGTCAACAGGGCGTCATCCGCCAACAGCTCATCAAACTGCGGGATGCGGTGAGCATCACGTGTCATTTCGCAGACTCCTCTTCTTCAAGGGCCTCACGCAGGCGAGCCAGGGCACGGTGCTGTGCGACACGAACCGACCCAGCTGTCCCGCCAACAATCTCTGCTGTTTCTTCCGCCGAAAGGCCAACAAATACGCGAAGAATAATGATATTTCGCGCCTTCTCATTGAGTACATCGAGCAGCTCGCGCATTTTGTTACTCGCGTCGACATCCAGCGCATATCCCTCTGGATCCGCCTCTTGCGATACCCCATCGGGGATATCTTCGGTAGGCAGCATTCGGTCTCGCGCATAGCTGCGGTGCGCATCCGTCACCTTATTAAATGCAATCCCGTACACGAATGCCATGAACGGCTTACCCTGGTCCTTATAGGTACTGAGCGCCTTGACTACTGCAAAGCACACGTCCTGCGTAACGTCTTCCGGGGTCGGGGTGCGCCCACCGCCAATGCGGGCGCGGGCGTAGCGCAGCACAAATGGATAAATGAGCGCAACGACGCGCTGCGTCGCCCGATCATCACCGGACTGTGCAGCAGGCAGCAGTTGCGCAAGCTGCGCATTCACGTCATCAGTATCTATACCGCTCATACGCGACGCCCGACTCCTTTCCAGTATCGCCTAAGGGTACAGCGCCGAGCATGCCATTCCCAAAGCCTGACCCATCAGGAACGCAAAAGCCCGAACGGCATATATCCGTCCGGGCTCCCCTCGTCACAAACACTAATTAGTGCGCGTGACCGTGTGCGTGTTCCTCAGCTTCTTCCGGCTTGTTCACCACAGAAACCTCCGTGGTCAGCACCATGCGGGCTACCGAGCAAGCGTTGACAACCGCGGAGTGCGTCACCTTCACAGGGTCAATGATGCCCTGCTCAACCAGGTTGCCGTACTCCATCGTTGCGGCGTTGAAGCCTTCGTCGTTCGCCATGTCTGCGATCTTCGACACAACAACTGAGCCGTCCAGCCCAGCGTTGTCCGCAATCCAGAACGCCGGCTTCACCAGCGCGCGGGCAACCGCCAACACGCCAGTCTTCTGCTCGCCCTCGAAGGACTCCGCGTATTCCTCCAGGTCGCGTGCGATCTGGACCAGTGCGGAACCGCCACCGGCGATAATGCCCTCTTCGACTGCCGCGCGGGCAGCGTTGATGGCGTCCTCGACGCGCAGCTTGCGCTCGTTGACCTCGGTCTCAGTCGCGGCACCGACGCGGATGACGGCGACGCCACCCGACAGCTTCGCCAGGCGCTCCTCCATCTTCTCCTTGTCCCAGGTGGAGTCCGTCGCCTCGATGTCGCGGCGGATCTGGTTGCGACGCTCCTCGACGTCCTCGGCGGAACCGGCGCCGTCGACAAGCACGGTGTCGTCCTTGGTCACGGTGACGCGGCGCACCGAGCCAAGGTCATCCAGCGTGGCGTCCTTGAGCGCCATGCCAACCTCAGGGTCGATGACCGTCGCATTGGTCACTACAGCCAAATCATCCATAAAGGCCTTGCGGCGCTCGCCGAAGTACGGCGACTTCACGGCGACAACCTTCAGGGACTTGCGCAGCGTGTTCACCACGAGCGTCTGCAGCGGCTCACCGTCGACGTCCTCGGCGATGATCAGCAGCGGGACGGATGCCTCCGCAACCTTTTCCAGCAGCGGAAGGAAGTCCGGCAGCGAGGAAATCTTGTTACGGACCAGCAGCACGCGGGCGTTTTCCAGCACCGCCTGGCCGGCGTCAGGGTCCGTCATAAAGTACGGCGACAGGAAGCCCTTGTCGAAGGAGACACCCTCGGTGACGTCGACGAACGAGTCGATCGTCTGGGACTCCTCGACGGTGACGACGCCGTCCTTGCCGACCTTGTCCATCGCACCGGCAACCATCTCGCCGACCTCAGGGTCGCGGGAGGAAACGGTGGCAACGTTGGCAATCTCGGCGGACGAAGAAACCTCCGTCGCACGCGACTTCAGCTCCTCGATGACCTTCTCAGCCGCAGCCTGGATGCCCTTGTTGAGCTGGATCGGGTTCGCACCAGCGGCAACGTTGCGCAGCCCCTCGGTGACCAGCGCCTGCGCGAGCAGCGTCGCGGTCGTGGTGCCGTCACCGGCGATGTCGTTCGTCTTCACGGCGACGGATTTCACCAGCTGCGCACCGAGGTTCTCAAACGGCTCCTCGAGGTCGATGTCGCGGGCGATCGTCACACCGTCGTTGGTAACGGTCGGGCCACCCCACGACTTCGAAAGCACAACGTTTCGGCCACGCGGGCCAAGAGTGACCTTGACGGTATCCGCCAAAGTGTCAACACCCTTCTTGATGCCTTCGCGGGCCTCCTGATGAAATGCAATAAGTTTTGCCATTGGTGGCTACGCCCCCTTCAATTACTTTTCGACGACGGCCAGCAGGTCGCGAGCGGAAAGCAGCAAGTACTCTTCACCGTTGTACTTCAGCTCGGTGCCGCCGTACTTGGAGAAGATCACGGTGTCGCCCTCGTTGACGTCGACAGCAATGCGCTTGCCCTGCTCATCCAAGCGGCCAGGGCCGACAGCGATAACAACTGCCTCCTGTGGCTTCTCAGCAGCGGAATCAGGGATAACCAGGCCGGATGCCGTCGTGGTCTCCGCCTCAGCGATCTGTACCAGAACCTTGTCTTCCAGTGGCTTGATGTTGACGTTTGCCATGATCTGAACGCCTTCCTTCAATGTTGTATCTATCAGTTCAGTAGTTTTGCGGTTATTTGAAGGCCCAGCCGTCGTCGCGGGTGTACAACTGCGCTCTCCACAACCTTGTTAGCACTCTACCCCTGCGAGTGCTAACACTCAACATTGTGACGACACTCACCAATCTTTACTGGTGAACGAGCGGGATCTCCACTTCCAACGACGTATCCGTCGCCACGGACAGCTCCGAAGGCTTGGCCCCCTCATGGATGAGCTGGCCCGCCAACGCCGCGATCATCACGCCGTTATCGGTGCACAGCCCGAAGCGCGGTACACGCAGCTCCACGCCAGCCTTCTCGCAACGTTCTTGGGCAAGTCCTCGCAGGCGACTGTTCGCCGCCACCCCGCCGCCGAGCAACAGCGTCTTCGCACCGGTCTCCTCCAGTGCCAGCAGCGCCTTGCGCACGAGTACGTCGCACACCGCCTCCTGGAACGACGCGCACACGTCCTCCACGTTGACCACCCAGCCTTCGCGCTCCGCCTTTTCCACGTAGCGCGCTACGGCAGTCTTCAAGCCGGAGAACGAGAAGTCGAAGCGGTGCTCGCCCCGCAGATCGTCGGCCTTACTGAGCGCGCGCGGGAACGGAATCGCATCCGGGTTACCCTTCGCTGCCAAGCGGTCGATGACCGGGCCGCCCGGGTAGCCAAGCCCAAGCAGGCGCGAGACCTTGTCGTAGGCCTCGCCGGCGGCGTCATCAAGGGTGGAGCCAAGCTCGCGCATCGGCTTGCCAACGGCCTCAACCTCCAACAACTGCGTATGCCCACCAGAGACCAGCAGTGCCACCGAGTGCGGGAGCCGCTCCTGGCCCTCCAGGTTCGCCACCGCCACGTGCCCACCCAAGTGGTTCACGGCGTAAAACGGCACACCCCACGCCGCCGCGTAGGCCTTCGCAGCGGACGCGCCGACCAGCAGCGCACCGGCAAGACCAGGCCCGATCGTCGCCGCAACCACGTCCGGGGCATCGATACCGGCCTCTTCCAGTGCCGCGGCCATCACTTGTGGCATCACCTCAAGGTGGGCACGCGACGCGATCTCGGGCACCACGCCACCAAAGCGTGCGTGCTGCTCCATCGAAGACGCCACCTGGTTCGCAAGGATCTCCATGGTGCCGTCGGAGTGGACGTCGACAATGCCAACGGCCGTCTCGTCGCACGATGACTCAATCCCGGCAACAATCATGCCTGCTCCCTTTCGCTCTTCCGCGGACGCATCATGGAAAACGCGTCCGCGCCAGAAGGTTGATAATAATTCTTTCGGGTGCCAACCACGGAAAAGCCGTAGCGCTCATACATGCCAAGCGCCGCGGAGTTGTCGGTGCGCACCTCGAGGAACATCGGGCCGTCGAGAAGGTCGGCGGTGTGGACGAGCTGGTCCATCAGCTCCCTGCCCACCCCGCGGCGCTGCACCTCGGGCGCGACGCCGATGGTGTGAATTTCGAACTCCGGGTCGTTGCGCGGGCCCAGCATCGCAAGGCCCGCATACCCCAGAATTGCGCCCTCGTCGTCGAAGGCGCCGATATAGAACGTGTACGGCTGCGCGAACTGCGTCAGCAGCACCTCCCGCGACCACGGGGTCTCGCCAGCGAACAGCACCGCCTCCAGCGCCGCGACTGCGTCTGCGTCGCTGGGTGTGAGCTCCCGGATATTCACAGTTTGATGTCCGGCAGCGCAGCAGAGCGCGGGCGCGGCTTCGGCGGCACGGCGTCCGGGCGGCGCAGGTACAGCGGTGTGAGTGGCTCCGGCGTATCTGATGGATCGCACGCGGCGAGCAAGCCGCGAACACCCGGCGCGAGATCGCGTACCTCACCAGCCGCGACAGTCACAGTCTCACGCAGCGCTTCTGGGACAACGAGGAGGTCCACCGCGTCGCCCTCGACGTCGATCGCGCTGGCAGCGCTGACGTGTGGGCCGTCGACGCGCTGTCCGTCACGGTAGAGGCTCCAGTACACCTCGCGGCGGCGCGCATCAGTGACCACTAGCACGCTTTTCCCGGTGGTGTCCCCGGCTTCCGCGGCGATGGCGTCGTGGGTGCAGACCCCGTACACCGGCACCCCCAGCGCCTGCCCGAAGGCGGACGCGGTGGCCATGCCTACGCGAAGCCCCGTAAACGGGCCAGGCCCCACGCCAACGACGACGGCTTCGAGCGCACCGTAGGTGCAGCCCGCTTCCGCCAGTAGTTCGTTGACAGTGGGGACCAAAAGTTCGTTATGCGAGCGGGTTCTGATTACCCGCTGTGCATCCACGCGGCGCGACTGTTGCTCGCCCACGCCGACAACGAGGTCGTGCGTGGCTGTATCGAGCGCCAGCGTCAGCATTAAGCCGCTACTCCCATGACCCAGCCGTTACCGTCCTTGTGGAACGGCAGCGGCGTATTCATTGGGAACATCTCCGACTGCGGGATGGAGCAGATGTTCACCTTGGAAAGCTCCACCTTGTCCAGGTCGATCTCCGCGTTCTGGTCCTCGTCGAACAGCAGCATGTAACCCCAGTCGCCGGAGAAATCGAAGCGGTCCTGGTCAAGGTTCAGCGCCTGCAGCTTGCTCAGCAGCAGCTGGTCCGGCTCGTTCGGGCACAGCGTGGTGAACCCGATGTAGTCCTTGTCGTAGACGCGAGTCAGGTCGATGAGCTGGCCCGCAACGGCTTCACCACCAGGCTTGACCTCTTCAAGGGAGCGGGAAAGAGAATTCGTTGGCGTCGCAGCCGCCATTGGGGACGGCTTGGTCAGTGGGATGAAAATGAGAGCAACGAGCACAATCACCCACAGTGCACACGCAATAGCGACCCAACCACGGCTAGTATTGTTCAGCTTCAGCATGGCCTACAGCCTACATCTTCCTATTCTGTGTGCACCCACCGCCATGTGATGATGCGGCCCTCACTGTCTTCGTCTTGCTCCACGAGCGTGGTGCGGTCAATGGTGACCAAAAGGTATTCACTGGCGATGTGAGCTGCGAGATCACCACCCCACTCGGCCACCACGACGCTGCGGTCGAGCTCCGACTCAAGGTCGAGAGCATCGAGCTCACCCAGCGGGTCGCCAGAGCTGCCCTCCCCCAACAGGCGGTAGGCATCGACATGAATTAACGACGCCCCCTCCGCCTCCTTCGCGCGGTGTTCCCTGGCGATGGTGAAGGTTGGGCTCGTCACACGCCCCTTGACCTGCATCCCTTCGGCAATGCCCTGCGTCAGCGTGGTTTTCCCGGCGCCGAGCGGGCCGTCGAGAATCACCACGTCCCCGGCGCGCAAAGTCTCCCCCAGCTCACGCCCCAACGCTTGCGTTTCCTCGCGCGTCTCGCATACGCGCCTGCCACCGTACTCCCGCACTGTCCGTCCTTTCGGTGCACACAGCACCTCGTAGTGAATGGTGTTCGCCCGCAGCGCGAACTCGTCCGCACTCACGCCGCCGGCGCCAAAAAGTACCGCTTCATCGCCCGGCGCGACACCGGCTTCGTTTGCGCCCAGCCACACCACAATCTGATCCATGCACACCCGACCCACCTGGGGGTAGCGGGCTCCGTCAATGGTGACGTCCATCCGGTCCTGCCAGATGCGCATCACGCCGTCCGCGTAGCCGGCGGGCACCACGGCGGTAAACCCGTCCTCGGGCGCAGTCCATGTCCCTGAGTAGCTCACCGGATCCCCCGCGCGGATCGGTTTGACCGCGGTCACTGTTGCGACCCAGCTCATCGCGGGCCGCAGCCCGTTGTCGGTGCCGTCGATTGCTTCCAACCCGTACAGGCCAATCCCGGGACGGATCTGTTCAAAGCGGGCGTCGTCCCTCGTCCACGTCGCCGGCGAGTTCGCCACGTGGTTCACCAGGTCCTCTAGCCCCGCCTCGTGCGCCTGGTTGAGCGCTTCACGGAACGTCGCCAGCTGCCGGTCCGTGTACGGGTCCGCTGGGTTATCCGCGCACGCAAAATGGCTCATCAGCCCGGCCACACGGATCTGACCGGCCTGTTGCGCCTCGGCGGCCATCGCGAACAGCTCCGGCCACTGTTCCTCATCTACGCCCGAGCGGTTCATCCCCGTGTCGATCATCAGATGCACGGTGGGGACGAAGGGGGCGTCAATAAGCGCGCGCAGGTGCGCAAGACTCGGCACACCCATCTCAATGCCCTCCACCAGCTCCTCCCCCGGAGCCCACAGCCACGCCATCACGGGTTTCGACGTCAGCTTCGCCACACTAGCCGCCTCCGCGATCGTCGCGCAGCCGAACGCATCCGCACCGTTCGCCTCCATGATGGGGACGCACTTCGCCGCGCCGTGGTTATAGGCATCCGCCTTCACCACGCACATCAAGCGCGCGCCACCAGCCTGACGGCGCATCTGCCTCGTGTTGTGGGCAATCGCCGCCAGGTCAATGCGAAGTTTTAAAGCGTTCATGGGCATCTATTGAACAACGATCACAGCAAATGCGCCACGCCGACTACACCTAGCAGCAGCGATACCACCCACGTCGCGGTCAAACCAACCGTATCCGGGTGTGAGCGCGCCCACGCGAAACCTCGTCCAGCAACCGAGTCCGGCTTCGCCCGCACCCAACCGACCAGCAGGGCGCACAGCGTGGGTAGGGACAGCGCGACCGTCGCGTAGAGCACCAGGAAGCTGTACTTCGTCGCGGTATCAAGACCCGTCGCAGACAGCACCGCAAGCCCGCCGAAGAACGGCATCGACGTCGCCGATTGGACGATCCCCAGCACAAACCCCGTCAGCACCGTCAGCGCGTTGGGTGCTCGCAGCGGGCGCATCACCCGTTCAATCAACGCGTGGTTGTCTCCCCCGCGAAGCGCGAGCACCGCGGTCAGGAGACCAGTAGCGATGAGGAGCCACCCGAAAATGGGGCCTTCGACAAACGTTTGCACCACCGGACCGAGGCCATCGAATACGAACAACATCACCGCCGCGAGACTCGCCACCCCAAGCCAGTCGCCAGCAATGAGCAGCGCCGTAATCTTCGCGTACTGCCGCTGCGCCTGGGAGGCGACCACGCCGACTGCCACGATGACCCCGATCAACAACACGTTGATGGAATCAATAAACGCAAAGGACAACGCTCCAAGCATGTCTTGCTCCTTCCGCGCGGCTCCATCAGGCTGAATCTCGGCCCTGTCTCGATCTGGCCCCTAACCCTAAACCACAAAAACGCTGAAGCGCTATTTCAGTACTGCAGAATTCAAGTAGGGTAGGTTGCGTGTCTGCGAAATTGAAGAAGTTAGCTGAACTGTCCAAACGAGGCCCACACAAGGTGCTAGAGGGCGATCTCGGGTACACCGGGTTGCCGGGCAAGGTGTACACGCCTGCAGAGGGCAAGAACCTCCCTGCCGTCGCCTTCGGCCACGACTGGCGCCAGAGTGTCGACGACTACCACGGTACACTTCGCCACCTGGCCAGTTGGGGCATTGCGGTCGCTGCGCCAGATACAGAAAAGGGGTGGCGCCCCGACCACGCTGGCTTCGCCGCCGATTTAGAAACCGCCCTGCAAATCCTGACTGGGGTGCGCCTCGGGAACGGCAAGATTAGCATCCACCCACAGCGCCTCGGCGTCGTTGGCCACGGCATGGGTGGCGGCGCTGCCGTACTCACCGCGGCAGAAAACCCGAAGGTGCAGGCAGTCGCCGCAATTTACCCGGCGAACGTGGCGCCCTCCGCAGTAGAGGCGGCCCGGCGCGCGCTTCGCCCAGGGCTCATCATCGGCCCCGGCGAGGACGGTGACTCGCTCTTCGATCCAGGCAACCCCGCCAAGCTCGCATACAACTGGGCAGGCGAGGTGGCCTACCGCAGCGTCAAGAAAGGCGAGCAGCAGAGCTTCTCGGAGGACTCACTGACCAAGCGCCTGCTCGGCCTGGGCAAGTCGAGCGCCTCCCTGCAGACCACAGTGCGCGGCCTGCTCACCGGGTTCCTCCTGCACCAGCTAGCCGGGGAGAAGAAGTACTCCTCCTACTCCGAGCCGGACGCCGAAGGAAAGAACGTCACGTCCTATACCGGTGAGGACCTCGCTGAGCTGGCGGGCCTCACCAAGGATGACAGCCTCTTCTCATTCTTCTAACGTGCCGGGCTGACCAGCACGCTTCATCTCCCCCTGTGCCTCCGGGGCGTTGGGGCGTGCCTCGGTACGGATAGACGCGATTCCGCCCTGCGGCGGGCGGCGAAACGGGAACAACCGCTCGCCACCCTGTGGAATGACAACAGGTTGGCGTTTGTAGCCAAGCGCGGCGGCCCTTCGCTGCTCGGTAAGCATCATCTCCATTTGGCGATGGTGCTCAGCGATCATCTTTTCAAAGTTCTCCATCCGCATCGCCGTGCGCTGACGGTACTCTGCTGCAAACCTTGAAAAATCCATTTACCATTCCCCCAATTTCTTGACGCCCCAAGCATCAGCCGGGTCTGTATCGACTTGCTGCTGCTCAGCGTGTTGTTCTGATGACGTCTCTGCTGCCGCCGGTGCCGTCATCGCTTGCTTTTCGGCCGGCACTGGTGGCTGCTCCACCTCGCCGAGTTGCTCAGGTGGCACGAACACACCGTTTTCGTCGACTGCCGGTGCAGGCTCCGGCGCAGGAGCGGGCTCGGGTGCCGGCGGTGCCGGTGGTGTTGGTTCCGCGACGTCACACGGCACCTCCACAGCCTCCGTCGCGCACTGCCAGGCCGCGTCGATATTTGCTGCAAAGACGTTGATGCTTTCAATGACGACGGCCGCGCCCGTTTGTGCAAACGCGCCCGTGAACGCCTGCGCAGCGTCGCACTGCTCCTGTACCGGTGCGAACAACGCCGCTGCGTCGCGTGTCACGGCCTCGATGGGCGCGTTAACATGCACATCGACGTCGAAGTTAAAGGCCACGTTGATCCCTGCCGCACCTGCCAGCGCCGCTGACGCGGACTGCGTGCCGACGCTCTCCAGAGAAACAAGGCGCTCGCACGGCTGCGGCGGTGTCGGCGGCACAGGAGCAGGGGCAGGGGCAGGCACTGGTGCTGGCGCTGGTGCAGCAGGCGGCGCGGCAACACTCGCACTGGCGGTCGAGCTGCTTCCGGCTGCGTGCGCAGCCGTCGCTGGCGCCGCAGCAGGCGCACTTCCAACTGGCTTTCCGCCGGGCGCCTGACTGCAAGGCTGTTGTGCTTCCTCCACGCACACCGCGATCGCATCGAGGCACTCAGCGACAGCCACGTTGCATTCTTTCGCTGTCTGGCTCGCCTGCCGCATCGCATCAATTACGACCTGCACCAATGGGCGAATCAGAGTGGCGATTCCAAGCTTCGCAAGTATCTCAAGGTGCGAGTGCGCAAGGACCACGAACTGTTCCACCGCCAGGTTGGACGTCTTCTTGACATCATCTATAGCGCTGCAGCACGAGGTAATCGAGCTTCCCAGCTCATTTAGGCGTGTAAAGTGCTGCGTCTCCGAATCTGCCGAGCATCGCTCCCGCGACCCCACGCCGATCTGCTCAAACCACTCTTTACTGCCCGGCGTATCCTGGCAAGGCGCCTTCAACGAAAACCTGTAGCCCACGGCGTCACAATTGAACTGTGACAGCGAGACACCGACCTGGTGGAAGCCGCGTAGGTCCTGGCAGCGGGTGGCCTGCAGCTCCCGAATGACTTCCTTCGCTAGTGCCTGCAATTGGTCGCGCTCAGGCCCCTCCAGGGCTGGGGCCGTCGCAACTGACTGAGAGAAGCGCTGCACCCCTTGTTCGACAACGTCGCTGGTTACCATGCGGAACCCACCCCCGAAATGCCATCGGTGGCGTCCTCGTCAGCGTCGCGGACCTCCTGTGCAAGGCTGCGAATCCCCTCCCACTGCTGCGTTCGCTCCTGCAACAACCGGAGCGAGTCCGCATAGACCGCTTGCATCGCCGCCGTGATGCGCTGGCCCTGCAAGGCAAAACCGGCACCGAAGTCGTCCGCACCCAGGTCTGGTTGCTGGCGGGCAAAGTCCGTGGCGGTGTCTTCGTAGGCGGAGATGGCGTCGGCAAAATATGACCGCACCGCGTCAACGTTGAGGCTGACGCCCTTGTTGTGCACAGTGTTTACCGTGTTCACCATGTTCAAAATTTCCCCCAAAATCCACGTCGGCTCACCACCGACAGTTCTAACTACTTCTCTTAGTTAGACTCCCCCAACGGCCCCGCGGTTCCCCGCGAGGCCAAATTTCTTACCAACGGACTCTACACTGCCGCAACGACTGCTGCGAGGCGACCCGCCACCTTTCGGGCTTGTTCTTCCTCGGCGGCCTCCACCATGACGCGGAACAGCTCCTCAGTACCGGAAGGACGAAGCAGCACGCGACCCGAGTGCCCGAGCTCTTCCTCGGCCTCATCGATCGCAGCCAGCACCTCCTGCGAGCTCATAATCTTGGACTTCTCCGACACCGGCACGTTGATGAGTACCTGTGGCAGCACCTGCATCACCTGTGCGAGTTCCTTGAGGCTCTTGCCGGTTTCCGCCATCTGTTCCATCAGCAGCAGCGCGGACAGCGTGCCGTCGCCAGTCGTGGCGTGCTCCGGGACAACGATGTGGCCGGACTGCTCGCCACCAAGCGAGAAGTCCCCACGGTTGAGCTCCTCGAGAACGTAACGGTCGCCCACCGCGGTCTGCTTCAGTGCAATGCCTTCGCGCTCCATGGCGAGGGTAAGTCCCAGATTGCTCATGACCGTGGCTACGAGCGTGTTGTCGCGCAGGTTGTTCTCGGCCTTCATGCCGCAGGCCAAGATCGCCATAATCTGGTCACCGTCGATGATGTTGCCTTCAGCGTCGACGGCGAGGCAGCGGTCCGCATCACCGTCGTGTGCCACGCCAAGATCAGCACCGTATTCGACGACGGCCGCCTGGATCTTGTCCATATGAGTGGAACCGGAGCCATCGTTAATGTTGAAAGCGTTCGGCTCGTTGTAGATCGCCACAACCTCGGCACCGGCGGCCTCGTACGCCTTCGGGGCGACCTCGGACGCCGCACCGTTCGCACAGTCCACAACGACCTTGATGCCCTTCAGGCTGGTGCTCATCGCCTCTTTGAGGTGCGCCAGGTAACGATCCTGCGCGTCCGGCGCCTCCTCGATCACGCGGCCGATACGGGTGCCGGTTGGCCCACCTTCTTCAAGCGTGTCGAGAGCCCTCTCAATTTCGTCCTCGACCTCATCAGGCAGTTTGTGGCCACCCGCGGAGAAGAACTTGATGCCGTTATCCGGCATGGGGTTGTGGGACGCGGAGATCATCACACCGATGTCCGCACCGTAGTCATCAGTGAGGTACGCCAAGCCGGGAGTAGGAATCACGCCGACACGCAGGACATCCACACCTTTCGACGCCATGCCCGCAGCCATCGCTGCCGCAAGCATTTCGCCGGACACGCGTGGGTCGCGGCCAATCAGCGCCGTCGGGCGGCGCTTCGAGGACTCACGGTCCTTCGTTAGTACGGTCGCGGCGGCGGCACCGAGCTTCAGTGCCAACGACGCCGTCAGTCGCTCATTGGCGAGACCTCGGACACCATCAGTTCCAAACAATCGAGTCATGCTGTTTATTATGCACTACCGACAGCTATACAAAAACAACAACCGCCCACCCGGCCAGTGCCAGGGGGCGGTTGATGATACAACCAGCGTAGTGATTAACGCTTGGAGTACTGCGGTGCACGACGGGCCTTGTGCAGACCAGCCTTCTTACGCTCGACCGCACGAGCGTCACGGGTAAGCAGACCAGCCTTCTTCAGGGTTGGGCGCTCAGCCGGGTTGTAGATGTTCAGCGCACGGGCAATCGCCAGACGCAGCGCACCGGACTGACCGGTTGGGCCGCCGCCCTTGATGTTTGCCTTGATGTCGAACTGGCCCTCGCGCTCGAGCAGGGTCAGCGGCAGCAGGATGTCCTGCTGGTGCAGCTTGTTCGGGAAGTAGTCCTCGAACTCACGGCCGTTGACCGTGATCTTGCCTTCGCCCTCAACGACGGTCACGCGAGCGATTGCGCGCTTACGACGACCAACGGTCTGGATTGGGCCCTCGTGCAGCGGTGCAACCTCAACGGTGTCCTGGGTCTCCTCGACCTCTGGAGCAATAGCGTCACCGATGGTGTAGTTGAACTCTTCCGTCGCCGCGGTTGCCGCGTCGATGTCGGTCTCAGCTGCAATGTTGTTCTGATCAGCCATTACTGTGCCACCTGCTTAAACTCGTAGGTTTCCGGCTTCTGAGCCTCGTATGGGTGCTCGGAGCCGACGAAGACGTGAAGCTTCTTGATGGACTCGCGGGAAAGCTTGTTGTGCGGCATCATGCCCTTGACAGCTTCCTCGATAACGCGGTCCGGACGCTCATCGAGCGCACGACCAAGCGTCATAGCAGTCAGACCACCCGGGTAGCCGGAGTGGCGGTAGCGCATCTCGCGATCGCGCTTGTTCGAGGAGATGTGGACCTTCTCGGCGTTGATCACGATAATGTGATCGCCGGTGTCAACGTTCGGTGCGAACTGTGGCTTATGCTTGCCGCGCAGGATATCCGCTGCAGTCGACGCAAGCTTGCCCAAGACCACGTCCGTGGCGTCGATGACGTACCACTTACGGGTAATGTCACCGCTCTTTGGGTGGTAAGTAGACATGCATGACTCCTTCAAGTCTGTCTAGTTGGCTGCCGGCCATAACGTATAAAACTGTGCGCTGTATCCCGCTCAGACGGCGGCCGGTGGAGACCCGACAAGCAGCACGGCACACAAGCTGCAAACTTTACAGCACAAAGCACTGAACAGCAAGACGCTCCCCCTGGCGCCTTGCTGTTCAGCAAGCTTCTGTGTAGTTATCCCCAGCTGTTTGCCGCGGCATTGTTTACCGCGAGCATGGTGGAGTTGCCGTCTTCAACGGTGCTGGCGATCTGGTTCAAAATGGTGTTCAGATCCTCTGCGGCCTGGTCCCACTTCGCCTGGTGTGCCTGGTACGCGGACGCTGCGGTGCCCTCCCAGGTCTGCGCCATCGGCTGGATGATCTGCTTCAGCTCGTTGAGCTGGCTGGTGATGCGGGTCGCCGACGAGCGCATGTCTTCAGCTGCGTTGGCGATCTGAGCGAAGTCGTACTTGATTTGCATGATGAGTATGTCCCTTTACATTCGGAAGATGGTCGTTGTGTCTGCTGAGAACCGCTGGGAGCGTTTTAGAGAGCCAAGCCCGCGGAACCGGACAGCGAACGGAAGTTGTCGGTGTTCGTAGCGTCGGTGCTCTCGTAGTTCTTGGCGTTGTCGCGGATGTTGTTCGCGATGTCACGCAGCGCTTCGGAGAGGCGTCGCTGCGCGTCGTCGTAGCGGACCATCAGGTCATCGAAGCTGCGCTGCGCATTGCCCACCCAGTAGCTGCGCGTGGACTCCGCGACCTGCTGCACGCGGTCGATTTCTCGGTTGACGTTTGCGTTGGTGTCATCTGCCCGGTCGGCAGTTGCGCGCATGACGTCGGCTTCTGTTCTGAACTGTTCCATGTTCAATCCCCCTACTAGGTACTGTGTCTTGGTTGTAACGACAGCCTTCCAAGCTGTTCATATAGTTGGACGCACGTTTTGGTGCTCCGGTTCCCTCAATGTTGAAGAAACTTTTCTCCCCACCCTCCCACCACGTTTATGCTGCGAGTTTGCCTCACCCCTCTCCTGTCGGTGGCGTGAATTCGGCGGTGTCGAAGGCCATCTGACACGTCGCCTGCTGCACCCTGCTGGGCGCCTGCCGCGTCTGGCACGCCACGAAAAGCTGGTAAGAATCCTGCGCCCAAGTTCGCCACAGCGTTTCGGCGCCTCCGGGGGCGGTCTCGCGGTACGTCACGGCGTGGAGGTTGTGATCCACGAGCGTGAGCTCGGGGTCGCGCTCGATACCCCCGAGCAGCTGCGCTACGAACTGCTCGGGCGGCAGCGTGTAGCGGTTCTCTGCGGAGATCAGTACGCGCATGTCGGGGTCGGCGCCTGTTGCCATCCAGCCCTGCTCGTGCTGCGCGAGTTGGAACCCGGGAGGCAGCTCAATCGCAAGTCCGTCCTGCGCGATTCGCACGGCGGTAGGCTCGCTCGCAATAGAAGGAGAGGGGCTTGTTGACGCCCGCGAGGCCGTCGGTTGACTGTGCAGCACAGTGGTCGATGTCGCCCCTTCTGAAGCCTGGGCAGACGTGGGCGAAGAGGGCGTCGATAAGAAACGAAAGAGCACGAACCCGCAGATTGCTGCGACCACAACCACTGCGGCGCCGAGCGCGACGAACGGCCACCACGCGCGACGTGGCGCAAGGTCTACGGCCGTAATCGCGGGTTGCTCTTCGGTCGGAGGGTCAGCCTCTACCTCTAGGCGCTCGGCGGTAATAGTGACGTCGTAGCCGCTCATGGCCTGCTCAAACTGATCGAGGTCCTCGGGGCTCGCGGCGATCTGAATCACGGCGCCGCCCGGGTCGGGCCCGAAGAGCCCGCGCACGTACTGCGCGACTTCCCGCGGGCCGGGGCCGTCAAAACGGTGGACGTTGGCGGCGCCGGTGAACACGGTGTTCGTGGACGTCATGGTGATGCGAAGATCGGGTTTCATAGAGTGCCTCCTTCTGGGTAGGGTGCTGCGACTTGGACCAGGCCACGGGCCTCACCTGACTGGACGAGCAGGCCTCGGCCGGGCGGCTGTGGGACTGGACGCACCCCGAAGAGCGCGCCTTCGTCCCTGGTTCCGTCGAGGATGACGACGTCGGGCAACAGGTCCTTCAGCGAGGACAGGAAGCTGCCGAACATGGCGCGCGATACTCCGCCGAACTTGCGGGCGGCCACCACGTGCAGGCCAATGTCGCGGGCGTGCGGGAACAGCGTGGCCAGCTCGCGCAGGGTGTCCTCCGGGACGAGCTCGAGGTCGTCGATGACGAGATAGAGCTCCGGGCCTTCCCACCAGGAACGCTGCGCGAGCTGCTGCGGGGTCACATCCGACCCGGGTAGCCTGCCGCGCAGCGTGGTGATCAGCGCACTGACCGCCTCGTCGACGGCGCTGGTAGAGGCTGCGTAGGCCGCCACCATGTCTGGGTTCGCCCGCCCGAGGTGCGCGCGGCGCACATCCAGAATCACCATGCGGGCCTGCTCACGGCCCATCGCCTCAATCGCGGTGATGGCCGAGGCAATCGCTGTGGACTTGCCAGCACCGCTCGCACCGATGACCAGCAGGTGGCCAGACTCGCTCCACAGCGGTGCAAGTCGGGGTCCACCGACGCCGAGTGGCAGACGTTGGCCTCCCGAGGTGAGCAGGTCCGCAACCTCCACGTGACTCGGCAGCACCCTTAGGCGTGGCACCGGAGGCTGACCCTGCGTCGCTGCGCGGACGTGTGCCACGTCCTGCGCGGAGGTGTGCGCGACCAGCATGAACGCCCCCTCTTCGGTAATGCCGCGGCCCGGCAGCGCGGGAAGTTTCGCCTGCACCTTCCTATCAATCACCGAGTCCATCGGTTCAGTAAGATGCAGCTCAATCCTTGTGCCGATCACGTCACGGACGTTCGCACGGATCGCATTCCAACGCTGCGTAGTCGCAACCAGGTGAATGCCCACAGCCGGGCCTTCCGCAGCAAGACGAGTCAGCGGTTCACGCAAGTCTTCCGTCTTCGCATCCGGTGCGAGCAACGTGTGCCAGCCGTCCACAATCAACACGGTGTGGCGCTTCGTGCGCCGCTGCGAGTCGTCGAGCATCTCGACCAGCTCGTCGACGACGCGGCGCACGCGCTCCTCGTCCGTGCGCTGCGCAACACCGGCCACATGCGGCAGTTCGGCGACGTCGCTGAAGTCGCCGGAGCCGGCGTCGATAATGTAGAAGCACAGCTCGTCAGTGGAGTGGCGCAGCGCGAGCGACGCCACCATCGTGCGCACCGCCATCGACTTGCCCGTCTGCGGTCCACCCGCGAGCGCCACGTGGCCACCCGCCACCGACAGGTCCAGCACGAGCGGCACCTGGCGCTGCTTGATCGGCTCGTCAATCACCCCGATAATCGCCCGCAGCTTCGGCATCGACTCACTGCCACCGTAGACCTGCGAAAGCTCGATCTGTGCAGGCAACGGCGGCAGCCACACCTGGTGCGCCCGCATGCCCAGGGCATCCGCCACCTCCCTCGACTTCTCGACGACCGCCGCCAGCAACGTCGTCGTCGCATCAGTATCGACACCGACACTCTCCTTCGCGTCCTCCACCGGCGGAGGCTCCCACCCGTGAAACAGGCGAACCTCCACGGCCGCCTCGCGCCTGGTCACGCCGCGGGCGCGCTCCAGCGGCCCCGACACGTACGCCGCGCGGAAACGCTCCAAGTCGCCTGAGCCCGTGGACAAGAAGCCCGCGCCGGGCTCGCTGGGTAGCTCGTAGGCGTCCGGCACGCCGAGCACCTGGCGGGATTCGGCCGCGGAGAACGTCTTGAGGCCGATACGGTAAGAAAGGTGCGAGTCCAGCCCGCGCAGCTTGCCCTCCTCCAAGCGCTGGGAGGCAAGTAGCAGGTGCACGCCCAGCGAGCGGCCAAGTCGGCCGACGGCCACGAACAGGTCAGCGAAGTGCGGGTGTTGGCTGAGCAACTCAGAAAACTCGTCCAGGATGATCACTAGCGCCGGCAGCGGCGCGAGGTCCTCGCCCGCGAGCCGGGCCGCGGTGTAGTCGGTGATATTGGCGTAGTTCCCCGCCTTGCGCAGTAGCTCCTGACGTCGGTTCATCTCACCGGAGATGGCGTCGTACATGCGCTCAACCAGGATGGATTCGTCCTCCAGGTTGGTAATGACCGCCGAGGTGTGAGGCAAGGACTCGCAGCCGAGGAAGGTTGCGCCGCCTTTGAAGTCCACGAGCACGAGGTTGAGTTCCTCCGGCGAGTGCGTCGCGGCGAGCGCCACAACGAGTGTTTTTAGAAGTTCCGATTTACCAGACCCCGTCGCACCGATGCACAACCCGTGCGGGCCCATCCCGCCCTGGGCGGACTCTTTCAGGTCCAAGTAGAGGGCCTGGCCCTGGGCAGTCGAGCCAATCGGGACCATGAGGCGCTGTCGGGTGCCTTCGCGTCCGGTCCACATGGTGTGCTCGTTGAGCTCGGCGATGTCGTTGATGCCGAGCATCGGGAGCAGCTTGCCTCCGTGGGAGGCGCTTTCGGCGCTGAGCAGCTCGGGGCGGCGATAGAACGCCAGTTGGCGCGCGATCAGCTCCGCCTCTGCGACACTAATCCTGTCGGGCCTGCCCAGAAACTCTAGGCCCATCCCGGTCAGCGCGTGGAGTTCGTCGTCGCAGACAAGGTGGAACGCCTCCTCATCCACCAACCAGTCCGGGTCCGGGTGGATAACCAGCACGCACACGTTCTCGCTGCTGGAGGCACTGGTGCTGAAGGAGATCACGGAGGGGTGGGTGGTGGCGTCGAGAAGTATGACTTGGAACTCGGCCGCCTCCGGCGTGGCGGAGTGCGGCAGCCACTTCACCCACTCAAATTCTCTCGGCGCCTGGGCGGCGTCGATGCCGACGAGCTCCGGGCCGTGGAAAAACGCCAGCTGGGCAATGATCGAGCGCGCGACCTCCGCCGCACGCGGCCCCACCATCGTGATCACGGGAAACGCATTGAGCGCCACCACGATCGGCATCTCTTGGATCGTGTTCACCGCGGCGACCGTCCTGCGCAGGCTCACCGCGCACACCGGGTCGAGGTCCTCGGGCGAGCCAGGGTCGTCGACCTCGATTGGGGTATGCAGTGCCACCGCGCCAACACCAATGCGCACCTGCAGCGCGTACGGCGAGGCGGCGTACTGTTCCCAGACACGCTCCGCAGGCACCGCCGTGAGCAGGGCGTTCGGTGCCGGGTGGAGATATTCGGCGTGCTCGCGCTGGACCTCGGCGTTGCTGCGCGCCCGGTGAGCGAGGGCGTCCAGGTGGCGCAGGTAGACCCGGCGCGTCTCGTCGATGTCGCCCTGGCGTTCCTGTGGAGAGAACATGGTGACCATGCCGAAGAGCATCATGACCGGGAAGATGAGCATCATTGGGCTCACGGTGCGCCCGGACATCACCATCAGCGCCATCACAGCACCAATGGCAACCACCATGACCACCGGCAGCAGCACTTTCAGCAGCGGCATCGGCTGGTCCTTGTGCGCCTGCGGTACCGCTTCGGCGCGGAGTTGGCCGGTCGGCAGTGGTGGTGGCGGCGCGAGTGTGTGCGCCGTCGATGGTGTCACGACTGGTTCGTGGTCAAGACCTAGCATGCATTCCCCCTCATGCATTTCCCCGGTTGCGCATTCCCCCTCGCGCAACGTCTGCATGCATTCTAGGCGATGGTGCGCTACATTGTTCAAGTTAAGCGCCAAGTCGCGCATTTGTTTGTTTTCCGGGGGGATTCATCGTGGCAGTTTCTGCAACGCATCACATCGTGCACGTCACCATTCGTATCGACGTCGCTTCGCTTCACCGCGATATCGATCTCAGTTTGCCGACGTCCTCGTCGCTCTACGAGCTGATACCCGAGATCGCGCGCTTCGTGGAACTGCCGCAGCTGCACCGCCCTTGGGAGTTCACCAACGTAGCTGGCATCCCACTGGACGGACACGTGCCGTTGTACCAGCTCAAGATGCGAAACGGAGCGACGGTGGTGATGCGCCCACAGGAGCAGGCGGCACCGCCCGTGATCCGCGACGCGGCCCACTCGCTCAGCGCCGCGGCGGCTTCTGCACGCGATGTGCGTGGCCTGCACATCGGCGCGACGATGCTGGGCCTGCTGTGCATTGCAGCGGTGGCTGGCACGGTCGGCGGAGTGGCGTTCGGCGCGGGCCTGGCGGCTGCGGCGGCGCTGGTGCTGTCGCTCGCGGCGCGAAGCAGCGCGGTTTACGGGGCGTTTCTGTGCGCGGCCCCTTTCGCAGTCGGCGCCTGGGTGGCTGGGCCTCCGGCTACGTGGGACGGGTCGAGCGATACGGCAATCGGGATGCTGGCTGCCGCGATCACCGCCGTGGCCTGCGTGGTCATCGGCGCGATGCTCAGGCTGTGCGGTGCGGCCGTCGCGACCTTCGCGGCGGTGTGCGCGCTGCTCCTTGCCGCGGCCTCGCTCGGTGCGTGGTTGCCGCAGCACCACGCGGGGGCGGCGGTGGTCGTGCTGCTCGGGTTGCTGCTGGTCATGCTCACGCCCCATATCGCCACGGCCGCCGCGGGCTTGAAGGTGCCACGCATCCCCACCGCTGGCGAGGAATTTGACCGCTCGGATGTGTACCAGCATGATGTCGATGCGCGCAGCCGCACCGCGCTGACCGTATCCGCTGCGATTGCATGTGCCGTGACCACCTGCTGCTTACCGGCGCTCTACGGCATTGCCACGATGGACGCCGCACTTGGCTGGCGCGTCGCACTCGCCGGTTGCGTGGCTGGCGCGCTACTCATCCACGCGGTGCGTCACCACTACCCCACCCCGCGCATCGCGCTGACGGCGCTGGCCCTCGGCGCGCTCGGTGCTGTGGTGCTCGCCACCGTATACGAGCCAAGCCCGCACCCAGCGTTCCTCGTGGCCGCAGGCTGCATCGCCATTGTGTGCGCTACCGCCGTCATCTGGTCGCGCCGCGTGCCTGACCTCGAGCCAACCACGGTGGTGTGGTTCGAGCGCGCCGAAGCCGCCGCCATCATCGCAGTCATCCCGCTCGCGGTGCACCTCACCGGGCTGTTCGACCTCATCCGGGGGCTCTAAGCCCATGCGCACCACTGCTTCTCGACGCCTCTTCGTCACCCTCTGCGTCCCGCTCGCCGTTGGAACGACGCTGCCAATCTCGATCCCGGCCCCACCGGCGCAGGCCCAGGACTACGCCTGTGCCCGCCCTGCGCACCTGCAACTAGACCGAAACACGCCACCGGAGCTTGACCCATCCGTCGCCGCGTCCCGCAGCCACGCGAGTGGACGCGGGGTGCGCGTCGCCGTCATCGACACCGGCATCGCGCGGCACCCGCAACTGCCGCCGGTCACACCCGGCCGAGACTTCGTCACACCCGACGACCCCGATCCATTCTTCGACTGCGACAGCCACGGCACCATCGTCGCCGGCATCATCGCCAGCCGCGACCTCGGCATCGCGCCCACAGCGCACCTCATCTCAATCCGGCAAACCTCCGCGCACTACCGCGAAGAGCAGGCCGCGGGATCACTCGCCACCCTCACTGACGCCATCAACAACGCCGTCGACGAACGCGCACGCGTCATCAACATCTCAATCGTCTCCTGCATGCCGCCTTACCTCGCCGCAAGCCTGGACACCCGCGAGCTGGAGGCCGCGCTCCACCGCGCCGAAACCTCCGGTGCCGTCGTCGTGGCCGCCGCCGGCAACGCCACCAACGAATGCGCCCACGGCTTCGCCGTCTTCCCCGCGCACATGCCCACGGTCCTTGCCGTCGGCGCACGCGAGGACGCCCACACTGTCGCCGACTACTCCATCGCATCCCCAAAGCCGCCGCTCTCCGCCCGCGGCACCACACCCGTGGTCCTCGCGTCCGACGGCGCAGGGTTCGCCACCGGCATCACCGGCGAGCTCCAACCCGACGGCACACCAACCGTGCAGCCCTACGTGGGCACCAGCTTCGCCGCACCCGTCGTCAGTGGCGCCATCGCCCTCCTCTTCGAGCGCTATCCACACCTCTCACCGCAACAAGTGCGTGAGATCGTCTACGCCGCCGCGGAACCCAACGGCGGGGCGCTGCGCCCAGAAGACATCGTCACGCAACTCCCACCCACGCCACCGCGCGAGGCAACCGTCACCACCATCGACGCACCGTTGCCCACCGCATCCCTTGCGGCCCGGCGCGCCGGGCTGGCACTCGGTGGGCTCTTGGCATGCATCGCGCTGACGATCGTGGCGCGCTCCCTCCGTGGGGGCCGCGGACGCCGCGGGCTCTAAGACGCCACCGGTTTCAGCGCCACCGACCGCTCGAGCGGAGCTCCGGCTGGGAGAAGCGCAACGATCTGCCACGGCGCTTCCTCGGTGTGGCGCACACCGATCAGCTCGAGGGTGGCCTGCCCGGCGACCTCGTGGCGGGCACCCTCCGGCGACACCACGAGTAGGCCTTGCCCTGTATCCACGCCGACGGCGCCCTCGCGTAGTCCCGCGAAGTGGGTCGCGGTGCCCGTCCCCGCCAGCGCAATCGCCCCTTCAAGCACGCCACCGGCATCCTTCGGCCAGGTGGCTGCGCCACGTTTGTCGTTCACGCACACCGTGTCCTGTGTGGGTTGCACCCAGCGCGGAGCCTCGTGCGGGATGCGCAGGTCCAGTGGCGGCTGCGCGTCCGGGTAATGCGCGATGTCTGCGCGGTTGACGTCGCGGGAGGCGGCGCCGGCGTCGAGAAGCACTTGGGCGGCCGTGTCAGAGACTTGCTGCACACCGCCGTGCTCCGTAAGCACCCAGGTGGCCTCCGGGGTGCGCAGTACCTCAGGGAGGCGCGGTGGCAGCGTGAACGCCGGTCCCTCGCGCAGAGCGCCGAGCACCGCGTTCGGCGGCGACCAGCGCGGCGTCGTGGCGTCGATCCCCAGGGCACGGCGCATGATGCGCCCCTCCGGCGTGGTGGATGGCGGCAGCTGCCTGCGACCGTGCGCATCGACGACCCACTCACGGTGATCCGCCACCGCCAGCACCGCCGTACCCCTCGGTAGCGGCGCAGGCGCCTGACCCGCGACCACCGTGACCTTGCCCTCGGTGTGGCACGCGGACCAGGCATGCGCCTCCGTGGCCTCAGGGGCAAACATCCCAGGAGCCGCGACGATGCCCACTGGCAGGCCGCGCGGCACCGTGGCCAAGTAGTCCCCACCGGCGCGGGCAGGCTCGGCGGCCTCCCCGGCGATGAGGCGAGCGGAAGTCAAGTTCGTCACAGGGTGCAAGGTGCCGTCGACACGCACGAACAGGCCGCCGTCAGTAGCTCGCACGATCGGGGCTTCGCCGGGGTGCGGGTTCGGGCTCATCCAGGCGAATAGCCCCATCACCGCGGCGATCAGCACCACCCCGACCGCCCCGAAGATCCCCGCGCGGCGCCGCGCCGCCAGCGGGTCATGGATCATCCGGATATCGCCGTAGATCAGGCCGTGCTCCACACGGCGCTGCATGAACCTGTGCCCCGACACCTGCGGTCGCGTTGTTGGCAACAATCGCTGCGACATGTATACCCCCGATGTTGTATCCCCCGATAACCAATAACGCTGCCTTACACTACCAAAGCTCCAGCGGTTCCGAGCCGTGCTTGACGGCGTCGTGCTGCATCTCCGCGAGCTCGGCGCGCGTAAACGCCTCGTTCACCGCGAAGATCACCGTGTCTCCCTTCACGTACACCGGGGTCAGCGCGCTATTGGCCGTGGCATTGTTCAAATTCACGCGCGGCGGCTGCTGCGCCCAGAACGACGGCGGCGATGCGATGTAAAACTTGATGTTCAGCCGTTCAACGGCCCGGTCCACGGCGTTCTTCGCCGTCGCGTCGCCGAGCACCCCGCGCCCGAGCATCTCTACGTCGAACAACGCGGTTGCGGTGTCGTCGCCTCGTGTCTTCGCTGGCCACAGGTAGTGCCGGGAGAGCGTCGGCACGCCGGTGTAGGCATACAGCCACGAATGCCCGTCCGCGGGCTCGCCGTAGGTCACGCCTTCCCACGCCACAGGCTGCGTCGCGAGCCAGTCGAACGCAGCCAGGTCGTCATCGTTGACCATTCGACCGCCAACGCGCGGAGCGGTGTAAATGCCCTCCGCCGATTGAGCTGCATTCGCGTGCACGGCGGTCGCAGTACTCGCAGCCACCACGAGGGACACGAGCACCGCCCCAATTGTCGACGCCCCCTTCGCCACCACCGTGCCCTCACGCGCGGCAACCGGCGCCAACGTCAGCATCCGAATCATCACCGAGGCCCCTATGGCCGCCGCGACGATGACGCACATCACCACCGGCAACACCAGGCGGTGCGCCGTGTTGTAGTGCAGCCCCGAAACCAGCGAAGGCACCACGTCCAGCACCGGCGGAAGCGGTGCGGTTGCCTGCACCACCGTCGCAAGTGACAGGACGTAGAACGCCACCGGCCACACCTGGCGACGCCACGCCACAACCGCCACCGCCCCCACGAGCGCGAGCCACAGCAGCACAGTCGGGTTGTAGTTCGGGAAGTACTCAGTGACGTGGCGCGTATCCATCGTGATCGCGAGCGCCCACGGATTTGGCGCCGTGCCATCCTCCGGAGTAGACCACCCCGCGACCTCCTGCGCCTGCTCGGAACCAGCAAACATCTGTGGCAGGAACAGCACCGCACCGGCAAGCGCCGGGGCCGCTAACCAGACAGTGTCCACGAGGCGTGAACGGACGGGACGAAGAAGCGTCGAAAAGCACCAAGCGAAGGCCACCGCCAGCGCAATCGTGGTCACCGGCGACGGGTGCACCGCCACCACCCCGAAGAACCCGATGGCCGCCGCAAACGCCGAGTTGTGATGCCGTGGCACCTCCAGGAACTGCCAAATCACAATGCCCGTGAGCGCAACTGCCATCATGTACGGCCACATGCCAACAAAATCCGACACCCACATCAGCTGCGGCGCACCGTACACCAGCAGCGGCGCGAACCCCGCCGCGATCTGCGCCGTCAGCCCCCGCGACCGCAGAAACGCAAACACCAGGCACGCCACGGACACGCAAGCCGCCACCGATGGCACGATCGCCTGCGCCACATTCAGCGCGGGGATCGGCGCCATCCCAGCGGTCTTGGCAAACAACGCAACCCCCGCGTGGTACCCCGAGGGATACAACAGCGAACTGTGCGTCTCCTGGTACATCAGCTCCCCCATGCGCGTTGGCGACGCAATCCCCTCATCCATGATGAAGCGCACAGTATTGGCGTGCCACTGGGAATCCCAACCCTGCACGATATTGGCCAAACCCAGCGGAGTTCCCTGCAGCCACCGCAGCTTGTCACTGATCAGCATCGCCGACCCCGCAATCACACCAAGCAGCGGCAGCACCCAGACGGGGTCAACCACACTGCCTTCGCGCCGCTCCTGCGGAGTCCCCGGCAGCAGCGCCCGACGCCACGACAGTTGCCCAGTGCCAGTCCAGCGCTCGCGGGCGCGGCGCGCAAACGCGTAGCGCCACCCCGCAGCACACAACATCACAAACACCACGCTCACAGAGAACGTCCACGGCGAAAACCTCGCCGACGTCAGGCCCCAAGACCAGGCGCTGAAGCCAATAATGCCGAAGCTCACGGGTATCGACGCCACCACCGACGCCGGCACACGCATGCCGGAGATGACGTTGACCAGGAATCCTGGCAGCACAAACACAAGTACCGCTGCTATGAACATCCCGGCAGTGACCACGCGTACTCCTTCGAGACCTAAGACGTTGAGACTGGTGAAATCTTATCGCTTTGCGCTCTCAGAGCGAACGCCGATCACGAGTTGTGTTGGCTCGTGCCTCCCACTCCTGCTCTGGTGGGTACACAACGTGGTCGAAGGTCAGCCCCTTCGCGGGGGCTAACGGTACGTCGGCGCGCCGCTCAGTGGCGTCGAGCAGTCCAGTGGCCCACGCCAGGTCGCGCTTGCCCTGCCCGACCGTGAGGCACGTCGCGGTCAGTGCGCGCACCATGTTCCAACAGAACGCGTCGGCACTGATGTGTGCCTCGTAGAGCTGCGGCTCCGCCTCCGTGGAAGCGTCTACCCAGCGGAAGCTGTGCACGTCGCGGATCGTCGTCGCGTGCGGTCGCGGCTTGCAGAACGCCGCGAAGTCGTGCAGCCCGAGCAGCACGTCGGCGGTCTGTTGCATTAGCTGCACGTCGACCGGGCGAGCCCACACCGCAGTGTCACGCGTCCGTGTCGGCAGCGCCCCCGCTGGGTTGGTAGTGACGCGGTAGATGTAGTGACGCGCCATCGCCGAGAAGCGAGCGTCGAACTCAGGGGCAACCTCCCGGACTTGTTGAACTCGGATGTCGTCCGGTAGCAGTTTGGCAAGGCGACGCACCAGGCGTGCAGGATCACCGTCAAGAGAGCGCTGCTGCAACGCGGCCGGGTCGATGTCTGCGTGCGCAACCTGGCCACGGGCGTGGACCCCCGCATCCGTACGGCCCGCGACCGTCAGGGCGACGGGGTGGCGCAGCACAAGCGCGAGCGCGTCCTCCACGGTTCCTTGGACGGTCCGCAGGTCGCCTTTCTGCCGGGCCCAGCCGTGAAAGTCGGTGCCGTCATAGGCGATGTCGAAACGCAGCCGCATCGTGTTCATTCGTTACAGGCTAGCAAACTGGTCGCGTGCTTTTGGAATGCGAAAACCCCGCGACACCGTGAAGGTGGACGCGGGGTCTCATGTGGTTGAGCTAGAAAAGCTCACTCAGCGGAGGACTAGTCCTCCTTGGAAGCCTTCGCCTCAGCTGGCTCCAGAACCAGGGAAATCTGGGTCATTGGAGCGTTGTCGCCGGAGCGAGGTGCAACCTTGATCAGGCGGGTGTAGCCGCCGTTGCGGTTTTCGAACTTCGGTGCAAGCTCGTTGAACAGGTATGCAACGATCTGCTTGTTCGGAAGCTTCGCAGCAACAGCGCGGCGTTCCTGCAGGGAACCGCCCTTCGCCTTGGTGATCAGCTTCTCAGCGTATGGGCGAAGTGCTTTCGCCTTTGCATCGGTCGTCGTGATGGCGCCGTGCTCGAACAGGGACTGCGCCAGGTTAGACAGAATGTGCTTCTGGTGGGCGGCGGACCCTCCGAGACGGGCACCCTTCTTCGGGGTAGGCATTTTCGTACTCCTCGTATGGGATTGTGAGCGCGTGCTCTTGGTTTACTCGGTTTCTTCCGCGGTGTCGTCGACGTAGTCACCAGTCTCGGCGTCGTAGCCTTCGATCTGGGTCGGGTCGAAATCTTCCGGAGCGTCCTTCAGCGTCAGGCTCATGGAGGCGAGCTTGATCTTGACCTCATTGATGGACTTCTCGCCAAAGTTGCGGATATCCATCAGGTCGGTCTCAGAGCACTCAGCCAGCTGGCCGACGGTGTTGATGCCCTCGCGCTTCAAGCAGTTGTAGGACCGGACGGAGAAGTTGAGATCCTCAATCGGCAGGTTGTAAGCCGCGATGTACTCCGTCTCCTGTGGGGACGGGCCGATCTCGATGCCTTCTGCTGCCGTGTTCAGCTCACGTGCCAGGCCGAACAGCTCCACCAGGGTGGAACCGGCCGAAGCCAACGCGTCGCGAGCAGACATGGAGTTCTTCGTCTCCACGTCAATGATCAGCTTGTCGAAGTCAGTGCGCTGCTCAACACGGGTTGCCTCAACCTTGTAGGCAACACGGGTCACTGGCGAGTAGATCTGGTCGACCGGAATGCGGCCGGCTTCCCCACCAGAGTTCGGCATCGCTGGGACGTAGCCACGGCCACGCTCCACGACAAGCTCCATCTCAAGGCGTGCCTGCTCATTGAGCGAAGCGATGTGCAGATCCGGGTTGTGGATCTGAACATCAGCTGGCGTCTCAATGTCGCCGGCGGTAACGACTCCTGGGCCTTCAACGGACAGGTACATCACGACTGGCTCGTCGGACTCCGACGACAGCACGATGTCCTTGATGTTGAGGATGATCTCGGAAACGTTTTCCTTCACACCGTTGATGGTGGTGAACTCATGGAGCACACCATCAATCTTGATCGAGGTAACCGCTGCGCCCGGAATGGACGACAGCAGCGTACGGCGCAGGGAGTTACCCAGCGTGTAACCAAAACCTGGCTCGAGTGGCTCAATGATGAACTTCGAGCGGTTGGTATCGATGTACTCCTCGGTCAGCTGCGGACGCTGTGAGATGAGCATGAACTTCTCCTTTTCCGGCTACCACTATATGAAGCCGCGAGAATATGGACTTTCGGAAAGATATCGCACCACTTGTATACGTACGTATCGACGCAGTGCGGGGTGAAGTAAGCGGGCTTACTTCGAGTAGAGCTCGACGATGAGCTGCTCCTGCAGCGGCACCTCGATCTGAGCGCGCTCCGGCAACTGGTGCACGAGAATGCGCAGGGTGTCCGGAACGACCTGGAGCCATGCCGGAACAACGGCGTCCAGCAAGTTGTCCTGGGCCTCTTCGAACCAGAGCATCTTGCGGGACTTGTCACGAACATCGATGATGTCGTACTGCGTGACCTTGTAAGAAGGAACGTCGATACGCTTGCCGTTCACGGTGAAGTGACCGTGGGAAACAAGCTGACGTGCCTGGCGGCGCGTGCGCGCCAGACCTGCACGGTATACAACGTTGTCCAGACGGGACTCAAGCAGGATCAGCAGGTTGTCGCCGGTCTTGCCTGGGAGGCGGTTGGCCTCCTCGTAGTAGCGACGGAACTGCTTCTCCATCACTCCGTAGGTGAAGCGAGCCTTCTGCTTCTCCTGGAGCTGGAGCAGGTACTCAGATTCCTTGATGCGAGCGCGGCCAGCCTGCCCCGGAGGGTACGGGCGACGCTCAAAGGACATGTCACCGCCGACGAGATCGACGCGGAGGCGACGGGACTTACGGGTAGCAGGGCCGGTATAACGAGCCATGATGTATTACCTCTTTTCCTTTCTGCCTTAAACGCGACGACGCTTCGCCGGACGGCAGCCGTTGAACGGCTGTGGGGTCACGTCAGAGATCGAGGACACCTCCAGGCCAGCAGCCTGGAGCGAACGGATTGCGGTCTCACGGCCGGAGCCTGGACCCTTGACGAAAACGTCAACCTTCTTCATACCGTGGTCCATCGCCTTGCGAGCAGCGTTCTCAGCTGCCATCTGAGCAGCGAACGGCGTGGACTTGCGGGATCCCTTGAAGCCAACGTGGCCGGAGGAAGCCCAGGAGATAACAGCACCGGTCTGATCCGTGATCGAGACGATGGTGTTGTTAAAGGTCGACTTGATGTATGCGTGGCCAGCAGCCACGTTCTTCTTTACGATGCGACGGCCACCACGGCGCGCACCGGAACGAGTCTTAGGAGGCATGGATTACTTCTTCTTTCCTGCGATGGTCTTCTTCGGGCCCTTACGAGTGCGAGCGTTCGTCTTGGTGCGCTGCCCGCGAACAGGCAGGCCACGACGGTGACGAAGGCCCTGGTAGGAGCCGATTTCAATCTTGCGGCGGATGTCTGCCTGCACCTCACGACGCAGGTCGCCCTCTACGGTGTAGGAGGACTCGATTGCGTCACGCAGTGCGGACAGCTGATCGTCGCTCAGGTTGTCCGTACGCAGGTCTGGAGAAATGCCCGTCTTCTCGAGCAGCTCCTTGGCGCGGGTTGCGCCGATGCCATAAATGTAAGTAAGTGCGATCTCCATGCGCTTATTGCGCGGAAGATCAACACCAGCTAGACGTGCCATGTGGAACGTACCTTTCGGGTTGTTACGGCGGTTTTCTCCCTATCCGCCCACGCCAACCGACTCTTTATCCGGACCGTACCGGAGGATGGGCCGTGATACACGTGGCTTTGGCCACCGTAGCCAAAGGTAAGCGACGCGCAGCAACGCCACGCGTCTGGGTAAGGAGGCTTCAAACGAAATTACTTGTAGCGGTACGTGATACGCCCACGGTCCAGGTCATATGGAGACAGCTCCACAATGACCCGGTCTTCAGGAAGGATGCGGATGTAGTGCTGGCGCATCTTGCCACTGATGTGAGCAAGGACCTCATGCCCGTTGTCGAGCTCGACACGGAACATAGCATTCTTCAAAGGTTCGACGATGCGACCCTCTACCTCAATGGCGCCTTCTTTTGCCATACACTCCACTTCCTATAGCTCACGGAACACAGCGATCCTCATTGATGCGCAGTGTTTCCGCTGGTAGCTGACGTAAAACATACTTGTACTACGTGGTGCATAAACACCAGTGGTCAACTATATCCCGTCACCAGCGCAAACACAAGCCCACCTGCGAAGCTAAGTCCGCAGGTGGGCGTCGAAAAGAATGGAGCAGCTAGAAGACGAAGACCTTGTCCCCGATAGCGAGATCCTGGAAGTAGCGCTGGGCGTCCGCGCGGTACATGCGAACGCAGCCGTGCGAGAGAATCGACGGATCCCCCTGGTGGAACGCGATACCGTTGTTGGTGAAGTACGTCGCGTACGGCATCGGCGCATTGCCGAACTCCCACGAGATCTCATCCTTCACCTTGCGGTTGACGTAGAACGTACCCTTCGGCGTATCAAGGCCAGGCCTGCCCGGACCGATCAGGTCAGCCGTGTAGTACATCTGGCCGTTATTCTGCAGCCAGGAACGGCGTCCGCCGGTGTCCACACACACCTTCGCATCCTTCGGACATGGGCCGTAATCGAACGCGGGTTGTGCAGGTGGCGCCGGGCGTGCAGCTGGTTTCGGCGCTGGCTTCGGAGTCTTCTCGGCGATCAGGCCTGGGTAGAAGCGTTCGACAGTAGCATCGATGCTTGCCTTCGCCTGGGCTGGCAGGTCCTTGTTGATTGCCGCCAATCCGTCGGCCTGCGCGCGCAGCGAGTTGCGGGTCTGCCATGCTCGCTCACGTGCGTCGGGCGTACTGGAGCCGATGCTGGAGAGCTGAGACTGCGTCTGCTCAAGCAGGGCACCCAGTCCACCATTCGAAGACATCGCTGGCATCTGCTGCGCCTCCGCCATCGCTGGCTGGGCAAGCATGGAGGCGGCGACGCCGATTCCAACACTCAAACCGGCAAGCTTGCGGCTCAGTTGGGATGGCTTCGCATGTCGAGGTTGATAACGCATGTGGGCAGTATAGCTTACTTCGCTTCGCGGACAGTGAGGATGCGCGGCCCGTCAGCCGTGGCGGCGACCGTGTGCTCCCAGTGCGATGCCGGGGCGCCGTCGATGGAAACGACAGTCCAGTCGTCACCGAGCACCTCCGTGTCGATCTCTCCGCCGAGGATCAGCATCGGCTCAATCGCCAACACCGACCCCTCCTGGATCACAGGGCCGCGTCCGGGTTTTCCCTCGTTGGCAAGGTATGGATCCTCGTGCATCGTGCGTCCGATCCCGTGGCCGCCGTACCCGTCCACAATGCCGAGCTCCACTCCGAACTTCTCCTCTGCTGCGTACGTCGCGCGTTCGAGTGCATGCGACACGTCGGTCAACCGGTTGCCCGGCACCATCGCCTTCAGCCCCTCGTGCAGCACCCATTCGGTTGCCTGGTTCAACTTTTCGACGTCCGCTTCGAGCTCACCCACACCGAACGTCCACGCGGAATCCCCTACCCAACCATGCAAGGTCGCGCCACAGTCGATGGAGACCAGGTCTCCCTCGCGGAGCACAGTCTCTTTGTTCGGAATTCCGTGCACGACTACCTCGTTGACTGACGCACAGATCGACCCCGGAAAGCCCTGATACCCCAAAAATGTGGGCGTGGCCCCGTGATCACGGATAACAGTCTCGGCGACCTTGTCTAAGTCGAGCGTCGACTTGCCGGGGGCGGCCGCCGCCCGCACCTCCTGCAGCGCCAAGCCGACGATTCGGCCTGCCTTCTCCATCGCGTCGAGCTGCTCAGGTGTCTTTGCGACAATCTTGCGCTTCCGGAACCCCATCATTCGCTTCCTTCCTAGAGTTACTGCGTAAAAGGGCCGGTAGGCACTCGTCGAGTCCCTACCGGCCCTTGCGCCTATATAGACGCTGTATGTTACTTCTTCAGCTGCGCCATCGCGCGCTCGTTGATTTCATCAACGTCACCAACGGCGTCGATGGAGATGATCTCGTCGCCGTAGTGGTCAATCAGCGGCGCGGTTTCGTCGCGGTAGACCTTGAGGCGGGTGCGGATCGTTTCCTCATTGTCGTCCGCGCGGCCACGCGCGAGCATGCGCTCGACCACCACGTCTTCGTCGACAACAAAGTTGAGCACGCCGTCCAGCTTCAGGCCCTGCTTGCTCAGCAGCTCCTTCAGGATCTCTGCTTGCTCAACGGTGCGCGGGAAACCGTCGAGCAGGAAGCCGTTCGCAGCATCTTCCTGGCTGAGTCGGTCTTCCACCATGCGTGCGGTGACATCGGTCGGCACAAGCTTGCCAGCATCGATGTAGCTTTTCGCTTCGACACCAAGCGGGGTGCCCTGGCCGATGTTCGCACGGAACAGGTCACCGGTGGAGATGTGCGGAACGCCGAGCTTCTCGGAGAGAATGGCTGCCTGAGTGCCTTTGCCAGCGCCGGGAGGGCCAAGTAGTACAAGTCGCATTATCGCAACAGTCCTTCGTAGTTGGATTGGAGAAGTTGGGATTCAATTTGCTTGACCGTAGTCAATGCTACGGACACCATAATCAGGATAGCCGTACCGCCGAACGCACTCATGCCACCGCGGCCAGCGCCGCCAATGCCGGCGTCGAGCGCCAGGTTCGGCAGGATCGCGATGAGTGCAAGGTAGAGCGCGCCAACGAACAAGAGACGGTTCATCACAAACGCGAGGTACTCGGCGGTTGGGCGACCCGGACGAATGCCTGGGATGAAGCCACCGTACTTCTTCATGTTCTCTGCCTGGTCGACCGGGTCGTACTGGATAGAGACGTAGAAGTAGGAGAAGAAGATGATCATGGCGAAGTACGCCAGGATGTACTGCCAGGAGCCTGGGTTCTGCAGCCACGCCATGACGTTGTTCATCCACCAGTTGTCCGGCGGGGTCGTGTTGTTCATGGTCACGATCTGCGTGATCAAGACAGGAACGTACATCAGCGAGGAGGCGAAAATCACAGGAATAACGCCAGCCTGGTTGACCTTGAGCGGCAGGTACGTAGAAGAACCGCCGTACTGACGGCGCCCAACCATGCGCTTGGCGTACTGCACCGGGATACGACGCTGGCCCTGCTCGATGAAGATGATGCCGACGACCAACGCAATGATCGCCGCAACGACCATGGCGAAGGTAACCGCGCCGGAGTTCTTCAGGATGTAGGCACCCTCGGACGGAAGCTTCGTCGCAATACCAGCGAAGATCAGCAGGGACATACCATTGCCAACGCCCTTTTCAGTGATGATCTCGCCGAGCCACATAATCAGGACCGCACCCGACGTCATGACGATGATCATCATGATGAGCGTCCAGATGTTGCGGTCCTCAATAAGCACCGGAATCCCCTGGCCGAGGAGCTGCTCACGGTCGGCCAGCGCCACAATACCTGCGGACTGCAGCAGCGCCAGCGCAACCGTGAGGTAACGCGTGTACTGCGTCATCTTGGTTTGGCCCGACTGCCCTTCCTTCTTCAACTCCTCGAACTTCGGAATCACCACGGTCAGCAGCTGCACGATAATCGACGCCGTAATGTACGGCATGATGCCAATCGCGAAGATGGACAACTGCAGCAACGCACCACCAGAGAACAGCCCGATGATGGAGAACATCGTGGCGTTGTCACCCTGAGCGACTTCCTCCAGACGGGAGTTAATCAACGCGTAGTCGACACCAGGCGTCGGAATCTGGGCACCAATGCGGTACAGAATCATCAACGCAAGGGTAATCAGAATCTTCTTCCGAAGATCCGGGTCCTTGAACGCTTGCAATATAGCGGACACAAAGCCTCCTGGCTCCTGCAGCACTCACGCAGGAGATAGTGGACAGTACGGTTGCCAAAAGTGCACGTCACAACCACCGTAGCGGGCTGACGGGACACTCCAGACAGGATTGACCCCACTACTCTACCAGTTAGCAGGCCAAACCCCCGATTCGGCCAGCACCCCCGCGAGGGTTTCCAACTTTCGATTGAAAATCACTACACTCAAAAATACGTAATTGGTATTACATTTATTCACGACTTTTCTGTAGAAAATCCTCGCATTCGAAGGGACAGCGATGAGCACAGCACCTACACCAACGCCGACTCCCGTGAGTCGGCGTAAATTTCTCCAATGGTCAGGCCTCGTAGGAGGCGCGGCCGTAGCGACGACGGCCGTCTCTGGCACGCTCCTGCGCGGCACCCCAGGTGTCGGCGCCGCAGAGGCCGCAGAAGGCACGAGCACCGACCCGAAGTTCGTCTGGTCCGCCTGCACCGTCAACTGCGGCTCCCGCTGCCCACTGCGCCTCCAAGTTGTGGACGGGCGCGTCACCCGCGTCCTTCCGGACGATGGCGGCGACAACTCCATCGGCTCGCAGCAGATCCGCGCCTGCGTGCGCGGCCGCTCAATCCGCCACCGCATCTACAACCCGGACCGGCTAAAGACGCCGCTGAAGCGCAAGCCCGGCACGAAGCGCGGCGACGGCGAGTGGATCGAAATCTCCTGGGAGCAGGCGCTCGACGAAATCGCCGACCAGATGAAGGGCATCCTGGACAAATACGGCAACGAGTCGATCTACCTCGCGTACGGCACGGGGACCATCGGCGGCACCGTCGCGCGCTCCTGGCCGCCTGTCGAGACTCCTTTCGCACGGTTTATGAACCTCATCGGCGGCTACCTGAACCACTACGCCGACTACTCCACCGCGCAGATCACGGCAGCCTACCCGTACCACTACGGTTCCTGGGTCACGTCGAACTCCTTCGACGACGTGAAGAACTCCAAGCTGCAGGTCATGTTCGGCAACAACCCGCTTGAGACCCGCATGTCCGGTGGTGGCGAGACGTTCGTCACCCAGCAGACGAAACGCAAGTACGGCGTGAAGACCATCGTGATCGACCCGCGCTACTCCGAGACCGCAGTCGGCCTTGGCGACGAATGGGTTCCGATCCGCCCGGGCACCGACGCAGCGCTCGTGGCAGGTATCGCGCACGTACTGCTCTCCGAGAACCTGCACGACCAAGCGTTCCTGGACAAGTATTGTGTCGGCTTTGACGAGGACCACATGCCGAAGGGCGCGCCGAAGAACGGCTCGTACCGCTCCTACATTGAGGGCAAGGGGCCGGACGGCGTCGAAAAGACTCCTGAGTGGGCCGCCCGCGTCTGCGGTGTACCCGCGCAGAAGATCCGCCAGCTTGCCCGCGAGATGGGCACCGCAAAGCCAACCGCAATTACCCAGGGCTGGGGTCCGCAGCGCCACGCGAACGGCGAGAACCAGTCGCGCGCGGTGTTTACGCTGGCAGCGCTGCTCGGGCAGATCGGTATCCCTGGTGGAGGCACCGGCGCTCGCGAGGGCTCGGCAAGCTTGCCGATGACGTACCCGTTCAACACGCAGTACGAGAACCCGGTGGAGACCTCGATCTCGGTTGCAATGTGGCCACAGGCCGTCGACCACGGCCCAGAGATGACCAAGACGAAGGACGGCGTACGCGGCAAGGACAAACTCGACGTCCCGATCAAGATGATCTGGCAATACGCCGGCAACACCAACACGAACCAGCACGGCGACCTCAATCGCACGGTCGAGCTGCTTCGCGACGACTCCAAGGCCGAACTCATCGTCGTCAGCGACATCCAGATGACGGTGTCCGCGCGCTACGCGGACTACGTTCTGCCGGACTGCTCCACCGCTGAGCAAACCGACATCATCCAGCAGGGCTCGGCGGGCAACCTGGAGTACACCATCCTGGCCTCCAGCGCGATCAAGCCACTGTACGACTGTCGGCCGATTTACGACGTCGTCGCCGATCTCGCTGAACGCTTCGGTGTGCGCGACAAATTCACCGAAGGCCGCACCCAGGAAGAGTGGCTGCGCTACACCCTCGACGAATCCCGCAAGGAGATCCCGGAGCTTCCGTCCTTTGAGGAGCTCAAGAAGATGGGTGTGTGGCGTCGAGAAGGCGAAACCACGGTCGCACTGAAAGACTTCCGTGAGGACCCAGTGGCCAACCCCCTGGAGACCCCGAGCGGCAAGATCGAGATTTTCTCCTCCGAGCTCTACGAAATGTCGAAGGAGTGGGAGTTTGACCCGAACATCGCAGGCGACAAGCTGACACCGCTGCCGGAGCAGGTCGCAACTTGGGAAGGCGCCGAGGAAGCCGCAGAGAACAAGGAGTACCCGCTGCAGGTCATCGGCCACCACACCAAGGGCCGCACCCACTCCTCCTACGGCAACGTCGATTGGCTGCGCGACGACGCCCACCCGCAGGTCCTCTGGATCAACCCCATCGACGCCAAGGAACGCGGCATCAAGAACGACGACCCCGTCTACGCCTACAACAAGCGTGGCCGGATCCGCTCCATCGCCCGCGTCACCCCGCGAATCGCACCGGGTGTCATCTCGGTGCCGCAGGGTTCCTGGTTCAACCCGAAGGACGGCGGCGTGGACGTAGGGGCATCCGTCAATACGCTGACCAGCTGGCATCCCTCCCCTCTTGCCAAGGGCAACGCGCAGCACACGGCGCTGTGCCAGGTTGAAAAAGCGAAATAACAACACCAAGGAGTGAAACAACAACATGGCTAACAACAACGACAAGCCGAGCAAGCGCCTTGGTTTCTTCTTCGACCAGACCTTGTGCAACGGCTGCAAAGCCTGCCAGATCGCCTGCAAGGACAAGCACAACACACCGATCGGCGTGAACTGGCGCCGCGTGGTCGAGTACTCGGGCGGCGACTGGAACCGCAACGCCGACGGCGAGCTGACCACCAATACGTTCACCTACTACACATCGGTGTCCTGCAACCACTGTGACAACCCGATCTGCACCAAGGTCTGTCCGACCACCGCGATGCACATCGGCGAGGACGGCGTCGTCTCCGTCGACCCGCACAAGTGCGTGGGCTGCCGCTACTGCGAGTGGGCGTGCCCCTACTCCGCGCCACAGTTCAACCCTGAAAAGGGCGTCATGACGAAGTGCGACCTGTGCGCCGACTACCGCGCAGAGGGCAAGGACCCGGCGTGCGTGGCCGCGTGCCCGTCGCGCGCGCTCGACTGGGGCCCTATCGACGAGCTGCGCAAGGAACACGGCGACGTCGCCGGCATCGCGCCGCTGCCGGACCCAACGTTTACCGAACCACGCCTGACCATCAAGCCGCACAAGGACGCAAAGCGCTGGGACGCGTTGGATGCTGGCGAGATCATGAACCCGGAAGAGGTCTAACTCATGAATATGCACGAATGGCCCCTCACGTTTTTCACTACGTTCGGGCAGATGGCAGTCGGCGCGTTCTTCGTCCTCGGCGTCATCACAATGGTGGGACGCACCCGCTACTCCGCGAACGCGATTAACCGCATTTGTGTGCCGGCGCTCTACGCAATCGGCCCAATCATGATCGCAGGCTTCTGCCTCGCGTTCTTCCACCTCGGCAACCCGCTCAACGCGCTGAACGTGATGCGCCACATCAGTTCCTCCGGACTCACCCAGGAGCTCGTGGGCGGCTGCATCTTCGCGGCGCTCGGCTTCCTGTTCGCTGCCTGCCAGTTCTTTGACTGGGGCTCCGTGGGCACCCGCACAACCATCGCGGTCATCACCGCAATTGCCGGCATCGGGTTCATCGCCACCATGGCGCGCCTCTACATGCTGCCCACGATCCCATCGTGGAACCACTGGACTACCCCGGCGGCGTTCTATCTCTCCGCCGCGGTCACCGGCCTGCTCGCGATTGCGGTCGCGCTCACGGCGTACAACTGGCTCGAGGACTCCGAGCTCATCAAAAAGCTCATTCCGTCCGCGCGCAACGAAGACCAGACAGATGCCCAGAAGGAAGAAGTCTGGGACCTCATCCACGCCTCGCTGCGCTGGATCGGCATCGCGCTGACCGTCGTCGTGCCGCTCATTTTCATCGTGATGGTGTTCAACTACGGCCGCCCCGCGGGCCCGAACCCGGCGCAGTTTGAGTTCAACATGACCGCATTCGTCATCCGCATTGGGCTCCTGCTGGTCGGTGCGTTCATCGTGGGCCTCATCCTGGCGTTCGGCGGTCGCACCCGCCGCCCCACCTCGAGCGCAATGCTGTGGATCACCGTCGCGTACATCCTGGTGGTCATCGCGGAGCTGCTGGGCCGCTTCATGTTCTACGGCGCAGTTGACCGGATCGGAATCTGATGCACACAGAGTTACTTGAACGCTGCCACATCGCAGCAGACATCGTGGGGCAGCTCTTCCTCGACGAGCCTCAAGGCCCGCTTCTCGACGCCCTCTCCGCCCCTTCCTTCCTGCAGTCATGGCCGCTCGAGGACGACGCCTCGCAGCAAGCCATCAACGCCCTGCTGGAAGCGGAGCGCGACACCGCCGAAGCGCTGCAGCGCGACCACCTCTACCTGTTCATCGGCGTAAGCTCCCCGCTCGCCCAGCCGTATGAGTCCCCGTACTTTTCCAAGGACGGACTCGTCATGGATGAGGACGCCGCGGCCGTCGCCGCCGTTTACCACCAGGTCGGCTTTGACCCCGGCGCCGATAACCTCCCGCCGGACCACATCGGGCTGGAGTTCCGCTGTATCAGCCACATGTGCGCCCTGGCACTCAGCGCGTCCTCCGAGGCCGATCAAGCCGCCGCGTTGGCCGTGCTGCGCTCCTTCACCGCCGAGCACCCCGCCCGCTTCGCTGAGCAGGTGCTTGGGGGCGTCGAAAAGCATGCGAACACCGCGATCTACCGGGCGCTGCCTGGGCTTACGCGGGGCGTGCTGGCCGCCGTCGAAACCCTCTAATACGAAAGCTCCCCACCTCGTCGTTGACGAGTGGGGAGCTTTTCTCTGCGCTGTGGCGCGAAGATGAAGGCTTATGCCTGGGTGGTGGACCCGCCGGCTGCCTCGATCTTCTCAACCGCAGACTTGGAGAACTTGGTAGCGGTGACGTCCAACTTGACGTTGATGTCGCCGTTGCCCAGCACCTTGACTGGGTGGTTCTTGCGAACCAGGCCAGCTGCGACGATGTCGTCGATGGTGATGGTGCCGCCGTTCGGGAACGCTTCTGCGAGCGCCTGAACGTTGACTACCTGGTACTCCACGCGGTTCGGGTTCTTGAAGCCCTTGAGCTTCGGCAGGCGCATGTGAAGTGGCATCTGGCCACCCTCGAATGCTGCGGAGACCTGCTTGCGAGCCTTGGTGCCCTTGGTACCACGGCCAGCGGTCTTGCCGCCCTTGCCTGCTTCACCGCGACCTACGCGGAACTTTGGTTTGTTAGCGCCCTTTGCTGGGCGCAGATCATGGAGCTTGATAATTTCAGCCATGTTGTTCTACTCCCCTGCAACTTCTTCGACGGTAACGAGGTGGCGAACCTTCAGGATCTGTCCACGGGTTGCGGCGTTGTCCTTCTTAATAACGGACTGGCCGATCTTGCGCAGACCGAGAGCCTCGAGGTTCTTACGGGTCAGTGGCTTCTCGCCAACCTTGCCGTGGTGCAATGTGATCTTCAAAGCCATTGTTCTTACGCCTCCTGTCCTGCGCGTGCGCGCAGCATGCGAGCAGGTGCGACGTCCTCGAGGTCCTTGCCGCGCTTCGCAGCGACTTCCTCAGGGCGTACGAGCTGCTTGAGACCTGCAACCGTTGCCTGAACAACGTTCAGAGCGTTGTCAGAACCGATCGACTTAGCAAGGATGTCCTGGACGCCAGCGCACTCGAGCACTGGGCGAACTGCGCCACCGGCGATAACACCGGTACCTGGTGCAGCCGGGCGCAGCATAACGATGCCTGCTGCCTCTTCTGCCTGGACTGGGTGAGGAATGGTGCCACCGATCATCGGGACGCGGAAGAAGTTCTTACGTGCTTCTTCTGCACCCTTCTGGATAGCGGCAGGAACTTCCTTTGCCTTGCCGTAGCCAACGCCGACCATGCCCTTGCCGTCGCCAACGACGACGAGAGCGGTGAAGGACATGTTGCGTCCGCCCTTCACGGTCTTTGCGACACGGTTGATGGTGATGACGCGCTCGATGTACTTGTCGCGGTCATCATTCTGGTTGCGACGATCATCGCGACGGCCACGGCCACCGCGGTTGTTGCGCTCATTCTTCTTGTTCTGGTTGTCGGCGGAGCGTCCGCCGTCACGCCGTTCACGTTCGGCCATTACGCGATCCTTCCGTTGATGGTGATGATTGCGGTGGTCATTAGAACTTCAGACCACCTTCACGAGCGGCGTCGGCAAGAGCTGCGACGCGACCGTGGTACTTGTAACCTGCGCGGTCGAAGACGATAGCTTCGATGCCTGCAGCCTTGGCACGCTCAGCGATCAGCTGGCCAACCTTGGCTGCCTTTGCCTTCTTGTCACCTTCCATTGCGCGCACGTCAGCCTCGATGGAGGATGCCGCTGCGAGCGTGTGGCCAGCGAGATCGTCGATCAGCTGGACGTGGATGTGACGCGAAGAGCGGTGCACAACGAGACGTGGGGTCTCCGGGGTGCCGCGCAGCGTCTTGCGGATACGGAAGTGGCGACGTGCACGAGCCTCGCGGCGGCGGGAGGAAATATCCTTGCCGACCGGGGTGCGCTTGGTGTTCTCTGCAGAATTGCTCATGATTACTTACCCGTCTTTCCGACCTTGCGGCGAATCTGCTCACCTTCGTAGCGGATGCCCTTACCCTTGTATGGGTCATCCTTACGGAGGCGGCGGATGTTAGCCGCGATCTGGCCAACCTGCTGCTTGTCAATGCCCTCGATGGAGAACTTGGTGTTGCCATCGACTGCGAAGCTGATCCCTTCCGGAGCCTCAATGAGGATCGGGTGGGAGTAGCCGAGCGAGAACTCGAGGTTCTTGCCCTTGGCCTGGACACGGTAGCCGACACCGAAGATCTCCATGTTGATCTTGTAGCCCTCGGTCACGCCAACAACGAGGTTGTTGACCATGGAACGGGACAGACCGTGCAGCGCACGGTGCTTACGGTGATCGTCCGGACGGGAGACGACAATCTCGTTGTCCTCAACCGCAGCGGTGATTGGCTCAGGCAGCTCGAAGTTGAGGGAACCCTTAGGGCCCTTGACCTCTACGACCTGACCGTTAATTTTAACTTCGACACCATTCGGGATGGCGATGGGTGCATTACCTACACGCGACATAGTCTTTTCAACCTCCCTTTACCAGACGTAGGCGAGAACTTCTCCGCCTACACCCTTCTCCTGGGCCTGACGGTCAGTGAGGAGACCCTGGGACGTGGAGATGATCGCCACACCCAGACCACCCAGCACCTGCGGCAGGTCGTTGGACTTTGCGTACACGCGCAGACCAGGCTTGGACACGCGACGCAGGCCAGCGATGGCAGCCTCACGGGTCGGGCCGTACTTGAGGTCCAGGGTCAGCTGCTTGCCAACCTTGGCGTCCTCAACCTTGTAATCAGCAATGTAGCCTTCCTGCTTCAGGATCTCGGCGATGTTTGCCTTGATCTTGGAGGAAGGCATTGTCACGCTCTCGTGCTGTGCGTGCGACGCGTTGCGCACGCGAGACAGCATGTCTGCGATTGGATCAGTCATCGTCATAAGATATGACCGTTTACCTTTCTCGTTGCGGTTCCCTACCCACCTGACCAGCAAAACTATGTCGTGCCAGGTCGCGTTTTCCGCATGATCTGTCGGGGGCTACTTCACGCTCCCCACGCTCAATAACGCGGGGCGCTCGCCGCCTCCCTTGCACGCGGTCCGCTTCTCGGCGGGGGGCCTGCAACAAAGTTGGATGTACAATGTTTTCTCGGATTTTGCGCGCAGACAACTATCTGTGCACAAGTCCGTTTGGCCACATTACACTCCCTCTATACAAGAAACAAGTCACGTTGGCCCGATCGCTGCGTCGTATAGTCGGTGCTATGAAGCACCTCGACGAACTTTTCGACGCCCTCTCCGCCACCCGCTCGCACCGTGAGGAGCTCTACCGCTGGTTCCACCAACACGCTGAACTCTCGATGCAGGAAACCCAAACCTCACAGCGCATCGTTCAGGAACTCGAGGCAGCCGGGATCCCATATTCGGTACTGGGCGAAACGGGCGTCGTCGCCACCATCGAAAACGGGCCTGGTCCTGTCGTCGCTCTGCGTGGTGATACTGACGGCCTCCCAATCAAGGAGGATTCCGGCAAGGACTACGCCTGCACGCGTACCCAGGTGGACGCAACGACTGAGCAGGAGGTGCCGGTGTCCCACGCATGTGGGCACGACTTCCACATTTGCTCGGTGCTCGCGGCCCTCGTCGCGTTCAACACTTGCCGCGACGCTTGGTCCGGCACGCTGGTGGGCGTATTCCAGCCCGGCGAGGAAACTGCCTCCGGCGCACGTTCGATGGTTGAGCACGGTATCGCCGACGCGATCCCCCACCCCGACGTGTACTTGGGCCAGCACGTGCTCGGCGCCCTGCCGCTGGGGCACGTCGGTACCCGGCGGGGCCCGGTGCTTTCCCAGGCGTTCTCGGTGAAGGTCACAGTACACGGAGTGGGCTCGCACGGATCCATGCCTGAGATGGGTGTCGATGCGGTCTTGTTGGCGTCGACAATTGTGACGAGGCTGCACACCGTGGTCCCCCGAGAGATTGCTGCTTCCGAAACCGCGGTGCTGACGGTCGGCGCGATCCATTCGGGAGCGAAATCCAATGTCATCCCGGATAGCGCGGAGCTGCTCATCAATACCCGCGCCTATTCGGAGGCGACGAGCGCGCACCTCAAGGAGGCCATCGAACGCATCGTGCGCGCTGAGTGCGAGGCAGCGCGTAGCCCGCAGCCGCCCGAGTTCGAGTACTACGACGCCTACCCGCTCACCAGCAACGATGACGCAGTAACACAGCGGGTACGCGACGCCTTCGAGGCGCAATTCGGTGACCAAGCACAGACGCTGGCACAGGTCCCTGCCAGCGAGGACTTCTCGATCATCCCGGACGCGCTCGGCGTGCCGTACACGTTCTGGGGCCTCGGCGGCTTCGCCAGCTACCCGCATGCACCGGGCAATCACAACGCAGCGTTCGCACCCGACCCCCAGCCGACACTCGACCGCGGCGCCGAAGCGATGGTCACGGCTGCGAGCGCGTGGCTCATCAACAAGAACGACGACTAAGGTGGCACACATGGCTAACAACGAAGGTTTGCAATCAACACACGAGTGGCTCGAAGAGGTCTCCCGAACGCTCGGCGTTTCCCCGGATCTCACGCGCTCGCTGGTCGGCGACATTCTGAAGATGACCGCCGACGTCGCGCACAACGGCCCGTCGCGCCCGGCGGCGCCGACAACGGCGTTCGTCGTAGGCGTCGCAACCGGTGCGGCGCTCCAGGGCGATACTGATGCGGACGCAGCAACGACGCGCGCGGCGCTTGCCAAGGTAGCGAAGCTCCTGGAAACGTATGAGCAGGATTAATCGACGCTTCGCCGTCACGAAAGTCACCCGCACCGACAGCGGTTTCGCGCGCGATACTCGCGCCGATACCGTCACCGTGGAAGAGCCGCTGGCGATCCGCGCCACCGGCGACACGTTGACCACCACGATGCGGACCCCCGGCCACGACATCGAGCTGGCACACGGCTGGATGTTCGCGGAGGGACTGATCAGCAGCGCAGAGGACGTTCGTTCCGCGCGCTACTGCGCGGGTGCGGTCGGGCCGAACGGCGAAAACACGTACAACACGCTCGACATCGACCTCGGGCCCGCGGCCTCCCCCGCTGCACCGCAGTTCATTCGCCTGACCACTACCACGAGCGCATGCGGCGTGTGCGGCACGCAGTCGATCGACGACATCATGGGCAAGGTGCCCGCGCCAATCACTCCCGTCCGCTTAGACCCGGACCTGGTGATGCGATTACCCGACGCCCTTGCAACCGGCCAAAAGCAGTTCCGTAAGACAGGCGGCATCCACGCGGCCGGCGCGTTTACCTTTGACGGCGAACCTGTAGTAATCCGCGAGGACATCGGCCGCCACAACGCGACCGACAAAGTCATTGGCCACCTACTACTCGAAGGGCTCCTGCCAGCCAGCGAACTGATCCTGGTTGTCAGCTCCCGCGCGTCATTCGAACTTGTGCAGAAAGCAGCAATGGCCGGTTTCCCGGCAATGGTGGCGGTCTCGGCGGCATCCTCGCTCGCCGTCGAGCTGGCCCGCAAAACAAAAATGGCGCTCGCCGGCTTTGTGCGCGGCGAGCGCTTCAATCTGTACTCCGGGGAGCTCAGCGACTAGTCCTTGTACACCGTCTTCGTCTTGTTCAACCAAGCGTAGACACCGCCGATGCACAGGCCACCGCCGATGAAGTTGCCGATCCACACAGCAACCCAGTTGCTCAGGATTGCAGCGGCGGTGAATCCCTCAGGTGGCGTGCTGGACAGGAACGCCAGGGAGAACAGCGAGAAGTTCGCAATAACGTGCTCGAGGCCCAGGCCAACGAAGATAGCGATCAGCGGCAGGATCACGACGAACTTGGAGATGAACTCCTTCGCCAGCAGCGCACCAACAATCGCCATGTTGACAATGAAGTTCGCGAAGATCGCCTCAAGCAGCGCGCCGAAGAACGGCTTCGCCAACTTGCCCTCAACCAGAGTGACAATCAGGTGGCTGTTATCCATCGAGCCGAACTTGGCCGACTGGCTCATCACAGCCGCGAAAATGATCGCACCGATCAGGTTCGCCACCGTCACCACAACGACGAGCCAAATACCCTTGCCCCAGCTGAACACCTTGTCCGTCGCCGCCCAGGACGCAAACATCATGTCGCCCGTTGCAAGCTCCGCGTTCAGGATGACGATCGCGAACAGGCCAAGCCCGAACAGCAAGGCGAACACAACCGAGCCGAGCCCCGGCGCATATTCATTGACCGCATTTCCCGCCACCGCGGCGAACGCCGTACCGGCGGTCAGGTAAATGCCGGCGAGAATCGCGCGGACGAAAAACCGTGGCATCTCATTATCGAGAAGCTGCTCTTTCTTTTTGGCCCCTGCGTGGACCATTTCCTGCAAAGCCATCGTGGCCTCCTCAAATTCACCTGAGAGATTGTTGCAAGGATTCAGTCTATCGAACGTTTCCCAAAAACAGTACATGCGTACTATTCGGGTGTGCTCTGCAGGTTCCCCCAAAAGACGTACACCCCCGCAACCCGGTTGGGTCGCAGGGGCGATCGTCGAAAAGCAGTGACGCGTTATGCGCGCTGCATCTTGCCGTCCTTGTCAGCGAACGGGAAGCCGAGGTGGCGCAGGAGTGCGCGACCCTCGTCGTCGTTCGTTGCAGTGGTAACGACGGTGATGTCCATGCCGCGGACGCGATCGATCTTGTCGATGTCGATTTCGTAGAACATCGTCTGTTCGGTCAGGCCGAAGGTGTAGTTGCCTGCACCGTCGAACTGCTTGTCGCTGAGGCCACGGAAGTCACGAATACGTGGCAGAGCAACCGTCAGCAGGCGGTCCAGGAACTCCCACATGCGGTCGCCGCGGAGGGTGACCTTCGCGCCGATCGGCATGCCTTCACGGAGCTTGAAGTTAGCGATGGACTTCTTCGCACGGCGAAGCTGTGGCTTCTGGCCGGTGATCGCGGCGAGGTCCTCGAGCGCGCCGTTGATGACCTTGGAGTCACGTGCAGCGTCGCCGACACCCATGTTGACAACAATCTTGGTCAGACCTGGGATCTGCATGACGTTGTCGTACTTGAACTCATCGTTGAGCTTGGTACGGATGTCCTCTTTGTACTGGGTCTTCAGACGAGGGGTGTAGTTCTCAGCCATGCTTAGATGTCCTTCCCGTTCGACTTTGCAACGCGGACCTTCTTGCCGTTTTCGTCGAAACGGTAGCCCACGCGCGTCGGCTTGCCGTCGGAATCCAGGACCATCACGTTGGAGACGTGGATCGGAGCTTCCTGGGTGACAATGCCGCCGGACTCTGCGCCGCGCTCGTTGTAGGAGTTCGCGACGTGCTTCTTCATACGGTTCACGCCTTCAACGAGAACGCGCTGACGCTTCGGGTATGCCTCAATAACCTTGCCCTGCGCGCCCTTATCCTTGCCAGAGATGACCTGGACCATATCGCCCTTTTTGATTTTCATCCCTAGATCACCTCCGGTGCGAGAGAAACGATCTTCATGAACTTCTTGTCGCGCAGCTCGCGAGCAACTGGGCCGAAGATACGGGTGCCGCGGGGCTCGGTGTCGTTCTTGATCAGCACTGCAGCGTTCTCGTCGAACGCGATGTAGGAGCCGTCCGGACGACGGGTCTCCTTCTTCGCACGAACGATGACAGCCTTAACGACTTCGCCTTCCTTAACGTTGCCGCCTGGGGCAGCTTCCTTCACAGTGGCGACGATCGTATCGCCGATGCCGGCGAAGCGCCGAACGGATCCGCCGAGGACACGGATGCACAGGATTTCACGTGCACCGGTGTTGTCGGCGACCTTCAGGCGCGATTCCTTCTGAATCACTATTGGTCTCCTGACCTGGGTCGATGTGCGTTAGATTTCCGTCCTATACGCACGTGGTCAATGTCTTCGATGTCTTTTCGCTTGTCGACGGCACCTTCGGCACCGCAGGCGTACATGCTCAGCTCGGAAACGCGCAGAGCAAACACGCAGCAAAGGACAACTGGAACATTAAAGCACGGAACATGCGCGCCCGCAAACCATGACTTTTGGTTGTGTGGATTCGTGCCCGGTTCTGACCTTTGGTATGGTCATACCTATGAACTTCGATGGCACACTTGCGGATTCAATCGGCTTCAAGTCGTACCTCTACACCTACGAACTCCCCAAGTTCGCGGTACGCTCCATGCTCGCCGGCATGTTTTTGACGATCATGACGGCATTCGCCACCGTCGCCTCCACCCAAGTAGAAAGCAGCGCCCCCGGCTACGGCCGCTTCGTGTTCGCAGCTATCTTCTGCCTCTCGCTGTACGTCATCGTTGTCCTGGGTGCGGAGCTCGCCACCGGCAACATGATGTTCATGACCTACGGCAGCGCCTCGGGACGCCTCCCCTGGCTCAAGGGCTTCCTGATGGTCTCCACCTGCACCATCTTCAACCTGCTCGGCGTCCTCATCACCGCGGTATTCCTGGTCCACGCCACGGCGTTCCAGCCGATCGGGATGGACAGCTTCCTCGCCGCGACCGTTGAGACCAAGCTCGCGAAGCCGGACAGCTTGCTGTTCATGGAAGGCATTTTCGCCAACATCGTGGTCAACATCGGCGTGCTGCTCGCCATCCAGGCTGGCAAGGACTTCACCGCGAAGTTCCTCGCCATCATGCTGATCGTTCCTGCATTCGCCGCAATGGGGTACGAGCACTCCATCGCCAGCTTCGTCGTTTTCTCCCTGGCGGGTTACGGCATCGGCGCCGAGCACTTCGCCGGGTTCACGCTGACGAACGGCCTGTTGAACTGGTTCATCGTGTGGGTCGGCAACTATATCGGCGGTGGCTTCATCATGGGCGGCGTCTACGCGTGGCTGAACAAGGGCGGTACCCCGGCAACGCCACTGGCAACACGCCGCTAACCCCCAAGTACATGGAAAACGCCCCGTTCCCGCGAAGGGAAGGGGCGTTCGTTATTGCTCGGTGAGCACTTAGCTCGAAGCAGCGATGCCCACGCCGGTTGCCGCAGCAACGATCGACAGGATGACCACAACGGCCATGTTGACGACACCGATGGACGAAAGCACAGCCGGAACCAGCAGCAGGTTCGGACCCTGCGGGCCAGCGAAGTTGCGCAGCTCGTTCATGACGTTGTTCAGCGGCTCTGGGTACTGTGCAGCACTTGCATCGGTAGCAACAACGCCAGACAGGACAACAACAGAAGCGGCAACTGCAATTGCGTTACGAAGTTTCATTCTTACGTTCTCTCTCTATGGTCTCGGGTGAATGGGTGGGATTTAGACGCGCTGCGAAGACGTCGCGATGTTCGTCAGGAAGCCCAAAGAGGACAGCAGTGCAGGCACGAGGATCAGGTTCTGTGCCTGGTAGCCACCGAGGCGCTTCAGCTCGTGCAGGACACCTGCCAGCGGTTCTGGCGCTGGCTGTGCTGCCTGTGCGACCGGTGCGCCCACTGCAAGAGCGGAAGCCACGAGGCCTGCGGCGAGAATGCGACGAAGTTTCATAGTTTTCCTCCTGTGATGTCCGCTAGACCCTTGTGAGCTAGCGCGCTGAACAAGACACCAACAGATTAGCAGGCCAATTTAAGGTTGTTGCCAGTTTTCTAAAAAACTTTTATTTTGCTTCTTCGGCTATCTTTTTCGGCTCGACGAAGAAGAGGTCGTCTCCAAACTTCGTGTCTGCAGGAAGGCTTGTCGACGCCCCAATCTCCCCTACCCGCTTCGTATTCGAGACAACAATCGGGGTCGTCACTTCGTATCCTGCGTCGCGGATGGCCGCGATGTCGAACGTCGCGAGGAGCTGGCCTGCTTCTACGACGTCACCTTTCTTCACGTGTGCAGTGAAGTGCTCGCCCTTGAGGTTCACGGTGTCGAAGCCGATGTGCATGAGAATGTCCACGTTCTTGCCATCGGTCCCCTTGGCGCGGATTGCGTAGGCGTGGCCGGACGGGAACGTGACCGCAACCGTACCGGCGACGGGTGCGCGCAGCTCCCCAACCGTCGGCACGATTGCCACGCCGTTCCCCAGCTTGCCCTGGGCAAACATCGGGTCACTGACCGTCGCAAGCGGCACGGCGTTGCCCTCGAGAGGCGCCACGACGTGGAGCGCCTCGTCGGACGCCTCGAGCAGCGCTTGCTCGGCAGCGGCATCGGCGGCTGGATCCTCGGTTGCGTCCGGATCGATGCTGCCATGCTTGCCCACCAGGTAGCGCCCGTACCCGTAGGCCGCCACGAAGGCGATCACGAACGTAATGACGCCGAGGATCAGGAAGGTCACCATGTCATTCGCGCGGATGGAGACCACGCCGATAAAGCCCGCCGCACCAAGCGCAACTGCCTTGACATCAAAGATCGCAATCAGCATTGCACCAATACCGGCCGCGCCGAGGCCGATAAAGAAGGGCCAGCGGAGGCGCAGGTTGACGCCGAAGATGGCGGGTTCCGTGATACCAAATACGGCCGAGATGCCCGAGGAACCAGCTAGACCTTTGAGCTTTGCGTTGCGCGCCAGGAAGTACACGGCAAGGGCCACTGCGCCTTGCGCGATGTTCGCCATGGAGGCCGTCGGGAAGATGAAGGAGCCGCCCTGATTAAACAGCTCGAGCTCGATTGGCGGGAAGGACTGGTGCAGGCCAGTGATCACGATCGGCGAGTACACCAGACCGAAGAGCAGGCCACCGATTGGGCCACCGAAGTCGTACAGGCTGGAGAGGCCGACAATCAGCAGGTCACCGAGCCAGCGGACAAACGGGCCGACGGCGATGAAGGTAATGAAGCCCGTAATCAGCAGGGTTGCCAGCGGAGTAATCAGGAAGTCCGCCGTACCCTTCAGACGCTTGTGGAACCACTTCTCGATCGTTGCCAAGATCCACGCGACCGCCAGCACCGGCAGCACCGCACCCTGGTAACCCGCCTGCGCGACTGGCAAGCCGAACAGGTCCCAGAACGGCATCGTTCCGTCGGCAACGGAGTTCGCCACGTCGTAGCCGTTGACCAACGCCGGGTGAACCATCGCCATGCCCATGCCGGCGCCGAGGTATTCGTTGCCACCGAAGCGCTTCGTCGCGGAGTACCCCACCAGCACCGGCAGGAACGCGAACGGTGCGGAGGCCAGCACATTGATGATCTCCGTCAGACCCTGGATCTGCGGGAACATCCCCACCAGGGAGTTCTCCCCGAACAACCCCTCGGCGGTCAGGACGTTGTTGAGCGCCATGAGCAGACCGCCGCCAACCAGGATTGGGATCAGCGGCACGAAGATGTCAGAAAAGACCTTAATGAAGCGCGTAAACCAGTTGCCCTGGTTCGCCGCTACTTCCTTCAGGTCTTCCGTGGAGACAGCAATGCTCTTGCTGGTCATGCCGTTGAGCTGATCAAAGACAATGTCCACGTCACCGGGGCCGACGATGATCTGGAACATGCCGCCGGTTGCGAACGTGCCCTTCAAATCAGGGTCGTTCTCCAGCGTATCCTGCGCAACCTTGTCGACGTCCTTAAGCACGAAACGCAGTCGCGTCGCGCAGTGGGCGACGCCAACGATGTTTTCCTCGCCCCCTACCCCGGCGAGGACCCGCCGGGCTACTTCTTTGTGGTCCATGTGGGAATCCTTTCTCTTCCCACACAGTCAAACATCTATACGGGCATAAATCAGCTTACTTGCGTCCGATTACCCCCGGTTGTGGCCGATTTCACGTCCCTCCACGGCCATCCAAGGGGCTCCGCCGGTACCGAACACCGCCGAGGAAAACGCCACCTCCCCGCCCCCAGCGACAACTTCGAGGGCGGCGCCGTCAGCGCACACCACGAGCTCGCCCTGCGCGCACTCGGCACTGCGCTCATCACCACCGACCGTCACGCTCAGCATTCCACGCCCGGCCTCGCCAGGCCGCCACGCCACGTGAGCACCAACGCCACCGGCATCGTCGACCAGGTCGGCCTCCCACGGCTGTCCCCTGAGAACTTCGCGGTGCACGACCATCCCCGCGGGATCGGTTGGGAGAAGGAGTTCGGTGCGAAGCTGGCCGTCGACAAGTTGGAGCCTGCGAGGCAACGTCAGCTGATGCACCCAGCCCTCTGCCTGAAGCGTTGGGGTGTCATCGCGGGCAGGCAGTCCCATCCAACCGAGCAACAGCGCATCGCCATCGTCCTCGGCGACCATCTGCGGCGCGTAAAACTGATGCCCAAAGTCCAACGCCCGGAACTGCGACTCCACGCGGAACCACAGCCCATCCAGCGTGCCCACGACGTAGCCGCACTCGTCCGAGCCCGGGTACTGTGGGCACAGCACCAGCACCTCGCGCCACTGCCCCGTCGCGTGGTCACGCATCCGCAGCAGGTTCGGGCACTCCCACATGTAGGCGGCCTCAACGCGCGGGTCCAGCCCCTCGAACTGCAGCGCGCCAGCAAACGACCAGTTCAGCAGGTCCGGTGACTCGTAGAGCACCACCGCGCCGCGCTCCTCCTCACGCTGCGCGCCGAGCACCATGCGCCAGGAGCCGTCCTCATTCTGGGTGACGTGCGGGTCCCGGTAGTGGGCGGTAAAGCCGAGGGCTGGGCCGTCAATGAGCGGATTCTCTGGCGCACGGTGGTACACACCGCCCATCGGGCCCTCCAGGTCCTCAACCCGAACCAGGTTCTGCGTGGTCAGGCGGCGCCCATCCTCCTTCACGTTGCCGGTGTAAAACAGCATGACTTCACCGTCGTGGACCACGGAGGACCCGGAGTAGCACCCGTGCGTGTCGTACGGGAAGTCCGGGTACAGCGCGTCGGGGAGGTGACGCCACTGGCCCAGGCCCTCCTCACCCCCAATTGTGGTGACGGCGTGGCCCCAACCGGTGCGCTTCGCAGCGTGCGGAAAGCACGGATCATGCTGGTAAAACACGTGGAGTTGGTCGCCGATGAGCGTGACGCCGTTCGGGTCGTTGAGGCGCCCTTGCGGCGGGGACAGGTGAAATGTTGGCCGGTACGTCATGCGACTTAGTCTACGGTGGAACCATGATCACTGTGTACGGCGAAGCCCTCGTTGACCTTGTCCCCCAGGACCGTTCCCCGCTCGCGCCGCTGGTGCCCGCGCTCGGTGGCGGCCCGTTCAATGTGGCCCGTGCGCTGGGCCGACTCGGCGCAGACGTCTCCTTCCAGTCACGGTTGTCTCGCGACAACTTCGGGGAGGCACTCGCCCAATCGCTTCTCGACGCCCACGTGGACCTCACCAACTGCGGTCGCGGGGACGAGCCCACCACCCTGGCTGTCACCGCCTTGGCGGAGAACGGCTCGGCAACGTACACGTTCTACGTCGACGGCACTGCCGACCGCTTCGCACAGCCGGTCCCGGTGCAGGAGGGCTACGCGGTGTTTGGGACCCTGTCCCTGGCGCTAGAGCCCGCGTCGCTGCGCTACGCGGAGGCCGCCTCTGAGTCGGCGAAGCACGGCGCAATCGTCTGCCTGGACCCGAATATCCGCCCGGCGTTCGCCTCCGAGAAACACCGCCTGTTCCTGCGGGGGCTGCTCGATTCCGTAACGGTGCTCAAACTCTCCGACGAGGAAGTCGAGTTCCTCGGTGACACCTCCCACGTGCCAGTCGTGGTGACCACGCTCGGCGCCGACGGCCTGCGGGTACGCGCGCCGTTCGGCACGGTCACGGTCCCGTCACCGAAGGTCACGGTCGCGGACACGATTGGGGCCGGGGACACGGTGATGGCGGCGCTGGTCCACCAGTTCGACGCCCGCGGCCTGGACCGCGACGGCCTGCTCGCCCTCGGCGAGGAGGAGTGGCGCGAGATCCTCACGTTCGCCACCCGCGCGGCCGCGATCACGGTGTCGCGCACCGGCGCAGACACCCCCTTCGCCCACGAGCTGGATTAGGAAGCCGCGTTCGCTGGCTCCCACCCAAGCGCCGGCGCGACGTGCTCGGCGAACCCGCGCAGGATCTGCATGCACACGTCCACCCCGGCCTGGTTCGGAACGGTGAGCATCAGCGTGTCCGAGGCCTGGATTGCTGGGTCATTACCGAGCTCCTCGATAAGCTGGTCGGCCTCTGCGGCGTACGTCTTGCCAAACGTGGTGTACACACCACGCTCAATCTGTCCGATCTGTTCCTCGGTATCCAGCAGTCCGAAGAGCCGCTCGGTGTCCTCGTCCACGATCGGAAAGATAGAACGAGAAACAGAAACGCGCGGTTCCCAGTCGTGGCCCGCGTCCGCCCACGCCTTCCGGTAGTGCTGGATCTGTTCCGCCTGCAGCTCGCCGAGGCTGCGGCCGTCGGCTTCCGAAATCAGCGTGGAGCTCATCAGGTTCACGCCGTCGCGGGCAGCCTGCTCGGCGCTGGCGAAGGTACCTGCGCCCCACCACACCCGGCGCGCCGCCCCCTCGGAGTGTGGCAACACCGAAAGTGGGCTGGCAGGCGGGTACATCTGCGGGTACTGCTCCTCAAGGGATGCGGCGAGCGCCATCGGGTCCCCGCGCAGCGCGGAAATGAAACGCTGGAAATGTGCACGCGCCAGGTCAGAACCGTTCGCGGCCTCTGACTCGTAGCCGAAAGCGCGCCACCCTCTATCGGCAGGCTCCGGTGACCCGCGGGAGACGCCGAAGGCGAGGCGGCCGTCGCTTAGCAAATCGAGCGCGGCGACGTCCTCCGCGAGCTGCAGCGGGTTGGCGTAGCGCATATCGACGACGCCGGTGCCCACCTCAATGTGCTTCGTCGCCGACGCCATCGCGCCAAGCAGGGCAATCGGAGACGCGAACTGCGGCGCGAAGTGGTGCACTCGCACGTAGGCGCCGTTGACACCAATCGCGTCCGCCTGGCGCGCGAGCTCCACGGTGTCCTGTAGCGCCTCGCGCGCGGTCATCCCCTGGCGCCCGGGTGGTGCGTGGTGGCCGAATGAAAGGAACCCAAACTTCTTCATGCGGCCACTCTAGCGCGCTACTCCACCGTGACGGACTTCGCCAGGTTGCGTGGCTGGTCCACGTTCAAGCCACGTGCCTGCGCAACGGTGCAGGCGAAGATCTGCAGTGGGATCGTCGACAAGAGGGGCTGCATGAGGCCGGCCGACTGCGGGATGCGGATCACGTGGTTGGCGAAGCGGTTCACGTCTTCGTCGCCCTCTTCCGCGATCACGATGGTGACGGCACCACGCGCGCGGACTTCCTGGATGTTGGAGACAACTTTGGCGTGCAGGTTGTGGCGCGAACGCTTCGACGGCACGATGACGAACACCGGCTGCCCTTCCTCAACCAGCGCGATCGGGCCGTGCTTGAGCTCGCCTGCGGCGAAGCCCTCGGAGTGCAGGTAGGCGACCTCCTTGAGCTTCAGTGCCCCCTCGAGCGCGACTGGGAAGCCGACGTGGCGGCCGAGGAAGAGCACCGACTTCGCGTCGGCGAGCTCGCGGCCAAGTTCCTGGATTTCTGCCTCGTTGTCCAGGATCCACTGGATCTTCTCCGGCATCTCCTCCAGCTCAGCAATGATGGTCTGGATTTCGTCGGTGAACTTGTTGCCGCGAACCTGCGCCAGGTACAGCGCCAACAGGTAGGACGCCACGATCTGGGAGATGAACGCCTTCGTCGACGCCACTGCGATCTCTGGGCCGGCGTAGGTGTACAGGGAGGCGTCGGCCTCACGCGGGATGGAGGAGCCGACCGTGTTGCAGATCGCGATGACCTTCGCGCCCTGCTCGCGCGCGTGGCGTACAGCCATGAGGGTGTCCATGGTCTCGCCGGACTGCGAAATTGCTACGACCAGGGTGTTCGGGGTGACGATCGGGTCGCGGTAGCGGAACTCGTGCGCCAGCTCGACCTCCGTCGGGATGCGGCACCAGTGCTCAATCGCGTACTTCGCCACGTGCCCCGCGTACGCAGCGGTACCGCAGGCCACGATGATGATCTTGTCGACGCTGCGCAGCACGGACTCGTCGATACGTAGTTCGTCGAGCGTGAGCTTGCCCTCGGCGTCGAAGCGGCCGTACAGCGTGTCGCGAACGGCGGCCGGTTGGTCGTGGATCTCCTTCGCCATGAAGGAATCAAACCCACCCTTTTCTGCGGCGGTGACGTCCCACTCGACGCGGAACGGGCTGCCCTCGGCGTGGTTGCCTTCGAAGTCAATGATGTCGTAGCTGTCGGCGGTCAGGGTAACGATCTGCCCGTTGTCCATCTCCACCGCGTCGCGGGTGAACTCGATGAAGCCGGAGACGTCAGAGCTGAGGAAGTTCTCACCCTCGCCCAGGCCGATCACCAGCGGTGAGTTCCAGCGCGCCGCAACGATACGGTCCGGGAATTCCTGCTCGATGGCCAGCAGCGTGAACGCGCCCTCGAGTCGCAGGGCGGTCAGGCGCATTGCCTCGGTGAGGTCCTTGTTCGCCTCAGTATTGAAGATGTCCAGCAGCAGCGTGGCTGCTACCTCGGTGTCAGTTTCGGAGCGGAACGTGTAGCCCTTCTCGCTCAGCTCGGCGCGGAGTGCCGCGAAGTTCTCGATGATGCCGTTGTGCACCACGGCCAGTGCGCCGTCGCCGACGACGTGGGGGTGGGCGTTGGCGTCGGTAGGCCCGCCGTGGGTTGCCCACCGGGTGTGCCCGATGCCCAGGTTGGAGGGCGCAAGCGGTGCCTCTGCGATGGCCTGCTCTAGGTCCGCGACCTTGCCTGCCTTCTTCCTGCACGCGATGGTGTCGCCCTGCATGACTGCTACCCCGGCCGAGTCATAACCGCGGTATTCGAGCCTGCGAAGCCCATCAATAATGACGGTGAGGGCGTCGTGCTCGCGTGCACGCTCGCCACCTATGTATCCAACGATTCCACACATGGGGCGAATTTTACACGCGGCGTAGTTCCTGAAAAAGTGACGCCGCCGAACCCTATCTCAGAGAGCCCGTGAGCTTGCTGTGAAACTCCGTGGTACTCGGGTTCATGCCGATGAAGCGCACGTGCTTGCCGCGCTCTTCGTATTTTTGTTCAATGCTGTCGAGCGCCGCGACCGTCGACGCGTCCCACACGTGCGCGCGGTGCAGGTCCACGACCACTTCGTCGGGGTCCTCCGAGTACATGAACAGAGTGGTCAGGTCGTTGGAGGAGGCAAACAGCAGCTGGCCGGACACCACGTAGTGGGCCACGCCGTCGACAACTTCGCGGGTCACTTCCACCAGGTGGGCGACGTTTCGCACAAAGATTACGGACGCCACAAGCACGCCAACCACGACGCCGATAGCCAGGTTGTTCGTCGCCAGCACCACCGCAACCGTGATCAGCATCGTGACGGTTTCCGAAGCCGGCAGCTTGCGCAGCGTGCTCGGCATCACCGAGTGCCAGTCGAACGTGCCCACCGACACCATCACCATCACGGCAACCAGCGCAGCCATCGGGATCATGGCGACGTACTCGCCGAACGCGAGCATCAGGATGAGCAGGAACGCGCCCGCCAGGAAGGTGGAAATACGGGTGCGAGCCCCGGAGACCTTCACGTTGATCATGGACTGGCCGATCATGGCGCAGCCACCCATCCCGCCGAACAGGCCGGTGACAATGTTCGCGACGCCCTGCCCCCAGCTCTCGCGGGTCTTGTTGGAATGCGTGTCCGTGACTTCATCGATCAGCTTCGCGGTCATCAGCGACTCCATCAGGCCGACGAGCGCCACGCCGAGCGAGTACGGTGCGATGATCCGAAGCGTCTCCCAGGTCAGCGGCACGTGTGGGATGAAGAATTCGGGCAGGCTGCTCGGCAGCTCGCCGCGGTCTCCGACCGTCGGCACGGGTGCCTTCGTAGCGACCGCGATGAGCGTGACCACCAGAATCGCAATGAGCGGCGCCGGAACCGCCTGCGTAAACTTCGGCATCACCACCATGATCACGATGGCCAGCGCCAGCAGCGGGTACACCGCCCAGTGAATGCCGATAATTTCGGGCAGCTGCGCCACAAAGATGAGAATCGCCAGCGCGTTGACGAAGCCGATCATCACGCTGCGCGGCAAGAACCGCATCAGCGTTGCGACGCCAGCTACCGCCAACACAATCTGGAACACCCCGGCGAGCATGATGGCCGCCACCATGTAGTCGTAGCCGTAATCCCTCACCAGTGGCGCGATTACCAGCGCCACCGCACCGGTGGCGGCCGCGATCATGGCGGGGCGCCCACCCGTAATCGCGATCACCATCGCCATGATGAAGGAGGAGTACAGCCCGATCTTCGGGTCCACTCCTGCGATGATGGAGAAGCTGATCGCCTCTGGGATCAGCGCCAGCGCCACAACCAGCCCGGCGAGGACCTCCTTCGTCAGGATGCGCGGTGTCTTCAGCGCTGTCGCCACTGATGGCTCGGGCTTGTACCGGCGCGTGTTTTCCGTGGTCAGCACGGTGGCTGCCATATGTGTCACTCCAAACGTTGTTGCTATTCGTAGCGCAGGGCTTCGATCGGGTTCATTCTCGATGCGCGGTTTGCCGGGTAGTAGCCGAAGAACAGGCCAATCAGCAGCGCGAATACCAGTGAGAGTAGCACTGCCGAGATCGGGGGGAACACGAAGGCGTTCAGCAGCAGCGCGCCCAGCATGCCGAAGCCCGCGCCCACGACCACGCCGAAGAGCCCGCCGATGAGGCAGACGATCATCGCCTCGGTGACAAACTGCGTGCGGATCATCCGACGCGTCGCGCCCAGCGCCATGCGCACACCGATCTCACGGGTGCGCTCCGTCACGGTAATCAACATGATGTTCATCACGCCGATACCGCCGACGAGTAGCGAGATCCCGCCGATTGCGGAGACCACCACGCTCATCATGGTCAACGTCTGGTTGAGCTGATCGATGTCACGCTTCATGTCGGCCACTTTCCCCTTGTAATCGGGGTCGTCCTCATAGGCGCGGTCCGCCCACGCCTGGACGTCCTTGGCCACTTGATCGGTGTCGGCGCCGTCCGCGGCGCGCACGCTCACGTTGTCCACGCCAGGCACCGGCGTGCGCATCATGTCCGGCTGCACCGTGTACGGCACCGCCATCATCGACTGCGAAAAGTCCCCGACCAGCACTCCCTGCTTCTCAAAGTGCCCGTACGCACCGACCACCTGCACCGAAGCGTACTGCCCGCCGATGTCCAGCTCGACTTCCTGCCCGATCGCCGAATCAGGGTCGTTATTGAACAGCTGCTCCACAACCTCCGGCGAGACCACCGCCACGGCGCGGTTCGCCTCAATGTCGTCTTGGGTCAGAAATCGCCCGGCGGTCAGCGGCAGGTTCTGCATCTCCAGCTGGTCAGCGTTGACAAAACTCACCATCGTGGTGCCGTGCGCCAGCCCGCGTGTCGCCTGAGCTGTCGAGCTATCCAACTCAAACGCGATACCCTTCGCCCGCGTCCCGAGTTCGGCGCGCAGGTCCTCGATCATGTCGGGGGTGAGCTTCGAGGCGTCGTCAATTTCTTGGAACATGTAGCGGGCGGCCTCGCTGTCATCCTCCTGGCGGGGCTTGACTTCGAGGTGGACGTCGTGAATGCCGAACTGCTCCAGGCTGTCCAGCGTCTGCTTCTGCATCGCCTTACCCAGCGTCATAATCGCAATCACCGAGGCGATGCCAATGATCACCCCGAGCAGCGTCAGCGCCGAGCGCATCTTGTTCGCCCGCAGGCTCACCGTAGCGAGTCTGACAGATTCGCGCGGGTTCACTCCTGCTCCTCAACCAAGGTCACGGTGGCACCGACGCGTTCGCGATACTCGGCAGGCTTGTTCAGCACCCGCGTCCCCTTCTCGACGCCCTCTACGACCACATCCGAATCCGACACCAGCCCAACCTTGACAGGCGTCTTCACTACCTCGAACTTGTCCCCGTCATCCTTCGGGCGCAGCGCGTACACCGAGTAGCTACCGTTCTCATCGACGACGGCCTCCCGCGGCACAGCGAGCGCGTCCTTCGCGGACTCCGTGGTGATCTGCGCCTTGGCCGTGCCGCCGATCTTGAGGCCCTCGGTATCACCCAGAACCTCGATCTCCACGGGGAACTCCGGGCGCGCCGCCTGCGCCGACGCCCCATCCGCCGCGGGCTGCGTTTCCGCAACCGATGAAACATCCAGCACACGGCCCTTAAACTTCTTCGCGCCGGTGCCAGGCGTGGTGAACGAGACGGCGTCGCCCGGCTTCATCTTCGCCGAGTCCAGCTCCTTGACGCTCGCGCGCAGCACCAGCCGGTTCGGGTCCGCCACAGAGAGCAGATAGCCCGTCGGCGTCTGCCCCTGCTTCACCGCGACCTCCGCGACCACACCCGCGATCGGGGCTCGCACCTGGCCCGACGCCACGTCGACCTCAAGCTGCGCGATTGACTGGCCCGCCGCGGCCTGCGCCGCCTGCACCCCACGCTGTGCCTGCTGCACCGCTGCCGCCTGGGAGTCGAGCTGCTGCTGGGCCGCAAGCTTTGCTACCTCGAGCCCGACCGCTGCCTCCGCCTTCGCATCAAATGCCTGGGCAACTGCGCGCTGCTTCGCCGCAAGATCCGCGTCGGTGTCGTTGAGGGCAGCGTCGTACGCTTTTTGCGCCGCAGAAAGGTTGTGCTTCGCGCCGCGGTAGCGTTCGTCGGCCTCCAGTTTGCTCAGCAACGGCTGCACAGCATCGTCTTGCGCCATCCCGGATTGGAAGATGCCGTGGTTGCCACGCACAGACTCCAGGGCCGCCGTCAGCGCGTCACGACGCGCCGAGTCCACGCCCTGCGCCTGCGTAAGCAGCGTGCTGTCCAGGCCCGCAGCGACTGCTTTCTTTCGCTGCTCGAAAACTGCGGTAGCCTCCTGCAACTGGCCATCAGCCTGGCGAAGCGCCGCCTCCGCCTGCGTCACCTGCGGGTTCAGGCCACGCTGCATCGCGTCGCTCGACTGCCGGTAAGCCTGCTGGGCCTGCTCAAGCTGATTCTGCGCCGCGACATCCGCCGAAATCTGCTGCGCGCGCTGCGCATCAATCTCACGCTGGACCCCCGACGTATCCAGGACCGCGACGACCTGGCCCGCCTCGACACGCTGTCCCACCTTCACGTTCAGGGCTGTGACCGGGCCGGTCAGGTGCGTCGTCAACGCGGTCACCGTGGCAGCCTCCACCGTCGCGGTGACCGGCACTTTGGCAGCAACATCACGAGGAGCGAGCTCTGTCGTATCAGCTGCCATGACCGGCTGACCGCCCCCAAACCCGCAGGCGGCGGTAGAGGCAAGAATACAAAGCCCGAGCCCAACGGTTGCGAGGGCTCGGGAAACGACACGGTTCGTTCGGCGCAGTCCTTTATTCACAGCGCTAAGGATAGCCGAAGTTTCACATCAATCAGAAGTTTTACGGATATAAAACTCCGGGTGATCCGCGCGCAGCAACGTGTTGCCGGTCAGGCCGCACCAGGCACGAATATCGATATCGATCGCCTCGTTCGTGGACCGCAAGTGCAGCACTTCCCCATCCTTGATCTGGTCGCGGAACAAGAGGAAGAGGCGCACCAGGACATCACCGCACGCGATGTCCTGGGCGTCCCAGTAGTGATCCTCATGCATTGCGGCGCGCCATCACATTGTCGCGGGCCTGCACAATGAGCGCGAGTTGCTGCTCAGCCAAGTTCGCGGCCACGATCGGGTTATCCGCAAACGTTGCAAAACCGCAGTCCGTGGAGAAGACCACCCGGTCAGCTCCGAACGTGTCCAGGGCGCGCTCGATGCGCTCCTCCACTGCTTCGACCGGCTCCAGCTCCTGGAGTTTTTGGTTCAGCACGCCAACGCAGATGCGCTGGTCGTCGCGGATTCCCTCGAGGGCTCGGATATCGCCGGCGCGAGGCGTCGCCAACTCCATGGACAACATACCCACGTTCAGCGAGGCGAAAAGCTCAACAAACGGAGCGTAATCGCCCGTCAGCGCCGCCGACTCGTCCGTGGTCCAGTTGCCGCGGCACACGTGCAGCGCCAACCTGTCCTTCGGCAGCCCTTCTGTGAGCTCGTCGAGCAGGGACTTCGCGAACTCCAGCTCCTCATCCACCGTGCCCTCCAGGCCGTCGAGCGCGCCACACATAAACGTGCGGCCGCCCCCGCCTGCCTGCCCGTACACGACTTCAGTAAGCACCGGCTCATCGATCTGCACCAGCGACGTTCCCTTCGCCAGCAATTCGTGGAGCTCCTCGCGTAGCACGCGGACGATATCCTTCGACATCTCCTCGCGGTTCTCGTACGCGCGGTCGGAGACACACTCCATCCACATCGTGCGTGTGAGCAGATACGGCCCTGGCAGGCACACCTTCACCGGGCGGTCGGTGAGCTGCTGCACAAACTCAACCTCGTGCGCAACCAGCGGCTTATCGCGACCAAGCGGGCCAAAGACCGCCGGGTGGCGCACCTCGCCCGCCGGGACGTCCAACGCGCGAAGCTCGCGCTCGAACTCCTCCGGGTCATCCACGTACGGCAGCAGGTCCGTAATCGGGATGAGCTGGCAGTTCTGCAGACGCCCCGCGACGAAGCTCGAGTAGTTGTCGCGTCGCATTTCACCATCCGTGACGACGTCCACTCCGGCCCGCTCCTGCGCCGCAAGCACAAGGCGCACTGCGTCGTCGGCTGTGGCCTGGAACGTGCCCTCATCCATCCGCTCTTCGAGGTGGCGGTGCAGCGCATCCAACAACCACGGAGACCGCGGCCAAGAGCCCATCGTCAGCACAGATCCGGCCGGAATCTCCGGCGCGGGAGCTGGCTCAGGCAGTTCCTTGGCGATCGTCGGCTCCACGACCTCCTGCGTCACCGGCATCTGCGGGCGCTTGCGCGGCCCCTTCTTCTTTTTCGGGCGCACAGCCTCGGGAGCAGCCGGGATATCAGCAACCTCCACGGGCTTCGTGAACGCCCCCTTCGACACAAGGAAGCACCACCGCTTGTGCTCTGGCTCCTCAACCACGTTGACCAAGTCATTGCCAGTCAAGTTACACCAGGAAGGCAGATCCACCTTGACTGTGGAGTCGTAGGAGATAATCTCTAGCAGCTGACCAGACTCGAGCGGATCGATGTTCTTTCGAATCAACAGCAGCAACCCGTTACCGCAGTCCAGATCGCCGCCATCAAAGCTGGCGTCTGGAGCGTACGGGTGCACATTCTCTTGCTGAGCCATCGCTGCCCTAGTAGGAAACGCTTGGGGTGCCGTCCGCCAGGAACTCAACCAGCTTTGCGCCGCCGACGATGGTGGCGCCGTCGATAAGATCCTCTTCCCCGAAGCCACGCTTCTTGGCACAAGGCGCGCACACGTACAGCTTGCCCTCTGCGGCAACGAAGTTCTCAATCAACTCCTTGATTGGAGCGAAGCCCTCCTCATGGATGTCGTCCGCGTAGCCCTTCACAGCGAGGCGAGCGCCCTCGGAGGACAGGAACACCATCGTGTCCTGCGCGGAACCAACAGCAGCGTTCGCGACGACGAAGCCGAGCGTCGCCAGGTCCTCATTATCCTTCGCGTGTGCAACGGTGACACAAAACTTACCAGTACCCATCATGGACTCCTTCAAATTGGTGATATCGAACACCAGAAAGTGTACCGAAATGCAAAAAGCACCACCCCCTCGTCGCGAAACTTGGGGGTGGTGCTCTCTTGTCCTTGAGTCGGACGCCTCTACCGGATGGGTTTAGCGTGCCTTCTCAATGATCTCCACGAGACGGAAGTGCTTGTCCTTGGACAGCGGACGCGTCTCCTGGATGCGGACGAGGTCGCCAACACCGGCGGTGTTCTCCTCGTCGTGTGCCTTCACGCGCTTGGTGGTACGGACGATCTTGCCGTACAGGGCGTGGGACTTGCGGTCCTCGACCTCGACAACGATGGTCTTGTCCATCTTGTCGGAGACGACGTAGCCGCGGCGGTTCTTCTGAACACGCTTCTCGTTGGTCTGTTCGTTCACGTTTGCCTCACTCATGATTAAGCCTCAGCTCCCGGAACAACGGACAGGCCGAGCTCGCGCTCGCGCAGCACGGTGTAGATACGTGCGATGTCGCGCTTCACGGTGGAGATGCGGCGGTTGTTGGTCAGCTGGCCGGTAGCAAGCTGGAAGCGCAGGTTAAACAGCTCTTCCTTTGCCTCGGACAGACGAGCGCGCAGCTCTTCGTCGTTGAGCTCGCGGAACTCGGATGCGGGGGTACCGTTTGCCATTAGAACTGGTCCTCCTTCTTGATGATGCGAACCTTGCAAGGCAGCTTCGCGCCTGCGCGGCGCAGTGCCTCGATAGCGGTTGCGTCGTTCGGGTAGGACATCTCAAAGAGAATACGTCCCGGCTTTACGTTAGCGACCCACTTCTCGACAGGGCCCTTACCGGAGCCCATACGAACACCGAGCGGCTTCTGCGTCAACGGACGGTCCGGGAAGATGTTGATCCAGACCTTGCCACCACGCTTGACGTGGCGGTTGATCGCAATACGAGCCGCCTCAATCTGACGGTTGGTGATGTACGCCGGCTCGAGAGCCTGCAGAGCGTAGTCACCGAAGTTGATCGTGTTGCCACCCTTGGACACGCCAGAACGAGTCGGGCGGTGCTGGCGGCGGTACTTCACACGCTTAGGAATAAGCATTGATTAGCCCTCCTGCTTCTGCTCTGCACGCTGGCGGCGCTGGCCACCACGGCGTGGGCGGCGATCGCCACGGCCACGACGCTCGTTCGACGGAGCGTTGAGCTCGGACTCGCGCACGCCACCGACGACGTCGCCCTTGTAGATCCAAACCTTGACGCCGATGACGCCGAAGGTCGTGTGTGCTTCTGCGATGCCGTAGTCGATCTCAGCACGAAGGGTGTGCAGTGGCACACGGCCTTCGTGGTAGCGCTCGACGCGGGACATTTCAGCGCCGCCGAGACGACCCGAGGTCATGACCTTGATGCCCTTGACCTGTGGGTTACGCATAGCGGACTGGATTGCCTTGCGCATCGCACGACGGAACGCAACGCGGTTGACCAGCTGTTCAGCGATGGACTGAGCAACGAGCGTCGCGTCGGCGTCGACGTTCTTGACCTCGAGGATGTTCAGCGCAACCATCTTGCCGGTGAGCTTCTCGAGCTCACGGCGGATGCGGTCAGCCTCAGCGCCACGACGGCCAATCACGATGCCCGGGCGGGCAGTGTGAATGTCGACGCGGACGCGGTCACGGGTGCGCTCGATGACGACGTCGGAGATACCGGCGCGCTCGAGGCCCTTGGACAGGAACTCGCGGATCTTGATGTCTTCTGCGACGTAATCAGCGTAGTTCTTGTCGGCGTACCAGTGGGACTTCCAGTCGGACGTGATACCCAGGCGCAGGCCGTGTGGGTGAATCTTCTGGCCCATTACTTCGCCCCTTCCTTGGACTCGACAACTACGGTGATGTGCGAGGTGCGCTTCCGGATCTGGAATGCGCGACCCTGAGCGCGTGGCTGGAAGCGACGCATGGTCGGACCTTCGTTTGCCCAGCACTCGGAGACGACCAGCGTACGCGGGTCCAAACCGAAGTTGTTTTCAGCGTTGGCGGCTGCAGATGCAACAACCTTGGCGACGTCCTTCGCAGCACCCTGTGGTGCGTACTTCAGGACTGCGAGAGCCTCGGAGACGGACTTCCCACGGACGAGGGCGAGCACGCGGCGCGCCTTCATCGGAGAAACACGAACGAACTTGGCCGTCGCGGATGCAGTGGTGATGGTGTCAGCCATTGCTTATCGACGTCCCTTCTGTTCCTTGACGTGACCCTTAAAGGTCTTGGTTGGTGCAAACTCGCCGAGCTTGTGGCCGACCATGGACTCGTCGACAAACACCGGGACGTGCTTGCGGCCGTCGTGGACGGCGAAAGTGTGTCCGATGAAATCTGGGAGAATGGTCGAACGGCGAGACCAGGTCTTGATTACCTGCTTGGTGCCTGCATCGTTCTGAGCGTCCACCTTGTTGAGGAGGTGCTCATCGACGAACGGGCCTTTCTTTAGGCTACGTGGCATGTCTTACTACCTCCTCTTAACGCTTCTTGTTCTTCGAGCGACGGCGTCGCACGATCATGTTGTTTGAGTAACGGTTTGGGTTGCGGGTGCGAACTTCCTTCTTGCCCCATGGGGACACTGGGTGACGACCACCGGAAGTCTTACCTTCACCACCACCGTGTGGGTGATCCACAGGGTTCATGACAACACCGCGGACCGTTGGGCGCCAGCCCTTCCAGCGCATACGGCCAGCCTTGCCCCAGCGGATGTTGATCTGGTCAGCGTTGCCGACCTCACCAACGGTTGCGCGGCAGCGGATGTCCACGCGGCGAATTTCGGAGGACGGCATACGCAGCACTGCGTAGGAACCTTCCTTACCGAGCAGCTGAATAGAAGCGCCTGCGGAACGAGCAAGCTTGGCACCTGCACCAGGCTTGAGCTCAACAGCGTGGATCGTCGTACCGGTCGGGATGTTACGAAGTGGGAGGTTGTTACCAACCTTGATGTCGGCGTTAGGACCAGCCTCAACGACGGCACCCTGCTTCAGGCCCTTCGGAGCGATGATGTAGCGCTTCTCACCGTCGTAGTAGTGGAGCAAAGCAATGTTAGCGGTGCGGTTCGGGTCGTACTCGATGTGAGCAACCTTTGCCAGCACGCCGTCTTTGTCCGAACGACGGAAGTCAATCACGCGGTAGCGACGCTTGTGGCCGCCACCACGGTGACGAGTGGTGATGTGGCCGTGCGTGTTGCGGCCACCCTTCTTCGGGAGCGGGCGCAGCAGCGACTTTTCCGGAGTGGAGCGGGTAAGCTCCTCGAACTCCGAAACAGAGCTGGCACGGCGACCCGGGGTTGTCGGCTTGTACTTACGAATAGCCATATTTTGTCCTTTTCTATCGAGTCACTTAGACGGCTGCGCCGCCGAAGATGTCGATGGGATCGCTGCCCTCGCGGAGAGTAACGTAGGCGCGCTTGGTGTCCTTGCGCTTACCGAAACCAGTGCGGGAACGCTTGCGCTTGCCCTCACGGTTCACGGTGTTCACCGAAGCGACGTCGACGCCGAAAATCTCTTCCACGGCAATCTTGATCTGGGTCTTGTTAGCAGACTTCGCTACAAAAAACGTGTAGGTGTTCTGCTCCATCAGCGCGTAGGTCTTCTCAGAGAGGACCGGCGCGATGATGATGTCGCGGGAATTCACGATCTTAGCCATTTACTTCTCCTCCTCCGCAGCTTCAGCCTTGCCACGGTTGATGAAGGTGTGCAGCGCCTCAACCGAGAACACAACGTCATCGGCGTTCAGCACGTCGTAGGTGTTCAGCTGCGCCGGCTCAAGAATGGTGACGCCCGGCAGGTTCCTTGCGGACAGACGGGAGTTAACATCCTCACGGCCGATCACGAGCAGCACCGACTTACGGTCAGTCAGACGCTCAATGAACGCACGAGCAGACTTGGTCGAAGGCTTCTGGCCCGGAACAAGCTCCTCAATGAGGTGGATGCGCTCGTTGCGAACACGATCAGTGAGTGCACCAGCAAGTGCAGCCTTGATCATCTTCTTTGGGGTGCGCTGCGCGTAAGAACGCGGCTGCGGACCGTGGACAATGCCACCGCCGGTGAAGTGTGGCGCGCGGATCGAGCCCTGACGAGCGCGACCGGTGCCCTTCTGGCGGAATGGCTTCTTACCACCACCGCGGACCATGCCGCGGGTCTTGGTGGCGTGAGTGCCCTGACGAGCGGCTGCCAGCTGAGCTGTCACAACCTGGTGCATCAGGGGAATGGAAGCTTCACGGTCAAAAAGTTCTGCCGGAAGCTCAACGGAACCGTTGGTCTTTCCGTCTGCGGTGTGGACGTTCAACGTCAGGTTCGTCATGCGTGAGCACCGCCCTTCACTGCGGTCTTGACGGTAACAACAGAACCCTTCGCACCAGGGATAGCACCCTTGATGAGGAGGAGGTTGTTGTCGCCGTCGATGCGTTGAATCTTCAGGTTCTGGGTAGTAACGCGGTTACCGCCCATACGGCCAGCCATGCGCTTGCCCTTGAACACGCGACCCGGCGTAGACGCGCCACCAATGCCACCAACGCGACGGTGAGCAGCCTGGTTACCGTGTGCTGCACCCTGGCCCGCGAAGCCGTGACGCTTCATTGCGCCAGCGAAGCCGTGGCCCTTGGTGGTGCCAGCAACGTCGACGAAGACGTCGCCGTCAAACAGATTGACGGTGATCTCTTGGCCGAGTTCGTACGCAGAGGTGTCATCCATGCGGATTTCAGCTACGTAGCGACGTGGGGTGACGCCAGCCTTCTTGAAGTGGCCAGCCTCTGGCTTGTTCGTCTTACGGGGATCGATGTCGCCGTAAGCAATCTGGATGGCGGAGTAGCCATCAGTCTCTGGTGTACGGATCTGGGTGACCACGCACGGCCCAGCCTCAACGACGGTAACCGGGATAACACGGTTCTCGTCGTCGAAGATCTGGGTCATGCCGAGCTTGGTGCCCAGAATGCCCTTGATCTGGTTATCAGACATGTATTAGTTCTCCACTACTTACAGGTTGTCGGATCTCTAGTGATTACTGGATGTTCACGTCAACGCTTGCAGGAAGGTCGATACGCATGAGCGCGTCAACCGTCTTCGGCGTCGGATCGAGAATGTCGATGAGACGCTTGTGCGTGCGCATCTCAAAGTGCTCGCGAGAGTCCTTGTACTTGTGGGGAGAACGAATAACGGCGTACACGTTCTTCTCTGTGGGCAACGGCACCGGTCCAACGACGCGGGCACCCGTGCGGGTGACCGTCTCAACGATCTTCTTCGCAGATGCGTCGATCGCTTCGTGGTCGTAGGCCTTCAGCCTGATGCGGATCTTCTGTCCCGCCACGCTTACCTCTTCCTCGCATCCCCACATTCTGAACGAAGCGGTGGGGTTGTAGCTTCTAGTTTCTCTATAACGTTGTCCGGGCTGGGCCCATGGCTCAACGCCAGTGTCGTTTTCATTGACTGTTTGACACTTCCGGAAGGTGAGTAACGCGACAATAAACTGCGCGCTTACTTCAGTGCTTCCGCCTCGGTGCACACGTGCATCGGGGTGTCAGACTCGGAAGGGTGCGTGACCCTTGCGTACTGCCGCTGTTTATTTGCCATGTCCCTTCTCCGGTTTCTCACCTAGTTAACCTAGATAAAAACCTTCTTTGGAAGGTGTCATGTTTACCCCACCATCACAACCTTGCGGCCGCCATGTCGAGGCAACCCGAGTATTAAAACACGTTCTTGCAAGAAGTGCAACCCCTTCTCCGAACATTTCAGTTTGGTTGCAGACTGATATCCATTCGGAAATTTTTGCATCGATTCAGGCAAGCTAGCTGGTTGCTGTGTACCCTGGGTGTTTACACGGGCGTCTGTCCGTCGTACTTTTCTTTACCCAATATATAGACGAAGGGATTTTCCATGGCCGACCACAATGCAACCGAGAACACTCCTGCCACCACCGAGGCAAAGGAGACAGAGCAGGTTCGCACCCGCAACTCCAACCTTGAGACTGAGCACGGCACCACGATGATCGACGACAACGTCGTCGGCAAGATCGCCGGCATCGCCGCCCGCGAAGTTTCCGGAGTTTACAACCTGGGCGGTGGCGCTGCACGCATGTGGGGCGCTGTTCGCGAGTCGCTGACCTCCTCCACCAATGTTCAGCAGGGCGTCGATGTCGTTGTCGAGGACGGCCACGCTTCCGTCGCTGTTGCAATTATTGCGGAGTACGGCGTCGCCATCCACGAGCTCGCAAACGCCATCCGCGAGAACATCACTGTTGCTGTTACCCGCATGACCGGCCTTATCGTTGACCGCGTCGACGTCACTGTTCACGACGTCCACCTGCCGGAGCAGGACAACGAGGAGTCCAACGAGGCCGCTTACAACGCTAACCAGGCGCTGGCTCAGTAGTTATGGCGTACACCTCCGTTAGCCGCGAGGTGGCCGAAGCCGCCCGGGACGCCATTTTGGCTGTCCCTGGCGTTGCGGGTATGCACAGCGGGTTCTTCGGTGAAGTTGCCCTCCTGCTACCCGGTGAGCGGATCGAAGGGCTCAAACCCGCGACGCGATCCTCAGACCCCAACCTCCGCGGCCTTGAAGTCAACTTTATTTACGACGTTTCGAGCGAACGGGACATTCACTCCGTCGCCGACGACGTACGCACCGCTACCCTGCGCGCCACCGATGTCGATTTCGTCGACGTTGTTGTCGCCGACGCCGAATAGGAACGCCCATTAGGGCGTCCGCGTTGCGTACCCACAACTACAAGTAAGTGGTGAACAATGAATCTTTTATCTAACAAAGCGTTAACCGGTGTCATTATCGGCATTATCGTTGCTTTCTTCGTCACCTTTGGCGGCGGACTCGGGCTACTGTGGCTCGTTCTCTTCTCCGTCATTGGTGGTGTCGTCGGCGCCCAGCTTGATGGCAAGCTGGACCTCGCAGAAATCCTGAGCACCAGCTCGGGCAAGGGTCGTAGCTAATGGCGTCGAACCAATTCCATCTCAGTGAGCGCGTCATCGCGCAGATTGCTGAGGTGGCGGCTTCGTCAGTGCCCGGCACGATCGAAATGGACGCAAAGCTTGCAGGTTTGGCAGGCCGCAGCTTTCCCCAAATCGATGTCCGCCTGGACCGAGTTTCAGGCACCGCGGCCGTCGAAGCCGAGATCGCTACTACTTACCCTGCCCCCATTGCTGCCATCACGGACGCCGTGCGTTCAACGATCATCTCGCACATCCGGACATTGACTGGGCTGGACGTCTCCAGCGTCAATATCGAGGTGGCAAACGTCACCGCGAACGCCGGTGAACCCGTCTCGTGGGACGACGTTGCAAACCACCAGTCGTTCATCATCCCGACTCCGCTGAAGGTCAAGCCTTTGGACGTAGAGTCCCCGACGACGAAGGAGCCGGAACCGTTGCACGATATCGTCGCTCGCTCGCTTGTCGACGACCTGACGGACACCCACGTTCCAGAGCCAGTCTCTGTGAAATCCATTACTGCTCCGACTCCGTACCCCGTGCGTACCAAGGGCTTCGAAGCACAGCCCGCGCGAGTTTTCCGTCCACGGACACCGGAGCCTGCCCGACTGCTTGGCGTGCAAACACGCAAACAGCGCGTATATAGCCCGAGCGTTCCGCAACCTGCGCCGCTCAAGCCCATTCGCGTGAAGCGCACTGCGGCACCGACGACGGTATCGGCACCGCAACCTCAGCCGCTTCGTGAAATTACGATCAAACCGGCGGTGAAGTACTATGACCGAACCTAATACGCCCGTCGCCCCAGTAGGCCCGCACCCGGCTGCCGCACCTAAAGCTAGCCCAGTTGCTCGCTGGATCACCGTGCTCGCTGGCCTGGCGTTCCTCGGGGGCGCCGTTGTTACCGGGCACGACGCTTGGGTGCGACTCCAGGAAACTAGCAACCAACCGGAGTGGCTCCCCGAGCTCTACGACCAGTTGACGTTGAATCTCATTGACATCACGTGGGTGGGCGTCGCAGTTGGCATCATTGTGATGCTCGTAGGGCTCGCGCTTGTGGTTGCATCGCTCAAACCTCGCCAGAAGACGCACCTTCGCGTGCAGTCCCCAGTTTCGATCTGGACACGACCAGTGGACATCGCACGGAAGTCAACATTCCTTGCAACATCCCAGTTCGGAGCTAATCATGCACGCACCAAGGCTGACCGGAAGAAGGTCACACTCACAATGCAGACCGACACGCAACGCCCCGAGGTAGAGCAGCAAGCGCACGAAACTCTCGTTGGTGAGTTCCAGCGTCTGGAGCAGGTACCCGCCATCACCATCAAGACCGAAGCGCCAGCACCAGTTGCTGAACAGGAGGCGAAGTAAATGACCAAGACACTTGCGTTCTTTGACCGCATACTCGTCTTCATCCTCGGAGTTTTGTTGCTCTGCATCGGGTTCGTTCCACTCGCATACTTCTGGGACATCCCCTACGTCAGCCAATGGATCCAGCAAGTGGATCCAGTGGTGATCGGCAACCTGCCCTACCGTTCCTGGTACAACACCGCGTTGATCGTCGGTGCGGTTGTGCTGGTAATTATCGGGCTGTGGGCCATTATCGCAAATATTCGCAGCCGCGGGTTCTCCACCCGCGCCATCACCGCAGCCGACGCCGAGCATGGCACAACCGAAATCAACGTCAAACGCGTCGCCGAAGCCGCATGCCACCACTTGGCTATGGACCCCATCATCAACTCTGCCGACGCCAAAGTTGCGATGGTCGAGACCAGGCCGACCGTTGAATTCGTTGCGATTGCCAACCCAGCATTCTCGCTGGACGAAGTCGTTGACGTTCTCGAGCGCGCCGATCAGGACTTCCGAATGGCAAACCACACAATGAACGTGGATACCCTGTGGAAGCTGCACTTCGACCAGGTTAGCGCCTAAAAGGACTCACGCGAATGCTCCCCACCAACAGGTGGGGAGCTTTTCGTGTCCAGACGGTGCGGCTTAAGGGACATTTTGTGTGTATATATCTATTCGGTTTCCCGGACTCCCGATATGGTTTTCAAAACAGTTCCATTCGCCGGTCTTGAGAATTGAACGCCGGATGACGTCTGACGTGTGGGATGTATCGAGTCTGCGGGTAGCGCAGCGAGATTGGTGGCTCTAGAGAACAAGAACCGGTCTCTCTACGCGTTGGGCGATCGCATACTGCCAGGGGGACGAGCAAAGCCCTGACGTGCACGATACTGGCCAGGGCACGAACATGACCGGGAAGCAAGTGGGGTATGCCGCTAACTGAGCTGCCATACAGCCTGCGGGGCGAGAGACGATCTTGCACACAGCGGTGCACTGAATGGGCGGCTGAAAGAATTCAATACTGGCAATGATCGTCAGTGCAACCCCGGTCTAGCCGTGAGAAAGGGGTGGGCTGGACGCGGCTAGTTACACACAAAATGTCCCTTAAGTCGGCGGTGCCCAATGCACTGAAGTAACAGCACGGTGACCAGTTGCAGGACATAGTGGTCCTAGAACCATTGCCTTCCCAACGCACTGTAGGCATGAAAAAAGGTCACTCCCCGATGGGGAGTGACCTTTACGTCACGTTATCGGACTGAATTAGCCGAGGATCTTGGTGACGCGGCCAGCGCCGACGGTACGGGAGCCCTCGCGGATAGCGAAGCGCAGGCCCTCGTCCATAGCGACTGGGTGGATCAGCTCGACGGACATGTCGACGTTGTCGCCAGGCATGACCATCTCGGTGCCCTCAGGCAGGTGCACAACACCGGTAACGTCGGTGGTGCGGAAGTAGAACTGAGGACGGTAGTTGTCGAAGAATGGCGTGTGACGGCCACCCTCGTCCTTGGACAGGACGTAGACGGAGCCCTCGAACTTGGAGTGAGGGGTGTAAGCGCCCGGCTTGATGACAACCTGACCACGCTCAACGTCCTCACGCTTCAGGCCACGGAGCAGCAGAGCTGCGTTGTCGCCAGCCTCAGCGGTGTCGAGAAGCTTGTTGAACATCTCGATGGAGGTGACGGTGGTCTTCGTGGACTTCTCGCGGATACCGATGATCTCAACTTCGTCGTTGAGGTTCAGGACGCCACGCTCAACACGGCCGGTAACAACGGTACCGCGGCCGGAAATGGTGAAGATGTCCTCGATCGGCATCAGGAAGTCACGGTCGGTCTCGCGAACTGGGTCCGGAATGGAGTTGTCGCAAGCTTCCATGAGCTCAACGATGGAGTCAACCCACTTCTCCTCGCCCTCAAGAGCCTTCAGAGCGGAGATGTGAACGATTGGAGCCTCTTCGTCGTAATCCTGCTCTGCGAGAAGCTCACGAACTTCCATCTCGACGAGCTCGATGATTTCCTCATCGTCGACCATGTCGCACTTGTTCAGAGCAACGAGGATGTAAGGAACGCCAACCTGGCGAGCAAGCAGAACGTGCTCGCGGGTCTGAGGCATCGGGCCGTCGGTAGCAGCAACCACGAGGATTGCGCCGTCCATCTGAGCAGCACCGGTGATCATGTTCTTGATGTAGTCAGCGTGGCCTGGAGCATCCACGTGTGCGTAGTGACGCTTAGGAGTGTTGTACTCGACGTGGGAAATGTTAATGGTAATGCCGCGCTCGCGCTCTTCCGGCGCCTTGTCAATCGCGTCGTACGCGAAGGACTTGTTCTCCTCCGGGTACTTGTCAGCGAGCACCTTGGTGATAGCAGCCGTGGTGGTCGTCTTACCGTGGTCGACGTGACCAATGGTACCGATGTTGACGTGCGGCTTTGTACGTTCGAACTTTGCCTTTGCCACTGTATGTCCTCCTAGGACTTCATGGTGGCTACGACCTTCGCAGCCACGTGGTTTACATTTGCCTTTGCCTTCGAAAAGGCGTCGGCTCATTCACAATGTGCCAGTTACCTGATCCTAGAGATTCCCAGTCTGATTTTCAAACCGTCAGACCGAAAGTTCCGGGATCATTCGTCGCGAGTAACGGCCGGCTCAAACCACCACTTCAATCTTGTGGCGATTCCAGCGCGACCGCTACTAGCGGCCATCCCTGCTTCCTTCTACCGGTCACGCTCACTGGCACGTGAGCAGGCCGTCGAGAAGCAGGGAGCAGCGATTAGTTGCCGTTGCGGGCGTCGATGATTTCCTGAGCGACGTTGGACGGAACCTCACCGTAGGAGTCAAACACCATGGTGTAGTTCGCGCGACCCTGCGTCTTGGAGCGCAGGTCACCAACGTAGCCGAACATCTGCGACAGCGGAACAACAGCCTTGACAACCTTGGCGCCAGAGCGGTCGTCCATCGAGTTGACCTGGCCACGACGGGAGTTCAGGTCACCGATGACGTCACCCATGTACTCCTCAGGCGTGACAACCTCAACAGCCATCAGCGGCTCGAGCAGCACTGGCTTCGCCTTAGCGACGGCCTCCTTGAGCACCTGCGAACCGGCCATCTTGAAGGCCATTTCGGAGGAGTCAACCTCGTGGTAAGCGCCGTCTTCGAGGGTTGCCTTGATGTTGACCAGCGGGTAGCCAGCGAGGTAGCCGTACTGCATCGCGTCCTGGATACCGGCATCCACGGAAGGGATGTACTCCTTCGGCACGCGACCACCGGTGACCTCGTTGACGAACAGGTAGGTTGCGCTCTCGCCCTCTTCCAGGGTCTCTGGATCCGGGTTGTAAGGCTCGATGGAAACGATAACCTTTGCGAACTGACCGGAACCACCCGTCTGCTTCTTGTGGGTGTAGTCCAGGGACTGCACCTTCTTGCGGATGGTCTCGCGGTACGCAACCTGTGGAGAACCAATGTTCGCCTCGACCTTGAACTCGCGCTTCATGCGGTCAACGAGGACGTCGAGGTGGAGCTCGCCCATGCCGCCGATAACGGTCTGGCCAGTCTCCTCATCCAGGTGAACGGTGAAGGTTGGGTCCTCTTCAGCAAGCTTCTGAATAGCGGTGCCCAGCTTCTCCTGGTCAGCTTTGGTCTTCGGCTCAATAGCAACCTGAATAACCGGATCCGGGAAGTCCATGGACTCGAGGATGATCGGGTGATCAGGGTTGCACAGGGTGTCACCAGTAGTGGTGTGCTTCAGACCAATGAACGCGTAGATGTTGCCGGCGTCAGCGTGCTCAACCGGATTCTCCTTGTTCGCGTGCATCTGGAAGAGCTTGCCCACGCGCTCACGCTGCTGCTTGGTGGAGTTCATCATGTTCTCGCCCGGGATAGCCTGGCCCGAGTACACGCGCACGTAAGTCAGCTTGCCGAAGAACGGGTGCACAGCAATCTTGAACGCCAGTGCAGAGAACGGCTCATCAACGGAAGGCTTACGCGTGAGGTCTTCCTCACCGTCGACGGAGGTGCCGTGAACCTCGCCGATATCCAGCGGAGAAGGCAGGTAATCGACGATGGCGTCCAGCACAGGCTCGACACCCTTGTTGCGGTACGCAGTACCACAGAACACTGGGTAAACTTCCGAATTAACGGTCAGCTTACGGATGCCAGCCTTGAGCTCCTCGATCGTGAGCTCTTCGCCGCCGAAGTACTTCTCCATGAGCTCTTCGTCGGACTCAGCAACGGTCTCGACGAGCTTCTCACGGTACTCCTCAGCCTTTTCCTTCAGATCGTCCGGGATCTCGGTGATCTGTGCAGGAGTGCCGGTCTCGACCTTGCCTGGCCACAGCATTGCCTTCATCTCGAGAAGGTCAACGACACCGTCAAAGTCATCCTCAGCACCGATCGGGAGCTGCATTACCAACGGCTTCGCGCCGAGACGATCGACGATCGTGCCAACGGTGTAGTAGAAGTCAGCGCCCAGCTTGTCCATCTTGTTGACGAAGCAGATACGCGGAACGTCGTACTTTGCAGCCTGACGCCAGACCTGCTCGGACTGCGGCTCAACGCCTTCCTTGCCGTCGAACACAGCAACTGCGCCATCGAGCACGCGCAGGGAACGCTCAACCTCAACGGTGAAGTCCACGTGACCCGGCGTATCGATGATGTTGATCTGGTTGTTATTCCAGAAGCAGGTCACTGCTGCGGACGTAATGGTGATGCCGCGCTCTTTCTCCTGCTCCATCCAGTCGGTGGTTGCGCCACCGTCGTGGGTCTCGCCGACCTTGCGGTTAATACCGGTGTAGAACAGAATGCGCTCTGTCGTGGTGGTCTTACCAGCATCGATGTGCGCCATGATGCCGATGTTGCGGACCTTGTGCAGATCCTTAAGCACTTCTTGTGCCACGTTATTTACCCCAACTTAAAAGTCGTCGACGTGCTGCACACGTCTTGGCGAATATTTACCTAGTTCATTGTGCCACTGTTTGCCCAAGATGGGCAGAGTCGGCCTGCAAGTCACCTCAAAACAAAAACCCGGACGCCGCACGTGCACCCACATTGGTGGGTAACCACGTATGCAATTGTGCACACGTTGTCCGTGTCAGCATGGTCCGGGCGTTTTGTCTCATATATGACCTACCGGCGACTACCAGCGGTAGTGAGCAAACGCGCGGTTTGCCTCGGCCATCTTGTGGACGTCCTCGCGACGCTTCACGGATGCACCCAAGCCGTTGGATGCGTCCAGGATCTCGTTAGCGAGACGCTCGATCATCGAGTTCTCACGACGCTGGCGCGTGAAGGTGACCATCCAGCGCAGAGCCAGAGTGGTTGCACGAACTGGCTTCACCTCGACTGGAACCTGGTAGGTAGCGCCACCGACACGACGGGAGCGAACCTCAAGGTCAGGACGGATGTTGCCGAGTGCCTTTTCCAAGGTGCCAACCGGATCGGTGCCGGTCTTTTCACGGCAGATCTCGAGCGCACCGTAGACGATGCGCTCAGCGGTGGACTTCTTGCCGTCGAGAAGCACCTTGTTGACCAGCTGGGTCACGAGTTCAGAGTTGTATACCGGGTCCTTAACGATGGGACGCTTCGGAGCTTGCTGCTTACGCATTTCTGATTACTGTCCCTTCTTTGCGCCGTAGCGGGAACGAGCCTGCTTACGATCCTTGACACCCTGGGTATCCAAGGAACCACGAATAATCTTGTAGCGAACACCCGGGAGGTCCTTCACACGACCACCACGGACAAGCACCATGGAGTGCTCCTGGAGGTTGTGGCCCTCACCTGGGATGTATGCGGAGACCTCAATACCGGAGGTCAGACGAACACGAGCAACCTTACGAAGCGCCGAGTTCGGCTTCTTCGGCGTGGTGGTGTACACGCGGGTGCACACGCCACGACGCTGCGGGGAACCCTTCAGCGCTGCAGTTGCTACCTTGCCACGCTTGTCGTGGCGGCCCTTGCGGACCAGCTGCTGGATAGTTGGCATAGATTTTCCTTCTAATTTTTACGCTGAGGCGGACAATCGCCTGAACATGCAAAAATGAGGGCTCTTTCCCGGGGCCCTGCCGCACGTCCAGAACGCTCCGCCACGTTTATGCGAAAACGATCAGACACTTCACCTTGAGGTGGTGAACCGTCCGACAGCGTATCACGAGCCACCCCAGCTTTGCAAGACCGAAACTTCCTCCACAGTACATACCCCCGCTCGAGGGTGTACTGAAGGTGTATGGAGGCGCTACTACACCTACACCTATCGCCCGTCGTCCACCAAGGGTGCACACCCCTACGGCTACCACATGTTGTATCTCAGTTACTCTTTGTGTCCATATCTACTAATTACGATCAATGGAATTACAGCTACGTTAGTTACGAACCGAGAGAAAGGAAGCAGCATGGCCGCCAACAACGTCAACCCCCAAGCCACCATCAACGAATACCTCCACCGCGCTGACTGGCGCATCAACGCAAACGCCAATCAGGATTACTCCCTCGGCGGAATGATTCTCAACTCCGCCGGCAAAATCACCGCCAACTACTGGCTGGACGAAGTGTTTTCCGACGTCGCCGGCAATGCCCACCGCAACGGCGACCTCCACATCCACGATCTCGACATGCTCTCCGGGTACTGCGCAGGGTGGTCATTGAGGCAGCTCCTTGAAGAAGGGTTCGGAGGGGTACCTGGCACGATATCTTCTCTGCCACCAAAACATTTCTCCTCCGCGTGCGGACAAGTAGTGAACTTCCTCGGCACACTGCAGAACGAATGGGCTGGCGCGCAGGCGTTCTCCAGCTTCGATACCTACATGGCACCATTCGTGCGGCTGGACTCGCTCACATACGAGGACGTCTTGCAACACATGCAGGAGTTCGTCTTCAACCTCAACGTTCCCTCGCGTTGGGGGACGCAGACTCCGTTCACAAACCTTACATTTGACTGGACGTGCCCTCAGGACCTCGCTGAGCAGACTCCGTTCATCGGTGGAGACCCTGTCGACTTCACTTACGGCGAGCTCCAAGAAGAGATGGACATGATCAACCGCGCGTTCATTGAGGTTATGTCCCAAGGCGACGCCGACGGCCGCCCATTTACCTTCCCCATCCCGACGTACAACATCACCAAGGACTTCGACTGGGGCTCGCCAAACACGAAAGCCCTGTTCGACATGACTGGCAAGTACGGCCTCCCCTACTTCCAAAATTTCCTCAACTCGGATTTGGACCCAGGCATGATCCGCTCGATGTGCTGCCGCCTCCAACTCGACCTGCGTGAGCTACTCAAGCGCGGAAACGGTCTGTTCGGTTCCGCGGAGCTCACTGGCTCCATTGGCGTAGTCACCCTGAACTGCGCACGCCTCGGGTACCTCTTCCCCAACGATGAGGCTGCGCTACTGCGCAGGGTTGACGAGTTGATCGAGGTGGCTGTCGATACGCTGGAGCGGCGTCGCGCGTTTGTGCAAGATTGCTTCGATAAGGGGCTATACCCGTACACGAAACGGTGGTTACCGGGGTTTGACAACCACTTCACCACCATCGGGGTCAATGGTTGCAACGAAATGGTACGTAACTTCACGCACGACGCCTACGACATCACCGACCCCCAAGGCCATGCACTTGTGGCGCGCCTGCTCGACCACATCAATGCCCGCATCACGGAAGCTCAGGAACGTACAGGGCACCTCTACAACCTAGAAGCGTCCCCCGCGGAAGGCGCAACGTACCGCTTCGCACGCGAGGACCGTGCCCGCTATCCCGGCATCATCCAGGCAGGTACCGAGGAGCAGCCGTACTACACCAACTCCTCCCAGCTGCCTGTTGCGCACACTCCAGATCCGTTCGCGGCGCTCGCCGCCCAGGAGGACCTGCAAACGAAGTACACCGGCGGCACGGTGCTTCACCTGTACATGGGCGCAGCAATGTCCAGTGGCGAAGCAACCGCCAAGCTCGTACGACGCAGCCTAGAAACCTTCCGCCTGCCGTACATCACTATCACGCCGACGTTCTCCATCTGCGCAAACCACGGCTACATCTCCGGCGAGCACCCCGAATGCCCGCACTGCGGAAGCGCCACCGAAATGTGGACGCGCGTAATGGGCTACTTCCGGCCCGTGCAAAGCTTCAACACTGGGAAGAAGGGTGAGTTCGCTGAGCGTCACTACTTCGCAGAAGCCTTCGCCTAACCTGCCGGTGGCGGGGATCATTCCGTTCTCCGCCACCGACTGGCCCGGCCGTCTCACGGTCACGGCATTCACACAAGGCTGCCCACTGCGCTGCAGCTACTGCCACAACCCTAGCTTGCAGGAATTTACTCCTGCTCCCCACGATTTCTCGGAAGTGCTCGACTTACTGCGGGCTCGACACGGACTTATTGACGCCCTCGTCATTTCCGGCGGCGAACCACTCGCATGCGCAGGACTCGGCGAAGCGATTGCCGCGGCCCATGAGATCGGGTTTCCCGTCGGGCTACACACGAGTGGCTATGTCCCCGCGAGGCTGGGTTCCATTCTCGCTGACTCGGCTACCCGCCCCGACTGGATCGGGTTCGACGTCAAGGCGCTTCCCGAGCACTTACCCTCGGTCGCTGGTGTCACCAGCGTGGTGGCCGCACGGATGTGGGAAAGCCTCGACATCGTGTGCGCCGCGGCCCGCGAACATGGCATGGAACTGCAGCTGCGTACTACGTTGTGGCCGGGGTCCGTCATCGAGCAAAACATCGACCAGCTGCAGGACGCCGCCGCACAGCGGGGCCACGCGCTGGTATTGCAGTGGGCTCGCGGAGTTGACGCCCACGGCGTGTACAGCGCCTAAGGCAAAGCGCCCCGCCTCCCTGGGTTCAGGGGGCGGGGCGCTGGTGCTGGGGTAGCAGACCTAGCTATAAGCCAGAGTCACTAGATCTGGTCGTACCCGTATTCCTCCAGTGGGACGGAGGCGCCGGTGTAGTCGCCGTATGCCTCGTCGCCGTAGATGCCGTCGCCGAAGGACGGGATCGAGTAGGCGGCGGAGCGGGCGGCTTCCGTCGGCTTGACCGTGATGTTGCGGTAGCGCGAGATACCGGTACCAGCCGGGATCAGCTTACCGATGATCACGTTCTCCTTCAGACCGATCAGCTGGTCAGAACGCTTGTTGATAGCAGCGTCCGTGAGCACACGCGTGGTCTCCTGGAACGAGGCGGCGGACAGCCAGGACTCGGTTGCCAGGGAGGCCTTGGTGATACCCATGATCTCGGAGCGCATCTCTGCTGGCTCGCCACCATCTGCAACAGCCGCAGCGTTGACCTGGCGTGCCTCCGACAGGTCCACGAGCGTACCCGGCAGGAACTCGGTGGTACCCGAGTCGATGACGGTGCCGCGTCGCAGCATCTGGCGGATGATGATCTCGATGTGCTTGTCGTGGATGGACACACCCTGGGTGCGGTACACGGCCTGCACTTCGTCGATGAGGTGCTTTTCCACGCCACGGCGGCCGAGGACCTCGAGCACGTCGTGCGGGTCAGCAGCGCCACGCAGGAGGCGGTCGCCCACGTTAACGTGGTCGCCTTCACGCAGGGAGCGCTCGATCATCGCGTTCGGGTTGGACTCCATCGGGCGGCGGACCTGTGCGAGGCCCTGGCGCTTCGACAGCTTCTCGTAGACCACAACGTCGGAGCCGTCATCCGGGTGGATGGTGAGCGTCCAGAAGTTGCCTTCGTCTTCGAGGGTGACGGTGCCGGCCACGGATGCGATCGGGGCGCAGTTCTTCGGCACGCGGGCCTCGAACAGCTCCTGAACACGTGGCAGACCACCGGTAATGTCGCCACCGACACCACCCTGGTGGAAGGTACGCATGGTCAGCTGGGTACCAGGCTCACCAATCGACTGTGCAGCCACGATACCGACGGCTTCACCGATGTCGACAAGCTTGCCGGATGCCATGGACTTGCCGTAGCACTTCGCGCAGACGCCGGTTGGGGTCTGGCAGGTCAGGACGGAGCGGACCTTGACTTCCTCGACACCGGCGGCGACGAGGGCGTCGATACGCTCTTCCGAAAGCTCAGCGTCGGCTTCGAGCACAACGTTGCCCTCGGCGTCCTTCGCGTCGGATGCCAGTACTCGGCCAGCGACGGAGGTCTCGACGAACTCGTCGCGGACGAACTTCTCACCGGCAAGCTGCGCAACTGGAACCTTGACTCCCTGGCGGGTGCCGCAGTCGTGCTCGCGGACGATGACGTCCTGGGCGACGTCGACAAGACGGCGGGTCAGGTAGCCGGAGTCTGCGGTACGCAGTGCCGTATCCGCCAGGCCCTTTCGGGAACCGTGGGAGTTGTTGAAGTACTCCATCACTGTCAGGCCTTCGCGGAAGGAGGTCTTGATCGGGCGGGTGATGTACTCACCGCGCGAGTTCACGACCATGCCCTTCATGCCGGCCAGGGTCCAGATCTGACGCATGTTACCGGCAGCACCAGACTTCACGATCATCGGAATCGGGTTGTCATCCGGGTACAGCGCCTCAACTGCTTCACCGACCTGGTTGGTGGCGTCCTGCCACAGCTCCACGAGACGGTCGTAGCGGTTCTCCTCGGTCAGGGCACCCTTCTCCCAGTACTTGCGCTCGATCTCCTCGGCGCGCTGCTCGTACTGCTCAAGGATTTCCGTCTTGTTCGGAAGCACCAACACGTCGGACATGGAGATGGTCACGCCGGAACGGGTCGCCCAGTAGAAACCGGCGTCCTTCAGCTTGTCCAGCGTCTGGGCAACGGTAATCATTGGGTACTTCTCCACCATCGACTGGATGATGTCGCCCAACAGCACCTTGCCAGCGCCGCCGCCCTTACGGACCATCGCGCCTTCCTGGTACGGGAAGTTGAACGGAAGCAGCTCGTTGAACATGATGCGACCAAGGGTGGTCTCCATCATCCAAGCCTGGCCCTTCGACCAGCCGTCTGGGAACTGCTCAGCCTCAATCTCAATCGTCGGACGCAGGTGGTCGATGCGCACCTTGATCGGTGCCTGCAGGCCAAGTACACCCAGGTCGTAAGCCATGATGGCCTCACGGTAGGAGGAGTACACGCCCTTGGCTGGGCCGTTCTCGTCGGCTGGGGTGAAACGACCCTCGCCGCCGATCTCGTCCTCGCCCTTTTCCATGGTCAGGAAGTACAGGCCGGTCACCATGTCCAGGCGAGGCATCGCCAGTGGCTTGCCGGATGCCGGGGACAGGATGTTGTTCGAGGACAGCATCAGGATGCGGGCCTCGGCCTGCGCCTCCGCGGACAGCGGCAGGTGGACTGCCATCTGGTCACCGTCGAAGTCAGCGTTGAACGCCTCACAGGCCAGCGGGTGCAGCTGGATTGCTTTACCCTCGACCAGCTTCGGCTCGAACGCCTGAATGCCAAGGCGGTGCAGGGTTGGTGCACGGTTCAGCAGCACTGGGTGCTCGGAAATCGCCTCTTCGAGGACGTCCCACACCTCAGGGCGCTGGCGCTCCACCATGCGCTTCGCCGACTTAATGTTCTGCGCGTACTCATTGTCCACGAGGCGCTTCATCACGAACGGCTTGAACAGCTCGAGCGCCATCAGCTTCGGCAGACCACACTCGTGCATCTTCAGCTGCGGACCAACAATAATGACCGAACGGCCAGAGTAGTCCACACGCTTACCCAGCAGGTTCTGGCGGAAGCGACCCTGCTTACCCTTCAGCAGGTCAGACAGGGACTTCAGCGGACGGTTGCCTGGGCCCGTGACAGGGCGGCCACGACGGCCGTTGTCGAAGAGGGCGTCGACAGACTCTTGCAGCATGCGCTTCTCGTTGTTCACGATGATCTCTGGGGCTCCCAGGTCAATCATGCGCTTCAAACGGTTGTTGCGGTTAATTACGCGACGGTACAGGTCATTCAGGTCCGAGGTGGCGAAACGGCCACCGTCGAGCTGCACCATTGGACGCAGCTCTGGTGGGATCACCGGGATCGCGTCCAGGATCATGCCGGCAGGATCATTGCCGGAACGCTGGAACGCAGCCACAACCTTCAGGCGCTTCAGTGCGCGGACCTTCTTCTGGCCCTTGCCCTCAGCGATGATGGTGCGCAGTTCCTCCGCCTCAGCTTCGAGGTCGAAGTTGCGGATCAGCGTCTGGATCGCCTCAGCGCCCATGCCGCCGGTGAAGTAGTCCTCGTAGCGGTCCACGAGCTCTTCGTAGAGGAACTCGTCGATAATCATCTGCTTCGGAGCAAGCTTCTGGAAGGTGGACCAAATTTCGTCGAGGCGCTCGACCTCGCGCTCGCCGACCTCGCGGATGTGCTGCATCTCCTTGTCAGCAGCGTTCTGCACCTTCTTGCGGGCGGCAGCAGTCGCACCGGCAGCCTCGAGCTCAGCGAGGTCCTCCTCCAGCTTCTGCGCACGCTCCGCAATCTCGGCATTCGCGTCCTGCTCGACTTCCTTCTTCTCGAGCAGCATCTCCGCCTCGAGCGTCGACATGTCGTTGTGACGCGCCTCCTCATCAACACTGGTGATGATGTTCGCGGCGAAGTAAATGATGCGCTCCAGGTCCTTCGGAGCAAGATCCAGCAGGTAACCCAGGCGCGATGGGACGCCCTTGAAGTACCAAATGTGGGTCACCGGCGCGGCCAGCTCAATGTGGCCCATGCGCTCACGGCGAACCTTCGACTTAGTGACCTCGACGCCACAACGTTCACAAATGATGCCCTTGTAGCGGACACGCTTGTACTTGCCACACGCACACTCCCAGTCACGGGTAGGACCGAAGATGCGCTCGCAGAACAGGCCGTCCTTTTCCGGCTTCAACGTGCGGTAGTTAATCGTTTCGGGCTTCTTGACCTCACCATGCGACCAACGACGGATGTCGTCAGCAGTAGCCAGGCCGATGCGAAGCTCGTCGAAGAGGTTTACGTCAAACACGTAAATTCCCTTTCACCTCCCCAACGACGGGGAGGATTGCAGTTGGATAGATTCTTTCGTTCGTTCCTGGCTTAGGCGGTGTCCGCCGCGGAGCCCTCGTCACGTGACAGGTTGATGCCAAGGGAGGAACCGGCCTGATCAAAGTCGTCATCATCGCCGTCGAGCTCCATCGGGGTGCCGTCCGTCGAAAGGACTTCAACGTTCAGGCACAGCGACTGCAGCTCCTTGAGCAACACCTTGAACGACTCCGGAATACCCGGGTCAGGGATGTTCTCGCCCTTCACAATGGCCTCGTACACCTTCACGCGGCCAACCACGTCATCCGACTTAATCGTCAGCAGTTCCTGCAGCGTGTAGGCGGCGCCGTATGCCTGCATCGCCCACACCTCCATCTCACCGAAGCGCTGGCCACCGAACTGGGCCTTACCGCCGAGCGGCTGCTGGGTAATCATGGAGTACGGACCAGTGGAGCGAGCGTGAATCTTCTCGTCAACCAGGTGGTGCAGCTTGAGCATGTACATGTAGCCGACGGAAATCGGGTACTTGAATGGCTCGCCGGAGCGGCCGTCGAACAGCGTGGTCTTGCCGTTCTCATCGACCATGACGTCACCGTCGCGGTTCGGCTTGGAATTCGCCAGCAGACCAGCGATCTCCTCGTTCGTCGCGCCGTCAAACACTGGGGTCGCGGTGAGCGACTCAGGCGGGACGTCGTACAGATGCTCAGGCAGCGTCTCGAGCAACTTGGCGTTCGCAGGATCGTCCGGGTTGACCGTCCAACCAGCCTTCGCCAACCAGCCGAGGTGTACCTCAAGGACCTGGCCAATGTTCATACGACGCGGCACACCGTGGGTGTTCAGAATGATGTCCACCGGGGTGCCATCCTCCATGAACGGCATATCTTCCTGCGGCAGAATCTTGCCCACGACACCCTTGTTGCCGTGGCGGCCAGCCATCTTGTCGCCGTCCTGGATCTTGCGCTTCTGCGCAACATAGACGCGAATCATCTCGTTGACGCCTGGCGACAGATCGTCGTCGTCCTCGCGGGAGAAGCGACGAACCGCGATGACCTTACCGGTCTCACCGTGCGGCACCTTCAGGGAGGTGTCGCGGACCTCGCGGGCCTTCTCGCCGAAGATGGCGCGCAGCAGACGCTCCTCCGGAGTCAGCTCGGTCTCACCCTTCGGGGTGACCTTACCGACCAGGATGTCGCCGTCACGCACGTCCGCACCGATGCGGATAATGCCGCGCTCATCGAGGTCCTTCAGCACGTCCTCGGACACGTTCGGGATCTCGCGAGTAATTTCCTCTGCACCCAGCTTGGTGTCGCGGGCGTCGATCTCGTGCTCTTCGATGTGCACGGAAGTCAGAATGTCGTCCTCAACCACGCGCTGGTTCAGGATGATCGCGTCCTCGTAGTTGTGGCCTTCCCACGGCATAAACGCAACCAGCAGGTTGCGGCCGAGCGCCATCTCACCGTTCTTGGTACCAGGACCGTCAGCCAGCACCTGGCCAGCCTCAACACGCTGACCGTGGTCAACGATCGGAACCTGGTTGTAGCAGGTGCCCTGGTTCGTGCGCTCGAACGTGCGCAGCATGTACGTGTCCTGGATGCCTTCGTCGTCCATGACGGTGATGAAGTCACCTGTCACATTCGTGACGACGCCAGCCTTCGCCGAAATAATCGTGTCACCAGCATCGTACGCAGCGCGCTGCTCCATGCCGGTGGCCACGTACGCGGCCTCAGAACGCAGCAGCGGCACAGCCTGCTTCTGCATGTTCGCACCCATGAGGGCACGGTTCGCGTCATCGTGCTCGAGGAACGGAATCATTGCCGTTGCCACGGACACCATCTGGCGTGGGGAAATGTCGAGGTAATCGACGCCCTTAGGGCCAACGACGCCGATGTCGCCGTCCTTCAGGCGGACCTCAATACGCTCACCAGTTAGGTTGCCGTCCTTATCCATCGGGGTGGCCGCCTGCGCAATTGCGTAGCGGTCCTCTTCGTCCGCGGTCAGGTAGTGGACCGTATCAGTCAGCTTGCCGTCTTCGACCTTCTGGTACGGCGTCTCAATGAAGCCGAACGCGTTGACGCGTGCGTAGGAAGCCAACGCACCGATCAGACCAATGTTCGGGCCTTCCGGCGTCTCAATCGGGCACATGCGGCCGTAGTGCGACGGGTGCACGTCTCGGACTTCAATGCCGGCGCGCTCACGCGACAGACCACCAGGGCCCAGCGCCGACAGACGACGCTTGTGCGTCAGACCAGACAGAGAGTTGTTCTGGTCCATGAACTGCGACAGCTGCGAGGTGCCGAAGAACTCGCGGATCGCCGCGGAAACCGGGCGGACGTTAATCAGCGAGGTCGGGGTGATGGACTCCGCGTCCTGCGTCGTCATACGCTCGCGCACAACGCGCTCCATGCGGGACAGACCAACGCGAACCTGGTTCTGGATGAGCTCGCCCACCGTGCGTAGACGACGGTTACCAAAGTGGTCAATGTCGTCCGTGTTGATCGAGATAACCTCGCCCTCCGGGGAAGTCATCTCGTGCTCACCCGCGTGCAGGCGCACCAGGTACTCGAGGGTCGTCGCGATGTCTTCCTCGGTCAGCGTCATCAGACCGTCGTGGTCGCCGCCAAGACCAAGCTTGCGGTTGATCTTGTAACGGCCAACTCGTGCCAGGTCGTAGCGCTTCGCCTTGAAGAACGAGTTCTCCAGCAGGGACTGCGCGAGGTCGCGCGTCGGCTGCTCGCCCGGGCGCTGCTTGCGGTAAATCTCCAGCAGAGCCTCGTCGGTGTTCGCCACGCCGTCGTTCTCGAGGGTGGACATCATGATCTCGGAGAAGCCGAAGCGCTCCGTGATCTGCTCCGTCGTCCAACCAAGCGCCTTCAGCAGCACCGTCACTGGCTGACGACGCTTACGGTCAATACGCACACCAACCGTGTCACGCTTATCGACGTCAAACTCCAACCACGCACCGCGCGAAGGGATCACCTTCACCGCGTGCAGCGGCCGTTCCGTCGACTTATCAATCGTCTCGTCGAAGTACACGCCCGGCGAACGCACCAACTGCGAAACAACAACACGCTCAGTGCCGTTGACGATGAAGGTGCCCTTGTCCGTCATCAGCGGGAAATCACCAATGAACACCGTCTGAGACTTAATCTCCTGGGTTTCATTGTTGATGAACTCCGCCGTCACATACAACGGCGCGGAGTAGTTAATATCTTTTTCTTTACACTCGTCGATCGTGTCCTTGACATCTTCGAAGCGCGGCTCGGACAGCGTCAGGCTCATGTTGCCCGAGTAGTCCTGGATTGGAGAAATCTCTTCGAGAATGTCCTCCAAGCCACTCGTGATACGCGCGTCGGCGCCGCGAGCTTCCTGCTCACGCTCACGCCACTCCTGCGTACCAACAAGCCACGCGAAAGATTCAAGCTGTACATCAAGAAGACCCGGGACAGCGATCGGCTCTGCGATCTTCGCGAACGAATAACGTTCGGGAGCCCCGGGAATTTCAGCCATTGACATGGTCTGGTTTGAGACTGCCAAGTTGGGTCCTTCCAGCACCTAAGGCGGACGCCGATCTCTACTCTGGCTCTGTAAAAATCGGCGTTTCCGCTGGGTAGATTAGCATTCGGTCTGCTTCGGAATACCCGCCCCCAGAGACAGCAAAATCACCTTGTCAAGTCAGCGCTTCGAAAATTCTCGACGCCAACAAAGCAAGGTTGACATAGCGGACTGGAGACGGCTTCCAGTGCACCGAATGAGTTTACACAATGCACCCAATGTTGTAAAGGGCAGCAACAATCCCCCGATTCAATGCCGTCGCGGGGAAGCTTAGCACTAAACGCAGGCGCGACGCTAACGCCGACGCGGCCACAACGCGCCAACCAGACCAATCAAGGTCAGCGCACCACCCAAACCGAGCACGCCCCACGTGAAGGCCTGCTGCACGGAAGGTCCGTAGGCGCCGTCGAGAAGCGAGATGAGCTCGGCCGTCTGCTGCTCGTCCATCGCGGCGTCGTAGGAAACAATGCCCTGGACCTCATTGCCGTCCACGTCAGCATAATAGTCGTTGACACGCTCCTGCATCCCCACGACCACGCCGGTGATCTGATCAACCAACAACTCGCGCTGCGCGCTATGCGTATAGAACGTGCGGACCGGCTCACCGTCTTCCCCTTCGACGGTCAACGTGTTTCGCATATCCGCGTACCGCTGCGCCACGTTCGTTGGCGCAATGACCTGCCGGAACCGCAGCACCGCGCGCCCAGCAACCGATTCCTCTGCGACGAACTCCGCGGGAGCAGCCCCACGCAACACCGGGTCGAACACCTGGTACGTCTCCTGCTTCACCGGCGATGGCAACTTCAGCCACGACCCCTCCACCGGGACATCGACGGCCGGCATCGCCATCACAAGCTGGACCTTTGCCGGTCCCTGCGCCTCACCGGTTTCACGGTCCAACGTATACGTCCACGTGCTCGCGCCGACAAGGTTTTCAAAGTCCGTACCCGCGTCCCCCGCACGCAACGTGTCCCCCACGCGCACGCTGGCAGAGTCCTTGCCCGCCGGATTCTGCACCTCCATATGCAGCTGGTGCACCACCGGCGCCGGCTCGCCCTCGCGGGTGCCATCGGGATCGGCCATCGTCAACGTTACCGCCCCAAGGTCCAGCGGTAGCTTCGCGCCCGAGTTCAGCACACGCGGGGCCAGCAGACCGCCAACCAACAACGCAATACCGAGGCCCGCCAACAACGAAGCAATGATCCTGGATTTGGGCAGCATGGTGCGAAATCTTAGCACACAACGCGAAACACCCCGCCAGCCACAGTACGTGGCGACGGGGTGATCGTCGAAAAGCTATGCAGCCTGCGAGATTACTTGAGGGTAACCTTTGCGCCAGCCTCTTCCAGCTTGGCCTTTGCAGCCTCTGCATCGTCCTTGTTTGCGCCCTCGAGGATAGCCTTTGGAGCACCCTCGACCATTTCCTTGGCGTCCTTCAGGCCCAGGCCCGGAACGAGCTCGCGGACAACCTTGATGACACCGATCTTCTTGGCGCCAGCGTCCTCGAGAACAACGTCGAACTCGTCCTTCTCCTCTGCAGCAGCAGCGTCGCCGCCAGCAGCGCCCGGAGCAGCAGCAACAGCAACTGGTGCAGCAGCGGTAACGTCGAAGACCTCCTCGAATTCCTTCAGGAACTCGGAAAGCTCGATGAGGGTCATTTCCTTGAACTGCTCAATGAGCTCGTCCTTAGACAGCTTAGCCATGGTGGCTTCCTTTCTATTGGTGGGCGGTTAGCCCAAGTTTGTAAGTGTGTTATGCGGCGTCGTTCTGCTTGTCCTGCAGCGCAGCGACAAGGCGAGCCGTCTTGGATGCCGGAGCCTCGAACAGCCCAGCAGCCTTTGCCAAAGAACCCTGGAATGCGCCAGCGAGCTTTGCAAGCGTGGTCTCGCGGTTGTCCATCTCAGCGATGGCGTCAACCTGAGCGGCGTCGATAGCAGCGCCATCCATGTAGCCACCCTTGATCACGAACGCGTCGTGATCCTTGGAGAACTTCTTCATGACCTTAGCAGCGTCGACAGCCTCGCCCTTAATGAAAGCGATAGCGGTCGGGCCGGTCAGAAGCTCGTCGAGACCCTCGATGCCGTGCTCGTTAGCAGCGATCTTGATGAGGGTGTTCTTGGCGACGTGGTATTCGACATCGAAGCCGAGATCGCCACGAAGAGTCTGCAGCTGACCAACGGTCAGACCACGGTACTCCGTCAGCACGATGGAGCTAGCAGCGTCAAACTTCTCCTTCAACACAGCAAGCTCGCGCTCATTCTTCGGATTTGCCATTACACACGCCTCCTTCCAATAACTTCATGTCCTTCAATCCGCCCGGGACACAAAAAGTGCCCCGTGCAGAAGCACGAGGCACCATTAGAAAGGTAGGCCACGTTCCTCCTGCGTGGGTCGACCCCTGGAGAGGGGTACCTTCGGCCCCGAAGGGCGACCGACGGTCTTCGGTGAAACTTGAGCTCGGGTATTACCCGTTCAAACTTCGTTGTGGAACCCTACACGTCTTCCTGCGTGCGCGCAACTCCGCGCAACATCCGCGCCGCCACCACGAACAACGCAATGCCCCCCAGCAGCGCCATCAAGCCAACACCGAGGATGAGCCCGCCCCAGAAACCGCTGGCAGTCACGCCCGTCGCGGGTTCCTCCTGCGCTGCTCCCTGGTCGAAAGATGAGACGATGCCACCGCCACCAGTCTGTATCGGAGCGTCCGGGATCGCTCTTCTTGTCGACGTCGGCTTCGCCCCCGTCGGCTTTACCGCCTGCCGCTTTGGTGCCGACGTTGTTGTGGACTTCTGCGTCGGTTTCTGCGCCGTCGTCTGCTTTGGTGGCGCCTGCTTGGTCGCGGCCTTCGCTTCCGTCGCACGCACAGTACTTATTACAGTGCGCGGTGGCACTGGCTTTGACGGCGCAGTCGTTGCTACTGGCCGTAGCTTGTGGCCGAACTTGCTCAACTCCTCGTCGATTGAGCGGATCCCCTTCGCCAATGCGCCCATCCACATGTCGCTGGTCGCTGCATTGGAGCCGCACGAGTCCAGCTCACGATACCCGCTCGCGTGCTGTTCGCGGGCCGTCGCGATGGCGGCGTCGCCGACCGCGAAGACCGCAACGAGCTCCGCAGAGTCAAACGCGAAAGTCACGGCGTAAAGTCCAGGCTCGGTGAAACCGAATGCCTGGTGGTCATGGGCGTTCGCCGGGTAGCTCAGCGTGCGGGACTTGTCGCCGGAGTCCAGTTCGAGCTTCGCGCCCTGCAGCCCCTCGTGCCAGGTGTACATGCGGCCGGGTCCGGCGACAGCAGTAATGCGGACGATGGCGGGGGCTGGGTGGTGGGTTGTCGAGAACCCGAGCCACGGCAGGTCCGCCTTCTGCGACTGCGGCAACACCCACATGCGCTCGGGGCGGGTGGGGAACGTGTCGCGCAGCGTCGCAGGGATGTCCTGGCGGGCGCGGTCGGGAACCTCGAAGAGGAAGGTGCCGCTGGTGTGCCGCGCGGGGTTGTTGGGGTCGCGGTCGTCGATGAGCGCGGCCTCCCCCGTATCGACGGGCCCCATGTCCATATGCCCGTTCGCGATGAACGCCTCCGGGCGGGTGCGCAGCGCGTCGCAGTGCTTCGCAGTGGGTGCGGGTGCCGGTGCCGGTGCCGCGGTTGTCACTGGTGCTGTTGGTGTTGGTGTTGGCGGTTGCGTCGGTGACGGAGTGGGCGTCGATAGTGCGGGGGTGCGAAGTCCCGTCGTGGTGCCCTCCGGCAAACCGACGTCCGCGTCGGTGCCAACCAGCCAGTACTGGTCGGTCCAGCCGGTGTACTCAGTCTCACCGTTGGTCAGCTCGGCGCGGCCCTGCCAACGCAGCTTATAAACGCCGGGCTTCGTAAACGTCCAGTTGAAATGGCCGTGCGCGCCAACCTCATACTCGACGGTGCGCATCTGTTCGTCAGCGCTATTGAAGAGGCGCTCAGCCGGCGAGGCGGCGTTCTTAAAGAAGATCTGCACATCACCCGGACCATCGATGCCCAGCAGGTCGAAGTACATCATGTCGTCTTTGAAGTTGCTCGGCACAGCACCCGGCAGCTCGTGCGCCGGGTCAAATGCACCGATGCCGGACCAGATGGGGCGCCAATCATCGGTGAAATCCGCGTGCTGGGGCGCGAGCCACACCTGACTGCCCGGAGCGCCCAGAAAATCGAGGGAACCATCATCCGGGATGGTGAGGCGGGAGACGTCATTGCCGTCGGCGTCAGCGTCGAGAGGCAGACGGAAGCAGACGTCGCGCTGGTCGGTGACCTGCTGACCGTCAACCGCACCAATGGACAGCTGGCCGTCGAACCGAGTGCCGTAGAGGGCGTCGTTGTGGGAGTGGTACAGCAACTTACGGCCAGCGCATGGGTGGTCAAGGTCCTCCGGGAGGACGACGCCATGCCCAGGGTCACCGGGCTGATGCCCGGCAGGCGTGGTCGCGTGCGCCGGGCTGACGGTGAAGGCGAGAAGCGCCACCGTAAGGATGAGTCTTCGGATCATGCCCGAGCCCCCTTCCTAGCGAACAACCAGCTCGCACCGAAGATTGCCGTCACGCACAGCACGATAGTTGCGCCGGTCGGCGAGTCAAACGACCACGCCAGCCATACACCAACCACGCTGCCTACCACGCCAATCAGCGCGGCGAGGATCATCATGGTCTCCAGGTTGTCTGTAAACAGTCGCGCGGCGGACGCCGGGGTAACCAACAGTGCCAACACCAGAATGTTGCCGATCGTCTGCACCGAAACCACCACCGCGGCCGTCACACACAGGTACAACACCAAGTCCAGGAGCGCGACGCGCACGTTCATCGCGCGCGCCGTCTCTCGGTCGAGCGCCACCGCGGTCAGCCACGGCCGTAACACCACCACCAGCGACACAATGACAGCACACGTCGCAGCACTGACTATAAGGTCGCGCTCACTCACACCTGTCAGCGAACCAAACAAGAACGAACTCAGCGACGCTGTGTAGCCCTCAACACGCGAAATAATCACCAGGCCAAGCGCGAACGCGGCCGCAAACACAATGCCAATCACCGCGTCCTCTTTCAGCGCACGCCGTTGCGACAGCACTGCAATCAACACCGCCACGATCAACCCGGCAACGGCCCCACCGAGCAGCACCGACACCTGCAGCGCGAACGCCAACGCAACACCCGGAAACACGGCGTGTGCCACCGCATCCCCGATAAACGCCATACCGCGCAGCACCACAAAACACCCAACGACCGCGCACAACACGGACGCCAACACTGCCGCCGTCAACGCGCGCGGCAAGAACGCCAGGTGCGGGTTGGCCACGTCAGCCAAGAATTGCAGAAACCCGATCTCAAGCACGGGATACCTCTTTCACATGTGTTTGCAGCGCCGCCAGCCATGGCGAATCCGGGCCGACGCCGAACGTGTCCATCCAGGGGCGGGCGTCGTCAAGATCAGCGGGAGCCCCGTCCGCGACGATGCCACCGCGGAACAGCAGGAGGCGATCACAAGAGTCAACAGCCTCCACGATGTTGTGTGTGGACATCACGATCGCGATTCCGCGGGAAGCCAGCTGACGAAACAGCGCTAGCAGCTGCTCAGTAGACGGGATATCGAGGCCGGTGAACGGCTCGTCGAGGAACAGCGCGCCTGGACGACGCACCAGGGCGCGCGCCACCAATACGCGTTGGCGCTGCCCTCCGGAGAGCGCCGCGATCGGCCGGTACGCCAGGTCTTGGAGGTTCACAGCTTCGAGTGCTTCCGCCACAGCTTCGTGGTGCTCCGCCTTAGGCCGCGCGTACCACGGGCGCAGGTCAAGCGTGGCGTTCATGACAGCGGACGCGACATCGATCGGGAAATCCCAGGCGACGTCGTGACGCTGCGGGACGTACCCCACCACTTTGCGCACCGCGTGGCCCGTACACTCCCCTACCCGCACCGTTCCGGCTGTGCCGGGAATCAGGCCGAGCGTTGCACGCATCAGCGTGGTCTTCCCCGCCCCGTTCGGACCGAGCAGCGCGACGAACTGCCCGGCAGGCACAAGAAGATCAACGCCCTCAAACACCGGGCGACCCGGGTACCCGGCGCGCAAGCCTCGCACCTCTATAAGCGGTTGCGTGCTCACGCGCGACGCTCCTTCCGAGAACGCGCCACTAGAAGCGCCACCAGCGCGAGCACCAACACACCGATCACCCCACCAGCGATCAGCCCCGCATTCAGCGTGCTCTGGTTATCTGCCTGTTCTTCCGACGCAGCACCCTCGCGCCACGGCCCGTTGAACTGTGCGGACTGCGCCGCCGCTACGTCCGTCCCGTCGCCTACAGCCACGCGCACCAACTGCTCGTCCGTGTGAACGGTGCCAGCGTCATCCTTCACCACTGCTCGCACCCCGACCAGGTGCACTCCCGGCTCGGTGAAGACCCAATTGGCGTGGGTATGCGTGTTCGGCTCCACCCACATTGGCTGCACACCCGGCTCAGTAGTCGTCCACAGCAACTGTGGTGCGTGGAACCCGCCCGGTTGCAGGAACAGGGAGAACTCGCCTGGCCCTTCGTGTCCGCCGAACTCCAGGCTCACGCCGTTTCCGGAGTGTTCGAGCAGGCTCGCGGCCTGCGTGTTCCACCCCAGCCACGGCACCCCGGCAACCTCAGTCTGTGGGATCACCCAGACGTCCGCACCTGGCTTTGCGCCGGTGAAGGCGAAGTCGTCGCCGTCGGGGAGGGTTTGCTTCGCGGCATCGGTCACGCGGAACACCACGTCGTCGAGGTGACGCCATACGGGCGGTTGCTGTGTGTCGTCGCGAGCGAGAAATTCAAGGGTATCCCCGTTGAATGTCGCGCCTAGATCGACGTGTCCGGCGTCAATAACTGTGTGCTCACCGGCTGGCGCAATCGCCTCATCTGCGCTGACCACCTGTTGTAACGCAGGATCGTTGTTGGCGGCCTGCGCATTCGCAATCGCAGGAGTTGCCACGATCATCGCAGCAACCATCAGTGGGATAATTCGAAGTTTCATTGTTCGCTCATTTCTCATTTCGTCCGAGGCACCTGCGTATCGACGCAGCATTCGCCTCCACAAGGTGTATATAGGTATCGGCTGGCCCAGACCCCGGAGGATCCAATGTGTCGCCCCAGATTGGGCATACCTCTATGCCAAGCTGGGCGGCGGTTTCTGTCAGCACTGTGCTGCGCCCCGCCAACTGTGGTTCCAGGAAGACCGCGGGCACGTGCAGATTCTCCAGTGTGCGGGTGAACGCGATGACATCACGCGGGCTCGGCTCCACGCTGGGGTTTGGCGTGACAAAACCTGCAACTCGCATTCCATATGCCCGCGCGAGGTAGGCGTATCCATGGTGCGTAGTCACCAGGTTGCGTTGTTCCTCCGGAACCGCGGAGACAGACTCGTGCATCATTTCATCCGCTGCGTCCAGTTTTTGCAGGTAGTCGCGGGCGTTTGCCTGGTAGATTTCCGCGTGGTGCGGATCCACCGCAGCCAACTCGTCACGGATTACCTGAACGATCGCTTTCATCGCCCGAACGTCGTGCCACACATGCGGGTCCAGCTCACCATGCACGTGATTGCCCAGCACCGCCTGCGGGAGCAGGTAGGTTTCCTCCCCCGGTGTACCGAGGAATCGGAAGGGGCGCTCCGGAGGGATCGGCTGCAGGGTTGTATTCGGCACTGTGACGGCTACGTTCACTGGATCCATGCGGCCGTCGTCATCCGAGTTGAGCACGAGGTGAGCCGCGCCTTGCCCATCAAGCTCTGTTGTAATGTCGACGTGCCCCTTCTCCACCGCGTGCAACCCCGGCGTTACCCGCGCGGGATCCTGCCCCACAACGACCGTCACCGTCGACTCCGCACTTGCGCGCTCAGGTGCACCGACGGCATCGCGAATATGCGATTCAAACGTCAGCTTGTACACGCCTGGCTTGGAAAATGCCCAGCTCAAGTGAGTATGCGCGTCAACCGGCAGGGTCTTTACGTCACGGCTATCCAGCCCGTCGTGAGAGTTGAACACCACCTCCGGGGTGCCGAAGGTTCCCAGGATGAACGCGAAAGTGGCACCGGGGCCGTCAACATCTACAAGGTGTAAGTCCGCGACTCCCGTCGTCGGGAGCTGTTGGCCCGTATCCACCCGCAACCCGAGCCACACCGCATCTAGGCTCGCGTCCTCCACAAGCGGAATCGGCGCAAACCCGTACCGTTGCGCCTCCTGCGCAAGTGCCACGACCGGAGTCGTGTCACGCACGGTCGCCGCAATCGTATTCGTTAAAGACTGTGGCTCCAACAACAGTCCGTTGGTAAAAATGGCATCCGCATACGCGATGTCGCGTGTGGCATGCAAGCTCGGTTCGTAGCTGTGCGGATCAACCCCACGCGCCATCAGCGTGTGCACATCAGCCACATCACCTGCAACGTTTTGAACCGCATCCGCCAAAATAGGTGTCGACGCCACCACCGACGCCTTCCCCTCTCCCACCGACTGCCCTTCTGGTGCGCTACACGCCCCGAGCAGCGCCACGCACATCAGCACAGCGGCTCGTTGAAAAAACTGGATCACCGGTGGCCACCGAAACCCCACGCTGCGGCGACACGACGGCGCAACGACGCATCCAAACACAACCAACCCGCACCAAAGACAAACACGCCCAAGCCGAGCACAGCCACCGGCAGCGTCATCACTGTCGTACCCGTTTCTGCAAGGGCCCCACCGCGTTGCGCGGGAGCAACATCCTGCTGCTGGTGATCTTGTGATTGCAACTGAGTCTCTCCCTGATCAGGCGCTGGATTCGCGTTGCTCGCCGCCACTGGCTGCGCGCACTCGCCCTCCTCGTCAAAGACGGAGCCAAAGTCGAAGTGACCATCGTTCGCGTTACCGGCGCCGCCAATGTCAAAGGTGAGCGTCGCCTCCCCGCTCACCGGCTCGCCATTACTCGTCGTCGCGCTTTGACGAACTGTCACCGTGTAAGTCCCCGGAGCACTGAACATCCAGTTTGGATGCACATGTGAATTCGCAGGAATGGTATGGCTGCCCTGCGCCTGCCCATCGACGCCACGGAACCACTCCTCGCCCACGACCTGACCGAGCCCACCCTGTGTGAACACAAACATGGCACCGGGTCCATCAAAATTTGTAATCTCCCAGGCCACATCCCCAGAAGTGTGCTCAAGCAGCGACGGATGCTGCGTATTCGCTCCAAGCCATGGCACACCGGCTTGCTGAGTTGCACCGATCATCCACGCGGTACCGGCCGGAATTGGCCCGACTGGATTGGAGAGCTGTTGCTTTGCTGCATCACCCAGCCCAAAAACGAGTTCTGCGGGATCGCGCCACTCGGCCGGAACAGTGCGGTCGTCTTTCACCATCGGGTGCAGTGTCGGGTGGCATTCCGCCGCGAAAGCAGGCGTCGACATGGAAAGGAGCAGTAATGTCGCGGCGAGCGCTCGCAGAATCTTGATGACAGAAAATTTCACCTAATGAACATTATTTTCATTAGCGTTCGCATGCAAGTCATACGTTATCCACAGGGCACTTCAGAAAACGCCACACAAGAAGAAGTTATCCACAGGTAGCGTGAAAAGCCTTTCCCAGGCGTTCTGCAACCACATATGTTCAGGTTATGAACTTCAAGACATTCCTAGAATCCATGTCCACGCAGGCACTCGACGTACTGGACGGCTTCGATTACGAAGCCGCCATCGAAGCAGGCGTCGATCCAACACGAGCCCGCGCCTGGCGCCAGCTCCACGACATCTACTTCGGGCCCACAAAATCCCGACAAAAACAGCGACTCGCTACCGAAAAGGCTCGACGCTACGGCTTCTCACTCGACCAACTCGCTATGATCGAACGGCGCTTACGCCCCATCAAGTCCGCGCGAACACGCACCAAACTGCGCCTCGTACTCCTCGATACCAAGGGCACATACAAAAAGCTCAGCGAACGCGCAAAAGCACTTCTTCCGAACAACACCAAGCACCAAAACGACCGCCTCACATTTTCGCCTTCCCGCAATGGGCGCCGCACCATGACGCTCACCACCAACGAGCGCGACCTCGCCGACCTTGAACACGCCCTCACCCAAGACATGGACCCCAAGACGCCACCCACGAAACACATGCTGCGCAGATTCCTCGACATCATACGTGGCGACGGCCGTTCCGTCCCCCACGCGGTCCCCCGACCTCTCTTGCTCATTCCACTCCCCCAGTGGATCCAAATACAGCGCGGCCACGGCGACGAGACCACCCTCACCCTGACCGATGGCACCACCATGACAGGCGCCGAATACCTAAACAGCCACGTCGCCACCACCGAGAACGAGCTCGAAGCCGCCGTCTTCCACCCACAGCACGGGGCAGTCAACCTCTACCGGACACAACGCCTCGCAAATGACAAGCAGCGCGCTCTGGCCCGCGCCGTTACCCCCGGCTGCCCAGTGCCTGGATGCCGCCATGCAGCCGACGCCTGCGAAATCCACCACATCACTGCATGGCAACACGGCGGGGAAACGAACATCAACAACCTGTCGCCATTGTGCCGCTACCACAATCGCGTCAACGACGACGACCCCCAACGAGCACGCCGAGGTCGCATCGAAATTGTGGACGCACAACCGCTCTGGCACTCACCACGCGGCTACTCCGCCCCAAACCCAGTCCACCGACCTGGTGCGATGAAAATGTTGTACACATAGCAAAACGCCCACCACGACGGGGCCGAAGTGGGCGTCGAAAAGCTGCTGACTAGAACTGACGCTTAATCCAGTTCACGATGACCTCATTGAACTCATCAGCCTTCTCAACCTGCGACCAGTGGCCACACTGTGCGAAAAGGTGAGCGTCAGCGGACGGAATTGTGTTCACCAGGTCCCACGTGCGCTGCGGCGTAATCACGACGTCTTGCATGCCGTGCACTAGCAGAACCGGGATCTCGACCTTCGACAGCACGTCGAAGTCGAGTGGAAGCTCGGTACGGTCACGGTCACGCGCCTGCACAACCTCCTGTAGGCGATCAGACGCCGTATCGTTCAGCGCGGACTGGTAGCGCAGCGACACGAGCTCATCGGTGATCAGCGACTTATCCACCACGAACTGCTCGAGCGTGTTGCGGATACCTTCTTCGGTCAGCTTCGGGTTCGAATGACCCTTCAGCGCGCCGGTCAACTTCGCCCCACCGGTGCCCATGGAGATGATGCCCTTCACACGCTCCGGGTGGTCGATGATCATCTGGAAGCCAACCCAGCCACCGAGCGAGTTACCAACAATCCAGGTCTTTTCAATTCCCAGGGCATCCAGCACACGGATTGCGTGCTCAACCCACTCGCGGATACCGTACTTGGTGCCCTCAGCTACGACAGTCTGGCCGTAACCAATGGAGTCAATCGCGATGCATCGTGCGTTCTCGGAGATGGTCGGAAGGTTCAGCCACCAGTTCGCGGCTGCAGTCACGCCCGTGCCGGAGCCGTGGAGGAACAGTACTGGTTCGCCCTCGCCGAGATCGTGGTAGTGAGTGAGCTCGCCGGGTGCCGTCTCCAGCCACTTGTCCTCGAGCCCGAAGAATTCGTCAGTCTTGTAATCAGGAATGGAAATTTCAGTCATACAGCCAACATAGCGACGAACCCACGCACACGCCGGAGTGTTCCAGTCCGTGGCACACGATAGACACTATCCGGTTACACTGAGCCTATGGTTCAAGACGCAAAACCAAACTCCATCGACAAGGCGTTCGGCATTCTGAAAGCGTTCAAGAGCGAGGACGTCAACGGGGTTGGCGTTTCAGAGTTAGCCCGGCGCGTCGATCTTCCAAAGTCGACGACGCACCGCCTTCTTAACAAGCTGGTGGAAAATGATGCCGTCCTCAAAGCGAACGAGCTCTATCGGCTCAACCCGGCGCTCGGAATGGCGTCAACACCGGAGGTGTATTCCGAGCAAACCGCTCAGGTATCAGAGTTGCTCACACCATTTTTGGCAGCGCTTTTTGAGCGCACTCGACACACCGTCCACCTTGGACATGTTGAAGGGACGAACGTTCGTTACGCGAACAAGCTCTTTTCCGTCCGTGGTGTGACAGCGCCGTCACGCATTGGCGGCCTCATTCCCGCTTACGCGACTGGCATTGGCAAAGCAATTATGGCGTACGACGAAACGCTGACCGAGCGCATCATCCGTGAGGGGCTCGCGCCATGGACCCCGCACACGATCTCAGACCCGGATGAGCTGCGTGAAACGTTGAAAAAGATCCGCGATGAAGGTATCGCCTACGACCTTGAGGAAATTTCGGAAGGTCTATGCTGCGTCGCCTGCCCGATTTTCGGCACCGAGGGCGTACCGATTGCCGCGATGAGCGTTTCCTTTCCCGCAGAAGACTTTCAGCCCAAAACAGTAATCCCGGTCCTCAAAAAGATTTGTGGATCCGGGACTCGTGCGTGGAGAGCGAAGCACGCGGGATAAACCCGCATACGCGCTCTACTTCGCTACTTCTGCTTTGCCAGGTCGATTGCGACGTCGATAATCATGTCTTCCTGACCACCGACGTAACCACGGCGACCGACTTCTTCCAGGATGGTCGCTGCAGGCACACCATAGCGTTCCGCGGCGCGCTGCGCGTGGAGCAAGAAGGAGTTGTAAACGCCAAACTCACCCTGGACGATGGAGCCGCGGTCCATCATTGGGAGACGCTCGACCATTGGCTTCAGGACGTCTTCAGCGGCGTCACGAAGCTTGGCTTGATCAACATTGCCGATGTCAATGCCGGTGCGGTTGAACACCGTGGCTAACACCTCGATCGGTGCGTTACCGGCGCCAGCACCAAGCCCATACAGGGTGCCGTCAATTTGGCGAGCACCATTGACTACAGCGAGCAACGAGTTTGCAACCCCGAAACCGAGGTTCTGGTGTCCGTGGAAGCCGACCTGTGCGTCGTCGCCAATCTCTTCAACGACTGCCTTGACGCGGTCCGCGGCCTGGTTCATCACCAGGTAGCCGGCGGAGTCGACCACGAAGACGCACTGACAGCCGGCATCGACCATGATGCGGGCCTGCTTCGCAAGCTCTGCTGGTGGGATGCGGTGTGAAAGCATCAGGAAGCCACCGGTCTCAAAACCAAGCTCCCGTGCTGCCTGGAAGTGCTGGATCGAAATATCTGCCTCGGTGCAGTGAGTGGCAACGCGCACGATGGATGCGCCCGCACTCTTTGCTTCTTTGAGGTCCTTTACGGTACCCAGGCCTGGAAGCATCAGTGCGGCAATCTTCGCATTCTTGACTTCTTCGACTGCGGCTTCGATGAGTTCGATGTCGCGGGTGTGGGAGAAGCCGTAGTTGAAGGAAGACCCGCCAAGCCCGTCGCCGTGAGTGACCTCGATCATTTCGACGCCGGCGTCGTCAAGCGCGCGGGCGATCTTTTTCACCTGGTCTTTGGTGTACTGGTGGCGTACGGCGTGGGATCCGTCACGCAGGGTCGTGTCGTTGAGGCGGATTTTGTGTGTCGGGATGCCATCGATGACATCGCTCGCAACCGTGTTCATACTATGCTCCTTGCTTCTGCGCCGACACGAGCTCGGCGTACTTGTTTGCGGTGGCAATTGCTGCCGATGTGATGATGTCGAGGTTGCCGGCGTAGTCCGGCAAGAAGTCGCCTGCCCCTTCTACTTCGATGAGGACGGAAACACGACCGAGTCCGTTCCAGTCGTCGCGGGCTTCTTCGAACTGTGGATCTGCGGTGAGGCGGTAGCCCGGTACGTACTGCTGCACCTTCGCTGCCATTTCTTTGATGGACGCGGCGATCTGGTCTTGCAGTTCGCCAGGAGCCGCGGCTTCTGGAGGAAGGGCACAGTAGACGGTGTTGCGCATCATCATTGGTGGCTCGACGGGGTTGAGGATGATGATGGCTTTTGCGTGTTTCGCGCCAGCGAGTTGTTCGAGGGCGGCGGCAGTGGTTTCGAGGAACTCGTCGACGTTAGCGCGGGTGCCGGGACCCGCAGACTTCGAGGAGATCGACGCAACGATCTCCGCGTATTCGACGTCTACGATGCGGGATACTGCCGCGACAATCGGGGTGGTGGCCTGACCGCCACAGGTAATCATGTTCACATTGTCGACGGTTTCGAGCTCATCCAGGTTGACCGATGGGCAGAAGAATGGGCCGACGGCCGCCGGGGTGAGGTCGATGGCGCGGATGCCTGCTTCGCGGTAGCGCGGTGCGTTTGCTGCGTGTGCGCCCGCCGAGGTTGCTTCAAAGACGAGGTCTGGAAGCGGATCCTGTTGCAGGAGCCAGTCGACGCCTTCGTGGGAGGCCGCGATGCCGTTTTCGCGCGCACGCTTGAGGCCTTCCGATTCTGGATCGACGCCGACCATGTAGCGCAGATCAATGTTGGATTCGTTGTTCAAAAGCTTCATCATCAGGTCGGAGCCGATGTTGCCCGATCCGACGATGGCTGCTGTCATTTTCTTTTGCATTGTGGTGCTCCAAACCTATTTAAACCGGACGTCGATGGCCCCGTATGGGCCGTAGGATACTGCGAGGTGTTGGCCTGCTTTGAAAGCGACTGCGCCGCAGAAGCTACCGGTAAGCACGATGTCACCGGCGCGCAGGGCGGTGCCTTGCTCGTCGAGAATGCCTGCGAGCCACGGCAGCGGGAGCAGCGGGTCGCCCATCACATCCTTGCCGACGCCCTCTCCGACAACTTCGCCGTCGAGCGTCATCGTCGCGTGGACTGTTGCAGCTTCCTCCAAGTCGAGATCGAGCGGGGTCGGGTCCCACACGATGGCGCCGAACGAAGCGTTGTCGGCGATGGTGTCGACAAGGCGGATGTCCCAGTCACGGACTCGTGAGTCGATGATTTCGACTGCAAGGTGCGCGGACTTGACAGCCTTGCGGGCCTCTTCGAGTGTCGCGCCCGGTTCAAGGTCCTTCCCGAGCACGAACGCGAGTTCCGGTTCGACCTTCGGGGAGATGAAGCGGTCGACTGCAATGTCGGTGCCGACTTCGTAGAGGTCGGCGTCGGTAAAGAACCCGAAGTCTGGGCTATCGACCCCCAGCTGCTGCTGCATTGCGAGTGAGGTCAGACCAACCTTGCGCCCGATAACTTTGTGTCCGCGGGCAACGAAGTCTTTTTCCTGGATCTGTTGGATTGCGTAGGCGTCGGCGATGTCAAGGTCGGCGACGACGGTGCGCGGTGGCGCGATCGGCTCGCAGGACGGGTACGCGGCGAGCAGGTCGTTTGCGATGGTACGCAGGGAGTCCTCACGGCTACTCATCTGTCTGTCTCTCCTATGATGCGATGACCAGGCCGAAGCCTGCGACGAACTCTGGGATTGGGCGGTAGAACGTGAACTCGGCGTTGACTCCACCGTTGGCGGCGGTCAGCGCGGAAAACGCCGCAACCCAGGTGCGCACCTCGTGCGAGGAGTGACCGGCTTCGTCGTCCATGGTGTCGGCGTCGTAGGCGTCGAATCGTGTCGATTCGCCGGAGATGCAGTCCGCCATGAACTTTTCGTCCCACTCTGGGTTGATGTCGATGATTCCTGCATTTGTGGCACCTTCTTTGCCGGCAGCAATGACGCGAGCTTCACGAGCGTCGCGGTCGGCCTGGTCCGGGTGGCCGTGGAGCATGAAGTGCTTCTGCGCGTCGGTTGCGGATGCCCAGCGTGGAAGCGGCGGGTCGTGGGACAGGCCACCGGAGGCAACCATCAGCACCTTCTTATCCTGGGCCTTCGCCCACTTGCCGACGGCCTCCCCCATCACACGGATGCGCTGCATCGCGGTGAACGGTCGGGCGACTCCGTTGACGAAGATCGGGATGACTGGCTTGGCGGTCAGGGAGCCGAAGAGCAGCTCGACAGGCTGTGCGCCGCCGTGGTCGAGAACCATCTGGCGGGAGATTGCCATGTCGACGTCCTGGTCGATAACGAATTGCGCGAGCTCTTCTGCGGCTGACTCGGGCACGTCGAATGGGCCAGGCGTAGTGAGGTAGTCACCCATCGATTCTGCTTGTAGGCCTACACAGAACGGGGGCATCAGGGTGTAGAAGAACCCGTTGAAGTGGTCCGGCGTGAAGACGATGACCAGATCTGGGTCATATTCTTCCGCGGCTTTGCGGGCTTTTGCGAATGCGTCTTGCAGCGCCTCGTTCACCTCTGGTTTTGGCTCGTTGATGCCGAGCAGCGGGCTGTGGGACAGCGCAATAAGTTTTACGCTCATGGTGACCTCCTCCGGGGCTGGGTTTATCAGCTGTCACATCTGACTGTAGAAGTAGCGCATCACACTCCGCACCCTCGTTCCGGGTTTTGGAACACTAAACCACATACTCAAAAGCAAGAATGCCTGGACTACCCTCGTTCCCTACCCCCGTTCCACAGATTCTGTTCTATTCACTGGAACACATACGCGAACATAACTGCCCCCATGTAGCTTAAGAATTGTGTGAAGCAAAGAACGCTTCAGAAGTAATTGTGCTTTCTATCACTAGGTGCGAAGGAGTTACCTATGGCAACGCCACCAAAGTCCGGCTTACAGCGGCCGGCAGAATTGGATCAGTGCATCGACGTCAGTGGCATGGTCGACCCTGAAGGTGGCCTGGTAGATCGTCGAGTCTTTACGGACGAGGCCGTCTATAAGCAGGAAATGTCGCGCATTTTTGCCTGTTCCTGGCTGTTTATCGCCCACGAGTCGCAGTTCCAGAAACCGGGCGATTTCTTCCAGACGTACATGGGCGAAGACCCGGTCATCGCGACGATGAACAAGAAGCGCGAAATCCGCGTGCTGCTCAACAGCTGCCGTCACCGCGGTGCCCGCGTGTGCCGCGCCGACCAGGGCCGCACGAAGATGTTTACCTGTACGTACCACGGCTGGGCGTACGACCTCGACGGTAACCTCGTCAACCTTCCTGGCAAGGAGCAGTACGACGAGAACTTCTCCCAGGACGACTGGCCGCTGGTCACGGTGCCACGCGTGGAGTCCTACAAGGGCCTCATCTTCGCGAACTGGGACGAGAACGCCGAGCCGCTCGAGGATGCGCTTGGTGATATGCGCTGGTACATCGACGCATTCATGGACCGAGACCCTGAAGGCACCTACGTCGTTGGTGGCGTCACTAAGTGGGTGCTCGACGGCAACTGGAAGTTGGCAGCGGAGCAGTTCGCTACTGATTGGTACCACGTCAACATGTCGCATGCCTCTGCGCTGATGGTGATGTCCCCGTCGGGCAAGGGCCCGAAGAAGGAGATCGCGGAGCGCACCGGTGTGCAGTACCACGACGACCACGGCAACGGCGCGGGCTTCCCAGTACACCCGAAGAACCGTTTCGACGCCCAGCCGGTCCACGAGTACTACGACTACGACTTCTTGCGCGAGCGGCTCTCCCCTGAGCAGGTGATGGGCCCGATGACGAACGGCCACGCAACCGTGTTCCCGAACTTCTCCTACCTTCCGGTGAATGGCTCGATCCGCGTCTGGCACCCGAAGGGTCCGAACAAGATGGAAGTTTGGGCATGGACTGTCCTGGACCGTTCGATGCCGGAGGATGTGGCTCGCGCGCAGCGCCTGTATAACCTGCGCACTTTTGGCCCGTCGGGCATCTTCGAGCAGGACGACGGCGAGAACTGGTCTGAGTGCCAGTCCATCGCGCATGGCTTCATGGTTGGCAACACCCCGCTGAACTACCAGATGGGTATGGCCACGGTCGGTGAACGTGAAGGGTTCCCCGGCACTACATCCGAACTGTATTCAGACGCTGCTGGTCGTGCGCTGTACCGCCGTTGGCGCGAACTGATGTCGACCCCAGCTTGGCACGAGAAGTAAACCAAACACACCCTCGAAAGGAACCGAATTACCATGGCTGAACCAGTAAAAGTTGCTGACCTGGACGATCTCGAGCAGGAGGAAGGCTTCCTGGTCACGGAGGAAATGTCGGGATACGACAAGCCGATTGCACTCTTCCGCACCGAAGACGATGAGGTGTACGCCCTCGACGATATTTGCACTCACGAAATCGCTCACCTGTCTGACGGCTGGGTCGACGGCACAATGGTTGAGTGCCCGGTGCACTCCAGCCAGTTCTGCATGAAGACTGGCGCGGTGCAGTGCATGCCAGCGACCGAGGACACCAACACGCACAAGGTTGAGCTGCGTGGCGAAGAAGTCTGGCTCTACCCAGGCGTGCCTGCTGAAGGAGCCGACAAGTGAGCAGCACGACAATCGTAGGCGGCGGAATCGGCGGCTTTACCGTCGCTGATGAGCTGCGCAGGAACGGCTACACCGGTGAGATCACGATCATTGATCCGCTTGGTGTTCCGTACGACCGCCCACCGCTGTCCAAGGACTACCTGACCAACGAGAAGACGCGCGCTGAGATTGAGTTCCGCCCGGCGGAGTGGCTCGAGGAAAACAACATTGTGTTGAAGCAAGCCACCGTTGAGCGCGTTGAGGCGCAATCGAAGAAGCTGGTGCTGGAGGGCGGTGAGGAGGTTGCGTACGACAACCTCGTTATCGCCACTGGTGGTACTGCTCGTCGCGGCAGTGCGCCGGGCTTCGACAGCGACAACGTCGTGGTGCTGCGCACTACTGAGGACGCTGACAAGCTGCGCTCGCTGATCGGCCCAGGCAAGAAATTGGGCATCATTGGCGCTGGCCTTGTTGGTGCAGAGGTCGCGTCCTCTGCACGCAAGCTGGGCGCGGACGTGGTACTCATCGACCCTGCACCGGTATCCCTGGTCCCTGCTGTCGGTCCTGAGCTGGCGCAGCGCCTCCACGACATGCACGCGGAAAACGGCGTGGAGTTCATCAACGCGATGACCTCTAGCATCGAGGAGTCTGACGGCAGGTTCCACATCGGCCTCGACGGCCACGACGCCGTCACGGTTGACGCTGTGTTGCTGTGTATCGGCATCATCCCGGAGACGGTCCTCGCCGAATCCGCTGGTCTGGAGACCGATAACGGCATCCTGGTGGATGAGCAGCAGCGCACGTCGAACTCCTCCATCTGGGCTGTGGGCGACTGCGCCCGCACCCGCCTCGAGGATGGCACGCTACTTCGCCGCCACGAGCACTGGGACTCCGCAATCCAGGAAGCAAAGACAGCCGCCGCCTCAATTATCGACGGCCCATCTCCGAAACTTTCCGCGTCCTGGTTCTGGTCCGACCGCTACGGCATCCACGTTGAGGGCACCGGCGACATGACTATCCCTGGCGAAACCATCATCCGCAATGACGCGGAGGGTCGCCCGGCCGTCGCGTTGCGCCTCGACGAGAACGGCGCCTTGGTTGGCGCGGCAGCAATCGAAGATTCGATGGCTGTTCGTGCGGCACGTCGCATCATCGACCGCGGTATTGCCGTCGATAAGGACAAGCTGGCTGACGCATCGATTCCTCTGAAGAAACTTGCTCGATAGCTACAAGAAAGGAATGGACTCGTGACTGACTTTCTACGTCGCGACGACGTGACCCCCGGGGAGCGAGTGGACCAAACCACCTACTTCGATCTCCAAAACATGTACTACGACGAAGCCACCCTCCTCGACGAGGGACGCTACGTCGACTGGCTGACCCACTTCGACGAAGACCTCTTCTACTGGGCACCAACCCGCACGAACCGCCTCCGCCGCGAGCAGGCCCTCTCCATTTCGGACGAGGACGGCCCGGCCTTCTACGACGAAACCTACGACTCGCTAGCGTGGCGCATCCGCCGCTTCGACTCCGGCATGGCGTGGGCTGAAGACCCGCCGTCGCGTACGCGCCACCTGATCACGAACCTGATCGCACGGCACGTCACCGTCGGTGAAGGCGCCGACGCCGTCGAGGCGCTCGAGGTCCGCACCAACTTCTACGTCTGGCGCACTCGCCTCGAGCGCGAGCAGGACCAGTTTGTGGGCACCCGCACCGACCTGCTTCGCCCCGCGAAGGACGGTGAGGACGGCCCGAAGTGGAAGGTCTTTGACCGCCGCATCCTGCTCGACATCAACGTTCTGAACTCCAAGAACATCTCTACCTTCTTCTAAGGGCCGACATGCTACAAGGACAACACGTACTTATTACTGGTGGTGGCTCCGGACTTGGGGCAGCGCTGGCGAAGCGCTTCGTTGAAGAAGGTGCGCGCGTAGCAGTTGTGGACATCTCGCTCGAGCGATGCGAAAGCGTCGCCGACGAGATCGGCCGCGAGCACGTCCTGCCGCTCGAGGCGGACGTGACCGACACACACTCGCTACACAAAGCCGTCGACGCTGCCGTGGCGGAGTTCGGATCCCTGGACACCGTCATCGCAAACGCTGGCATCTGGGACTACAACCGTTCCATCACCCGTCTCAACGGCGAAGAGATGAGCGCCATTTTTGACGACGTCATGAACGTCAACCTCAAGGGCTACCTGCTCACCGCGGAAGCTACGTGGCGTCACTTGCTAGCGTCGAACGGTTCGCTGATCTTCACGCTGTCCAACGCATCGACCTACGCGGCCGGCGGCGGGCCGGTCTACACCGCAAGCAAGCACGGTGCCGAAGGCATGATGCTTGAGCTGGCGTACGAGCTCGCCCCGAAAATCCGTGTCAACGGTGTCGGCGTTGGCGGCATGCGCACGAACCTATCCGGCCCCGCGTCCGCTGGCCTGGATGACCGGAAGTTCTCCGACATCATGGACAAGCGCGGCGACGGCGGCAACCCATACCTACCACTCCACGACATTTCTACTGACCCCTATGCATTCACCGGGCCGTACGTGCTGTTGGCGTCCAGGAAAGACGGCGCGAACATCACCGGCGAAGTGATCAAGATTGATGGCGGAATCGCGGCTCGCGGTTTCGCTAAGACTGCCGGAGGCGACAACCTATGTTAATTCGCGGTGTTGAGCACGACGCAAACACTCTCGACGTCAGCCCTTGCTTCCAAGTACAGCGCCACGCTGACTGGCAGCCAGAACGCTTGGCGATGGCCTACGAAGGCCAAGAAATCAATTACGGTGAGTTCCGTGACACCGTAGTCCGCTGGGCGGCCCAGCTGAAGGAAGCTGGCGTGAATCCGGGCGATCGCGTCGCTTACTTCGGTATGAACTCCAGCTCCTTCATGTATGGCATGTTCGCGTCCTGGTGGATCGGCGCAGTGTTCATGCCTGTGAACTTCCGCCTGGCTGCGGGCGAAGTCTCGCAGCTGCTGGCGATGGGCAGCCCGAACAGCATCATCGTGGAGGGCACGTTCCTCGACGAGGCAAAGCGCATCTACGGCGTGGAGCGCCACCATGTCCTCGTTGTCGATGACGACGAGGCCGCCCCACCAGAGAGCGATATCCCGCTGTACTGGTCGCGGACCTCGCAAAGCTCCGAGTACGAAACCGTGGCGGTGGAAAAGCCGACGCCACGCACCATGTCTGACTTGGCGCTGCTGCTGTTCACATCCGGCACGACTGGCCTGCCGAAGGGCGCCCAGATCACGTTCGGCAACCTATGGTGGAACCAGATCAACGTGGACACAGCGATCGACAGCCGCATCGGCGACGCGACGCTCGCGTCCGCCCCGCTGTTCCACGTCGGCGCGCTAAACTCCTTCGCGGTGCGCGCCTTCGGCCGCGGCAACTCGGTTGTGGTGCACCGTACCTTCGACCCAGCCCGCATCTTCAAGGACGTCGCCCAGTACAAGATCGGTTCGGCGTTCCTCGTGCCGGCACAGCTCGAGGCAATGGCACAGCACGACGAGTTCGCTGACTCCGACCTTTCTAGCCTCCGCGTCATCATCTGCGCAGGCGCCCCGGTGCCACCGCGGCTGATCCGCACGTACTGGGAACAGAAGGACTCCGTCGTCCAGCAGGCGTGGGGCCTCACCGAGACCTCCCCATTTGCCACCTACCTCCCACCGGCCAGGACCATGGAAAAGCTCGGCTCCTGCGGCATCCCCATGGCGCACACCGAAGTCAAACTGATGGACACCGAAACCGGGCAGCACATCAAGGAACCAGGCGTTCCCGGCGAGATGTGGGTGAAGGGCCCAAACGTAGCCGTCGGCTACTGGAACAACCCTGAAGCAACCCAGAAGGCGTACACCGGTGGCTGGTTCCACTCCGGTGACATTGGCTACTTCGACGAGGACGGATACTTCTTCATCGTCGACCGCCTCAAGGACCTGATCATTTCCGGCGGAGAGAACGTCTACCCCGCCGAGGTGGAGCGCGTCCTCGCCGAACACGACGACATCCTGGCTAACTCCGTCATCGGTATCCCCGACGAGCGCTGGGGTGAAGCCGTCGTCGCCGTCCTGCAGGTCAAGGACGGCAAGGAACTCACCTTGGAAGAAGTCCGCGACCACTGTGCGAACTACCTGGCACGTTACAAGCTGCCAACCCGCGTTGTGCACGTGGACGAAATCCCACGCAACCCGGCAGGCAAGATCAACAAGATCCAGCTACGCCAGGAAGTGCGCGCGATGTTCGGCGAGAATCCCGAGACTGCCAGCCAGTCCGTCGTATCATCGCAAAATCAGCCCGACGCACAGAAGTAAGGAGGCGGAAACGATGCTCGACTACCGCAACATCACCAAATCGCCGCTGAAGCACACGTACCCGTACGGCACCACGGACACCGTGGTGGACCTCGGGACTACCGCGGAAATCAAGGAGACCGTGGCTGAGGTGTTCAAACAGCAGCCGGAGTGTCGGCGCGTCATTGTGCCTGTGCCTGTCGGCGACACCGACGGCGTCATCGCCGCGGAGGAGGCCGGGCTGCGGTACGTCTTGGACGTCACCCAGCGTGACGGCCAAGAGTTCTCCCTCCTGGTTGCTGAACCCGACTGGGTCACCAACCAATCCATGGATATCGACGGACTGGAGTTGAAATAAATGGCCGAACTTAACGAGTTCCAGAAGCGCTGGGCGCACTTCTACCGCGAGGACGGCGGCGTCCAAGACGTGGCACAAACCTTGCGCGTTTACGCCATCGACGGCAACAAGGACCAGGTCAAGCTCGGTATGCCGCTGCACAAGGCAATCGCCCAGCCGGCCGGCATGTTCTCTGCCCCGGCGCTGTTCGGCCAAGCCGACTTGTGCGGCACCTGGCTGGCGATGCAGCAGGTACCAGAAGGCGTATTCCCGCTCGCTGTCTCGGTAGCTGGCAACGTGGTGTCCAACACCAAGGAGGGTGACGCCATCGCTACCGCCTCCATCGTGAGGGCGGGTCGCACCATCATCGTTGCGGACGTGGAGACACACTCTGAGGTCACAGGCGCCATTCTGTCGAAGTTCACCTTCACCTACTCGGTGCCGCGCCCCAAACAGTAACCAAGACGCAAGAGTAGAAAACACCCCAGTCGACGAATCGACTGGGGTGTTTTGCGTAGTAAAACGCCGAAGCTTACGCCTTCTTAGCGAAGTTCTTCACAACGTTGGTGTCCACTGGGACGCCAGGGCCCTGCGTTGCGGAGACGGTGACCTTCTTCAAGTACACGCCCTTCGCAGATGCCGGCTTGAGGCGCAGCACCTCGTCGAGCAGAGCGCCGTAGTTCTCGGCCAGCTGCTCAGCGGTGAAGGAAGCCTTACCGATCAGCGCGTGCAGGTTCGAAGCCTTGTCCACGCGGAACGCGATCTTGCCGCCCTTGGTCTCTTCGATCGCCTTCGCGACGTCGGTGGTGACGGTGCCGGTCTTCGGGTTCGGCATGAGGCCACGTGGGCCCAGGACGCGAGCGACGCGGCCAACCTTCGCCATCTGGTCCGGGGTCGCGATTGCGACGTCGAAGTCGATGTTGCCGGCGTTGATCTGCTCGATCAGTGCGTCGGTGCCGACGATGTCAGCGCCTGCAGCCTCAGCCTTGGTTGCGTTCTCGCCCTCTGCGAACACAGCGACGCGGACGGTCTTACCGGTGCCGTGTGGCAGGTTGACAGTGCCGCGGACCAGCTGGTCAGCCTTGCGAGGGTCGACGGACAGACGCATTGCGACGTCGATGGTGGCGTCGTAGTTCTTGGAGGAGGTCTCCTGTGCCAGCTTGACGGCGTCGAGCGGGTGGTAGAACGCGTCGCGGTCGACCTTTGCCAGCGTCTCGTTGTAGCGCTTGGACTTCTTAGCCATGTTGATTTCCTTTCAGAAAATGGTGTTGTCAGGAAATGTGGTACGCGCCTGGCCGGCGCTCCCACAGACGGTGAGAATTACTTCTCGACCGTGATGCCCATCGAGCGGGCGGTACCAGCGATGATCGCGGCGCCAGCCTCGATGTCGCGGGCGTTGAGATCCTTCTTCTTGGTCTCGGCGATTTCCTTGCACTGATCCCAGGTGACAGAGCCAACCTTCTGGGTGTGCGGGACGCCGGAGCCCTTCTTCAGACCAGCTGCCTTCAACAGCAGGGATGCAGCCGGTGGGGACTTCAGGATGAAGTCAAAGGAGCGGTCTTCATACACGGTGATTTCAACCGGGATGATGTTGCCGCGCATGGACTCGGTTGCAGCGTTGTATGCCTTGGTGAACTCAACGATGTTCACGCCGTGTGCACCCAGCGCAGGACCAACCGGCGGAGCCGGGTTTGCCATGCCTGCCTCGATCTGCAGTTTGATCAGGCCAGTGACCTTCTTCTTAGCCATCGAATTACCTCAATTCCTTGGTACAGTGCCGCCTGCCACGATGACGGCAGGAGCACTTCCGGATGCCCCGCTTGACGGAGCCACCGGGGAGAACGAAAAAACGTCGCGGGCCTTACGGCACACGCGACGTTCAACCTTACGCCCCCACTAGGCTCAAACGCAAACGGTTACATGATGCGTTCGATCTGGTCAGCGGTGAGCTCGACTGGTGTTTCGCGGCCGAAGATGGACACGAGCGCCTGGATCTTGCCGGTCTCCTCGTCGATCTCGGAAATGGTGGCGGACACGGACGCCAGGGCACCGGACAGGATGGTGACGGCTTCGCCGACCTTGTAGTCGTGGTCGATCTTCTTCGGCGCTGCTTCCTCCGGCATCGCGACGACAGTCTCGCCTTCGGCGTTCGGCTTGGTGTCCTCGCCGGTAGCTGGCTCAGCCTTCGGCATCAGGAACTTCGCCACGTCGCGGTGCTTGACCGGGGTAGCGTTGCCCTCGTTGCCCACGAAGCTGGTTACGCCCGGGGTTTCACGCACGACGGACCACGCGGCGTCGTTCATGTCCATACGGACCAGGACGTAGCCCGGCAACAGCTTGCGCTTGACGAGCTTCTTCTTGCCGTCCTTGTTCTCGATAGCTTGCTCGATCGGCACGACCACGTCGTAAATGGAGTCCTCCACCTCGAGCGTCTGGATACGCATGTCGAGGTTGGTCTTCACCTTGTTTTCGTAGCCGGAGTAGGACTGGATGATGTACCACTCGCCCGGCAGCTTCTTCAGCTCACGGACGTACTTGCGCAGGCGCGCGCGGTACTCGGAGTCATCGTCAGCCTCCGAAGCACCCGAAGCCTGCGAAACCTCGGCACCCTCAGCGCCCTCAGCGAGCGGCGACTCGGCCGCGGTGAGGTCGCCCTCCTGCACCGGCTCCTCGACGGCCTCAACGGCCTCGTCTGCCTCTACAGTGGCCTCTTCTATCTCCGGATCGGTGGCCTCGGTGACGGCGCCGCCTTCGGCGACCATTTCCTCTTCGGCTTGCAGTTCGGTTTCCTGCTCAGTTGCTTCGATGTCGGCGTTTTCCAGGTTTTCCAGGTTTTCCGGCTCGGTGGTCATGGTGTTTCTCCTTGGTGTGGCAAAAACTAATCCCGCCTTACCTCGAGGTTGAGGTGGCGGGACAATCACTTGTTGTTCATGTTAGCGGATGAATACCCATTGCATCAACATGGTGCCGAGGCGGTCGGTCCCCCACACGAGTGCGGTGAGCACGATGAGGAATGCGAATACGACGAGGGTGTAGTTGAGCATCTGGTTTCCGGTTGGCCAGATGACTTTGCGCATTTCCTGGACGACTTCGCCCGGGAACGCACCTGGGCCGCCGCCGAGGGATTCTTCGCGGTCCTCTTCCTGCTTGGCGGGCGCGTGCTTCTCTTCGTAGGAAGCGGATGAAACAGAGGAAACCCCGCGCAGCTGGCGCTTGCCGGTGGGCTGTGCTGGGTTGTGTTCTTGCGGATTAGTCAAAAGAACTCCTCTAACTACAAGTTTTGGCAGGGGCGACAGGACTCGAACCTGCAACCTACGGTTTTGGAGACCGTTGCGCTACCAATTGCGCCACGCCCCTAGGACACTGTGAACAGTGCTCCTAACCCTACCACGGGAAACGCGTTTCCCGTTTTGAGGTGAGTAGCGATGGCGAGAATTGAACTCGCGACACAGCGATTATGAGTCGCTTGCTCTACCACTGAGCTACACCGCCATGTGTTTGCCGCCACGAGGGCCATACAAACAACAGAGCCCCCTGTCAGAATCGAACTGACGACCTTTTCCTTACCATGGAAACGCTCTGCCGACTGAGCTAAGGGGGCACAGCCTCTATGTTGTGAACTCACCGTTTTGGTGTGTCCGCTCCGTTGAAGCCTTTGAAAGACTAACCCGGTTCTATCATTGAACGCAAATCGCCAGGTAGCAATAGCTTTTCGACGCCTTCTTCGTGCACGCTATAACGCGTCACTACAACATGAAAAATGCCCGCCCCTCACGTTCTGTGAGAGACGGGCTTGCGGTGCCAGGTAGAAGATTCGAACTTCTGAAGGCGTACGCCGGCGGATTTACAGTCCGCTTCCTTTGGCCACTCGGACAACCTGGCATGCACCGTAAGTGCGTGGACTACTTTACATCAACGCACCCGCGATAAGGCAAATCGCGTGCACAGAGGGCATATCCCACCGCTATCCGACGCGTTCGATAGCGTACACGGAGACCTGCCGCAGTGCTTGGTTTGCGGGGCCGTCGGGAAGGAAGTCGAGTTCGCGCTCGACGATGTCGAGATACTCGTGCACGGTGGCGAGGGAGCGTTGGCGCCCTTGCGTCTGGCCGAGCAGAGTGATGGCCCGTTCGACGTCGGCGTCGTTTTCGAGTGGGCCAGTGAGGAGGCTACGAAGCTCCTCTGCCGCGGGCGAGTCCTCTTCGAGCGCGTACAGCACGGGGAGGGTAAACACGCCTTCGCGGAGGTCGGTGCCTGGGGTTTTCCCGGACTGGGCGCTGTCGGAGTAGATGTCGATGATGTCGTCGACGATCTGGAAGATCATGCCGATGGCGCTGCCCATTCGGGAGCAGCTCTCGACGATGTCGCGCGACGCCCCGGAGTGCAGCGAGCCGAGGTAAGCCGCGGACGCGATGAGGACGGCGGTTTTGCCGTCGATAACTTTGAGGTAGTGCTCGACTGGGTCCTCCCCCTGGGCGCCGACTGTCTCGCGCATTTGGCCGGTGACCAGGCCCTGGAAGGTGTCGGCGAAGTGGGCGACGGTGTCGGTGTCGATTTCGCTCATGAGGCGGGAGGCGTGTGCGAACAAGATGTCGCCAGCAAGGATGGCGACGGTGTTGTTCCACCGCATGTTGGCGGAGTCGACGCCGCGGCGCTTCTCGGCTTCGTCCATGACGTCGTCGTGGTAGAGGGTGGCCAGGTGCACCATCTCGGTGGTGGTGGCGCCTTTGATGACGTTGGTGGCGCCCGGGTTGGGGCCGAACTCGCTGCAGAGCAGCGCCACGAGGGGACGAAAGCGTTTGCCGCCAGCGACTGCTAGGTGCATCACTTTGTCGGTAATGAACGCTTCACCTTGTTGGAGGCGTTCCCTGAGCAGCGTTTCAACGTCGCCCATGCCCTTCGTAACACGCTCGGTGAGGGCGTCGTCGCCTAGGTCCATGCGAAATCCATGGCGTGGTGACGGTGTTATGCCGTTGGTCATCGATGATGTCCTTGCAGGTTAAAGTACTCATTGCGCCATGCCCGGGGCATGTGCTGCGCGCGGTTAACATCACTAACCGTAGTCCACACCCTCCATTTTTTGCAGTAATGGGGTGTGCCTGCGCTATCTGGCACAATGTGGACTCGTGACTGAGTTTGTTGATTGCGTAGTTGTGGGCGCGGGCCCGTCGGGGGCCACGGCGGCCATTGCCGCCCAGAGAGCTGGGTTTTCTACCCTGCTTCTCGACGCCGCTTCGCCTGGCCGCGACAAAACCTGCGGCGACGGCCTGACCCCACGCGCCGTGCATACGCTGCGCCGCCTGGGCCTGGAGCACGTGCTGCCCGCCTACCGCAACAAGGGCCTTCGACTGCACGGGTACGGGGGCGATGTGACGGCGCCGTGGCCGGACGGGGTCTACGGCACGGAGGGCTCCGCGAGCCCGCGCGCAACCTTCGATGCCGCGCTGGTCGCGGAGGCTGAGGCCGCGGGTGCCACTGTGTGGCAGGACTGCCCAGCAACGGACGTGGCGTTCGGAGCGGACGGCCTGATCGAGTCCGTGCACACCGCGCGCGGCGAGGTGCGCACCCGCTGGGTGATCGTGGCGGATGGGGTTCGTTCGACGTTCGGCAAGCTGTTGGGCCGTACGTGGCACAAGGGCGAGGTCTTCGGTATCGCGGCGCGTTCCTACTGCACCTCCCCCATGTCCGGGGAGCCGTGGATGCACTCGCACGTGGAGCTTCGCGACGACACCGGCACCATCCAGCCCGGCTACGGCTGGATCTTCCCGCTCGGCGACGGCACGGTGAACCTTGGCTGCGGCGCCTTGTCCACGGACGCCCGCCCGGCGCGTGTGAACACGAAGAAGCTGCTGCACCAGTACGCGGACCAGCAGCGTGACACCTGGGCCTTGGGCGAGCCGCAGCAGGTCACCAGCGCCCTGCTCCCGATGGGCGGGGCAGTCTCGAACGTGGCGGGTCCGAACTGGGTGCTCATCGGGGATGCGGCGGCGTGCGTGAACCCGCTCAACGGCGAGGGTATCGACTACGGCATGGAAACCGCCGTCATGGCGGTGGAACTGCTGCAGGAGGGCAAGGACTGCACGCTGGCGTGGCCGCTCATCCTGCGGGAGGCCTACGGCCAGGCGTTCGCGCTGGCGCGCACGGCGGCCCGCCTGCTTACCTACCCGCAGTTCTTGCCGGTGGCGGGCCCGCTGGCGCTGCGCGGGGTGGCAGGACGCCACCTGATGCCGGCGGCGGCACGCCTGATGGGCAACCTGGTCACCGAAGAAGACACGGACCTGATTTCGCGTGCGTGGCGCGCGGCCGGGCGCGCGGTGCCGGTGAACGCGCCGCTGTGGGACGCTACTTTGTAGGTTTCACGGCGCTGTGCAGCGCCACAATGCCGAGCGAGAGGTCCTGCCAACCGGCGCCTGCCCACCCGTTGTGGTTGATGGCGGCGGCCAGCTCTTCTTGGTGTGGCCACGCCCGGATGGACTCGGCGAGGTACTCGTAGGCCTCCGCGTTGGAGGAGAACACCTTCGCCAGCAGCGGCAGCGCCACCGGCAGGTACTGCTTGTACAGGGTGCGGAAGCCGGGGACGATGGGCGTCGAAAATTCGTTGACCAGAAGGCGCCCGCCGGGCTTGGTCACGCGCGCCATTTCGCGCAGGCCCGCCTCGAAGTCGTAGACGTTGCGCAGGCCGTAGGAGATGGTGACGGCGTCGAAGGTGTTGTCGGCGAACGGCAGGTGCATCGCGTCGCCGACGACCTTGGGCACGTCGCGGTCGCGACCGGCGGCCAGCATGCCCTGGGAGAAGTCGCAGGCGACGACCCACGCGCCGGACTTCGCCAACTCCACGGTGGACACGGCGGTGCCTGCGGCGAGGTCGAGCACCTTCTCCCCCGGCTTTAGGTTGAGGCGCTCGCGGGCGCGCCTGCGCCAGTACTTGTCCAGCCCGAAGGACAACACGGTGTTGGTGATGTCGTACTTCTCGCCGACGCCGTCAAACATGCCCGCTACGTCGAAGGGCTTCTTCTCCAGATCTGCCTTGGCCATAACGCTCTACTGTAGCGCGCGCTGTGCCTGTTCGTAATACTCGACGAGTTGTCGGCACAGCGCCTCCCACGTTTTGCCGGAAGTGGACTCGCGGGCCGCGACCCGAAGGTCCTGCCACCTGATCTCGTCGAGGCACCACGCGACGGCGTGGGGCAGTTCGGTGGTGAACGTGGGGACGTCGAGAAGGAGGCCGTTGGTGCCCTCGGCGATGAGGTCGATGGGCCCGCCGGCGCGCGGCGCGATGGTGGGCACGCCGCTGGCCTGAGCTTCTTGGATGGTTTGGCAGAAGGTTTCAAACTCGCCGGGGTGTACGAAGACGTCGAAGCTGGCGTAGGCGCGGGCGAGCTCCTCGCCGGTGAGCGGGCCGCAGAACACCGCGCCCGGCAATACGGCGCGCAGCTCGTCGGCCTCGGGGCCGCCGCCGACGATCACCACTTGCAGGTCCTCGCGGCCACAGAGTGGTGCGAGGCGGTGCACGCTCTTCTCGGCGGCGAGGCGGCCGACGAACCCGACGATGCGTTTGCGCCCGCTCGGGTCCCAAGTGCGGCGCAGCTCCTCGCTGCGGCGGCGGGGGTGGTAGAGAGTGGCGTCGACACCTCGGCCCCACGTGTGGACGCGCTCGATGCCGTGCCTGCGCAGCTGCTCCACCGCTGCCGACGACGGCGCGAGCGTGAGCTGGCAGGCGTTGTGGAGGCGCCGTGTCCAGTCCCACGAAAGCTTCGCCAGCGCCGGAAGGTGGTATTTCGTGGCGAACCCGGCCACGTCGGTTTGATAGAGCGCTACCGCAGGCACCTTCAGCTGGCGCGCGGCGAACGCGCCGGCCGCCCCGAGCACGAACGGGCTGGCCAGGTGCACCACATCCGGCTGAAAGGAAGCGAGCGCGGCGCGCACGGCACTGGTGGGGACCCCGATGGGCAGCGAGTTGACCATCGGCACGCGCACGGTGGGCACGCGCACCACACGGAAGCCCCGGTAGTGGGAGATTTCCTCCTGGTGTTCGCGCGCCCCGGGGGCGATCACGAGGGCATCGTGGCCGTACTCGCGAAGGTGGTCGAGCACGCGCAACACGGAATTGGTCACCCCGTTGACGTTCGGCAGGAAGGACTCGGCAACGATGGCCACGCGCATCCGCTACGCCTCCCCCTCGCTGTCCTCGCGCACGAAGCGCCCCACGCCCTTCCAGGCCGCGGCAGCCACAAGCGTTGCCACCACGGCGACGGACAGCGCAGGGATCAGCGACAGCGTCCAGCCGCGGCCCTCAACCTTGACCAGGTCGGGGTCGGTGCGCGAGTACGTCACCCACACCTGTTGGCCTTCGCTGAGCCCAGTCGGGTACAGCAGACCGGTCGCCGGCGAATGTGTGCGCCCGCGGTCATCCTGATACTCCACGGCGGTGCGGATCTTGCTCACACCAGTCACGGTGGCGAGGCCTCGTCCGGGATCGCGGGCGATGCGCCAGTCGTTGATGGCTGGCCCTGCGACCATCGCGAGGCAGCCGAGCATCGCGCACGTATACAGCGCCAACACGAGCTGCTGGGCGCGTCGCTTCCAGCGGATCACTTTTGCAGCCGCTGCGCGAGCGCTCGCCGGGTGGCCCGTGTGGTGCGCGCTTCCACGACGGTGATCGGGCTGGGCTGCGCCTCCAGCTCAAGCAGCACCTCGTGCAGCTCGGCAAGGGTTTCGGCACGGCGGTAGTCGGCTCCGTAGGCCTCCGCCAGCTTTTCGACGTCCACTTCGTGCCTCGTACCAAACGCCTTCTCAAAGTCGTCCCGGACGGACTCCGCCCCGACCTCGAGCGTTTCGAAGATGCCACCGCCGTCGTCGTTGGCGACCACGATGGTGAGGTTGCCGGGGCGTGGCTCGTCGGGCCCGATGAGCAGCCCGCCGGCGTCGTGGAGGAAGGTGAGGTCCCCCATGAGCGCGACGGTGCGCGGGGCGCGGATCTCGTCCGGGTGCAGGCGCTGCGTGGCAAGGGCAATGCCGATTGCCTGGGAGACCGTGCCGTCGATGCCCGCGGCGCCGCGCGGGGAGAAGGTCGGCACGCCGTCGAACGGCATGCCGACGAAGGAGGCGTCCCGGACCGGGTTGGAGGCCCCCAACACCAGCGTGTCCCCGACCCCGAGGGTGTCGCACACGGCGGCGGCGACGTGCATGCCGGTGAACCCGTAGTCGGCGTCGGCGAGAGCGTCGCGCACCGTGTTCGCGCCGACGCCGCCCGCGGCCTCGCAGATAGTGATCCACTGCTGGCGCGGCTGGCCGGTCGCGTTGACTCGCGAACCGCGCAGCTGCGGATTGCCCGTGAACGTCTCCGTGCGCGAAATGCCGATCACGGTGATGTCCGGGTCGGCGAGCAACGCCATCACGTCGCGGTGCAGGGTCGGGTGTCCCACCACGATGACCTGCTCCGGCTTCGTCGACGCTGCGAAATCGCCGCCGTCGTGGCTAATCGAGACCTCGCTCTGCGCAAAGAAGCGCGCGGCCAGCGGGTGCACCTGGTGGAACGGTGTCGGCGCGGTGGGCTCCGCGATGGTGGGCACGTGCTCCAGCCCGGGAACGTCCCAGGCCTCGTCGCCGGCGATAACCAGCGTGTCCTTCGTCAGGTCGACGTCGACGGCGCCGTGGTCACTCCACGCGGGCTTCGTGGCCAGGCGACCCGGACCAACCCGGCGCGACTTCCCCACCGGCTCCGGCAGGGCGTCGGGCACCAGCGGGGTGTCCAGGGCCACGTTGACGTGCACCTGGGCTGCGCCGAAGTCCAGCGCGCGGGCCTCCTCCACACTGGTGACCTGCTGCGTCTTGGCGTAGTGGCCGAAGATGCCCTGCTGCCAAATCGTCTGGGAGGCCCCAGTGCCGACCATCCACTCGGGCCGGTCGGCGCTGATAACGGCCAACGGCACGTGCGCCATGTGCGCCTCCACCATGGCCGGAAGCGTGTTGGCAACCGCGGTGCCGGACGTCATCACTACGCCAACGTGGCGGCGCTGCACGCGCGCCAGGCCGAGGGCGGTGAAGGAGGCGGAGCGTTCGTCGATACGCATGTGGACGGTGATGTCCCTGCGTGCGAGCAGCGCGTACGCCAGCGGCGAGTTGCGCGAACCTGGGCACATCACCACGTCCGTGACGTGCTGCGAGAGCGACTCGGCGACCTGGCGGGCAATATCCATCGAGTTCATGGCCACCTACCTTACTGTCCTTGCAGGGCGCTCTCTGCACCGGAGACGATGTCGTCGAAAAGGCCGCGAAGCTCGGTCGGCACCTCGACGGCTGGCTCGGTCGGTGCCACGGTCTCCCCGCTCTCCCCGCGCCCCCGGTCCGGCAGCAACTTCGGCCGCTTCGTCGTGGTCTCCGTGACCGTCTCCGTAGACACGGCAGTCTCGGTCACCGTGGAGGTCACCGGCGGCTTGTCCGCCTCGGCTGCGGCGCTGCGCCACAGGAAGAACAGCACCGTGCCAGCGCACAGTGCGATAGCAAGGGCAATGCCCAGCCCAATTGCGAGCCCGTTGGAGCGCTGCGGCTCCGGCTCGTAATAGGACTGGGGTTCGTAATAGGCTTCCGGCTCGTAGTACTGCGTTTGATGCTCCGGGTCCGGGAAGTACTGCTTTGGACGTTGCTGGTTATCCATGCTGCTAGCGTACCGCTAGAGCACCAAACCAAACACCGGCACCGCCAGGAAGTAGGTCACCACGGTGATCAGGCCGAGGGAGATGATGTTCAGCCACAGGCCGCCCTTGAGCATCTCGCTCATAGTGACGTAGCCCGAGGAGTACGCGATCGCGTTCGGCGGCGTTGCCACCGGGAGCATGAACGCACAGGTTGCGGACAGCGCCACCGGGATGGCCAGCAGCAAGATGTTCATCTCGGTCGCCTCGGTCAGGCCGATACCAACCGCGACACCGCCCATGATCGGGAGGAAGGTGGCGGCGGTCGCCGTGTTCGAGGTCAGCTCGGTCAGGCCCAGCACCAGTGCGGCGACAGCCATGATGAGCAGGATCGTCGGCAGCACAGCGAGGCCCTTTGCGGCTTCACCGATCCAGAGGGACAGGCCGGTGGAGGTGAACATCGCGGACAGGGACAGGCCACCACCGAACAGCAGCAGGACGTCCCACGGCATCTCGTTCGCGGTCTCCCAGTCCATCAGGCGCTTGCCTTCCTTCGTGCCCGGCACGATGAACATCAGCAGGCCGGCAATGATGCCGACGATGGCGTCGTTGTACGGGAACTCCCAACCGAACTGCTTGATACCAAGCGGGATGAAGATCCAAGCGAGTGCCGCGATCAGGAAGATGATGCCGACGGCCACCTGCGGGAAGGTCCATGCGCCCAGCTTGCGGTACTCCTCATCGATGAGCTCCTTGCCACCGGGGATCCGGTCGATCTCAGGCTTGAACACGTTAATCAGGACAAACCAGGCGATCACGGTCAGCAGGATCGCCATCGGCATACCGACGAGCATCCACTGGCCGAAGCCGATCGTGATGTCGTGTGCTTCCTTCATGTAGCCAGCCAGCAGGGCGTTCGGCGGGGTACCGATCAGAGTGCCGAGCGAGCCAGTCGACGCGGAGTACGCGATTGCCAGCATGAGCGAGGTAGCGAACTTCTTCTGGTTCTGCATGCCGCCAACGGAGTCAGCGGTCAGGGTCAACACGGAAACACCAATCGGGAGCATGACCACCGCGGTCGCGGTGTTGGATACCCACATGGACATGAAGCCAGTGGCCAGCATGAAGCCCAAGATGATGCGCTTCGGGCTGGTACCCACAATGCGCACGACCACCAGCGCGAGCCTGCGGTGCAGATTCCAACGCTGCAACCCGAGGGCCATCAGGAAGCCACCCATGAAGAGGAAAATCGTGGACGACGCGTACGGCCCGGAGACCGCGCTGAACTTTGCCACGCCCATCACCGGGAAGATCGCTATCGGTAGCAAGGCGGTTGCCGCCAGCGGGATCGCCTCCGTCATCCACCACGCCGCCATGAGCACGGTGGTAGCGGCGACGACGCGCATTACGTCGGCGTCGTAGGTCGTTTCAGGGTCGGCGCCCGAGGACTGCTGCACTGTTTCGGCAGCGCTGCCCGGGAAGATGTAGTACACCAGCAGCGCAAGCAGCACACCTGCGATCAAACCAATGAGTTGGCGACGCCACTCACCCGGTTCGGGCGACTTGGCAAGCTCGCCGTCGGAGAGCGCGGACGATTCGTGCATCACGGGAGTCGACATTTTCGATCCTTTCGAACAGGATTCACACAACAGCTAAAAAGGTGATCTTTCACACCCTCGCGTGGGAGACGTTACGCCCTCACACATCAAATGTCGCAAGAATGCACAGATTAATCAAACATTTCCACCCCCGCCCGGGCACGTTTTTACCCCCGCATGGTGTCCATGCAGTCCCGAACGCGCTGAAACCACCAGTCGCGACGTTCCGCGGGAGCCCGCAACTCGTGCAGACGCGCCGGATCGGGGGTAACAGGGGTGGCTTCGAGGCAGCCGTCTACAAGCGGCCGCGGCTTCGCGACGTCCTCTACGAACAGCCGCTGCGTAGCCAATCCCGCTGCACGCGAATCCGCGCACTGCGCCGCTACCAGCCCCGCGTACATCCCCACCGCGGTGTCCAGGGCGCTGGCCACCGTCACATCCATCCCCAGGTCCCGCTTCAGCGCCAGCAGGCGGCGCACTCCCCCGAGCGGCGCAACCTTCAACACGGCAACATCCGCCGCACCCAGCTCGGCGACACGCAGCGGGTCAGCGGCCCGGCGTATCGATTCGTCCGCCGCGATCGGCGTACGCACCCGCGCACGCACCTCCGCGAGCTCCTCCGCGCTCCCGCAGGGCTGCTCGATGTACTCCAGCTCCCCCAACGCGTCGGCGGCGCGCACCGCCTCCTCGACGCTCCACCCCCGGTTCGCGTCCACGCGCAGGGTCGCGTCGGGACGCAGCTCGCGCACCCGCTCGACGCGCGCAACATCGTCGGCGAGCGTCTGGCCAGCCTCGGCCACCTTAATCTTGAACGTCCCGATCCCCGGGAAACGCTCCAACACCTCCTCCACCTGGGCGGCGTCCACCGCGGGCACCGTGCCGTTCACCGGCACCGGGCCGGAAGCCTCCGGCAGACCATCGAACGCGGCCTCCAAACCGGAGCGCAGCCACTGCGCGGACTCCTCAGGGCCGTACTCCACAAAGGGAGAAAACTCGCCCCAGCCGGAGGGGCCGTCGATAAGCAGGGCCTCACGGGTGGTGATCCCGCGGAACTTCACTACCATGGGCAGGGCTACAACGTGGGAGCGCTCAAGGATCTCGTCAACGGAAGGCAATAAAGAAGGCATAGGGCCAGGCTAGCGCCGGCCGAGCACCAGCGCGACGGGCCCCTGCTGGATCGAGCACGCACCCCGCGAGGAACAGCCACCGCAGCCGCCTGCGCAGGAGTCGTTGAGGGCGCGGCGCTGCACTTCGCCGGTGGCCTCGAGGTGGGCCATGACGGCGTCGATAGTCATGGGTGACAGGTTGGTGCAGCGCGCAATTTCCTCGCGGCTCACGCAGCCTTCGCGCAGCGCGCCGAGCACCGCCGACATCGGTCCGCCGCTCATCAGAAGAACACCTTCAACAGCTGGAACGCGCCGACGGCCAGGCCCCACGCCATCACCATCTGCAGTGCGACGCCGAACAGCGTCCACTTCAGGCCGATCTCCCGACGCTGCGCAGCAAGCGTGGCCACGCACGGGGTGTACGCCAGCAGGAAGAGCATGTACGCCCACACTGCTGCCACGGCATGCCCGCCCGAGGCCTGGTTGAAGTCTTCACGGATCGCCTGGCTCAGTGGCGAGTTGCCATCGCCCTCCTCAGGCTCCTCCAGTGCGTAGGTCTGCGCCCAGCTCGAAATGACGGCCTCCTTGGCCACGAAGCCGGTGATGAGCGGGCCAGCCAGGGACCAGGAGTTGAAGCCAGCCGGCGCGAAGACCGGCGCGATCGCGTCAGAGACGGTGCCGTACACCGACTCCTGCGGGGCCACCTCGCCGAACTCTGCTTCGGAAGTCACCGGGGTGGACTGCAGCGCCCACACCACGACGACAGTTGCGACGATGATCTTGCCGGCAGTCTCCAGGAAGCCGCGCAGGCGAGCCCACATCACCGACAGCGCCAGGCGCGCGCCCGGCAGCTGGTACACCGGCAGGTCAATGACCAGCGGCTCGGTGCCCATCATGGACCACAGCGCCTTACGAAGCGCCAAGCCCGTCAGCACGACAAGCAGGATAGAAATGACATACATCGCGAAGACGACGGTGCCCGCGTGGTCCGGGAAGAACGTCGCAGCCAGCATGACGTACACCGTCAACCGCGCACTGCAGGACGTGAACGGCACCAAGAGGGCCGTCATCAAGCGGTGACGCGGATCCCCCATCACGCGCGTCGCCGAAATCGCCGGCACGTTACAACCGAAACCAACAATGAGCGGGATGAACGCCTTACCCGGCAAGCCCATCGCGCGCATCACACGGTCCGCGACGACCGCCGCGCGCGCCATATAACCAGAATCCTCAAGCACGGCGAGGCACAGGAACATCAGCGCCATCAGCGGAGCGAACGTGAGCACCATGCCCACGCCGTTAATCAGACCATCGACGACCAGGCCGCGTAGCCAGCCAATATCCGGCAGCACCGCGAGCGCCGCGTCAGAAACTGGGCCGCCAAAAAAGCCCTCCAGGCCATCCTGCAACGGCTTCGCCACCGTGGTGGTGATCTCGAAGACCATCCACATCGCCACCAGGAACATCAGCGGGCCGATCACCGGGTGCAGCGCGAAACGGTCCAGGCGCTCGGTGAAAGTCTGCTGGTGGCCGGTGTCGCTCGCGGCGCGCTCGACGGCGGCGTCGACCCAGGCGAAGCGGGCGTCGGCAAGCTCGAAGTCGTCAGTGGTAGCCACTGGGCGCAGGGTGACCGCTGGTTCGACGAGCTGGGCGTCGATAACTTCGCGCAGACCGCGCACATCCCTCTTACGCGGATCGACCGCGACCACGGGCAACCCAAGCGCGTTCTGCAGCGCCGCCGCATCCACCGCAATGCCCTCCGCGCGGGCCACATCCATCTTGGTCAACGCAACCACGATGCGGTACGGCGTCTCCGCGAGCTGCGCCACCATATACAAACCACGCGCAAGGTTCGCCGCATCAACGACGACCACCACCGCATCCGGACGCTCCGCCGGGCAACGCTCCAGCAGCAGCTCGCGAGTGAGCTCCTCGTCAGGGCTCTGCGGATCCAGCGAGTAGGCGCCAGGAAAATCAATCACGTTATAGGAACCCGCCCACACGCCGCGAGAAATCTCCACGGAGGTGCCAGGCCAGTTGCCCATCTTCACGTTCGCGCCAGTCAGCGCATTAAACAAGGTGGACTTGCCGGCGTTCGGAGCTCCGATCAGCGCGATGGTGGGCTCGCCCTTGACGGCGGTATCTGCGTGCGGCCCGCAACACGACGGAACCTGGGTGAAATCGGCCATGGCTATGCCACGCTCACCTTGATGCCACGCAGCGCGTCAGCGCTGAGGGCGTAGCGGGAGGTTGCCACCTTGATCACGCGGCCACCACCAGCCGTGGACTGCATAATGCTCACGCGCTGGCCTGGGCGAAGACCAAGCTCCTGCAGGCGACGCGCGACGGTAGGGGTAGTGTCAAGCGCCGCGATAACGGCGCTGTCGCCGACGGGGATGCGGGCAAGGGTGCCCTCGGCAGTTTTCGTTATCAGACTCATACGTTTGATTTAACTCCGAGCCCATTAGGTAAGCAATGCCTTATACAGTGGTTGCCTCCCTGTGGGGGTGCCCCGAGCTGCCGTCGGCACCGTAGACTACAAAGCCATGAGCTATTCCACTGCGCAACCATTCGACCCAACCCAATGGCGCGAGGTCGAAGGTTTTGACTTCACCGACATCACCTACCACCGACACGTAGGAACCACACGCGCCGACGGCATCGTCCGCATCGCCTTCGACCGCCCCGAAGTACGCAACGCGTTCCGCCCCCACACCGTCGACGAACTCTACCGGGCACTCGACCACGCCAGGCGCGACCCTTCTGTGGGCGTGGTGTTGCTGACCGGCAACGGGCCTTCCGAGAAGGACGGCGGCTGGGCGTTCTGCTCCGGCGGCGACCAGCGCATCCGTGGCCGCTCCGGCTACCAGTACGCGGGCGGCGACACCGCCGACACCGTCGATGAAGCGCGCGTCAAGGCCGAGGGCGGACGCCTGCACATCCTTGAGGTCCAGCGCCTCATCCGCACCATGCCCAAGGTGGTCATCGCGGTGGTGAGCGGCTGGGCAGCCGGCGGCGGCCACTCACTCCACGTCGTGTGCGACCTGACCATCGCCTCGAAGGAGGAGGCCAGGTTCAAACAAACCGACGCCGACGTCGGCTCCTTCGACGCCGGCTACGGCTCCGCCTACCTGGCCAAGATGGTGGGTCAAAAGTTCGCCCGCGAGATCTTCTTCCTCGGCCGCACCTACTCTGCCGAGGAGATGCAGCGCATGGGCGCCGTCAACATCGTCGCCCCGCACGCTTCCTTGGAAGAGGAGGCCATCCAGGTCGCCCGCGAAATCAACGGCAAGTCCCCCACCGCACAGCGCATGCTCAAATTCGCCTTCAACCTTGTCGACGACGGCCTCATGGGCCAACAAGTCTTCGCCGGTGAAGCAACCCGCCTCGCCTACATGACCGACGAGGCCGTCGAAGGCCGCGACTCCTTCCTGGAAAAACGCGAGCCCCGTTGGGACGACTTCCCGTTCTACTACTAGGTAGGTATGTGACCTAGCGGTTTTCTCCCCTTCGTGCCCCTTTGAAATAGTTCCCGCCGCCGGGGAACTATTTTGCGTTTGGGGCCGGTTCCGGTCGACCAACGGTTACATTTCCCTAGGTCACAACGGCTGTCCACGAAAATGGTTCCGGCGATCACGAATAGGTTGGGAACTTTCTTCGGGTTTCTAGTTTTCTGTAGCGTGGTGCCATGAAGCGCTATCTGCCTCTCATCACCGCCACTCTCCTGCTGGCTTCCTGCGGCACGGCGCCTGTGCCGGAAGCGCCCGTGCCGGAAACAACACTGGGCACGCCCGCGACTGAAGCACCGGTGCCCTCCACCCGTGATCTGTACGCCGACGCCATCGCGGACCCGGCGCGGTTCTTCGCAGATCTCGACGGCTTGGACGGCACGTTCGCCTACGACGTCTTAGATATCAACGGCGATCTTGAGCCGGAACTGCTGCTGCGCGCTGGTGCTGACGGCCCTTCTCCAATTCGCGTGTTGCGGGCCCAGGACGGCACGCTGAGCTGGACGAAGGACTACCTCATCGACTCGGACGACCCGTACCCGACTGTGTTCACCAACGGCACGCAGCCGGGCTTGGACCAGTACGAAGCCGAAAGCCCTCTCTTGCACGTGACGCACTTCGAGCTGCGGGGTCAGCGTTTGGAGAAGGTGTGGGGTCCGGAGGAGACGGTCGTCGGCAATCCGCTCAGCGAGTTCACCCGTATCACCTGGCACCCGACGACGGCCGCGGCGGCGCTGGGCACAATCAAACCTCCAGAACTCAAAGGTCCAATGGAGGGCACGATGGGTCAGGTATCCGAGGTCGAGCACCTACAGGGGCAGCAGTTCCGTGTCTGGTTCGCGCCAACCGCGGACGGTATCGCGGTGACCTACCCTGAGCTCGGCTGTGCAGGGCAGCTCACGAGAACCGAGGATGGCTTCCGGGAGACGATCACCGAGGGCACCTGCGATAACGGCGGCACGTGGCACTTACTTATCGACGACAACCACGCCCACGCCTTCTACAACTCCCCCGATGGTCGCTACACGGCGGACGGACGCCTCACTCCGGCGGGTTAGCGTCGTACTGGGCGCATCCCGCGCAGCGTCCGCATCAGCAGCACTACAACCACCGCCAGCAGCACCAGCCCCACCGCAGCCGCAACCCACACTCGTGTACCGGTGGCGGTAGCTGGCCATGCGGGGACGGCAAGGATCCATAACGCAGATTGCGCGAGGACGTCGCCGCCGATCGTGGCGGAGACGATCGTGACCAGGATCGCCGCAGCCAGCGCCCATGCCACGCCGAAGCGGACGGTGATGGCAAGTGCGGTGAGGGCCAATACGCTGCCGGCGAGGAACGCGAGGAGTCCGAAGCGCGCGTCGCCAACCACGGCCGCTCCGAACGCGCAGACGAGTGCGACGACTCCAACGCACCAAGTGGCCAATGCGGCGCGGACGTGTGGGTGTTCGACCTGCATGAGCGCCCAGGCGGGACGCAGTTTCGGCCACACCAGTGTGGGAAGCACGCCCGCCCCTATCGGCAGGATGATGTAGGTGAACATCGCCTCACGCACATCCACCGGATATGCCAGCGAGAACAGCAGCACCAGGGCGGTGAGCAGGAGCAAGACGCGTATCGGCGACACCCTCGCCGCCATCGCAACCCCCTTCACCGCAGCCACGTATCCGGTGGCTTCGGTGCGTGGCGTCGCCGGAGAAGTGGCCAGCGGTGCGGTGACGTGGTGGACTCGGCGGCGGCGCAATATAGGTCGGGTGCGCGGTGGTACGAGGGCGGCCACTACAAAGCCAATTGCTGCGAGCACCAGCGTGAGGATGAGGGCAAGCACAGGAGACTCCCCCGCCATCGGATCCGTGGCGTCGAGGGGCAGCAGGTTGAAGTGCAGGCCCATGGTCGGCAGCACCAACCGAATTGGCCAGGCGCCGGGGTTGGCCCACCACCAGTCGCGTTCGGCGAAGTAGCCAAGCTCGATGGTGAAGAAAAAGCCGAGGATGATGGTCGGCAGCATCCCGATGCGTCGCGTGGCAGCGGCGGCAAGGCCTGCGGGGCCGAGCATGCCCAGCCACACAAATAGGCCGACGAGTGCGATCGGGGCTGTGTTGTCCAGGTTGAATACGAGGCCGGCGGCAACCGGTACGACAAAGTCAAGGGCAACGAACACGGCCAGCGCCAGCCACACCACGGCGATGCGGGCGGCTCGCGTTCGCACCCGTGAGACCGGCCGCCACCAAGTGCCACCGCCTCGGGCGTCACGCTCGCGGGTCTCGGCCAAGCCTGCGAACAGTGCGGCGGCAGGCGCAGCCATGCCGGTGACCAACAGGCCTTGCGGGTAGAGCAGGTTCGTGGCGGTTTCCACATTTCCGGCCAGGGCGAACAACGTCAGCAGCACACCGACCAGCAAACCTGCCCCAGCGAGCCACCACAGTATGGAGCCGCGAGCACGGATCCATTCGGCGTGTAGGAGGTTCATCGTTCACCACCGGAGGTGAGCCGAAAGAACGACTCTTCTAGGTTTGGACCCAGTTCCGCGAGCTCGCCTGCGAAGCGGACGCTGCCGCCTGCGATGACTGTGGCGTCGTCGGCCATGTGCAGCACTTCGCCGAGTTGGTGGGAACTGACCAGGACGGTGCGCCCGGCACGTGCGTATTCGCGGAGGTAGTCGCGCAGGTGGGCAATGCCTTCGGGGTCGAGACCGTTTTGTGGTTCGTCGAGAATAAGCACCTCCGGCTCACCGAGCAGTGCCTGAGCGAGTGCGAGGCGTCCCTTCATGCCGGTGGAAAACGTTCCGGCTTTCTTCTTGCCCGCGGTTTGGAGGCCGACCAGTTCGAGGACTCGGTCGGCTTCGCTGTCCGGCAGGCCCAGGAGCGTGGTGTGGACGCGGAGGTTGTTGCGGGCGCTGAGGTGGCTGAAAAAGGCGGGGTCGTTGATGGAGGCGCCAACGTGGCGCAGCGCCGAACGGTCAAACGGCTGGCCCATCAAGGTCACCCCGCCGGCATCGGGTTTGATCAGGCCGAGCAGCACCGACATCAACGTCGATTTACCCGCGCCGTTAGGGCCCAACAGTGCGTGGACTCGGCCCGGAGTGGTGGTCAACGACACGTCGCGAAGTACGTGGTGGTCCCCGAAGGACACGGTCACGCCGCGGCAAGCAAGTTGCGTATCAGTCATGGCATTCATGGTCGTCGCTGAGCAAGGCCACCACATCGGCCGGCGGGACCACACCGCCTCCTCCTCTAGGAGGAGATCCCGGCGCGCTGGGAGATCAAGGCAAGCGCCACCCTGTCGCGCGCGCCGAGTTTGGCAAGCAGGTTAGAGACGTGCGTTTTCACCGTGGTCTCTGCAATAAACAGCGTGGCGGCGATTTCAGCGTTCGTGGCGCCGCAGCCAATCTCCGCGAGTACATCGCGTTCGCGTTGCGTCAGCGCTTCCAGCGCGGCGGCGGATTCTGCAGTGCCCGCCCCATCGCGGACCCACTCCATCACGCGGCCGGTCACCCCGGGGGCCAGGACCGATTCGCCGCGGGCGACGGCGCGTACGGCGTTGGCCAGGATGTCGGGTTCGGCGTCTTTGAGGAGAAAGCCTTGCACGCCGGCGTCGATAGCTGCATGGATCAAGGTGTCGTCGTCGAAGGTGGTCAGCATGATCACGCGTGGGCCCATCTCCATGATCGCGCGGGCGGCGGTGATGCCGTCGAGCACTGGCATGCGGATGTCCAGCACTGCCACGTCGATGCGGTGGGCGCGCGTTTTCTCCACGGCTTCGGCGCCGTCGGCGGCGCTGGCGACGACGGTGATGTCGTCCTGGGCGTCCAAGATGGTGCGGAGGGCGCTGAGGAGGAGCGGTTGGTCGTCGGCAAGGAGCAGGCGGATCATGCTGCTAACTCCGCCCGCACGGTAAACGTCTCCCCTGACTGCCATGTCTTCAGCGTGCCACCGGCGCTCGCCGCGCGTTCACGCAGCCCCTCTAGCCCGACGCCGGTGCCTGGCTGAGGTCGAATCTGGCCGGTAGAAACGACTTCTACCACCACGGTCTCGTCCGGTACGACCCGAACCGTCACAGTGGGATCGACTTGGTGGCGCGCCGCGTTTGCCAGCGCCTCCGCCACGATGCGATAAGTAGCAAGCGAGGTCACCGGGGAGACATCCACTGCTGGTGCTTCCAGCGACACTTCCAGGCCGGCGTCGCGGTAACGCTGCACCAACGACGGCAGGTCAGGGATCCCCGCCGCCGGCGAAAACGCATGATCGCTCTCACGCAGACCCCGCACAAGCAGGCGAATCTCCGACAACGACTGCCCGGCGGCCTCGTTGATCTGCTGCAGCGCCTCCCGCTCCTGTCCGGCCGCCAAACCAGCATTCGCCTGCGCTTTGATCAGGGTCAGCGAGTGGCCGAGAAGGTCGTGAATATCGCGGGCAATGGCGCGGCGTTCCTCCTCGCGCGCCGCTGCGAGACGTTGCTCTTTCGCGTGTGCTTCTCGACGACGCACCTCATCCTCAGCCGCCACATTCGCCCCCAGGAGATACCCCACCGCACTCGCACCCCAGTGCAGCGCAAGCGTGATCCCGAGATCGACCCCGTGCCGGTAGAACAACACAAAGTTGTCGTCCCACGTCCACATGAACGGCGACAGCAGTGCCCACCCGCACGCGGCAGCGAGAACAACTAGCGCGAAGCGCTTCCCTGTAAACAGCCCGGCAATAAAGGTCGCCACCGGGACCGCCAACACCCACGGCGAAAAGCCAAGGTTGACCGGCGCGGCCAGCCACATCACAGACCAGGCAACATTCAGCGCGATAAGCGCAATCGAGGAGAACTTGGGTTTGCTCGTGAGCACCACGCACACCGCGACGAAGCCCCACGACAGCACGGCCTGGCCCCAACTGGCCGCATGCGTGGGTTGGGTAAACGCACTCGCGGTGTACACCGCCGCCAAGATGGCAACAGCGACCGCGAGCACAAGGTCACCCGGTTTGTAGCGCATGGCCGTAAGCCTATCGGCAACACCGAACACGCGCCTCCTCCCAGGGGAGGAGATCTACTTGTTCAGCCCGGGAATCTTCGGAAGCTCCGGCACATTGATGCCGGCGTTCTTGAGCAGCGCGAACAACCCGCCCAGCGCTGCCAGTACCGCAGCGATGATGCCGATGATCTGGCCGAGCTTGGCGTCAAAGTTCTGCGGCTGCTCCGGCTTCGGCGTGGGCTGCTCCGGGGTTGGCGTTTCCGGCGCGGAGGGATCCGCTGGTTGGCCCGGCAGGGTGTTCTTCAGTACCGGCGGTGCTGGCAGGTCCGCGTTTTGGGTGCTGAAGATAAGCGGTGGGTTGTCGCTGCACTGTTGCGCCTGCTTAAGCAGGTAGTAGTACCGGGACTCGAGCGAGTCGGCAGCCTTGGCAAAGTAGGTGCCGGACATGTTCGACGCGAACGCCGTGCGCTTCCAGTCGGGGACGTGATTCAGGAACCGAGCAGTGTTGTCGCCGGTGCGGCCAAACACGTAGTTCGCCCCGAGGCTGGTCACCTCCGGCACGGATCCGTCGATACCGATGTACCAGCGCGCCGAGCCCTGCAGCGCCTTGCCCGCTGGTGAAAGCGGAATCTGGGCGCCCTGCTTCATGTCCAGGTAGAAGTCGGCGTCGGTGGAAACCAGGCCTAGCTTGGCCAGTTTTTCCTTAGTGGCGGCGCGGGCGGCGTCGTAGTCGGGACGCTCGCCGGGCTCCTGCCCTTCCAGGCGGAGTTGCTGGTAGGAGATGATGGCTGGTTGGTCGAGGTGGGCGTCGCCAAGTGGTTTGAGCCCCTCGAAGGTTGCCTCGAATGCTTCGGCGACGGCGGTGGCGTACATGCCGTGCGTGAGCGTTTTTGCGATGCGTTCGGCCTGCCAGGCGGGGCCGCGCTCAGCGTCGTTGAGGACGACGCGGCACTGGCCACTTTCGGTGCGGTCAAGGTGGGCGGCGTGGGACGGGGTCGTAGCGAGGGCAGTGAAGGCGGTCGCCGCAGCGACGGCCGATGCGATGATCTTCTTCATGCCCCTGTAATCGGCACAGACGGTGCCGGGCGTTACGCGGCGACCACAACTCCCCCGCCGGTTCCATCGAACATCCGACCGACTCCGCCTCGGTGTGTCGGCGGCGTGCCTTATATTGAATGACGCCCCAACACGGATGGACAAAGGAGCAGGAATGGGCCGGAATGGGTTTGCGGTCGTCGATTTGGAGACGACAGGGCTGAGCAACCAGGACCGCATTGTGGAGATCGGCGTGGTGCTGCTGTGCCCCGACTTCTCCGTGGAGCGCACGTGGGAGACCCTGATCCAGCCGGAGCGCGACATTCCGAATAGTTACATCCATAAGATCACGGCGACCGATGTGGTGGATGCACCATTATTTTGCGACGTCGCTCCGTACCTGGGCTCGCTGCTCAATGGCCGCACGCTGGTGGCGCACAATGCGTCGTTTGAGCACCGCTTCCTGACCAACGAGTTCGCGCGCGCCGGCGCGGAGGACGGCTTGTGCGAGTGGCTGGACACGATGCGGTTGACCAAGCAGTACATGGGCGTGAGCAAGTTAAGTGAAGCGCTGGATATCGCGAGGATTCGGAACCGGTTTGCACACTCGGCGCTCGCGGACGCCGAGGCGACCGCGGAGCTCCTCCGCTACTTGTGCGTGGGCAACGGAGTGGACGTCGAGAAGTATCCGTCGGCGACGTTCACCTCCCCCGCAGCCGAGGCACCGTGCCTCCCCCGCGGCGGCGAGCCCTCCTGGGCGGGACAGCTTTCGCGCACCTTGCCGACGGCCACCACCAAGAACGAAGCCGACTACCGCGCCGAGCTGACCTGCGCACTTGTGGACCGCGCCATCTCCCGCACCGAAATGCGCCGCCTCGAATCCACCGCCATCGCCGCGGGCCTCAGCGCCGACGACGTCGACGCCATCAACGAGGAGTTCACGCGCCAGCTCGCCGTCGAAGCCTGGGCCGATGGCGTCATCACCGACGAGGAGCGCGCCACGCTGCTCGACATCGCCGAGGCGCTCAACGTCGATGCGCAGCTCGTGCGCTCGCTTCTCGACGAGCCCACCTCCGGCCCCACCCCCGCCACCTTCGCCCTGCGCCCGGGCGACCGCGTCGCGTTCACCGGAGCCCTCGACATCCCTCGCGACGTCTGGACCGACCGCGCCACCGCCGCAGGCCTCGACGTCGGTGGCGTGACCCGCACGTGCGCCGTCCTTGTTGCGGCGAATCCGGACTCGATGAGCGGGAAGGCGAAGCAAGCACGCGAGAACAACGTGCCGATCATCAGCGAGACCCACTTCGCCCAGTTACTGAAGGCCATGGAGGATTCGACCGAGGACGCACCGGTTGCTGCCCCTGATGCCGCTGCGCCTGTTTCAGCCCCGGAGCAGTTCTCTTGGCTGACCACCGAGCAGTCGCACGCTGTTGGCGCGTCGAGTGCGCGCATCGCCGCCGCGTGGATCGAACAACACCCGGACCGCCCACTGCACGAGATCGCTGACAACCTCAAACCCCACCACGTCCCCGAAGCGACCGGACGCGGCATCGACCGCTACCTCGCCATGTGGAGCCTCGAGCACCCGGTGATGCTCAACGCCAGCGCCGACGACCTACTTGACCTGCACGGCGTCGGCCCGAAGCGGTGCAGCCAGCTCGTGGAGATGGTGGTGGACCTCGCCGTCGACGGCGTCGAGGAGCCGGTTGTTGAGGAGGCCGCTCCGGACCTCTCTGAGCTGCCCGCGCAGCCTGCCCCGGAGCCACGCCCTGCAGCCGCCAAGTCTCGGCCTGCCACCAATGAACTGACACCGGAGGAGCTGCTTGCCGCAGCGTATGCCCCGCTGCACGCACCGGTCCCCGCCCAATCGGCACCGTACGATCCCGCGCTAGTCACGCCTGCTGCTGCCCCGAAGCGACACTCCAAGTCCGGGAAGGTATTCAAGTGGTCGGTGATCATCACAGTGGTGTCGTTTATGCTCTTCGGGCTGTGCATGGAAACCTTCGACCCGGAGGCCGAGTCCTTCATCGCCGGGATGCTCGCTCTGGCAACATTGGTTGGAATGCTGACGGCGGGGGTCTCGGGTGTGATGGCGCTAATCAGCAAGTTGCGGGGATAGAGCGCCAGGCCTTGTGCGTGTCTGATATTCAGTTAGGCTTGTCCGGCTGGTGACCGAAATCAGCATTAGGCATTCACCTCACCCCCTTCCCTACAGTCGAGAACAGCCGCTTCCGCAAAAGCACGTCCGTACCGCCACTCACAGTCCGCAAATTGCAAAAGCGGGTACGCCGCCCGTGAACTGCACGTTTTCTGCAGCACTAGGAACACGCTCGCCGCCATGCCGCGCGCTCGAAAACAGCGGCGCGAGCTCCCAAAAATCCAAACTGTAGTAGGTGGATTGTAGTAATCCTCGAAAATTTCGAGCGAAACGGGGATTACTACAATCCTATTGCTCACTTTTAGGCGCCCAGCCATCCAGCCCCAGCCGCTCAACCTTCCAACCCTCTGCCGCACCCCACCCCAACCCAGCACAAGCCCAAACCAGACCGCCCCGACCGCCTCACACCCCCAACAACTAGACCGACCAGTCTTGCAATAACAAACCGAGTGGTTTATTCTTCGGTACAGCTTGAAAAAACTTGAAAGGAAACATCGTGCTGAAGAAACTCACTGCCATCACCGCGGCTGCCGCGTTAACGCTTGGCCTTACCGCCTGCTCCGGTGATTCCACCGACGCCACCGCTACCCCGGACGGCGACTTGCAGACGATCCGTGTCGCTACTTCGCCTGGCCCGTACTCGGAGCTGTTCACGGACGCGGTCGGCCCCATCCTGGAGGGGCAGGGTTACGAAGTGGAGTACCAGTCGTTTACTGACCTGACCCAGGCAGATACTGCGCTCAACGAGGGGTCCGCGGACTTGAACGTTGACCAGCACACTGCCTGGCTGAACGTCTTTAATGAGGAGAAGGGCGGCAACCTCGCTTCCATTACTGAGGTGCCGACGGTGCCGGCTGGGTTGTACTCCGATAAGTACACGCAGCTCACCGAGGTTGCCGACGGCCACAAGGTTGGTATCCCGCTGGATGGGTCGAATAAGTCCCGCGCGCTGCACCTGTTGGTGGATGCTGGCTGGATTACCTTGAATGATCCGGATGCGACGCTGGTCGCGGAGTCGGATATTAAGGACAACCCCCACAACCTGGAGATTATCTCCATTGATTCGGGCAACCTGTCGCGCACGCTGCCGGACTTTGACTGGGCGGTGATCCCGGGCTCCATGTCGTATTCCGCCGGGTTGGACCCGAAGTTGCAGGTGTTCCAGGAGACGCTGCGTCCGGAGCTGATTCTTGTCGCGGTGACCACCGAGGACAAGAAGGATCAGCCGTGGGCGAAGGCGGTCGCGGACGCGTACCGCTCGGAGGAGTTCAAGCAGTACTTCGACGAACACAACGAGAACAACTACTGGTTCCTTCCGGATTCCCTGAAGTAGACAAAGCGCTAGAAAGGCTCGCATGACCATCGCAACCGGTAGCGGTAGCGCCGTCGTCTTTGACGGTGTGACCAAGGTGTTCGGCACCGGGGACACCACCTTTACTGCGCTCGAGGACATCTCGTTTGCTGTGCCAGCAGGAGGTATCTCCGGCGTGGTGGGGACGTCTGGTGCTGGCAAGTCCACGCTGATTCGTACCGTCAATGGGTTGGAGGTGCCGACGTCGGGCTCGGTGTCGGTGCTCGGCGAGGAACCCGCGAAGCTGAACGCGAAGCAGCTGCGTGACCTGCGACGCAAGGTGTCGATGGTGTTCCAGAACTACAACCTTCTGGAGACCAAGACGGTTGCGGAGAATGTCGCCACGCCCCTACTGCTATCGAAGACGCCGAAGGCGGAGATGCAGCGCCGTGTCGCGGAGGCCCTCGAAATGGTGGGGCTCACCGATCGCGCAAGTCACAAGCCACGCCAGCTTTCGGGCGGTCAGCGGCAGCGCGTCGGCATCGCTCGTGCGCTCGTGACCAATCCGAGTATTTTGCTTTGCGACGAGCCCACGTCCGCCTTGGATCCGCTCACCACAACACAAATCCTGGAGCTACTCCGCAAGATCAATTCGGAGCTGGGCGTGACGATCCTCCTGATCACGCACCAGATGGACGTGGTGGCGCAGCTCGCGGACGAGGTCGCGGTACTGTCCGAGGGCCACCTGGTGGAGTCGGGCCCCGTCGCCGAGGTGTTCGCCGACCCGCAGCACCCGTTGACGCAGCGGTTCGTGGAGACGGTCATCCAGCGCGAGGTCCCTGAGCACGTGCGCGAGACCATCCGCGAAGGAAGGTTTGACCGCGCGGTGCAGCTCGTCCACACGGGAGGGGCTGCGCAAGAGGTGTTCACGCAGCTCGTTGGCAGGTTTGGTGTGGATGCGCGGCTGCTGGCGTCGTCAAGTACTGAGCTTGCGGAGACCACCGTGGGCACCACCATCGTCGGCTTGCGTGGCGGCGAGGCGGACGGCGCGGTGGCGTGGCTGTCGAGCCTGGAAGGTGTGACTGTGAATGAGGTGGAGGCGTAAATGGAACCGCTGAACTCCTGGTGGCGCGACCTCACGGGCTCGCGCGTGACTCCGTCGATGTACCTCGACTCCTTCGGGGAGACCGTGTACATGGTGGGGGTCGCCCTGTTCATTGGTGCGCTGGTTGGTATCCCGCTGGCGCTGGCGCTGGTGATTACCCGCCCGGGCGGCTTGCGCCCGAACCGGCTGGTGTACGGGGTGCTCAACGTGGTGGTCAACATCATCCGTTCCCTGCCGTTCATCATTCTGCTGGTCGCGATTTCGCCGTTTACCCGCTCTATTGTGGGCACCTCAATAGGCACGACGGCCGCGCTGGTGCCGCTCACCCTGTACATCGCCCCGTTCATCGCAAGGCTCATCGAGCAGTCCCTGCTCGAGGTCAACCCCGGTATCACCGAGGCCGCCGAATCGATGGGCGCGAACATGTGGCAGACCATCCGCCACTTCCTCCTGCCGGAGGCGAAATCCTCCATCATTCTCGCGGTCACGACGGCAACCGTCGGCCTCATCTCCGCGACGGCGATGGCCGGAACGATCGGTGGCGGCGGCGTGGGCGATCTTGCGATTGCCTACGGCTACCAGCAGTTCGACTCCGTGGCAATGCTCACCACCGTGATCATCCTGATTATCGTGGTGCAGGCCATCCAGTCATTGGGTAACACACTCGCCCGCCGAGCACGCGCGTAGCGCCCCAAACCGCTCAAAGCGTGTGATACAGCTCGCGCAGGAGGGCGCACACGCGGGCGTCGATATCGTCGCGTACGAGGCGCATCCGCTCCATGCCTTCGATGCCACGGGTGGACGGCTCGTCGGTGTGCCAGCGTTCCAGGGTGCCGGCGGCGTCGGCTGGCATGCTGAGCTGGGCGGCGTCGCCAATTATTACTACTCGGTCGACTGTGCGCAGCAGTTCTGGGTCGATGGGTTTTGGTGTGCCGCGCGACATGTCGGCACCGAGTTCTGCAATTGCGGCGACGGATTCTTGGTTCAGCGCGGTGCCCGGTTTCGTGCCAGCGGAGAAGACGCTGACCTGGTCGCCTGCGTAGTGTCGCGCAAGCGCCGCCGCCATTTGTGATTTACCGCCGTTGCTGACGCAGACGAACAAGACACTGGGGTTCATGAACGGCTCCTTGCAGCTGGCAGGGTGGGATCGCCTGGGAAGAGTCTCTGCCCGATGCCGCGCATGAGGTAGACAAGTCCGACGAGGACGGGGATTTCGATGAGCGGACCGATCGTACCTGCCAGCGCTTGAGCCGAGGTGGCGCCAAACGTGCCGATCGCCACCGCGATGGCCAACTCGAAGTTGTTGCCCGCGGCGGTAAAGGACACGGAGGCGGATTGGGCGTAGCCCATCCCCGACGCCTTCGACACCACCAGGGCGATCAGGAACATGCCCACGAAGTACCCCAGCAGTGGCAGGGCGACTCGAGCAACGGTCCACGGTTGGGATGTAATCTGATCGCCTTGCAGGGAGAACAGCAGCACGATCGTGTACAGCAACCCCACGAGCGCAAGCGGGGAAACCGCTGGCAGGAAAGTCTCTTCGTACCACGCACGGCCCTTCACTCGCTCACCGATGATGCGGGAGAGCACTCCGGCAAGTAGCGGGATACCGAGAAACACCAGTACCGCGGTGACGATGGAGAAGAAGGAGAACTCCACAGAGGTGGTCTCCAGGCCCAGCCAGCTCGGCAGGATCTGCAGGTAGAACCATCCGAGCACGCCGAACATGAGCACCTGGAATACTGAGTTGATGGCGACCAGGACGGCCGTGGCTTCCCGGTCGGCGCAGGACAGGTCGGACCACACCAGCACCATGGCGATGCAGCGCGCCAGTCCGACGATGATGAGGCCTGTGCGTAGCTCTGGTTGGTCCGGCAGAAACAGCCAGGCCAGGGCGAACATGAACGCGGGACCGACGATCCAGTTCAAGATGATGGAGACGGTCATGAGCCGTTTGTCGGTGGCGATCTCGCGGGTCTTGTCGTAGCGGACTTTGGCCAACGGCGGGTACATCATCACCAAAAGGCCAAGCGCGATAGGCAGCGATATCCCGCCGACTTCAAAACGCTCAAGCGTGCTGCTGAGCCCTGGAACGGCGCGGCCCAGCAGCAGACCGAATGCCATCGCCAAGATGATCCATACTGGTAGGAATCTGTCGAGGAACGACATTCGAGCGGGGGTCGGCTCTGGGTTGGTCATCTAATCACCTCACATATCGATAACTATCAATATGTGAAAATAGAGGGGCGCATAGACCGCTGTCAATATGAGAAGGTAGAAGTCATGCACGAACAATCCCCCGCCCCAGACTGCTGCTCACTCGGCTCCGGCCCACTCCCCCCAGAAGACGCCGAGCGCTTCGCGGCCCTGTTCAAAGTGCTGGCAGATCCCGCCCGGCTGCGCCTCCTCTCCCGCCTCGCCGCAGAAGGGTGCGAGCCGATGAGCGTGACCGCGCTTACCGAGTATTCCGGGCTCAGCCAACCGACGGTCTCCCACCACCTCAAGAAGCTTGCCGAAGCCGGACTACTCAAAAAGTCCCGGACAGGCCGAACCGTCACGCACGAAATCTGCCCGGCTCCCTTCGCGGAACTGCGCACCGTCCTGCAGATGGACTAGGCGCCAGTTTCACGGGCGCGTAGCCACTACACTCATTCGACATGCTTGACGTTCTGACTGGTTTCGCCATCATCTTCACCGTGATCGCGGCGGGCTGGTGGCTTGCCCAGAAGAAGGTGATCGGCCCGGGCGAGCAGCGGCTGCAGCTCAACCGCATCGCGTTCCATGTGGCAACACCGTCGTTGATTTTTTCATCGGTGGCGGTTTCGGACACGGATGCGTTCTTCTCCCCGGTGATCCTGGTGATCGCAATCGCGACAGTGACCACGATGCTGATCTATTGGACGATCAGTGCGGTGTGGTTCAAGCAGGATGCTGCGGAGACCATGGCGGGGGCGGCGTCGTCGAGTTATTACAACTCGGTCAATATCGGGTTGCCCATCGCCACGTACGTGCTGGGGGATCCGACGTACGTGATTCCGGCGCTGGTGTTGCAGATGGCGGTGCTCTCCCCCATCGTGATCGCTGGCCTGGACCGTGGGGCGTCGGGGGTGCTGAAGTCAGTGATTGCGGGGTTGAAGGCGCCGGTGGTGGTTGCGGCGTTTGCGGGGTTTGCGGTGTCGGCGTCGTCGTGGACGGTGCCGGAGCCGGTGCTCGCCCCGCTGCAGATTCTGGGTGGCGCGTCCATCCCGATGATCCTCATGAGCTTCGGCGCCTCGCTCACCGGGGAGAAGGTGCTGCAGAGCCAGCGCTTAGCGACGACCACCGCTACCATCCTCAAGCTGATCGGCATGCCGGCCGTAGCGTGGGTAGTGGCGTCGCTTCTGGGCCTGACCGGCTCCGATATGTACGCGGCCCTCATCCTGTGCGCGCTGCCGACGGCGCAGAACGTGTACAACTACGCGGCGACGTACCGCTCGGGGGAGGTGATCTGCCGGGACACCGTCTTCCTCACCACGTTCCTGTCACTGCCTGCGATGTTATTGATCGCGGGGGTGTTCTAGCCTTGACAAACATGGTGCGGTGGATCACACTCGTACAATGGCTAAGACACGGACTACATTTTTTGCCGCAGCACTGATGGCTGCGGCGCTGCTTGTTGGGTGCTCTTCAACAGGCGGCGCACCCCGCTCCGAGAACACTGAAGGGACCGCTGGTGGCGTCGATACGCCGAGGTACGTGGTGGCCATGGTCACGCACGGTGCGCCGGGCGACACCTACTGGGACCTCGTGCGCAAGGGCGCGGAGGACGCGGCGAAGAAGGACAACATCGAGCTGCGCTACTCCTCCGACCCGCAGGCGCCGAACCAGGCGAACCTGGTGCGCTCGGCGGTGGACGCTGGCGTCGACGGCATCGCCGTGACCATGCCGAACGCCGAGGCAATCGGCCCTGCGGCGCGCAACGCTGTCGACCGCGGCATCCCCGTCGTCGGCCTGAACGCCGGTATGGGCAAGTACCAGGACTACGGGATGACCGGCTTCTTCGGCCAGGACGAGTCGGTGGCGGGCAACGCCGCTGGCGAGCGCCTCAAGGAGGAAGGCAAGTCGAACGTCCTGTGCGTCATCCACGAGCAGGGCAACTCCTCCCAGGAAGCGCGCTGCGACGGCGTCCGCAAGGGCCTCGATGGCAACGTCGAACTGCTCTACGTCAACGGCCAGGATCTGACGTCCGTGCAGTCCACCATCACCTCGAAACTGTCGCAGGACAAGAGCTTCGACACCGTCTTCGCCCTCCAGGCGCCGGTGGCGATGCGCGCGACGGAGTCCGTGAAGCAGTCCGGGTCCAAGGCGCAGGTCGCCACGTTTGACACCAACGCCGAGCTTGTCGACGCCATCGCCGACGGCCGTGTCGCCTTCGCCGTCGACCAGCAGCCGTACCTGCAGGGCTACCTGGCCGTCGACTCACTGTGGATCGCGAAGCGCAACGGCGGCACCCTCGGCGGCGGCCGCCCCGTCTACACAGGCCCGAGCTTCGTAGATAAGGACAACGTGGACAAGGTCGCCGAGGCAGCGAAGGCGGGCATGCGATGAGCGCGGCAGTGAGCGAAGGGGCGTCGACAAGCGATGACCGGCTACGAACGCACACTGGCTTTTCCAAGCTCATCCGGCGCCCCGAGTTCGCTTCGATGCTGGGCTTCATCGCGATCTTTGCGTTCTTCCTGACCGTCGCCCCCGCGTTCCGCTCCTTTGAGGCGCTCGCGACCACCCTGTACGCGTCCTCGACGCTGGGCATCGTGGCGCTCGCGGTGGGGCTGCTGATGATCGGCGGCGAGTTCGACCTTTCCTCGGGCGTCGCCGTGACCACGGCCGCGCTGGCCGCGACGATGCTGAACTACAACCTGCACCTCAACTCGTGGGTTGGCGCGTTCATGGCGCTCGGGATCTCGCTGGCGATCGGCGCGCTGAACGGCTACCTGGTCACCCGCACCGGCATCGATAGCTTCCTGATTACGCTGGCGGCGTTTTTGATGCTGCAGGGCCTCAACCTAGCGGTGACCAAGCTGGTGACCGGCCAGGTGGCGACACCGATCATCTCCGACATGGAGGGTTTCCCGTCGGCGCACGTGGTGTTCGCGGGCACCTTCGACATTGGCGGCGTCACCTTGAATGTGACGGTGCTGTGGTGGTTGCTGCTCGTCGCGATTGCCTCGTTTGTGCTGTTCCGCACGAAGTTCGGCAACTGGATCACGGCGGTCGGCGGGGACCAAAACGCCGCGCGTGCCGTGGGCGTGCCGGTGCGTCGGGTGAAGATTCTGCTGTTCATGGGCGTGGGCTTCGCGGCCTGGTTCGTGGGCATGCACACCCTGTTCGCCTTCGACTCCATCCAGGCAGGCCAGGGCGTGGGCAACGAGTTTCTCTACATCATCGCTGCCGTCATCGGCGGCTGCGCTATGACGGGCGGGCGCGGCACCGCGGTGGGTACCGCGATCGGCGCGCTGATTTTCGGCCTGACGAACCAGGGCATCGTCTACGCCGGCTGGAACCCTGACTGGTTCAAGTTCTTCCTCGGCGCAACACTGCTGGTCGCCGTGTTTACGAATATGTCCTTCGCTAAGTACACCAAGGGGCGCTAAGTGGCTGTCATTGAACTGAAGAACATCACCAAGTCCTACGGCAGCTTCGATGCGCTGCGCGGGGTGAACCTCGCAGTGCGTGAAGGGGAGGTCACTTGCGTGCTCGGCGACAACGGCGCCGGCAAGTCCACGTTGATCAAGATTCTCGCTGGCCTGCACCAGCCGACCTCGGGCGAAGTGCTTATCGACGGCCAGCCAACCACCTTCACCTCCCCCCGAGATTCGATCGATACCGGCATCGCAACGGTGCACCAGACGCTGGCGATCGTGGATGAGCTCAGCGTGTGGCGCAACTTCTTCCTCGGCCAGGAGCTCACCGGCCGCTTCGGCGTCCTCCGCGACGCCGAGATGAAGCAGATCTGTGCCAAGCAGCTCCTCGAGATGGGCATCGACATCCCCGACGTCGAGGTGGACGCCGGGAACCTTTCCGGCGGCCAGCGCCAGGTCGTGGCCATCGCACGCGCGGTGTACTTCGGCGCCCGCGTGCTCATCCTGGACGAGCCGACCGCGGCGCTTGGCGTGAAGCAGTCCGGCGTGGTCCTGCGCTTCGTCGCAGCTGCCCGCGACCGCGGCATCGCCGTCGTCCTGGTCACCCACAACCCGCACCACGCGTTCCTGGTCGGTGACCACTTCACCATCCTGAAGCTGGGCCGCCAGGAACTCGACGAGCCCCGGGAGAACGTGACCCTGGAGGAGCTGACCCACCAGATGGCTGGTGGCGGGGAGCTCGAGGCGCTCAGCCACGAGCTGGGAAGGTAGCGGCGCGTTTCAGGTATACCTGAAACTCTTGCCGGTTTTGGAGATAGTTTCAGGTATACTCGAAACTCATGAGAGCCCTGTACCCGCGACAGCAGTACTTCGACAACCTGCTGGCAGTCACCGATAGCGACTTTGTTCGCATCATCACCGGTGTGCGGCGCTGCGGGAAATCGACCCTCCTCGAGCTGTACCGCCGCCACCTGCGCGAGCACGGCACCCCAGACGACGCCATCATGGTGATCAACTTCGAGGACCAGGCCAACGCCGCGCTGCGGGACCCGACAACCTTCCACGACGCCGTTACGCAACGGCTCGCACAAGGGCTGCGCTACCTCCACGTCGATGAGGTGCAGGAGCTCGAGGACTGGGCACGCGTGATTAACTCGCTGCGGCTCAACGAGCAACTGGAGATCTGTGTGACCGGCTCCAACGCTTCCCTTTTCGTTGGCGAGTCGCTGACGTATTTGGCGGGGCGCTACATCGAGATCCCGATGCTGCCTCTTTCCCTGGCGGAGTTCATGGAGTTCCGCTACCCGGCGGATGCGCGCCCTGGCCTTGACAGTGCGTTTCAGGAGTGGGTCACCATCGGCGGCTTCCCCGCCACGGTACAGCTCGCGGACCCGGTGGTGATTCGTCAGGCGAACTCCTCCCTGTTCGATTCCATCTTCACTCGCGACATTTCCCTGCGTGGCCAGATCCGCGACACCGACGCTTTCCTGCGCGTGGCCCGCTTCCTCTTCGACAACGCCGGAAACCCGGTGTCCACGCACCGCATCGTGGGCCACCTCAAGCACGAGGGGCTCAAGGCGTCGAGTGAAACGGTGGACCGCTACCTCGGACTGATGGCGGACGCGCACCTTATTTATCAGTGCCGGGATTACGACACGAAGGGCAAGCGGTGGCTGAGTACAAACGGCAAGTTCTACTTCGTCGACCCGGGGCTGCGCACCGCGCTGCTGGGCTCTCGCCCTTTCAACTTCGGCCACGACTTGGAAAACATGGTTTACCTTGAGCTTCGCCGCCGTGGATACCAGGTTGCCACCGGTAAGGTTCCCGGTGGGGAGATTGATTTCATCGCCAACGACGGCCAGCACACACTCTACATCCAGGTGGCGCTCACGGTTGCCGAGCCTGCAACGCTCGCGCGCGAACTCGCACCGTTCGACGCCCTGCCCGCCTGGTCCCGCTGCATCCTCTTATCGATGGACCGCTTCGCCCCCGACACCGGCAACGTCACATGGCGCGACGCCATCGAGGTCCTCGCAGGCGGGGCGCTAGACTAACGCTTCGTGACGAAGCTCCTGGAACTCCTCCCCGTTGACCCCGCCAAGCCGCTCACGATCCTTCCTGCTCTTGAGGAGGCGCTGACCGGCCAGCGTGCGCTACTGCCCGTGCCGACGAACGACCCGGCGCGCGCCAACCTGCTGCGCAACACACAGGGCGTGGGCGAGCCGATCGCCGACGACGTCGCCCTCGTGGTGGCGACTTCCGGGTCCACGGGCACTCCGAAGGGAGCGCTGCTGACCCCGACGAACCTGATAGCCAGCGCGGACGCAACCCACCAGGCGCTCGGCGGGCCGGGCCAGTGGCTGCTGGCGATGCCCGCCGCGTTCATTGCGGGCATCCAGGTGTTGGTGCGCAGCATGGTCGCGGGCGTGGAGCCCGCCTTTGTGGACCTGACGCACGGGTTCCACGTGGACGAGTTCGCGGCGCGTACCGCGGAGATCGCCGCGACTGGGGACCGCTGCTACACGGCGCTGACCCCGCTACAGCTGGACAAGGCGATGTCCACGCTCACCGGCATCGACGCGCTGCGCAGCTTCGACGCGGTGCTCGTCGGCGGGGCCGCCACGAATCCGGCACTGCTGGACTCGGCGACCAAGCTGCGCATCAACGTGGTCACCACCTACGGTTCCTCGGAAACCTCCGGCGGCTGCGTCTACGACGGGGTGCCCATCGCCGGCGCCAACGTGCGCATCCGCGACGGCCGCATCTGGCTCGGCGGCCCCCTGGTCGCGCAGGGCTACCGCAACCAGCCGGAGCACCCCGACTTCGCCGAGCCAGGGTGGTTCCGCACCTCAGACGCAGGCCAGCTTGTCGACGGCCACCTCACGGTCGAAGGGCGCGTCGATAATGTGATTGATTCGGGTGGGCTGAAGCTGCAGCCGGAGGTGCTGGAGCGCTTCCTGCTGGGTGTGCCAGGTGTGACGGATGCGTGCGTGGTGGGCGTGCCCGACGAGCGTTTCGGGCAGCGCATTTGCGCCGCGTATGCGGGTGAGGCGCAGGTACCGGACGTGATGGACGCCCTGCAGGACCTGCCGCGGTGGCAGGTGCCGAAGGAGCTCAAGCGCGTCGCGGCGCTGCCGTTGCTGGGGCCGGGCAAGGTGGACCGGGCCGCGGTGCGCGACCTGTTCTAGCCTGCGTTGACGACTGCGCTGATGTCCTCTGCGCTGTAGCTTGCGGCGAGCTGGGCGTCGTTGCCACCGCGCAGGTTCTTCCGCACCAGCGCCACCGACTGCGAGCCCGGCACCAGCGGAAACTCCTTCGGTTTGTCAAAGACTTGGCGCACAAAGTGCCCCGAGCGCACCGCGCACATGTTGAGCCAGACGTCGTCGGCGCTGGGGGCGGCGCGCAGGAAGGCGTCGCCCTGGGCGGCCACGTAGTCCACCATCGCGGGCGGGTACGCCACCCCGGACACGCCGGTGGCGAAGTGTCGCGGGCTCGGCGCGGTGGTGCGCACACTGCGCCACTGCGTATACGGCGCAAACCCCTCGCCCACCAGCGCGATCTCGTGGGCACGGTAGGCCGTCACCGCCAGCGGATCCACCACCAGCTTCTCGACGAACCACCGCGGGTACAACACATCATCATCCACCGTAATCACGCTCGTCCCCGTGCCCGCCAGCTGCCGGAACGTACCGTAGTACTTGGTGTGCGGGCCGTAGTGGCCGTCGGAACGCCGCACCTGCAGGCCGCGCTGCACCAGCTCCTGCAGCGGCTCGGGCCAGGGTGCATCGAAGTCCTCCGCGTCCAGCCACAGGATGGTGGGCACGCGGCGAGTCCCCACCAACAGCGATGCGAGGGTGTGGTGGACCGTCGATAAGCGGGTGCCGTGCGAGGTCAGGCTGATCACGGTATGCCCCGCGGCGGGAAACTCCAGACGCCCAGAGCGCACCGCCAACCGTAACGAGGGCAAACGCGCCACCGCGCCTATCGACGCCACCGCCTGCCGCGCCGCATAATCGACCCACATGGCGCACCACTTTAGCCGACAGGCCCGACACGGGGCATGATGGAAACCATGAACGCACAACCCAACCTGCACGCGTGGTGGGAAGCCTCCCGCCCCCACACCTGGCCAAACGCCTTCGCGCCCGTCATCGCCGGCACCGGCGTCGCAGCCTTTACCGCGCACGCCAACCTCGGCCGGGCACTGTTGGCGCTGCTCGTGGCGTGGGCCCTCATCATCGGCGTGAACTTCGCCAACGACTACTCCGACGGCATCCGCGGCACCGACGACGACCGCTCCGGCCCCACACGCATCACCGCCAGCGGACTCGCCGACCCCAAGGACGTGAAACTCGCCGCCTTCATCGCGTTCGGCGTTGCAGGGCTGTTCGGGATCATCCTGTCCGTGTTGGCCGGGGCGTGGTGGCTGATCCTGGTCGGCGCCGCCTGCATCGCCGCCGCATGGTTCTACACCGGCGGTAACAACCCCTACGGCTACATCGGACTCGGCGAAGTCAGTGTCTTCATCTTCTTCGGCCTCGTCGCCGTGATGGGCACCGAGTTCGTCCAGACCGGCTTCCTGTCCTGGGAGGGCCTGCTCGTCGCCGTGGCGATCGGCGCAATCTCCGCATCCGTGAACCTAGTCAACAACATCCGCGACATCCCCACCGACGCCGCCTCCGGCAAGCAGACCATCGCGGTTCGCCTCGGCGACAGCCGCGCCCGCACCCTGTTCACGGTCCTGACCTGCGTCCCGTTCGTAGTCAGCGTACTGCTGGCTCTGGTGTACGCGCCTGCCCTGGTCGGCCTGGTGGCGCTGCCACTGGCGATCGCCGCCATCATGAAGGTTCGCAGCGGCGCGACCGGCACCGCCCTCATCCCGGTCCTCGGGCTCAACGGCAAGGCCATGCTGGCCTGGGCCGTGCTCACAGCTGTTGCGCTGGCGTTCGGCGGGATGGTCGTCCCGTACGCGTAGGGCTGGTTGTATGTGGTTTTGCGGGGGCTACGCACCAAATTCCCTCACGCAGTTTGCGTGACCTGGGCTTTTCCAAACCGCCGCGCGAAAATCTAGGAATTTGGTGCCCTCTCCACAGAGTGAGTGCCAAAGGACGCAACCCCTTTTTCACGACCTGGGCTTTTGCCCCCTTCCCCGCCAAAAATTGCGCCCTTTGGCACTCCCCATTCACGCAAGACGCCAGATTCGCCCGCCCGGTTCATTACGCGACCTGAGCTTTCCAAACCGACGCGCGATTCTGCGGTAAGCACGGATGCTTGCCCCACATCGGTAAAATCATCCGGTCGTAGGCTCGTCAGCTCCGCGTAGGCTTCCGGCGACAGATAACCCGGCTGTGCCTCGACCTTGGCGGCGAACCGGCACGCCGAATTCCAGATCGACTCCGCTCGTGATCCGACCGGGCCGGTTCGCACAGGGATGCTTTCCGGCCGAACTGGTCAATCCCGTCGGCCTCGTCCAGCCAGGCGTCCAGCAGCTTCGTGCCGTCGTGGATGGTGGTCTCGGGTTAGTGGCGCCGTGGATGAACCTGCCAGCATCGAACGCCTGTTGGTCAAAGAACTCGAACCTGGCCGCCAGGCGGCGCTTCGACCCCGCATACGCCTCAGACTCTGTCACCTGGGTGATTGGGAAACCGGACACAGCGTGAGGAAGGCTCTCGCCCATACGCCCCCGAGGACCGACGAACCCGGACGGATCAGAGAGCACACTGGTGTGTGAACGTACCGATGGCTCTGTGCCCCGTGTTCTTGCTTCGCCGTCGTCAACTAGGTAGCCTTGCAAGCAACATGACCGGTTCCGCTGCCCGCCTCGGTGGGAGTCCAGGGCCGGTCTTCGTTTTTCGTATCAAACAGGGGGTGCGCGTGGAGCAGGTAAAGCAGTTCAAGACCTACGGTGAACAGGTTGAATTGCTTCGTCAGCGTGGGATGCGAGTGAATGATCCCGAGCATGCCGAGATGCTGCTGGCGCGATTGAACTACTACCGCTTGTCCGGATACTGGTACCCGATGCGCCGCTTCTCCCAAGGCGACGGCACCGCCCGAGATGAATTCGTTGACGGAGCGTCGTTTGACCTGGTGGTAGCGCTCTATGGGTTTGACGAACAATTGCGCCACAGCGTGTTCATCGAGCTTGATCGCGTGGAGTTGGCTATTCGAACCAAGCTCGGTCACGAACTGGGCCGCCTTGACCCGCTGATCTATTTGGATCCTCAACGTTTGAGCGCCCGGGCACGGCAACGAAACAAAGACGGGCGTAGCGTGCATGAGGTATGAGTGAGAAAGTACCAGTCGGCATTGAAAGCGTCGAAGGAGGACTTCGTCGCCCACCATAAATCCAAATATGGCGGGACTCTACCCATCTGGGCGGCCGTCGAAATCATGGATTGGGGAATGCTGTCATACCTGTACGGCATGTCGCCCAATATCGTGCGCAACCGGATTGCCCACCCTTGCGGCCTAACCGGTCCTCAGCTCGAATCATGGCTGAAATCCTTGAATATTCTGCGCAACTACGCAGCTCATCATGCGAGGATGTTCAACCGCGTTTACGACATCAAACCGAAACTGAACAATGACGTCAGGCTGGCTCCGGTAGCTGAAGGAATGAATCGCGTGTTCGGGCAGCTCTCCCTTATCCAATACTTGCACCGCCAACTGGGCTTGTCCCCAGCCGACCGGCTACCGAAGCTCTTCGACACTTACCCGCACAATCCCATCGTGCCGATTTCTCGCACAGGCGCACCTGGCAACTGGCGCGAGTTGCCTCTCTGGCGCGCCTAATCCTCGCGGTTCATTACCGCGCGACCAAAAACACCGACTGGGTTGCCTGGAAAAATCACGATTATCCGCACGACAAGGGTACCGGCGCCGCACCAGACACTCAGACCACCAGGGATTGGGTGTACGGTTCCGTGGAGAACGGTTCCTCCGCCGAGGAGGCCTACCGGGCAACGCAGGCCGGCTGGATCCTGACCTGGATCGCCGTTGCCGCAGCGGGCCTGGGCGCCATCGGCTACGGCGCGAAGGTCGCAGGCGTGCTGCCTCCACAGGTTGCGCAGGCACTGCCGTTCTAGGCAACCAATACTCTCCCCACGGGGTGTCGCTGGGGCATAATATTGCCCATGTCGACATTCACTGATGCCATCGAAGAACTCCGCAAGCTGCCGTCGAAGTCAGAGCAGGGCCTGGCGTTTGAAAAGTTGATGGTCAATTATTTCAAGACAGACCCGACGCTGTCCAGTGAATACTCTGAGGTGTACCGCTGGGTGGACTGGCCGTTCAACGGCGGCAAGGCGGACGTGGGGATTGACCTCGTCGCGAAGCGGGTGGATGACGGCGAGTGGACGGCAATTCAGTGCAAGTTTTACCTGCCTACGACGCATATCCAGAAGGGGCAGCTGGATTCGTTTTTTGAGGCATCGGGGCGCTCGTTCCACACTGATCGTGGGGTGGAGCAGTTTGCGAACCGCCTGATCATTTCGACGACGGACCGTTGGTCGTCGAATGCTGAGGCGATGTTGGAGAACCAGTTGATCGCCACGAACCGGATCGGCACGTCGGCGATTGCGGAGTCCCCGATTAACTGGGATATCGCCTACCCAGGCAGTGAGATGTCGGTGAACCTCACCTTGCGGGAGACGTTTGAGCCACGCCCACATCAGGCGACGGCGATTGAAAAGTCGCTGGAGGGGTTCAAGGCGCACGATCGCGGCAAGCTGATTATGGCCTGCGGTACGGGGAAGACGTTCACCGCGCTGCGCTTGGCTGAGCGTGTTGCAAAGGAACAATATGGCAAGGCGCGGGTGCTGTTTTTGGTGCCATCGATTAGTTTGCTGTCGCAATCGTTGAAGGAGTGGACGGCACAGGCGCAGGTCGATCTTCGCAGCTACGCGGTGTGTTCCGACAGCAAGGTGGGGAAGAAAGCGGAGGATATCGCCTCGTACGACCTTGAGGTGCCCGTGTCGACGAATGGCGAGGATATTGCAGAGCGGTTGTCGAAGCGAAAGCGCGCGGCGGGGTTGAGCGTCGTGTTTTCGACATACCAGTCGCTGCCCGCGATCCACGACGCGCAGGAGGCCGGCCTTGAGGATTTCGATCTTGTCATTTGCGACGAAGCCCACCGCACCACAGGGGCGACGCTCGCTGGAGAGGATCCGTCGAATTTCTCCCGCATCCACGACAACGACTACATCAAGGCGAAGAAGCGCCTGTACATGACAGCCACTCCCCGCCTTTTCGACGAGACCGTGAAGGGCAAGGCCATCGAGCATTCGGCGGAACTGTACTCCATGGATGACGAGGCCGTGTACGGTCCTGAGTTTCACCGTTTGGGGTTCGGAGAGGCCGTCGATAAGGGGTTGTTGACGGACTACAAGGTGCTCATCATGACTGTGGATGAGTCACTGGGCGCTGATGCGATGGGCAAGTTCAACGCCGCTGGCGGCAAGGACATCAACTTAACGACGGGCTCCGCGATGATCGGCGTCTGGAATGCGTTGGCGAAGCGCTCGGGGTCGTTGCAGGGCAAGAAGGGCGGCTTCGATGAGGGTGCGGAGCCGATGCGCCGCACGGTAGCGTTTGCGAAGGATATCAAGACATCGAAGGCGATTACGGAGGCGTTCCCACTGCTGGTGAAGTCGCATCGCGAGTTGTTGCAGGAAAAAGCGGTGCTCAATGACGCTCAGACGCTGAACATGGATCTTGACGTGCAGGCGCAACATGTTGATGGCGCGATGAATGCCCTGGAGCGCAACACGAAACTGACGTGGCTTGAGTCGGATATGCCGACGAATGAGACCCGTGTGCTTACGAACGCTCGGTGCCTTTCCGAGGGTGTCGACGTCCCCGCCCTCGACTCGGTGGTGTTCTTCAACCCGCGTAATTCGATGGTGGACGTGGTGCAGTCCGTTGGTCGCGTGATGCGGAAGGCGGAAGGCAAGGACTACGGCTACATCATTTTGCCGGTGGCGGTGGCGCCGGATACATCGCCGTCGGAGGCGCTGAACGACAACCAGCGGTTCAAGGTCGTGTGGCAGATCCTCAACGCGCTGCGTGCGCACGATGATCGTTTCAACGCCAAGGTGAACTCGATTTCGCTGAACGAGAACCTGCAGGAAGATTTGCCGATTTCCGTCCAGCCGGTCGTGGATCCTTTGCAGGAGGCGAAGAAGAAACTCGCGAACAGCGAGCGGACCGAGGCCTACGAACCCGACCAGGTCACTGCCCAGCAGATCGCGTTGTTCTCGCTTGAGCAGTGGCAGGAAGCGATCTATACCAAGCTGGTGGACAAGGTGGGTACCCGCACCTACTGGGAGGATTGGGCCGACGACGTCGCCGACATCTCCAAGGCGCAGGTCACCCGCATCCGCGCGCTGCTTGACCAGGCGGATGCGACACTGCGCGGTGAGTTCGACACCTTCGTCGAGGGCCTGCGCGGCAACCTCAACGACTCGATTTCTGAGGACGAAGCGATCAGCATGCTTTCGCAGCACCTGATTACCGCCCCAGTATTTGACGCCCTGTTTAGCGAGCACGACTTCGCCGCCCACAACCCGGTCTCCCAGGTCATGCAGCGCATGGTCGACGCCCTCGACGACAGTGACCTGGATGCTGAGACTGATTCGCTGGAGAAGTTCTACGCCTCGGTGCGTGTGCGTGCTTCTGAGGTTACGAGCGCGTCCGGGAAGCAGCAGGTGATCAAGGAGCTCTATGAGCGTTTCTTCCAGAAGGCGTTCAAGCGCGACGCTGACAAGCTGGGCATTGTCTACACCCCAGTCGAGATCGTGGACTTTATCCTGCGCGCCGCCGACGATGTGTCGAGGCAACACTTCGGCCGGGGTTTAAGCGATGAGAGCGTGCATATTCTGGATCCGTTTACGGGCACGGGCACCTTTATGGTCCGCCTGCTGCAGTCCGGGTTGATTGATCCGAAGGATCTGGCGCGCAAGTACGCCAACGAGTTGCACGCCACCGAGATCATTTTGCTGGCATACTACGTCGCGGCCGTCAACATCGAAACGACGTTTAACGCGTTGCAGGCTGAGGCCGCCAAACGCTGCGAAAGCGCACCCCCCCCCCCGTTATGTTTCCTTCGAAGGCATCGCGCTTGCAGATACATTCCAGATCCACGAGGAAGGAGACATCCTCGACCTCACGGTATTCAGGAACAACAACGAACGCATTGTTCGCCAGAAGGAAGCCCCGATCAATGTCATCGTGGGCAACCCGCCGTACTCGGTGGGCCAGGCAAGCGCGAACGATAACAACGCGAACCTGAAGTACCCGACGCTGGATGCACGTATCGCGGAGACGTACGCGGCGAAGTCAACGGCGACGAATAAGAACTCGCTATACGACTCATATTTGCGCGCATTCCGGTGGGCGACGGACCGAATCGGGGATCATGGCGTCGTGGCGTTTATCGCAAATAACGGCTGGGTAGACGGCAACACCGGAGATGGTGTCCGCCTGTCGATGGCCGAGGATTTCACCGACCTCTATGTTTTCAATCTGCGCGGCAACTCTTTGGGTGGTGGCGAACAAGCCAAGCGTGAGGGCGACAATGTCTTTGATATCCGGGTTGGCGTTGCGGTGCTGATCGGTGTGAAGGATCCTTCCAAGACCGGCTTCCACCTGCATTATGCCCAAACGGCTGATTATCAAAACCGCGATGAGAAACTGGCGTTTGTTGAAAACGCGACGGTGGGCCAGATTCAGTGGCGTTCAATTACCCCGAATCAGCACGGTGATTGGTTGAACCAGCGCAGCGACGAGTTCGCGACCTGGCCGGTCATCGGCGAGAAGAAGGGTGATGCGACGAAGTTCTTTGAAGAGCATTCACGTGGCCTTTCAACTGCGCGTGATGCGTGGTCGTATTCTTCTTCCACCTTTGACTTAGCGGAGAATATCGGCACGCATATCGCGAACTACAACCAGGCACAGGCTGTGTTGCGAGCCGAGGGGTTTGAAGAAAACAAGCGGGGTGTTGACGCGTTGTTTGCGCAGCATCCTGAGTTAGTCGATAGCGCGAAAGGTTCATGGAACCGCAGCCTGAAACAGGAGTTAGCCCGCGGAACCGAGATTACGGTCGATACGGACCGTGTCTACACCTCGTTGTACCGCCCGTTTTTCAAACAGCGCAGTTACTTTGCGAAAGAACTCAACGACATGGTGTACCAGTTGCCGTCGATGTTCCCGACGCAGCACCACCACAACATTGGGTTTGCCCAGATGACCGTGGGCGCAGTGAAGCCTTACAGTATTTTTGCAGCTGATATGCTCCTTGACCTTAATCTGTTTGGCTCAGAAGGAACACAGTTCTTCCCACGCTTCACTTGGGAGCTCGTTGAGGCTTCGGATGGTGCGTTGTTTGGCGAGGGGGCGTCGATAAGCGAGGGTGAATCCTCGATGTATGGGCAGGTCGGTGAGGTTGTTGCGGGGCATGTGCGCAAGGACAACATCACTGATGCGATCAAGGCGCTCTACCGCGATGCGCTGGGTGCCGATGTCACTGGTGACGACATCTTCCACTTCGTCTACGGCAAGCTGCACGACCCGAACTATCGGGAGGCGTACGCGACGGACTTGAAAAAGATGCTGCCGCACATTGAGATACCGGGAACGCGGGAAGAGTTCGACAAGTTTGCGCGCGCCGGCAAGGAACTCATGGACCTGCACGTTGGGTACGAGGATGTGGAGCCGTACCCGCTGGACATCGCGGTCAAGGGCGACGAGTCCGACCCAGACACCTGGCGTGTGTTGAAGATGAAGTGGGCACGCAAGAAGGACCCAGAGACGGGTAAGAACGTCAACGACGTGACCAAGTTGATTTACAACAAGCGCGTGACCATCACCGGTATCCCGGCTGAGGCTGATGAGTACATGCTGGGGTCACGCTCTGCGCTGGCGTGGCTGATTGATCGCTACCAGGTGAAGAAGGACAAGGCGTCCGGGATTGTCAACGACCCGAACGATTGGGCCGATGAGGTTGGCAACCCGCGCTACATCGTGGATCTGATTGGCAAGGTCACGCGGGTTGCGGTGGAGACGGTGCGGATCGTGGAGGGGCTGCGAGAATAACGCCGTTTGCTTCATTGACAGTTGAGGCTCGAGAGCGTGGCTTCATCACGGATGATCGAAAAGCGGTGCGGTGGCCCCTCAGTCGTCAGGTTGACCTTGAACACCTCACCGAAGATCCGGGCCGTAGCGGACGTGTCATCCACCTCGACCTCAACTCATCAACCGCACCCTCAAGTCTGCATGCGTCTTTAGCGTCTTTAGACGCTTTCCTGGCGTCATCACCAATCTTCAAACCGAAAGAGGAGTCAGCCATGAGAGGCGTATCCCCCACTTGAGCCATGTAGCTTTTAGGCTACACTTGGGCGTGTGGAGATCATTTCCAGCAGCTTGTTTGACGCCTGGTTAGGTGAGCTAAAAGACAAACATGCTCAGCGACGCATTTTGTATGCAATAGCCCGATGCGAAACACACGGAAGAATGATTGGAGACATCAAACCCGTTGGCGAGAAGGTTAGCGAGATGAGATTTCATTTCGGGCCCGGCTATCGGGTGTACTACACCCGACTAGGCGCAATAACGGTTTTCCTGCTGGCCGGAGGAGATAAATCCAGCCAGGCTAAAGATATTCGAACCGCTCAAAAGCTCGCACAACAGGTAAGGGAGGAACAGTCGTGAAGGAAGTAACATTTTCAGCGTTCGATGCAAGCAAATATCTCGATAGCCAAGAAGCAGTGAACGATTACCTGGCTATCGCACTCGAAGACGGCGATACGAAAACCGTACAGGTGGTTTTGCGTGACATTGCAAGGGCACACGGCATGAGCCAGCTCGCTAAAGAGACTCAACTCAACCGTGAATCCCTCTACAAGTCACTATCAAAAGACGGTAACCCGTCCTTTGCGGCTATCACGAAAATCATGAAAGCCCTGGGACTCAAAATAACTCTCGCTACACAAAATGCCTAGATACCTGCTGGAATCACATCACCAATACACCAAACACGCCTCTGCTCAGCCCGTCCGGCCTCTATCCGCCGATCAGTGGTGGATCGCGGATTTCACGTATGTGCACACCAGCTGCGGTTTCAGCTACGTGGCTTCTGTCACCGACGTATTCACCCGTGAGATCCTGGCGTATGTCGTGGACACCCGAGCCACGAAATCTTTGGCCATCCGTGCGCTGCGACAGGCACTGGCACTACGCCAGCGCCAGGACCCGTACTTTGAGTCGGCCGGGGTGCCCCATCACTCGGGCGGGCTCACAGTACACTCCCACACATCTCCGCCGTCTGCTTGCCGTCCATCAGATAGACGGGTCCATCGGCACTGTCGGCGACGCCTACGACAACGGTCTGATGGAGTCAACGATCGGGCTGTACAAGTCTGAACTCATTGATTTCGAGGCAGAGACGTGGACGAACTGGGGGGGAGGTGGAACGCGCCACAGCCGGATGGGTCCACTGGTACGATCACGAGCGGTTGCATTCCTCGCTCGGGCATATCCCGCCGATCAAGCACTACACCAACTACCAACGAGAAAACCACGCAGGCCTTCACGCCGCGTAACACGCCACTCTCAAAAAGTCAGGCCGATTCACAACACCAGCAGAAGGATGCTCTTTGACGAGTTTGAACGCGGCGTACTCGGCGAACTTCCTACAACACCGTGGCAGCATACCGAATGGAAACGTGCGAAAGTCGCCCCCAACTTCCACATCACCGTCAACACAGCACGTTACTTAAGTGCCTTACCAGCTTGTCGGCCGGACTGTCGATGTACGTATCACTGGCAATGAAGTAACCGTTTTTGATGCCGGGCAGCGTGTTGCAACCCACCGGCTTGCCCAAGCCCGGGGGATCTATGTCACCGATGTGGATCATATTCCTGCCAACATGGCTGACACCACAGGGTTGTGGACCAGTGAGTACTTCTACCGTGAAGCAGCCAAGATCGGGCCCGCAACCCGGACAGTCATCGAAGAACTCATCAGCGCAAAGGCAATCCCTGCCCAGGTATTTCAGTCGTGACGAAACGTACTGAATATGGGCAAACACGCCAACAAAGTGATTCTGGAACAAGCCTGTGCACGCCTGATCGCACCTGATGGCACCAGGAGGGCTGTGTCGTATACCGCGGTGAAAAACATGATGGCCGCGGTACGCAAAGACCAATCAACCCGCCCGACAGGCCATGATCTGCCAGCCACAACAGCGCCTGAAACACCACCGGTGGAACACGCACGCGATACCCGCGGCGCATATCTGGGTGGGTCTGCCCAGTTCAGTATGGAAAACCTCACGAAGAAAGGACCCCTACAGTCATGACACAGCCACAACCAGCATCAGCATCAGCGCGCTTTCTTGATGAATCGATCCTACCTGTCTTTACCGATCTACGTATGACGGCTTTTGGCCGAACCGTGATTGATATTGCAGCAGATCCCATCTTCGACTCGTGGAGCTTTTCTGACAAAGTGCTCTACGCGCTCGATAAAGAAGTCGCGGCCAAGCGTGAACGACGAGTCAACAAATTACTCAAAGCATCCCGATCGCCAAATCTCGATGCGTGTATCGAAGACATCACCTACGCACCCGGCCGCAACCTCAACAAAGAGCAAATCACCAGACTCGCTCACTGCCAATGGTGTCAAAAAGCGCAAAGCATTGTCATCCTCGGCAAATCATCCGTCGGCAAAACATACCTGGCCCAAGCACTCCTTACCGCTGCGTGCAGAAACGACTACTCTGCTCGTTTCTTCCGCACAGACACCCTGGCCAACCAGCTCATGGTGCTACGCCATGATGACACAGCACGCATGGAGTTTCTTCAAGATCTCCACCTGGCAGACGTACTCGTACTTGATGACTTCTTAACAACGCCGATTGATGCTGCCACAGCACACCAGCTGCTCAACATTCTTGTTGAGCGTGAACACCGGGGCTCAACGATTGTCACCTCCCAGTTCACACCCGATGAGTGGTACAAGTCCATCCCGGATGCTGTCATCGCCGGGTCGATCCTGAATCGGCTTGTCGTTGGCGCTGAGATCATCACACTCGAAGGACCAAACATGCGCCTCGAAGCCAATACGCAGTAGCGGCTCATAGTCAACGCCCGGGTGTTACCCGATACTCACCCGGGCGTTACTGGATACTCACCCGGGTGTTACTAAATCCGTGGTCCTAACAGCTATCGCGTCCCCATTCGTGGCCATGTCTCAGTCGTTTAGCAAGCAGGCGAATACGCTCTGGTACGAGATTTTCGATGTCGTCAAAGCCAACTCGCTGGTGGACTACTCGGGGCCGACTCCTGCGGATAACGTGATGGAACGGCTACTTCAGGCACGCTCATAGTTATTGGCGTAGTGCGGGTGCGGTGTGGGCGTAGATGACGACCACTGCAATCAAGGCGATACAGACGGCGAAGGGTGCCAGCGGGTTCCACCCGTAAAGGGCGGTCGAAGCCAGCGGGGCAATCGCGTACGCCAACCCATTATTAGCGTTGATGATGCCAGCCACTGCGCCTTGCTCATCTGCACTCATCTTCAAGGTTGGGCCAGTGTTGTACCCGGGCATCGCCAGTCCCATACCTACCCCCAGCACGATACACCCGACAACCAGTAAAGCGTGCGAGGAGGTAGGCCAAATGAGCACAGTTGCAACTAGTGTAATGGCCAGACCAGTACGTAAAAGCTTCGCTGCTCCCCACCCTGTCTTTGGAGCAATCACCGCTTGGGCAATGATCATGGTCACGCCCATGATGGTCAGGTAAATCGCGGAAATACCTGCGGTCGCAGTTGCCGACAGGGCGAAGCGGTCTTGGACAGTGAATCCAAAAATCGTAGCAACAGAAGAAAACACAAGAAACATCACCAGACCAGTTGCTAGCCAGGGAGCTACACGCGGATCAGTGAAGCGAATCCGTTGAGGCTTTGCAAAAAGTTGCCCTCGGCTTTGAGGTGCGAAACTCACCAAGAGAACAACCAGACCAATCACCATCACAACGGGCATGACCACCAAGGGCAAGAGCAGGCCACCAGCAGCGGCTAACACACCTCCAGTAACACCTCCAACAATGGAGGCCATCCCTTGAGCCGCTCCAATCATGCCCAGTGCTTTTACCCGCCCGTTCTCGCTGGCAGCATGCGTGACCAGGTGGGCTTGCGCGGTCGGGGCGATCGCTGAAATCCCTCCACCATAGAGCAAACCACGAGTGATCACAACACCAAAAACTAGTCCGACACCGCCAACTACCTGGTTCATCCCCAGGTAGGAGACAATACCGAAGGCGCTCAAAGCGATGATCGCGATCACAAGCCCGGCAGCGAGTACACGTTTAGCGCCGACACGTTGGGAAGCTCGCCCCCAATAAGCACTCAAGCTCGCTAGTACAATCGCTGCCAAAGAGATAGTGGCGCCAATATGCCATTCCCGCAATCCCATCTGTCGTGACAGTGGCGCGATGATCGGATTGAGAATCATTTGCCCCATAAAGGCGAGAAAAACGATTCCCACTACCAGGTTTGCTTGCGCTCCTGGATCAATAGAGCTCTGTGTCGGCTTATTACTACGAGGGTCGGGCATCACTACACTCCATTACTAGAACACTGTTTCACTTAGGGATATTGTAGAATGGTGTTCTAGTAAGGGTCAAGGAATAAGTTAGGGTCACCTTATGAACACTGCGCTAACGGGGCGAAGGGCTGGGCTATCACGCGAGCTGATTGTCAAACAAGCTGTACAGTTAAGCGCGATCAGTGGCGTTGAGGGATGGTCAGTACGGGACATTGCCCGTGAACTGGGCGTGGTTCCCTCAGTGATTTATCATTATTTTCCAAACAAGGAAGCCATTTGTGATGCTGTTGTAGACCGGGTATGTGTCGGGATTGAAGTTCCCGACCCGGACCTTGAATGGAAGGCCTGGTTTCGAGCTATGGCTCACAATCTACGCCCCGCATTGTTAGCATATCCGGGGATTACCGACAGGTTCGCGCGGGGCAAGTTCACCGAACAGTTTTTGCCGATGATCGATGGAGCCTGGGCCAAACTACAAGAAGCTGGGTTTGGTGACAATTCGCCTGTGGCCTACACAATTATCGCGAACTCGATCATCCACACGATCGGAGCGAGAAACCTGCGCGCATCCAATCAAATCCAGCCTCGCCACAACCTGCACGAAATGCTTGTCAGGCTTGAGCCTATGATGGCTCAATCTGTTGGACTGACCAGTATTGTCAACTCTTACCTGGAGCCTCTCTCACACCCTGATGAAGAAGAAGCGATGTCCGAGGAATACTACGACCTCGTCATCGATGTGATTCTAGACGGCATCGAACACACCCTGCTGCCTTAACTCTGACCCACTTCTCAATCATCGTCTTAGTGAGCGCCCGCACAGCTGTGTACTTCAACACAGCGGATGTAGCCCAGTTGATAAGCCGGGTCAGTTCACGTTCACCCCCGCGTTCTCATGGTCACGGAGACGGTTAAGTAGTTCTTCCTGATACGGATTATTCATGGTGTGCCCTTCATCCAGGTATGGGTAAAGGGGGCCAAGGCACACACCCTGACCCCTTCGCTGTCTGCTACGGGCTAGCGTCTACTCGGTAGCACCCGCCGTGGTCGGCTCCACCACATCCTGTTCAGCCGTCGCCAGCGCCTCCGGGCGGATCACGGAACCGCCGTACACCTGGAGGCCCGTAATCGCACGGGTGAAACGGAACGGCAGCATGGACGATTCCTCCACCTCCGTGATCTGGTAGCCGAACGGGGTAGCCATCGGGTGGCCCGCAATGACCACCTCACGGCCCGGCACCGTCGGCGCGGAAATGATGCGGAACCCGAGCAGGCGACCAATCTCACCGTTCAAGAGATTGCTGTTGTTCACTGCCTTGTCCAGGCGCTCGTCGTACAGCAACGCCGATTCCATCTCCGGGCCAACCATCACGAAACGGTCAGTCTTCGGAACCGAAGTGGCGTTGAGTTTCTTACGCAGCGCCACCAGCGTCTTGTACGCGTCCTTCTTCTCAATGTCGAGCGGGAGGGTGCCCACCTTGTTGGAGTTCTTCACTCCGTCCTTCATGAGCTTGCCGATGTAGGTATCGACCTGCTCGGACATGCCTTCCTCTGCCTCGCTGACTGCCTCCGGCTTCACGTCCAGAGCAGACTGGACGGAAGATACCAGCGGAATCTTGAAGTTGAAGTAGTCGCCCTGGTCGGTCTTGAACTTACGCTCTCCGAACTCGACATCTTCAACAATCATGTCTTCGGACTCGTCGTACTTACGGATGGTGGGGACGGCCAAGGTTGGAGACAACAACCTCGTCACCCTTGCCCTTGATTTCACCTTCGAATTCGCGGTTCGTCACGCCTTCCTGCGCGAATGCCCAGGTCTCCTTGAGCGGCTGCATGAGCGCGGACGCGACAACGGGGCCAATTACCGGATCCCAGTTCTTGTGGGACTGTGGAGTTGCCATAGTGTGTTCCTCCTAGTGGAAACTGTTAGCGGCTGATACGGCCTTCCTCCACTGCCTTGTTGATTTCCTCAAACTTGCCCTGTGCGTACAGGCGGTTGAGGTCATCGGCGGTGAGGATTCGGCCATCGTTGTTGTTCGTGGGGCTGGGGTTCCGCTGGTGCGGGGTGCTACCCCACCCGCCTTGAACTGTGGGAATGAGTTGAGCGTGTTGGTGACGAGTTCGCCAGCCTTACTGTCCCACTCGTCGCTGCCCCACTTCGGGAGATCACCTACACCACGGAGATACGGCACAAGCATGTCGGGGGCTGCCCCGTTTTCCTTCGCCAGCTTGCGTAGGGTGTTGTCCTCGCGCATTCGGTCGAGTTCGGCCTGGAGCTTGTCACGCTCGGCTTCTCGTTCCTGCGCGGCGGCCTTGGCCTGCTTGATTTGTTCCTCCGAGTCTTCGTCGGACGGTTCAAACCGAGTACCTGCGCGAGTTTCTTCAACGTCGCTGCCTGTTCTTCCGCCTGCTTCGCCTTCACTCGGCGGTCGCCGTTCTCGTTCTTCAACTTGCGGTTTTCCGCTTCGTATCGGGCGAGCTGCTTACGTAGCGCGTCAAGGTCTACGGCTTCGTCCGCCTCGTTGGCCTGCGCCTCGCCTAGGTGTTCACCGGCTTGGGTGTAGTTGCCCTGCTCGGTGTCGTGCTGGGCTTGCTGCGCCTTGTCAGCGGCCTGCTGTGCGAGGTCTGCGGGGGTGGTGTTTTCATCCGACATGTGGTTTGTCTCCTCATTGGGGGCTTGGGTGGTGTTCCACGCCTTGGTGGTAACGGGGAGGAGTATCGCGGAGTCAGGGTGGCGGTCAGTGTTGCGTGACGGTCACCCAGGCGGAATCGTCCTCACACACCTGCCAGTACCACTCCGGCCACGTATCAGCGTTGGAAGGCAAAGCCACAACCCCTGTAGGGGTTACCCAGGCGGGAGCGTCACCAACCACCATGGGCACTGTTTCCTCCGGCATTACCATCGCCTCGTCACCGTAAACAACCACCCGGTTAGACCACAGGCGTTCGGGCAGCGGCTCCCTAGCGCGCTCCACCGCCCGTGCTGCAACGTCAATCAACGCTAATCACCGCCAAAACTTCATCCGTAGGTGTCAAATCGTCCGTGCGCATCATCGTCAGCGAACCCGCCTTCAACTTCTTCAACCGTTCGTCAACATTGATTAGTCCATCTGATGACTGGCCCTCAAACCACTTGATCTCGCCGTCCTCTTTAACCCAGTTCCAGATATGGCCGCTCCTAGTGTGTGCACGGCACGTACCGGGACATCATCGCGGGGTTCCTCGGGACGGTCGAAGGGTTATAGAGCGTGGCGTGGGGTCGGATTGGCCGTTTTAAAAAATAATGCTTTGTTGCCTTAAGAAATCAAACTCTGTCATGCACTGCACTCCCAAACCATTGGCAACGTCAGGCAGCTTGACCCGCGTTTGTTTTCGCGGACTCGGGGTCTCGTTCGTAATCACGGTGAAGTCTCGGGCATGCGCACTCGCCACTATCCAAGAATCTGCAACGCGCAGAAATTCTCGAATTGCGCTTTCTTCATAGGGAGCATCCTTACGATCACGCACCCATTGTGTTACCGCACGATAGGAGTCAACCTCTTCTTGCGTCACAGTGAGAATCTGCGACGTAGGGACGAAGCTTCTCAGCCACTGTGACTTTTCGTCATCTCGTTTCAGCAACTCATCTTCTACAGTCTGGTGAAAATAAAACTGACCATTGGAGAAAAACGAATCGAACTGCCGCCAGTACGTTTCAAAAATGTCCCGTGGCCGATGATTGAACGCACCAATCACGATATTCGTATCGATGAGGTACATCTATGCGACCCCCTGCGCACGAGTAACCGTATTCTTCAACGTCTCGGTCTTGGCAATCCCCAGTTGACGCGAAGCCTCCTCTTCAGAAATTGCACCGTCTACATATGCCCCGGTGACGGTGTCCAAAAATCGGCCACCCAGCCGCGACTTCAACGTGACGAAAAAGTCGCCGCCTCCGCCAACAACTGGAGGCTTGAGGTTCGAGGGACGTTGCCGAAGGAATTCCTGCACTTGTGGTTTGCCAAGGCGACGCTGCCCCACCAGTGACCACAGCGCCGTATCCGCACTCACGCGGTACGCATCGTATGCCCACTGAGTTATGTTATTCAGGTCGGGATTACGGTCCCACTCCTGCAACAACGCATGCTGTGGCAGAAGCAGGGCAGCTGCAAACCTGTTACACCATCGCTCCACATCGTGATGATCATTCATGGCACCTGTGAGACCTTCTGCAGCGAGCAGTACGTGGCCTAGCTCGTGAGCAAGGCTGAAGTACTGCCCAACTTTGTAATCACTGCCGTTAACGAAGATCAAGGGATAGGGACCATCAAACAGTGTGAAAGCTCGAAACTCGTCGATGTCGAGTTTGCGGTGGTTGTTATTTCCAAGTACGGAGTTTCGCATCACTAAGACACCGCAGTGCTCAATTGCATCCGCTAATTCCAGCACATTCTCCCGACCAGTGGGCGCTTTACCCGGCCTCCATCCGACATCGGCAAGCTGGGGTAACAATGCACACACCGCATCGTCCGGGCTATCACGCAGTGTCCAGGCACCACCGAAATTTGGAGGATCAATTCCTTCCGCGCGCGCAAATTCTGCATACCAGCTCAAGCGGCGCTCACAGGTATAAATCGTCTCCTTCAACGCTGGGCTGAACTCAGTTACTTTCTTACTATCCACGGTGCGAAAATCTGGGAAATCCGGCTGATCGTCCGTGGGGCCGTCGAGAAGCAAGTAACCAAACGGGATACATGCGAGCGATGCCAAGTGCTCAGCCTGACGCAGCGTCGGCGACACCTTGCCTTCCAGCCATTGCCGGACCAACCGGAAATCACTTCTTTGGGCAAGTTCTTCCACCGTGCTGCCGGTACGCTGCAGCGCCCAGCGCAGCGTCGGCTCTGCAATGTCGACTCGAACAGCCATCACTCACCTCCCGCTAGTTACGTAGTTTTTACCTTAGCGGAGGAGCCCGACAAACATCTCTGGGTAGCTACAGCTAGCAAATTGATACAAACGAGTTTTCATGCTTGTGGAACTAACCTCACGAACGCTAGGATTCATGTCAATCGTTCAGCCCGCCTCCGAGCCAAGCTCAGAGTGTGGGCTGGATTTCTTATTGCAATCGGGGAATATACTTCGCCAAGCTGCAAGATCAAACCAGCTACAACCGTTTCGCAACAAATCGCAAGTTCTCCTCGCTTCCAGAAGGACAACGTGAACACATTTTCGGAGCTTTCGTTATCATGTCCTCCGTAATTCGGGTCGTGTCCCCCGGGACGACTTGGCCAGACACAGTCTCGCAGTATCAAAAAGCGTGCCAGCCGTTGCACACAATAGCGATAGACATTTAAGATAAGGCTAACCTAAGTTATCTAATGAGGGGAGTCTCATCTTGAACGTATCCACACGGCGTCGCGTCGCAACGGGCACTGCTCTATTCGCGCTGTTCAGCACTAACATTGCGGCCGCGCACGCTTTCCCAACTATCGACGCCGCCACCGCCCCCGGCTGCACCGGCGAACTCGACACGCGGCACCCGAACCTCGGCGTGCAATTCGACGTCACCGGCCCCGACACCATCGACCCAACCAAGGACATCACGTTCAAATTGAAGGGTTCGGGAATCAACCCGGCGTCGACGCCCGGGGCGTCCAACGGCGTCTACGTGGTGCTCACGCCGACGCGGGTGTGGCGCCTCAACCACTGCTCCACCATGACCGGCGACGGCGACGCGCTCGTCGCACGCTGGATCCCCGCCGCCGTACTGGAAGACAACGGCGGAAAGCTGGACCTCGATCTACTCGTGGAGGCAAACACGCTGCAACCGGGGCAAACATACACGGTCGGGATCATGGCGGCGCACGCCCTGGCGCTCAGCGAGCGCTACTTCGACCGCGGCGTCACCTTCAAGGTGCCGTCGGTAACAACGGACCACGTAGCGACGCCATCCAACGTCCGCGGCGAGATCGACCAGCAGCGCAACGTCACCGTCGCGTGGGACTACCCCGAGTCCGTCCCCGGCACCGCGTGGCGCGCCCAAATCGAATGCGTCGAACACTGCACCAGCACAAAAACCCTCCGCAGCCTCGACCTTTCCGACCCCAACGCCCGCACCGCCAAGTTCGACGATGCCGACCCCGGCGTCTACCAAGCCTCCGTCAACGCCAGCCGATGGGTCAACGGCAAGTTCGTCACCACGGACTTCGGGACGTCGACGCGCTTTGTCGTAGGGGACGTCGATAAACCAATCAGCCAGCGACTGTACGCGGCCGGCATCGCGCACGAGTACGGCGAGTACGTGGCACCCGGCACCGAGATCACCCTAGCGAATCCCCTGACCGCGAAAGCGAAATGGTCAGTGACCGGGGTGAAGGACTACACAGTCGACCCCGCGACGCAGGCGCTGCGCTTCACCATGCCGACCAACCCCGTGCAGGTCGAAGTTGCAGAGGCCAAGGAGGCGCCGACGACCACCCCGACCACCCCGACTTCGACGACCACTGCGCCTGCAGCGCCTACCGTGCCTGCTGAGCCCACTACCCCTGCTGCCCCTACCAAGTTCCCGGCCTGGGGCGCGGTGCTGATCGCGGGCGGGGCAGCCCTACTCGCCGTCGTTGCTGGCCTGGCTACCCAGTCCCCCGTGATCGCGGCGCTACTGAAGCGCCTGCAGCGTTAGATCTTCGGCAGGATGCTCGCCGCGAGCGTATGCAACGCGGCAAACCCACCCAACAGCGTGGCGATAACCCCCAGCACAATCGCCACAATCGACTCCGGGGCCATACCCTGCTGCTGCACCGACGGCATCTCGACCGGCGGCAGCACCGTCCCATCCGTCAGCGTCACGACGAGCTTGCCGTCCTTATCCACCTTCACCGACGCGATACCGCGGCCGTCCTTGCCGTTGTTGCCGTCCGCGCCTGCGGCGCCTTCCTTGCCTGGGGCGCCGTCTTTTCCTGCGGTACCGTCGCGTCCATCCTTACCGTCTCGACCGGCAGGCGCGTCGCGGCCGTCACGACCATCGTGACCGTCCTTACCATCAACACCGTTGCGGCCGTCCTTGCCGTCCTTCCCCACCACTTTGCCGAGGTCCTTGGTCGTGCCGTTGGTGAAGGTCAGGATCAGGTGGCCGTCACGGTTAATCGAGGCATCGCGGATGCCGCCTTCTGGCTGCTGCCCTGGCGCTGGTGCCGGTTCCGGCTCGGCAGGCTTCTCGGGCTTCTCGCCGAGCTCCAGCGTCACAGCAAACGGCGCCGGCTTCTTCTGGTCCTCCCACCTGCTCCCGGAGTTGTAGAACCACGACCGCACCGAGTCCGTCACGTTGTTCACCAGCTCAGTCGGCCATGCATCCGGGTAGGAAATGTCCTCATCCCGCTTATAGACGACCCCTTCGTACTCCGGCGTCGCCCCCACCATCACTGTCTTGCCATCGACGGCAACGTTGGCACCCTTGAACGTCGCGACGGTGACCCGCTTCGCTTCCTTATTATTTGCTGCCTGGTTCGGGTCCGCCGAACTCACGACCGCCGTAATCTTACCGGCGCCCTCCGCATCGACCTCGAGCGCGAAGTCCTTGAAGGAGATCGTTTGCGCCCCGTTAATCGTGTAGGTCACCTGGCCGGTCCACTGCACCGACAGCGCTTTGGTGTCCTCGTCGACCCAGCCGGTCGCCTTCGTCAGCTTCAGGCTCCCATTGTTCGGCTCGGACTCGTCCACCGGGACGACGGAGACTCCCTCCCCTTCCACTGCGGCGTCCCACAGCAGGGCGCGTTTGCTCAGTTCCCACTCCAGGGTTTGGGGTTGGGCGTCAGCAAGCGGTGTTGACCCAGCGGGCTGAGCTGCGGCGACGGACGCGGCGGCCGTAGTGTCAGCCTCCTGTGCTTGGGCAGGGACGGCCAGCGGCGCGACGGCGAGACTTGCCGCGAGCACAACCGCGGGCAGCACTGGCAGCGCTGGTAGCGTGGCGTAGATCCTGCGTTGGGACTTCTTCATAAGGTTCACCCTCCTCGTGTAAATATTAGGCTTGCCTTACCTTAGTGCAATATATGGTTTGGAGTAAAGGTTTCCGGGCAGATTTTGAGGCGTTCGTTCCCGTCGACCTCTTCCGGTCGACGGGAACACCTGGCTCCGCACACGGGGAATACCGCTACATCTGGTCATCAGCGGGCCTCTGAACGATGCTGTCGCGCTCCGGCAACAGCGTAAAAAAGAAGGAACCCCTCCCGATGTTCCGACGCTTCGTCGGTATTCGGGAGAGGTTCCTTCTGCAAGAGCGCACTCGAGTCGGAGACTCTACTCGCTCTCTCGCTTGACGCGTTAACCGAGGAGCGAATAGGAAGCAAGACATCACTCACGTTTCTCAGCTAATCCCGTACCGTTTTGGTTGACGAGTCCGTTTGAGTATATAAGCAAGGCAGTTCACATCGCCCCCAAGAAGGATGAAAGTCAGATCCTCATTCATCAATACGTAACACGATAGAAAACATTCAGTTAAGCTGCGCCGACAAGTAGTGAGCTGTAAGTTTACATGCAGCTGCATTTGCCCCTTCACTCAAGGATTTACAATATTGTTCAAACGTACGACTGCAATCATGTCGGTTATAAGCATCTCCCTGGCATTGGTAACCTCTCCGGCCGATGCATTAGATATCCAAGCTGATCTTCAAACACTCTGCTCCACGCCTACAGCTATTTGGGTGCGAGGTTCGGGAGTTGAAAGAAATGATCAAAGTGTGCGGCAGATGGAGAAGTATGCCAAAGAATATCTAGGCATTGCCCCTGACAGCGCTAATCTTCTGGAACTAGGTCGATTCGTTGGAGATGGGTACGAGAATTCCGAAAAATATGCCGTGTTCGACAGGGCTGCAGCCCAAGCAGGCATCGAAGCAGCAGATGAGAGCCACCGCTCGATTCCGCCAGCGTTGACCTACCCAGCCGCCACTGTAGGTACAAAAGCCCCTGATCTAAATGAACCAGTCAAAGACGAGGCTTACTTCCATACTCCTCGTATTCTAAATTCGCTCGGTGCTCGAATCTCAGCTGGTTATGGCCACCGCTACGGGAAAAGTGTATGGACGGGCGTGGCAGAACTTACAAACCTGATCGAGCGCCGTGTAAATGTTTGCGAACAGATTGACATCACACCCAAATTCCTGCTTTTCGGCTTCTCTCAAGGTGCTCAAGTAGTTGGCGATACCATCGCCACCGACCAGGCAGTAAATGGACATCTCCTGATTGATAGCAAGAAACCGCACCGTGATTGGCCTGGAGTGGAGCCAGACAACTACGATTCCACCTTGATTGAAAGATATTCACTTGGTCTACGCCCTGACCTGCGCGAACACATTGTTTTTTCTGCCCTGCTAGGAGATCCGAAACTCCACCTTCCAGAAGGAGAATGGAAAGCTGGCGGAACTCCAGCATGCTCGGGTAAAAGCTCAAGCCTCTGGAGGCGAGGAGTTAAAAATTGCAGAACAGACAACGGGTCGTTGGAACCACGTTTGCCATACCTCAATGCGCAAGTAGACTACAAAACCGGTCTTTGGTGCAACGATAACGACTTTGTTTGTGGATCATCTAAAAACCCACTAACGCTTGAGGGCCACAAATATCACAATGACTTGGCCCGTAAGAACTCTGCTTCTGGCAGAATTCCGCTAGAAGAAGCCATGATTGAAGCGCAAATGCGCCTCAACGGCAGCATCAGCGATAACACCAGCCAGCGCACGATCCAACGAAACGTATCAATCGCATTATCTAAAAGCGAAAATCTCCTCAAGCCTAGTGAAACTACAGATGCGTCAACCCCACAAGACCTCGTATTTCTTATAGACTCCACAACCTCAATGCAACCGTACATTGAAGGTGTAAAGCAGTTCGTAAGGGAAACAGCCAAAGAACTCGACAACAGCAGCCAAACACGAATTGCGCTTGTCGAATATAAAGATCACTCAACGTACCAACCCGGCTGGGAAACCATCGAAGACTGCAAAATTCCAGCAGGAACAGTAGACACTGCCTGTGTCCTTTCTGATTTCAGCGACACCCGCGAGCACTTTCTCGACAAACTCGACGGTATCGATACCAGCCGAGGTGGTGGCGCATGGGGAGATTTTGATGAGACAGCGCTGTACGGACTGCACACCGCTTTTGAGAAGCTCGATTGGCAAAATGGCGCAACTAAGGCTGTCTTCCTTCTCACTGACGCTGGTTTCAAAGATCCCGACCCGACTACCGACAACATTAGACGCAGCCAGCTCGGTCGCGACGACTTTTACGACGGAAAGCTCACGGCGAAATACATCGCGAAGCGCTCTCTCGAAATCGATCCAGTGAACATTTACCCAATCGTTCCTAACTCTAAGCAACGCCGCTACACCGAACTTGCAGACCTAACCTCTGGCCAAGTCATCTCCATGAACGATAAGAGTCCAGAAGTCATCAAACAGGCCATCGGCGATGCCTTTGACAGAGTGCAAAATCGACCGGTTGCAAAACTCCCACAAAAAGATTATTCAGGCCAACCAAATACCGAATTTGCTTTTGACGCTGGCCTGTACTCTTACTCACCAGCGTCCGAGATCGTACGCTTCGACTACGACTTCGACGGAGACGGCACTTGGGATGTAACAGACGCCGGCGAAATCGGAACTCACATCTACAACAAAGTAGGGGATTACCAAATGCAAGTCCGTGTGACCGATGCGAATGGCCTCATCGGTTCCCACTCCGTACCAGTCCACATTGGAACTGAAACACCAAAACCCGCACCAATTGGATCTATCGACCTCGCTACCATCGACAACGGCAATTCTGCGAAACTCGAATGGGCATCAACAGCAGAGCCAAACTACGGCTGGCTCATCTCTTCCAACAGCGTGCCGCTCGCATATACTGCATCTGATCTCCGAGAAATCACAATCACAGACCTCGACCGACGCTATCCAGTCGACCTGCGAGTCACTGCAATCAACCGATACACCGAGGATGAAGACATCCAAGGAGCCTCCGCTAACAGCTTCTTGCGGCCAACTGAGGCCATCCAAATCGATAGTGACGGCAAGATCACGAACAACCCTTGGCAAGAAGGAGATAACTCTTCGCGCTCAAGCGGAAGTACAGCCAGCAGCAGTTCTAAGAACGACACTCAGAATGGCCCGACTGAGCTCTCCGCTGCCGCAATTGCTGGCATAGTGGTCAGCGTAATCGTCGCCACCGGGACCATCGGTGCACTTGTCTGGCCCTATATCGAACCACGACTTCGGCGCATGGGATTGATCTAAACTCCCACGCAGCAAGAAGCACCACACAAAAGTCTGATGGAAATAACTTCATCAGGCTTTTCGTACTCTATTACGATATTCTCTGAATAGGCGTGAGAATAGAATCTCTCCCCTGGCTAGAATGACCACCCTTCCCTCACTTGGGAACTACTTCGGTTTTTAGGCCTGTTCCGGTCGACCAGCCGTGATATTCCTCAGGCCACGACGGCCTACCCACGAAGAAAGTTCCCAAGATACCGTCAGGTCGAAAAGTGTTCCACCCTATGCGCACTGTGCACCACCAACGTTACGGTCGCGCACGCCTTCCAGGCTATCGACGCCACCACCGCCCCCGGCTGCACCGTTGACCTCGCCACCCACCACCCCAACCTCGGAGTCCAATTCGACGACGCCGACACCGGCGTCTGCCAAGCCTCCGTCAACGCCAACCGCTGGGTCAACGGCAGGTTCGTCACCACAGACTTTTGGGGAGTCGACGCGCTTTGTCGTAAGGGACAGGGACGTCGATTAGCCGATCAGCCAGCGACTGTAAGCTGCGGAAATCGCGCACGAGTACGGCGAGTACGTGGCACCCGGCACCGAGATCACTCGGTGCGAACCCCTGGCCACAAAGGCGAAATGGTCGGCGACCGGGGTAAAGGACTATACAGTCGATCCCGCAACGCAAGCGCTGCACTTCACCGTGCCGACCAACCCAGCGTGTCGAAGTCACAGAGGCCAAGGAGGTCCCGACCGCGACAATGGAGGCGCTCTCTCCTACCCTCGCAGCCCCCCTCAATGCCTGAACTGGCCATAGCACCTCATGTCCGAACTGGAGAATCAGTCGACGGTACCGCCCGGGGACAGGGAACCATTCAGTGGACACCGAGCCAATGTTATGGCTCAATAGAATGGATCGCCGACAACACTCCTTTAGGAACGTGTTCGGGTTATCCGGGTGCCACCGTAGACCTGCACGGCACGTACCGCGACTTCATTGTGGTGTTTCTCGGGGCAGTCGAGGGGTTGTAAAGCAGGGGAAGCGTCGGCCCATCGGCTTCTTTCTCCGAATTGACGTTGACGTGCTGATTAGCCTTTTCCGTAAACATTTTGTTGTTGGTGGGCTGCCGCAGCCGTGATGCCGATGGGGTTAGCCGTCGACTTCTGGGGCATGAGAAAACCCTCCATCCAAGAAAAATGCTGGGTGGAAGGGATATTTTGTCGTCACGTCGATTACATCACAAGCTGCGACACGTATCTGCTAGACACCGGAGAAATATCGGGAGTGGGACTGGCGGAGGCTTTCTTCACTGGCACTAGCAACCGCCACGATTTCAACATCGGGGTCAGCATTGGATCGATCCAAGCGCAGTCGCTCACGCGTAGCCTCAGAAAGCGAATCAAACTTCTTACACCGGACAGTTCCCTTTTTGCGATGGTATTCAATCAAGAATGCTGGCATAGGGCTTTACGTTCCTTTCTGCGCGAGGCTTGACCGTACTCTGACTAATCTCGAACCCCCACTCCCATAGTATGGGATGAGCATTTCTCCTCAACTGACGAACTCATCAGTACAGGGCAGTAAAAGAAGCGGAACTAAACGCAGTACGCTTCGTTCCCCATTCATGTTTACGCGATAGGATACTCCCGAACGCCCCGAGGCGCCTCTGCGAAAGCATGCACCCGGGGCTCTCGTATTATTTCGGCACCGCGACCCCGCGCAACGTCGGGTTAAGCGACAAAATGTGTGCTTTTTTGGATATGGATTCCAGGTCCTGCCTGGGCCTACGGCGGGACAGTGCTCGTTGAATCGGGATTCCCTGCCGTAGACCGGAAGGTCCACCACTTCAGGCGTTGGATGTGCTATGACAGCAGACTGTTAAACCAGCTGCATGCCAACTCAACACAGAAAGAGAAAACACAACAGGCCCCTATGCACGGCATGCGAGCACACCGCCACAAAAATGGGCACCACATCCAGCGGAAAACAGCGATGGCGCTGCACAGACTGCGGGCACACCTTCACCAACCCCAACACAGCCAAGACCAGCGCATATCGGTTTGCCATCTTCATTGACTGGATCACCAACCAGCGTCCCCTCGACGCTGTCGCTGCTGCGCACAACGTCTCCAGACGCACACTCATCCGCTGGTTCACCTACTTTTGGTTCATCATCGTCCCGTGCAAACCGGACCCGTACCGCGTCTACGACCAGCTCTTTATTGATGGCACCTACTTCCACAAAAAATGCCTGCTTGTCGCTGCAACCAGCGAGCACGTCGTCGCCTGGCACTGGTGCACACGAGAAACCGCCTACGACTACGCCAAACTCTTCGACATGATCGCCGAACCCCTCGTCGTGACCACAGACGGCTCCGGTGGCGCCCACAAAGCCATCAAACAATGCTGGCCAAACGCCTCCATTCAACGCTGCCTCGTCCACGTACGCCGCGACACCATCAAAGACACCACACGCCAACCCACAATCACCGCACACAAAGCACTCCTTCGCCTCGGCAACCAGCTGACCCACATCACCACCCGTGACCAGGCAATCACCTGGGTACTTCGCCTCAACCGCTTCCATGACCTCTACGGTGACTGGCTCAAACAACGCACCTACCGCAACCAAGTCGCCCCAGAAGAGATCCCAAAACGTATCCGCGACAACCAGCAATGGTGGTACACCCATCCCAGAGCCCGCAGAGCCTACCGCCGATTCGAGCGTCTCTACCAACAAGGCCACCTCTTCGTCTGGCTCAACCCACCACACCGCACCACGACCACGCTGAAGACCACCACAAACAGCCTGGAAGGCGGCATAAACGCACAACTAAAACACCTCGCCCGAGCCCACCGCGGCACATTTGACGAACACCAGCGAATCATCATGGACTGGTGGCTCTACCTGCACACCCAACACCACGATGACCCGCTGGCGCTAGCAATCGAGCAAGACTTCGGCCACGCAGGCTACGCACACGCCCGCCAGGCACACATGCGTGAACGCGACCAAGCCAACTCACCCGACGGTCGACCGAAAGTCTACGACACCGGCATCGACACCGACTTCAACCCCTCCTGGGCCATCCGACACGGCTGGGCAGGACGCTCATAACCCCAGCACAACACCCCACAACCCACCCATCCCAGCCCCTGAAAAAGCACACATTTTGTCACTTAAGTCGACACGCCGAGAAAAGCACACATTTTGTCGCTTAACCCGCAACGTCATCATCCGGCTACCACCCGATAAGCGTTTCAGAATAATAAAACCCCCGGGAACCATAGACATTTAACTATGGTCCGGATCCGGGGGACTACATTGGCTAGCCTATAGCAATGACGTTTCCTACACAACTGCCTTCGACAAATGCAGCCTTGCTTTGGGGTTCTCTCCCGCCCGCTCGTTTAGCCAGTTTTCTTAGCGAATCGCCGAACGGCAACATAGACGAAGCCCTCGAGCTCTACATATGGAACATCAAGCTATCTACTGCATTTCTAGCGGATATTGCCATTTTGGAAGTTGCACTACGGGAATCGATCAATAAAGCGGCAGCTGCAAAATGGGGCAGCCACTGGTACCTCGATATCCCGTTGGATGAACGGTCAGAGCAGAATCTTGCGGTGGCTTGGTCGCAACTTTCCAGGAGGGTACGTGAGCGTCCAAACGATGGTGATGTTCCCGGGCGTCTTTTCGCTAACTGTACATTTGGTTTTTGGACGAACCTCTTTGACAAAGGAGGACATACAGGCAAGTCTCCCAGACGGGTCCGCGTCAATTACGAGCACAACTGGGAAGCCGCCCTACGTCATGCTTTCCCTGAAGGAAGAAACGTAGCAAGACAGCAACATGCTGGTTTCACCAGAGATTGGGTGCACGGGATTTGCAAGCGAGTCAATAGCATTCGAAACCGTGTAGCCCACCATGAACCGCTCATCAGAGGTTTCCCGATGCCTGGACAGCCTCACCGTATGACCTGCACGGAGGCACACGAGGAGACCCTGAAGCTTGCCAGGATGCTTGACCCGAAGTTGGCCGCCTGGCTAGCAGAAAACAGCGATGTTCCCAGGCTAATCGCTGCACGCCCCTGCACCACGTAATAGCACCGCGAACCCCCGTTCGAACACCGCCCGCGCAATGTCGGGGCTGCATGCTTCAATAAATCAACAAGTGATAGTTGATGCGAAAGGTGCAGGTCATGGCCATTTCGATGCCGCAGGACTTCGAGCATGCGCTTACGTTGATGTACAACGGCGAAAGCGTTGTGATCGATGGCGCGCCCGGCACCGGCAAATCCACGCTGCTGCGCACGTTCATGGAAGCGAATGACGCGCTACCGGATAACCTGCGCAAACGGGTGCTGCCCGTCGCGCTGCTGGAACCCGCGGCGAGCGGCATCAGCGGGCTGACGATCGACTCTGCATTCAACTTCGATCCCTTCATGACGCTCGGCGATGTCCTGCCGGGCGGTTCCTGGGACATCAACGATGCCAAGCTGCTGCTCAGCTTGGCTGAGACATTAATTATCGACGACGCCCACAACCTCAACACCGAGCTCCTGTTGATGATGAGCGTCGCCCTGCAGCGCGTGCGAAAGAACAACGAACCGTTTGGGGGCGTGCAACTCATCGCTGCGGGAGAATTGGCTGGGCCCGACTCACCGCTGGAGATGATGCTGGAGGAGGCAAGGCAGGATCCCGAGCGTTACGTGTTCCTCTCCTTTGACGGTGTCAGTTTTAATGTGAGCTACCACGTGGTTCGCGTTCACGCGGTGGTTGTGGAGCGTGGCCAGGTCGTTGCGGACTTTGGCACGTGGCTCAACCCGATGTCTGACTTGGGGCAGTTCGGCCTCGACAACGAGGTTCCTCCGGGTGGGGTTGCTATCGCGCCGCAGCTCGAGGACTTTTGGCCGCTGCTGCTACGGCAGGCTGCAGGTGGCATTGTCGTCGGCGATCGCCTGGAGATGGCCCAGGACGCCGGCCGCTACCAGGCACGAGGCCTCGACATGGAACTCGGCGACGGTATCGACGCCGAGGCACTCGACATCATCATTGAGGGCAGCGACGTCATCGAACGCGCGCACTCCATGGCGCTCGATTTCCTCTCGGGGGACGTCGAGATCCCCTACGTGCGGCCGGTACCCGACGCATCCGATACACAAGAAGGCGCACTCTTCCAGCCGTTTTGGGCGCCCGCCGCTCCTCTCAAGCTCGATCAAACTCGCGCGACCGACTCCGATAACGCATGGGCAGCCTTCTCCGGCTCCGGCGTGGAAGTCAGCGACCAACGCATGCTCCAGCAGACTGCCCTGCGGCTTTCTTCCTGGGGGATGTCTCGCGGCGTTTGGACGAAGCGGGCCGAAGAGGAGGTGCGCAAACGCGCCATCATGACAGGGCTGACGCAGGTGTCCCTCCCGGAGGGCAAAGAGCAAAACATCGACATTGCTGCGCTGCTCTCCCCAGGCATGAGGGTGGTGTTTACGGGCTGCCGCGAAGCCATCAGCTTCTACGACGGCGAAGAGCAGCTCATCTCCGCCTGCGATTCGTGCGGGCTCATCTTCGAAGACAGCGTCTCTGCAACCACGTGCGATGTCCTCGTAGCGTGGGACCCGGCATCCATGTCGCGCAAGGCAAGAACCGCCCGGGAGCTGGGCATCCCGATCGTCTCGTTCGCCGATTTTGAGGACTGGTATAGGTACTACACGGGTTCGCCCTACGAGACCTTCCTCGCCGACATCCTCGAGGAAGGCCACCAGGTGGCGTTCCGTGGGTCGATCGTCATCAACGGGATCCACATCACCGACGGTGCACGCATGGCGCTCCTGTGCGACGAGCTCGGCCTCGTGTACAGCCCGGAAATCCCCATCTCACTTTGCGACGCCCTCATCACTGACGACCTGACCGCCAGCCAGTACGGCATACCACTCATCCCAGTGGATGCATTCGGCGCGTGGGTGAACAGGGAGTTCGCATCCAAGGGCCAGTTCTTCACCGAAGACTTCTTCATCCCCGTCGAAATCTCCGGTCTGTATGGCCCGGACGAGCTGCTTTCCAAGATCGACGAGAGCAAAGCTTGACCCTGACGTAACGTCAGACTGCACAATGGCTGCCATGACCAACAACGAAGCGCTGTACACAGTCGGCGAAGTAGCCAACGCATTCGGGATCACGGTGCGCACCCTGCACCACTGGGAGCAGGCCGGCCTCGTCGAACCTGTGTATCGCAGCTGGTCAAACTACAGGCTGTACACGCCAGATGACCTGGAGCGCATCCAGCACATCCTGGTCTACCGGACCACTGGCATGAAACTGTCTGAAATCAAAGAAGTACTCTCCCACCCCACCTCGAACCGGGAGCACCTGCGCAGGCAACACGAACGCCTGCTTGAGGAGCGTTCGCGGATCGATGGGATGGTGGTGGCCGTCGAAAAGTTATTGGAGCAAGCAATGAATAACCACAAACCAACCCTTGAAGAAGTCGGCGAGATCCTCGGCGACCCGAACTACACCGAACACCAAGCCGAGGCGCAAGAGGCCTACGGCGACACGCCCGGCTGGGCGCAGTACCAGGGTCGCACCGGCAACTGGGGCGCGAGCGACTGGGAGGACAGCAAGCAGCGTTTCGACGCCATCGATACCAAACTCGCCGACGCTGTTCGCCGCGACGTGCCCACCGACAGCGCGGAAGCCGCCGAACTCGTCGAGGAACACCGGAAGGTGATCGGGCAGTTCTTCGACGTCACCCCGGAGATGCAGTTCCAGATCTCGCGCGGCTACATCGCCGATGAACGCTTCAAGCGCTACTACGAAGAACGCCAACCCGGCCTGGCGCAGTGGCTCGCCGACGCCATCGCGCACGCCACCGGCCACAGCACAGAGAGCAAGTCCTAGCCGGGCCTAGCGCAGCAGGCGTTTCCCCAGCCGCAGCGCAAGCGCCATCGCGTCCGCGACCGGCTTGCCGCCACCAGCGCCGACCCCGCCGAGCGGCACGTAACGCTGCGCCGCCACGGTACGCGCCTCGGTGTACTTCAGCAGGCCTTCGTCGCCATGGCGTCGCCCCACGCCTGACTGTTTCCACCCGCCCATCGGCGCGTCCATCGATGCCCACGCGGCCGCGTACCCCTCATTAATGTTCACGGTCCCGGCGTGCACGTGCGCCGCGACCACGCGCGCCTCGTCCTCCGCGCCCCAAATCGAGGCGTTGAGCCCGTAGTCGGTGTCATTCATCTTCTCGACGCCCACCTCCGGCCCATCCACCACCTCCACGTAGACGACCGGCCCGAACACTTCCTTGCGGTACAGATCGGCGTCCTCCGGGACGTCCACGAGGATGGTCGGTGCGTAGAACGTATCCCCGAGCTGGGGTAACGCCTCCCCACCAGCCAGGACGGTGGCGCCTTTGTCCACGGCGTCGTGGACAAAGGCGTCGACACGCGAGCGGTGCTCCGCCGAAATCAGCGAGCCAACATCGTCACCCCACCCGTGCCCAATGCGCAGGCGTTTCGTCAGCGCCACAAACTGTTCAAGGAACACTTCTGCCACGGCGCGGTCCACGTAGATCCGCTCCACGGAAATGCACAGCTGACCGGTATTGCTGAAGCACGCGTCAGCGGCGCCACGTGCCGCCGTCTCGGGGTCCGCGCTGGCTAAAACCAGCAGTGGGTTCTTCCCGCCCAGCTCAGCGGAAAACCCAATCAGACGCTCCCCGGCCTGCGCGGCAAGCTTCCTGCCGGTGGCGGTGGACCCTGTGAACATGAGGAAATCGCACCGCTTCACGATCTCCTGCCCCACCGTCCGCCCGCTTCCCTCCACAACCTGGAACAGGTCGGCTGGCAGCCCAGCCTGCACCAGCAGCTGGTGGGCGCGCTGCGCGGTGCGCGGGGTTTGCGTATCCGGCTTCAGCACCACCGCGTTGCCCGCGATCAGTGCCGCCACCGCATCCGACACCGCCAACGAGAGCGGGTAGTTCCACGGCGCAATCACCCCCACCACACCCTTCGGCGCCCGGTGCACCTCGGTCCGTGTCGCCACCGGCATAGCGCCCCGCACTCGGGCTGGCGTCAGCAGCGCCTTCGCGCGGTACGAGTAGTGGCGGGCGGTAATCGCAACATCCATGACCTCGTCGAACGCGTTGTGTTTCGCCTTACCTGTCTCCTGCTGGATCAGGTCCACCAATTCGTCGCGGTGGGCAAGGATCAGGTCGTGGTAGCGCAGGAAGATGCGGCTGCGCTGGCGAAGAGGTGTCGTCGCCCAGGCGCGCTGTGCCGCGCGTGCAGTGTCGAAAGCGTGCTGTACTGACATGCAGCCCAGGTTAGCGTCGCCGTGCCGCCATGCGGCTGAACTTTTCCACCCGGCGCGAATCCCCATAGATCTGCACCTGCTCGCCAGCCTCCAAAGCCATGTGCCCGAGGACGGGCTGCCAGCGGTCCTCCCGGCGCACGGCAATCACCTTCACGCCGTGGCTCTGCCACAACGCCTGCTCGTCGAGCGGGCCCGCCACGTGCGTCGGCACCACCGTGTGCACAATCGCCGTGCCCGAGGACAACTCCACATAGTCGAGGTTCGCGCCACGCACCAGGTGCGCCACACGCCGCCCCATCGCCTCCTCCGGGTGCACCGCATGCGGCACACCAATCTGGTCCAGGATGCGCCCGTGTGCATTGCCGGAAGACTTCGCCCACAAATTCTCGACGCCCACATCCACCAACAACGAACACGTCAAAATCGACGCCTCCACGTGCGCCCCGCCGATCGCCACGACGACGCCGTCGAACTCCGAAATGCCCAACTCTTCAATCGTGGCCACGTCCGTGCAGTCCGCCTGCACCACCTTCGACAGCAGCCCGTTGTTGCGTTTCACGGCGGACTCTTCCAGATCGATGCCGACGACGGTGGCGTCGTCAAACATGAGCTCCCGGCCCACCGCCGAGCCAAACCTCCCGAGCCCAAGCACCGCGTACGTGGGCGTTGCAAACTTAACCAATGATCGGCCTTTCATAAGGAAGCAAAATTTTCGACGCCGGCTCCGCAAACGCGAACGCCGTCGCCACAGTAATCGGACCCAACCTGCCAACAATCATCATAAAAATAATGACCAACAACGAAGGCGCATCCAGATGAGGCGTAATACCCGTGGACAACCCCACCGTGCCAAACGCCGACAGCACCTCAAACAACACCTCCGACAGGTGAAACGGCGTCAGTGCCAACAACGCGAACGTCGCCGCCACCACCAGCGCGCCGCTGAGCATCACCACCGTGATCGCCTGGTGCACCACCTCCACCGGGACACCTTTGCCCAGCATGACCGGCTGCGTGCGACCCCGCACCACCGCCGACACCGCCGACACCAACACCAACACCGTCGTGATCTTCACGCCACCCGCCGTGCCAGCCGGGCCCGCCCCCACAAACATGAACAGGTCCATCGCAAACAGCGTCGGCTCGTGCATCCCGCCAATATCGACAGAGTTGAACCCGCTCGTGCGGGTCTGCACCGCCTGAAACAGCCCCGCCAACACCGCATCCGACGCCGGCAACCCACCCAGCGTGCGCGGGTTGTTCAACTCCATGGCGAGGATGGTGGCCGTCGAAAAGCAAAGAAGGAAGAGCGTACCGGCAACCACCATGCGCGTATTCAACGTCCAGCGGTGCAGGTGAAACACGTCCCGCCGAAACTGAAACAGCACCGGAAACCCCAAACCACCAATAATGATCGCCGCCATGATAGGCACGCAGACCCACCAATCCCCCACGAAGCCGGTCATGTTGTCCGAATAAAGCGCGAACCCCGCATTGTTAAACGCCGACACCGCATGAAACACCCCATGCCCCAACGCGCGCGGCAATGGGTAGCCCAACGCCACGAACCGCGCCGTCAACGCCAGCGCGACCAGCGCCTCCACCACGATGCTCACCAGCAGGACCCGCCTCAACAGCGGCGCGATCCCGCCCACCGCCGTACGACGCTCCACCGCCGAAATCACATTCGCACTCAAATTCGCTTTGCGGACCACCGCCTGACCCAGAATCGTCGCGAAGCTCATCACCCCGAACCCGCCAACCTGGATCAACACGGCAATGACCACCTTGCCGAACGTAGTCCAATACGTCGCCGTATCCACAATGGCTAGGCCGGTTACACACAGCGCGGACGTCGCCGTAAACAACGCCGGCAACAGCGGCAACCCACCCGGATTCACAGTGGAAGCCGGAAGCATCAGCAACACGGTGCCCACGAACAGGGCTACCAGGAAGCCGAACAAGATCACCGCCGCGCTATTGAGCTGGCGGTGCCGAATGTCAGCAGGCACCAGCGGAACATTACGCCAGCGGGGTGCGGGTGGCAAGGGTTTTCTTGTCCCTGAGTGGCTGTGGAGTGGGCGCCAGTGCCAAATCTGACATCGTTTGTTGTCTAGCACATTTTTTGCCAGCAACTTTGAAGCAATAGACCTTATTCGATTGCGTCTTTTGGCACTCGAACCGACCTGCCTGACACCAAATTCCCTCGCGCAGAACAGGCGACCTGGGCTTTGCGAACCCACGACGCCAAAATGCAGGAATGTGGTGCACACCGTCCCACGAGAGAACTAACGCTCGGCCAGCTCGGCCTCGATCCACGCCTTGCGGGCCTGGCGCTGCTCCTTCCAATGTGCAAGCGCCTGGACGGCCTCAATGCGCTGCTTCTTGAACACCAGCATGGACAGCGGGAACGCCACGATGAGGGCCAGCAGGGCCGACATGATCAGCGGGACGGGCGCCCCAACCGCGACGGCTAGCAGCTGGATCACCACGGTGAGGACGATGAAGAGGAGGAGCCGGTACAACCCGTAGATGGCGGCGGCTTTGTTTGCGCGACGCTTCGCGCTCGGGTCAACTTCGGGTGCTTCACTCATGGGGGCCATGGGGACTTAGCCTAACGCAAAGGTGGACCAGTATGTTAGAGGGCATGGGAAGGCTTCTACTCATCGCTCTGATCATTCTGGCTGTGTACTTGATGTGGCGCGCGTTCGGCCCGGGGTCGAATGCACGGTATGGAGGGTACGGGGTGCAGCAGCAGGAACAGCCACCGGTTATTAAGGGGCCGGATGATGATGAGGAGTTCCTGTGGGAGATCGAGAAGAATAGGTTTAAAGAACGCCGGGCCCGCGAGGAGGCGGAGCGCCGGCGTCGTGAAGAGGAGGAGCGTCGGAGGAAGCGCGGCGAAGACTAGCTGCGCGTTGCTTCCTCGGCGAGGACCTCGGGCAGCTTCTCTGCCCAGGCCAGGGAGTCGCGGACGCCCTGCTCGATGGTGAGTTCTGGGGACCAGCCGAGTACCTCGCGCGCCTTGTCGATGCGCGGTGCGCAACCGGCGACGTCGCCCTCGCGTGGTGGTGCGGTGGTGACCTCCATGTCGGAGCCGCTGGCGGACTTGAACGCCTCCGCGAGCTCGAAGACGGTGGTGCCGGTGCCGGTGCCTAGGTTGATGACCTCGTATGGGGCGAGGTCGGCCTTGAGGGCGGCGACGTGGGCGCGGGCCAGGTCCCAAACGTGGACGTAGTCGCGCAGGCCGGAGCCGTCGCGGGTTGGCCAGTCGACGCCGGTGACCGTGAACGCCTCACCCCTCTGGTGGGCGGTGATCATCTTGCCCAGCGCGTGGGACGGCAGCGGGTTCTGCAGGCCGGTGCGCAGCTGTGGGTCGGCGCCGATCGGGTTGAAGTAGCGCAGGGCCACAGCCTGGATCTGGCCGGCGGCAGCGGCGTCAGCCATGACGCGCTCCAGCATCCACTTCGACGCGGCGTACGGGCTGGTTGGCGCCACAACGGAGGACTCGTTGACGGTGAAGTCCTCGTCCGCCTGGTACATTGCGGCGGTCGAGCTGAGCATGACGCGCTTGACGCCGCGGTCGCGAAGGACCTGCAGCATCTTGGTTGCGCGGCCGACGTTGACGTCGTAGTACTCGAGCGGCTGCGCGACGGACTCCGGCACGATGATCTTGGCCGCGCAGTGGATGACGGCTTCGATGTCGGGGTGGTCGTCGAAAATTTTGTTGAGCAGCTCGGTGTCGGCGATGTCGCCCTCGTAGTGGTCGAAGCGCTCTGCGAAGACGCGCAGGCCAGTGGAGTAGTCATCCAAGATGACCGGGGTGATGCCTGCGTCGGAGCAGCACGATGCAATTGTGGAGCCGATGTAGCCGGCCCCTCCTGTAATCAGTGTTTTCATTAGTTCAATCCTGCGTACGAGTGAAGTCCAGCAATGACAGTATTTACATAGGTCATGTTAAAGATGGTCATGGCCAAGGCAAAAACGTTGATCCACGCGGCCTTCGAGTTCTTCCAGCCGGCGGTGGCGCGCGCGTGGAGGTAGGCGGCGTACAGAATCCACGTGATCATGGACACGGTTTCCTTCGCGTCCCAGCCCCACGGGCGACCCCAGGCGACCTCAGCCCAGATCGCGCCAAACACAATGCCGATTCCGAACAGCGGCAGCGTAATAATCGCCGTCTTGTAGGTGATCTGGTCGAGCGTCTTCGCGCTCGGCAGTGGCTTCGCAATCGCGCCGAAAAACCCATGCTCCTCGCCGCGCGGCTGCCACATGCGCAGCAAGTACAGCAGCGCAAAGATGCCCGACACAATACCTATCGACGCCCCCACCGACACCGACGAAACGTGCACCGGCAGCCAGTAGGACTGCAGCGCCGGCACCACCGGCGCCACGTGCATGTGGAACACCGTGGAGTTCAAGAACATCGCGATCGCCATCGGGGCGAGCAGCCACGGCCAGATGGTGTGCCAGTTCTTGCGCTGCACCACGATCGCGGCTGCGACCATCACGACGGCCGTCATGGCCAGGATGTACTCGTACAGGTTGCCGAGCGGGAAGCGCTTCGCCGCCAGCCCGCGCGTAATGAAGGACGCCACGTGCAACACGATGCCGAACCAGATCAGCGCCTGCGTCATGTTCGCCCACTTGCGAGCGCCGGCGACGCGGCGGTCGTACTCTGCCTGGTCGAAGGAGTCGGAGGGGGCGTCGATAAGCTCGGAGCCGCCCCCGGCCCCCACGGCGACTTTTTGATCCATGCGGGCGCGCTCGCGGCGCATGTCGAGCACGCCGAACATGCGCCCGTAGTAGATACAGGACATGATCAGCGCAGCCAGGTACAGGATGAACGCGGTGCGGAACGTGAGGTCTGAAAGGTCCGCCATCGTGGAATCGACAAGCATGGGGAACAATCTACCGCGTCATCGCAGGTTAGCCAAGGTCATCAACCTCGAAGGAGGGGTTCTCCTCCTCCGAAACGCCCAGGATTTCCTCCACGATTTCGTCGAACTCGGCGCCCCACCCGGCGCGGTCCGTGCGCGCCAGGCCGGCGAGCTCCACGTGAGTGCCGGTGGCCGTCGGGGTCAGGCGGATCCACAGGCGGCGGCGCTTGATGGTCAGCGAGCCGGCCAGCGCGGCCAGCATGAGCACCGAGGTGGCCAGCATCCAGCCCTGGGTCGGGTCGTGGGAGATTTGGTAGTTGGCGTACTCGGCTGCGCCATCGAAGCGCACGCGGATGCCGCCCTCAAGGGTGGTTTCCTCCCCCGGCACCAGGTTGACGCGCTCCACCTTCTGCAGGCGCCCCTCGGCGATCAGGTTCTGGTCCAGCACGAAGATGTTCTGCGGGCGGCCGGTGTCCAGGCCGACGTCGCCGACGTAGATGTCTACTGCCATCGCCGGGTCCTGCATCGCAGGGAAGCCGGACTGCAGCATGTCGCCGTTCACGCCGGTCCACTGGGCGGTGGGCGCGAAGTTGCCCTCGATGGCGATCTGGTGCTCGCGGCGCTCGGTGAGGTCCGGGTACATGCCGGCCGGCGGGTCGAAGCGCATCACGCCGGCGGACAGGAAGTTCTGCACGTCCGTGGGCCTAAACTGCACCATCTGGGTGCGCGACTCCCCGTTCGGCCAGGTGATGGTCACCTGGGGGGCAAAGCCGTGCCCCTGCAGGTAGACGCGGTTGCCGTCCACGCGCAGCGGGTGGTTGACCTGCAGCGTGAAGTCCTGCCACTGCTCGCGCGGGGCGGCCACGTCCGGGGTGTAGGCCACGTCCGACCAGAACCCGTTCGCCTGTCCAGTGTTGAGGTACTCGGCGCGGAAGTTCTTCGACTCGATGCAGAACGGGTGCAGGCCAGTGCCGTCGAAAAGCGGGCCGGCGCGGAAGACGTCGAAGTTCGCAGGCGACGTATTACAGAACTGGCGCGGCTGCTCCACAGGCACCGCGTACTGCGACTCGGACTCGGTCACCATGATGACCTGGCCCTCGTAGAAGACCATGCGGCCCGCCGCGAACGCCACAATCATGCCCACCAGCCCGATGTGGAACAGCAGGTTCATCAGCTCGCGGGAGTAGCCGCGCTCCGCCGAGATGGAGAACACCCCGGCGCGGTCCTCCTCCGGCTGGTAGGAAGCCACGTGCCACTTGCGCAGCACTGCGCGCGCCTTCGCCTCCAGCTCTTCCTTCGGCGTATCGACGTCCCCTTCCGCATGCAGCGGCATCCTGGACAGGTACTTCGGTGCCCGGGTCGGCGTGGCCCGGTACGCGCGCCAGTGGTCAATCGAGCGCGGGATGATGCACCCGACCAGCGACACCATCAGCAGCGTGACGATGGCGACGAACCAGGTGGAATCGAAGACGTCGAAAAGCTGCAGCTTGTCGTAGATGGGCCCCATGGTTGGGTTGGCGCGCAGGTAGTCGTCTACCAGCGTCGCGGAGACCGTGCGCTGTGGCAACAGCGCGCCCGGTATGGAGGCGAGCGAAAGTAAGAACAGGAGCAGCAGCGCGGTGCGCATACTGGTCAGCCAGTGCCACGACCTGCGTAGCCACGTCCATGCAGTGCTCATTTAAATCACCGTTGCTCCATATCCGAAGACGAGCTGGCGCGTCCAGCCGATAAACACGTTCCAGGCCCCGGTCAGCAGCAGCAGGCCGACGATGACCATCGCTACCCCGCCGATCACCTGGATGGTGCGCGAGTGCTTTCGCAGCACCTCGATGCTACGCACCGCTTTCGCCGAGCCAAGCGCCACCAGCAAGAACGGCAGCCCCAGCCCGAGGCAGTACGCGATGACCAGCAGCACGCCGCGCGCCGCGGTCATGCCCGCCGTCCCCACAGAAACGGACACGATGGCGGCGAGCGTCGGTCCCAAACACGGGGTCCACCCGAGCGCGAACACCCCGCCGAGCAGCGGCGCGCCCAGCAGCGTGGTCCACTTCTTCGGTCGCAGCCGCGTGTCGTTTTGCAGCGCGGGCACCCAACCGGCGAACACCAGGCCCATCACAATCGTGACCACCCCACCCGCGCGCATGAGGGTCTCCGCGTTGAGCGCCACCGCGCTCACCGCGCCGAAGACGGTCACGGTGGCCAGCAGGAACACCACGGTGAACCCGAGGATGAACAGGCCCGCCGCGCCGGCGACGGCCCAGCGGCGCCGCGTCACAGATACCCCGTGCTCATCCACGTTGAGCTCCCCGCCCACGATGCCCGTCAGGTACGACATGTAGCCCGGCACCAGCGGCACCACGCACGGCGAGGCGAAGGACGCCAACCCGGCCAGCGCAGCCGCCAGCATTCCCAGCAGCAGCGGGCCTTGGGAAACCAGCTCCGATAACGCCTCCCCCACTTAGGCCTCCGCCTCCTGGTGCAGCGTATTCGCCAGGTCGATGATCTCCTGGGCGGTGACCTCCCGCAGGAACACCGCCGCCGGGCGGTGCTGGGTGTCCAGCACGATCGTCGTTGGGATCACGGAGCTGGGCACGCCGCCCAAGAACGCGGCGGTCTTAAACGGCGGGTCGTAAATGGATGGGTAGGTCACCCCGTTGTCCTTCATGAAGTCGCGCGCGATGTCCGCGTTGTGGTCCCGCACGTTAATACCGAGGACGGTGCCGAAGCCCTCGATGGACTCCTGCACCTCCTGGAGGTCGTCGACCTCCGCGCGGCACGGCGCGCACCACTGCCCCCACGCGTTGAGCACCACGACCTCACCGTCGAAGTCGCTGAGCGAGATCTCACTGCCCGGCTCCATCAGGGACTCGCCGGAAAAGTCCGGCAACGGCTTACGCTCCTCCTGCGGGTAGAACAGTTCCACCTGCCCACCCGGCGAGTGGAACGCGAAGGACCCGCCGTTGTCACTGGCGCTCGAGCACCCGCTCAGCAGCACGGCTGCGGCAACGAATGGGACAAGGCTGCGGCGCACGGTCATGGGGTCCTTCCAGGTTAGATCGCGGATGCGGGGGTTGAGTATGACCAGTCAACAACAACGTCATCATCGAACACAAGTGACGTCACGCTGGCCAGCTCGCAGCGACGGCTCGCGTGCGCGAAGGGCTTGCCCTGCACGTAGCGCTGCACCGTCACGATCGGCAGCTGGTGGCTCACCAACACGGCCTCGTGGCCCTCGGCGCGCTGGCGGGCGTCCTCAATCGCGACGTCCATGCGGGCGAAGATGTCCTCGTAGGACTCGCCCCAGCTCGGCTCCCAGGGCTTGAGCATGTGGCGCCACCGGATCGGGTTCCACAGCTGGGAGCGCCACCCCTTGGTGCGCAGCCCCTCAAAGGTGTTGCCGGCTTCCAGGATCTCCTCCCGGGTATCGATCTCCAGACCGGTGACCTCCGCAATCGGCTGCGCGGTCTCCTGCGCGCGCAGCAGCGGGCTGGCCGCCAGGTAGGTGACGTCGCGGCCTTCGAAAAACTTCGAGGTCGCAGCGGCCATCGAGTAGCCGCGGGAGCTCAAGTGGTAGCCCGGCAGGCGCCCGTAGAGGATCTTCTTCGGGTTGAACACTTCACCGTGGCGCACCAGGTGGACAACAGTTCGCGTCATTTACTGGCCCTCCGGGGTCGCGGCGGCCGCGGCCTTCGCAGCCGGGACAAGCGCGGCCTCGATGGTGGCGAAGTCGTCGTCGGTCAGCGCTGTGGAGACGAACCAGGTCTCGAACGGGCTCGGGGACGCGTGCACTCCGTGGTCCAGCAGCGCGTGGAAGAACGGCGCGTAGCGGAACGTGTCCGCCGCCTTCATGTCGTCGAAGTTGTGGCCCTCGCCCTCCGCGAAGCGCACCGACAGCATCGTCGACGCGCGCTGGATGTGGTGCGCCACGCCCTCACGCGTCAGCGCCGAGCTGACCAGATCTTCCAGCCTGTCCGCGTTGCGGTGCAGCACCGGGTAAATATCCTCGCTGGCCAGGCGCAACGACGCCATGCCCGCAGCCATCGCCACCGGGTTTCCGGACAGGGTTCCTGCCTGGTACACCGGCCCGTTCGGCGCAAGCTTCTCCATTACTTCTCGACGCCCACCAAAGGCCGCCGCCGGCAACCCACCAGAGATGACCTTGCCGAAGGTCGTCAGGTCACCCGCAACACCGTCGACCCCGTACCAGCCGGAGTAGGAGGTGCGGAAGCCCGTCATCACCTCATCCAGGATGAGCAGGGCACCATTGGCGTGGCAGACCTCCTTCAGCTTCGCGTTGAAGTTGTCCTGCGGCGCCACCGTACCCATATTGCCGGCGGCCGCCTCCGCGATCACGGCGGCAATCTGGCCCTCGTTTTCCGCGAACGCCCGCTTCACTGCCTCAATGTCGTTGTACGGCACCACGATCGTGTCCGCCGCCTGCGCACCGGTCACCCCCGGGGAATCCGGCAGGGAGAACGTCGCAATCCCCGAACCCGCCGACGCCAACAACGCATCCACATGGCCGTGGTAGCAGCCATCAAACTTAATAATCTTCGGGCGCTGCGTGTACCCGCGCGCCAGGCGCACCGCCGACATCGTCGCCTCAGTACCCGAGTTGACCATGCGCACCTCCTCCACGGACGTACGCTTCGTGATCATCTCCGCGATCTCCACCTCAGCCTCAGTCGGCGTACCGAAGCTCAACCCGTTCACCAACGCCTTCTCGACGGCCTCCAGGATCGCCGGGTGCGCATTCCCGTGGATCATCGGACCCCACGAATCCACCAGGTCGACGTAGGAGTTGCCGTCGACATCTACAAGCGTGCTGCCGAACGCCTTCTCAATAAATCGCGTCTGCCCACCCACCGAGCCAAACGCGCGCACCGGCGAGTTCACCCCGCCCGGCGTGACCCGCTGAGCGCGCGCAAACAACTCAGCAGAACGAGCAGTGTTTTCTGAAGTCAGATTCGTCTTCGTCATAGTTGCCTATCCTAGGTCATATGAGAATTGGATTTTTAGGCCTCGGCCGTATGGGTACCGAATTAGCACTCAAGCTTGTCAGTGACCACGACCTCACGGTCTGGAACCGCACCGCGGCAAAAACCGCCCCGCTCGTGGAGCGCGGCGCCACCGCCGCCAACACCCCCGCAGACGCCGTGAAAGGCGCCGACCTCGTGATCACCTCCCTCTTCGGCCCCGACACCGTCCGCGAAGTCGTCATCGAACCCGGCCTCATCCCCGACGGCGTCACCTGGGCCGACGCCACCACCATCTCCCCCGCCGACGCCGACTCCTTCGCCGCCGCCGTCCCCACCTTCGTCCACACCCCCGTAGTCGGCTCGCTCATCCCGGCGCGCGCCGGCAAGCTCGGCGTCTACGTCGGCGGCGCCTCCGAACAGCGCCGCAAGGAAGTCGCCGAGGTCGTCGCGCCGTGGGCCGCCGCAAACCCGGAACGCCTCAAGGTCGTCGACACCGCCGCCCAGGCCGCGACGGGCAAGCTCATCGCTAACCTCGCCCTCGCGGTGACCATGCAGGGTTTCAAGGAAGCACTGCACATCGGCAACGCCCAAGGACTTGACGACGCCACCATCGTCGACATGCTCGCCTCCACCGGCCTCGAGTTCATCGTGAACATGAAGTCCCCCTTCCTACTCGGCGAGCGCGACACCAACCCCGGCGACTTCTCCACCGACGCCATCGAGAAGGACGCGCGTTTGATGCTCGCCACCGCCGAGGCCGCCGGCAAGGAGCTGCCCGCCGTGGCAGCCGCGGTTGCCTCCCTGCAGGAGCAGCAGAAGAAGGGCCACGGGGACGAGGACTTCTCCTCAGTGGTGGTGTACCGCTAATTTTCTGGGGAGCGAGTGCCAAATCACGCAACTAGGAAAAGATAGCCCATTTCTGACCTGCAACTATGAATGTACATATCAAATCCAAGTGCGTCTTTTGTCACTCGGCGCCAGTTCTGCGCACCTTTATCCTGTCTGGACAATCGGCGACCTGGGGAAACGCCACACCGCCATCCCAAAAAGAGGGAATGTGGTGCACGCATCCGCTCACGACTTCTTCGCCTGCCTCCGGAACGCGCCGAACATGATCACCACGATCAGCCCGATGGCGATCCAGTTGGCCACCTTCGCGTACTGCTCCAGCACGTACACGACGGGCTCCCCGATCCACCAACCGAGGGCGAAATAGCCCAGTGACCACAGGGTTTTCGAGATGAAGTCCAGCACCATGAACTTCCACAGCGGCATGCCGGTCATGCCCATCAGGACGAAGACGACGAAGGCGATGGGCAGCGGGATCGGTACGTAGGCGAGGAAGATGCCCAGCCAGCCGAGTTTGAGGGCCCACGTTTCCACGCGCGCGATGTTGCGGGCGCTGCGTTTGGAGTTCTGCGCCTGCACGTCCAGGATGCCGCGCCCCCACAGTTTGCCGGCCCACCAGTAGATCCAGTCGAACTTGATGGCCATCAGCGTGCCGATGAGCAGGTAGCCCAGCCAGTGCTGCACCTCGCCAACGGCGGCGAGCGCGCCTGTCGACGCCGCACCAATCCGAGAACCCGTAATCGCCAGCATGATGGGCGGGTGCAGGCCGAGTAGCCAGGCACGAAGCGGGATCATGGCGAGGCCGAAGAGGCCTACGAAGCCGAACCAGCCAAGGCACCAGTAGTCAGCCTTGGTTGGTTTGCTGTTCCAGGGCATGCCTGGTTGTTCCCACCATTCTGGTTCGGGTGTGGTCTGCTCCTCGCTTTGCATAAGCAGAGAGTGTACCTACCTAGAACATATTGAGAACTCCTGGGTTGGTGGCTACCACGATTCCGACGATCGCCAGCAGCCCGAGCACTACGCCGGCGATGATGCCACCGGTGGAGGAGCCGTCCTTCTCCGGGGCGGCCAGCGTGGCGCACTCCGCCTGCACAGGCTTGTATTCGGCTTCGGCGCGTTCGGTGGCTGCGCGGGCCTCGGCTGCGGCTGCCTTGGCGGTCGCAGCGGCAGCAGCCGCATCCTCCTGCGCCTGCTTCGCCGCGGTCAGCGCTTCCTCGGCTGCGGTCTGTCGGGCCGGTTGCGCCTCCTTGGCGGCGGAAAGCTCCTGCTCACGCTTTGCCACGAGCTCCTCCGCGGCCCGCAGCGCGCGTGCGGCTTCCAGGGTCCGCTCCGCCTTGTCGACGTCCCCTTCGCGCTCCTCGAGCGTTTGACGCTTGGTGGCGTCGCCAAACTCGATGGCGTGCTTGAGGCCGTCGTAGTAGGTATTGAAGCGCTCGGTGTACTCGTCGACGGTGAACAGTGGAGTGCCCTGCTTCATCCAGTGGGTGGCGAAGGTCTGCGCGTGTGCAATACGCCACGGGTACCCCTGGTACCGGAAGGCTTTGGTGTTCACGGCGAAGCCGGTGGCGCGCATGTCCGGGTTGACGATCGCCATGTAGTGGCCAGCGCCCGCCTCGAATGGCTTCTCGCCCTTCTCAATCGCCTCGAAGTACGCGACGCGCTCCTCGTGGAACCAGCCCTTGAACGGGTTGTCGTAGTTCCAGGACAGGTTGTCCCATCCGTTCTTCGAGTGCCCGCGCGGCAGCTGGTGCGACCAGTTCACGTTTACCTGGGCCTGCGCCATCAGGAAGTCGGAGACGGGCAGGGCGGGCTGGCCGTCGCTTTCGCGGAGTTCATTGGCCTCGGGCAGCCAGCCGATGGCTGTCTTCATGTTGTCCAGGTGGGTGGCGTCGTCGGTCTCACCGATGTGGGTGTCGTCCGCGATGCGGTAGCCCGTCTGCCCCGCCACCGGGTCTTCTTCTTTGAAGCGGAAGTCGGTGTTCAGTTCGGCGACGGCGTCGGTTGCGCCCATGGCTTCGAAGAAGCCGAGGGAGCCGCGGTCGAACTGCTGTTGCGCCTCGGCCTTGCTGGCTTCGAGGGCGGCGGCTGCTTCGGCGGCCCGCGCCTTCGCGTCCTCGAGCGCCTGCTGTGCAGATTCCGCCGTCACGCCGGCGGGCACTGCGGACTGTTTCGCGGTGCGGTCGGTGGTGGCGTCGTCAAGAAGGCGTTGGGCGGCGGCGACCATGCCCTTTGCTGCCTTGAGTTCTTCCTGGGCGGCGGCGACGTCGCGCTGCGCCGCATCGAGCGTCTGCTGCGTGGCGCGCTCGCGGTCCTGCGCATCGCGCTGCTTCGCGGTGGCGTCCTTCACCGCGTCGACAAGTGCCACGCAGCGAGCTTCCGTGAGCTGGGCGGTGTCCTCCGCCATGGCCTGCGGGGCCACCAACATGGCCGCTGAGCAGGTAGTAACGAGCATGAGTCCAAGCTGCTTCTTCATACCGGCAGATTAGCAGGAAACTTTAGTAATTTTCCCAAATAAGCGACAGGGTTGGTCTAAGGTTTTGCCCATGAAAACAGCACTGACCCGCACGCAGCGCCTCGATAGGCTGCCGGTTACACCGAAGCACAAGAAGCTCCTCGTCGGATCGGGGGTGGGGTGGGCGCTCGACGCGATGGACGTCGGGCTGGTTTCCTTCGTCATCGCGGCGCTGGCCGTGCACTGGGACCTGGAGAAAACCACCACGAGCTGGATCGCGTCCGTGGGGTTCATCGGGATGGCGGTCGGCGCCTCCCTCGGCGGGCTGCTCGCGGACAAGCTGGGGCGCCGCCAGGTCTTCGCCCTCACGCTCCTGATCTACGGCGTGGCCACGGGCGCTTCAGCGCTCGCCGGGTCGGTCGCTGTCCTGCTCGTCTTCCGTTTCCTCACCGGACTGGGCCTCGGCGCGGAGCTGCCCGTCGCGTCCACGCTGGTCAGCGAGTTCGCGCCGCTGAAGGTGCGCGGGCGGATGGTGGTCTGGCTCGAGGCGTTTTGGGCGGCGGGCTGGATCCTGGCGGCGGTCATCGGCACGTTCGTCGTCGCCGAGGGCGAAAACGGCTGGCGCTGGGGGCTTGCGCTCGGCGCCGTGCCTGCGCTCTACGCACTGTACGTGCGCATGCAGCTGCCGGAATCGGTCCGCTTCCTGGAGTCGCGCGGCCGCGACGAGGAAGCAGAGGCAGTGGTCCGCAGCTTCGAGGAGCAAGTCCCGCCCGAACTACTTACCGACGCACCCATCGCCACCACCACCGATCCCGATGCAAGTTCTAGCCATCACATTTGGGGCCCCGAACTGCGCGCCCGCACCGCCGCGTTCTGGACCGTTTGGTTCTGCGTTTCCCTCGCCTACTACGGCGCGTTCACCTGGATCCCTTCCCTGCTTGTGGACCAAGGCTTCAGCCTCGTGCGCTCCTTCAGCTTCACGCTGATCATCACGCTGGCCCAGCTGCCCGGGTACGCCCTGGCAGGCTGGCTCATTGAGGTCTGGGGGCGCCGCACCACCCTCGCCGTCTTCCTGGCTGGGTCGGCGGTGTCGGCGGGGCTCTACGGGTTCGCCACCGCGCCCTGGCAGATCATCGCCGCAGGCTGCCTGCTCTCCCTGTTCAACCTGGGCGCGTGGGGTGCCCTCTACGCCATCGGTCCTGAGCTCTACCCCACCCAGATCCGCGCGACCGGCACGGGTGCCGCGGCGGCCTTCGGCCGCGTCGGCTCGATCCTGGCGCCGCTGATCGTCCCGCCGGTCCTGTCCTTCGGCGGCCACGCCAGCGTGTTCGTAGTCTTCGCGGTGGCGTTCACCGTGGCCGCCGTGGCGGCGTTCGTCCTGCCGGAGCAGAAGGGCAAAGTGCTCGTCTAGAGGAGATCCTGCGCCGCCTGACGCGCGTTGCCGATCACTGCCGGGACCCCAACCCCGGCAACCCAGGCGCCTGTCACACCAACGCCGTCGATACCGGCGAGGGCGTCCTGGACCTTGGCCACGGTGGCCAGGTGGGTGGCGTCGTAACGCGGGAGGCCGCCGAGCCAGCGCTGGACGAAGATCTCCTCGACGCCGGCGGCGCGGCCGTCGAAGCCGGTGATGGTCTGCAGGTCGTCGAGGGCCCAGTCCACGAGGTCGTCCTCGCTGGCAGTCAGGGCGATGTTATCGCCGTAGCGGCCGAAGCTGGCGCGTACAAGGGCGCCGCCGCGCTCGGCGAGGTGCGGCCACTTACGCGACGAAAGCGTGAACGCCTTGGCGTGCACGTCCTTCGCATCGGTGCTGACCAGCACGCCGGAGTTCTCCGGCAGGCCCTCGTCGGTGGCGAAGCGCAGGCCCACCACGGCGGAGTTCGCCAACTCGACGGAGCGAAGCGCTTCGGAGGCCTCGGGGGCGATGTCGCGAAGCAGCAGCGCGGTCGTCGGCGCCGGGGTGGCCAACAGCACGCGGTCGTAGACGGTGTCCTCGCCACCCTTGAGGCGGAACCCCTCGCCCTCGCGGCTGATGGACGGGATGAACGCGTCAACGTAGATGTTTGCGCCGGACTGCTCCGCGAGTGCCTCGTAGAGTTCCTGGTAGCCCTCGCGGAAGGACGCGAAAATGGGTGCCGGTTTCGAAGGCTTCGAGGCATCAGAAGACCCAGCCGCGGCAACGGCCTTCTTCCGGGCCGCCTCCAAGTTGGCGACCGCCGTGGAAAGGTGCACGGGGCCGTCGGCGGCCAGGCGGTCGAACTCGGCGGCGAGCTGCGGCACGGTGGCGCGAACGCCCAGGTCGTCGGCGGTGCAGGAGTACACCCCGCCAAGCAGGGAGGAGACGATGTTGTCCACGACGTCGTCGCCGTAGCGCTCGCGGACCAGGGCGCCGACGCTCATGTCGCCACCGATGGTCCACTCGAAGCCTTCGCGCTGCGCCTCGGTGTCGATGCGCCGCGCGGTCTCCTCACTGACCAGGTGCGCGACCGGCTCGGAGGTGGAAGGGATGCCCATCGTGCCACCAGCCGGCATGGCGCGGGTCTCACCGTCGACGTAGAGCAGGGAGCGCATCCCCGACGGGGAGACCAGCGAGTCCTGCAGACCCAGCTCCTCGACGAGCTGCTTCGCTTCCGGGCGGCGCGCGATGAAGGCTTCGGCCCCCATATCGGTGGGGCCGCCGTCGAACGCAACGGTGTACAGCTTGCCGCCGATGCGGTCGTTGCCCTCGTAGACGTCGACGGTGTGGCCGGAGTTGCGCAGCTCAAACGCTGCGGTCAGCCCGGCAAGCCCTGCACCGACAATGGCGATATTCAATGGGGATCTCCTTCGTTATGCTTCGTGGATCATTGCGACAGCGTCGGTGATGGCGCCTGCATCGGTGGTCGGCAAGACGCCGTGCCCGAGGTTGAAGATGTGGCCGGTGGCGGTGCCTGCGTCGATAGCTCGGGCGGCCTCCGCCTTGATGCGGCGCACTTCCTCCTGCACCACGGCGGGGCCAGCGAAGAGCATCGCCGGGTCGAGGTTGCCCTGCAGCACGCGCGGGGACGCGAAGCGCTTCGCGGCGACGTCGAGCGGCACGCGCCAGTCGACGCCCATCACCTCGGAACCCGCCTCCGACATCGCGCCGAGCAGCTCACCCGTGGCCACACCGAAGTGGATGCGCGGGATCACACCCTCGACCTCCTTCAGGATCTCGGCGGAGTACGGCAGGACGTGCTCGCGGTAGTCGGCCTCGGTGAGGAAGCCTGCCCAGGAGTCGAAGAGCTGCATGGCGTCGATGCCGGCGTCGACCTGCGTGCGCAGGAACGCGCTGATGGTCGGCACGAGGCGGCGCATCAGGGCGTGCCACGTGTCCGGGTCGCCGTGCATCATGGCCTTCGTCTTCTCGTGGTTCTTGCTCGGCCCGCCCTCGATGAGGTAGCTGGCCAGCGTAAACGGCGCGCCGACAAAGCCGATCAGGGCCTGGGTGTCGGTGAGCTCGTCGAGAATCATCTCGATGCCCTTGGCCACTTCCTCAACGTTGTGGTCCAGCACCGGCAAATTATCGACGTCCTCTTTCGTCGTAATCGCCTTCTCCATCACTGGGCCGCGGCCCGGCACGATCTCCACGCCGATACCCGCCGCTTTCAGCGGCACGACGATATCGGAAAAGAGAATCGCCGCATCCATGTCGTGGCGGCGCACCGGCTGCATCGTGATCTCGGCGAGGAGCTCCGGTATGAAGCAGGAGTCCAGCATGGAGATGCCTTCACGGACTTTGCGGTATTCCGGCAGCGAGCGCCCGGCCTGGCGCATGAACCACACCGGGGTGCGTGAGGGCGTGCGGCCGTTGGCGGCCTCAATGAACGGGGCAGAAGAAAGGTCGCGTCTGGTCATAGTCTCCCACCCTACCGCCGTTGCGGTTTAGGTGGGAAAATGATTTGCCCGCGAGGAGTGCGCCTCAATCACGAGCGAGCTGCCGAGCATGAGCAGCGTGGCCCCCACCGGGGGCAGCACGCCGATCGCGGCAAGCACGATCGCGGTGGAGTTGTACGCCCAGGCGAAGATCATGTTGTAGTCGATGATGTGGCACACGCGGCGCGCGTGCGCGATGAGCTGCGGGACGGCGGAGACGTCGTCGCGGATCAGCACGGCGTTGCAGGCGCGGGCGATGGTGGAGGACTGGGCGTCGATAATGTCGTCGGTGGCGTAGAGCAGGCCGACGTCCGCCACCTTGATAGTGGGAAGCGCGGTGGCGTCACCGATCATGGCAACCGTGGCGCCCTTCGTGTGGATGGCGCGAACCGCCCCCGGCTTGTCCGGCGCGGTAATGCCGGCGAGCACGTTGGACATACCCAAAAAGTCGGCAAAGCGGCGGGCCACCGGGTAGGTATCGCGGGTGAGCATCACCGTCTCTACGCCCATCTGTTCCAGGCGGTTGATGGCCTCGTGGGCGTCGTCCTTCGCGGGGTCGTAGAGGGTGATCACGCCGCGGTCCTTGCCGCGCCAGCGCACCACTACAGGGGTGCCTCCGGCGGTCGCGGCCATCGCGAGGCGGCCGTGCAGCTGGGACAGGTTCGTGGGGCGCCACAGGCAGGCGTCGAAGGACTCGGTGCGGTCCTCGTCCTCGTCGCCGTAGGTCAAGGTGAGGCGGCCGCGGAACTCGCCGCCGGGCGTGATTTCCTCGTTGCTCATCTCGATCCACGACGGCACATCGGCGCTCTTCGTGCGCCCATCGCGCGCCTCACGCGCCGCCTTCACCATTGCGCGTGCCGACGGGTGGTTGGACTCCACCGACAGCGCACCCGCCACGCGCATCACCATCTCCGGGCTTTCGCCGCGCTCGGCGGTGACGGTCTCCACCGTCATCTGCGGCTTGACAAGGGTGCCCACGCGGTTGAACACGGCCGTGTCCGTCGACTCCAGCGCGCGGAAGGTTTCGCCGTCGCGGATCAGGATGCCGTTTCGCACCGCCGACTCAATGCCGAGGCGGATCGCCAGCGAAGGCGAAATCGCCAGCGCCACCGGCGCCACCACCACCAAGATGGCCAACGCCGTGGAAAAGCCAGCATTGTAGTTGCCGGTCAGCAGCACCCACAGCCCAAAATCTAAGATAGCCAGCGCATAGGCCGCCGGGATGAGCAGGCCCGCCGCGCGCGTGGACATCAACGTGGCCTCGTTCTGGTGGCGCAGCACCGCGTCCACCCAGCGCTCCACCGCGCCCAGGCGGGTGGTGTGTCCGACGCGCTCCACGCGCATCTTGATCTTGCCGCTGCGCAGCACCGACCCGGCGCGCACCGTTGAGCCGACTTTCACCTCGGAAGGCTCGCGGGCGTCGATAATCTGGGGGTTCAACACGCCAGAGCCGCCGACCACCTCGCCGTCGGCAGGGATGATCTCGCCCGCGTGGACGTAGACGTCATCCCCCTTGTTCAGCTCGACTGCCGGGAAGTCTTCCTCCGTCACGTTGCCCGCCCGCGAACGACGCACCACCTTGTACACCGCGTCCGGATCAGGGTTGCGGGCCTGCAAATCCTCCATGAGGCGGGGGCGAGCGCGCATGGTGAAGTAGCGTCCCACCAGCAACAACGTGGTCACGGCGCAGGAGACCTCGAAGAAGATCTCAACGTCGTGGCCCATCTGGTGCGGCACCCAGCCACTACTGGTAGTCCAGCCGATCTGCCCAGCGGACGTCAGCACCACCGCGACCAGCGACCACAGCCAAGCGGCCAAAATCGCGATCGAGCTCGCGCCGTCCAGCGCGGAAATCCCGCGGCGCACGCCACCAAGCATCGCGCGGTGGAACGGGAACGCGCACCACAGCACCACCGGCGTGGACAACGCCAGCGAGCACCACTGCCACCCCGGGAACTGAAACTGCGGCACGTACGCCATCAGGACGACCGGGATGCTCAGCACAATAGCGATCCACATGCGAAGCGGCGTGACCAAGTCGCGGGCGGTAAACAGCACGTCCTGGCCGCGCATCATGCCACGGCGCCGTCGGGCAGTGCGCACGAACCCGCTCGCGCGCGCCGTGCGCAGGGAGCGCTGCTCGTGTTCCTTCATCCGGCGCATCCGGCCGGACATGCCGCGCGTGCCACGCCGCGGCAGCGTGTGATCCACCACCGAATGCCCCTGGGCGCGGCGGCGCAGCGTCGAATCCGTCAGCTGCACCTCCACCCCGAAGCGCTGCATCACCTCGGCGATCGTGTGCGGTGCCGTGGTGTCCGGCGCGGTCACCCACGCCATCTTCGTCGGGTACACCAGGCGCGCCTGCACGCCTGGCAGCTCTTCGAGGGCCTCCTCGATGTCGCGCAGCTGCGCGCCGTCCTCCAGGCCCTCGAGCTCGAACGCGTAGGAAGCGTGGGGGCGCAACGGGTTGCCGTTGCTGTCCTCGGAGTGGCGCGAGTCCGGGTCGAACCCGGCGTCCTTGGCCGCCAGGCGGGCGTCGTCAATTGAGCGCGTCACATTATCAGCCATGCGCCGTTACTCCACTTCTTCCCTACTGCTGCTACTGCTCAGCCGGACGCAGATAGTCCTGCGATTCCTTCCGGGAAGCATAGAACAGCCCCAATGCTCCCGCCACACCGACCACGATCTGCACCGCACCGTCGACGGCGAACAGCGCAACCGGCACTTTAGTCGCAGCGGGCGTCATCAAGAAGAGCGTGAGCACGCGCACCGCGAAGAAGACCGAGAAGACCTGCAGCACCCGCGTGGCGTTGAGCATCCACTTTCCGCGGCGCTGCACTGAGCGCAGCGCCAGGCAAAACACCACGATGATGCCCAGCTGCAGCAACGCCATCAGCACAACCGTGGCGTACATGCTCGCCTGCATCATGTTCTCCGGCAGCGCCTCCGACTGGTTCTTCGCGGCCTGCTTCGCCGCCTCGCGCAGCGCAGCCGGGTCGAGCACCGTCACCACCACGGCGAGGATCTGGTGCAGGAGCTCACCGAGGATCATCACTGCCCACGCGCCGAGGAGATAGCGCACCGCCTCGGGCTGTTGCTGCGTCGGCTCGTCCTTCCGGTGTCTCGGTGGCAGGGCCGGGGCCTGCGCTGCGGGAGGTGTGTTAGCCATGAAGCTCCTTCAGCGCACGCGCGCCCTCGATTGCGTAGTACGTCAAAATCTGGTCCGCGCCAGCACGCTTGATAGAGGTCAGCGACTCCATCATGGTCGCCTCGAAATCGATCCAACCGTTTTGGCCAGCGGCCACCATCATCGCGTATTCGCCCGAAACCTGGTACGCCGCCACCGGCACCGGCGACATGTCCGCCACGCGGCTGAGCACATCCAGGTACGGCAGCGCAGGCTTGACCATGACGAAATCCGCGCCTTCCTCAATATCGAGCTCGGTCTCGAGCAGGGACTCGCGCGCGTTCGCCGGGTCCTGCTGGTACGTGCGGCGGTCGCCCTTCAGGGAGGAGCCGACCGCGTCGCGGAACGGCCCGAAGAACTTCGACGCGTACTTCGCCGAGTACGCCATGATGGCCACGTCCTGGTAGCCCTCGGCGTCGAGTGCCTCGCGGATCACACCGATCTGCCCGTCCATCATCCCCGACGGGCTCACGATGTGCGCGCCCGCGGCAGCCTGCGACAGCGCCATATCGCGGTAGAGGTCCAAGGTTGCATCGTTATCCACCACCTGATTGCCATACTTATCGACGCCCACTACACCACAGTGCCCGTGGTCCGTGAACTCATCCAGGCAGGTATCGGCCATAATCAGCAGGTCCTCGCCGAACTCCTCGCGCAGCGCACACACGTTGCGGTTCAGGATGCCCTCCGGGTCCCACGCGACGGAACCCGTGGCGTCCTTATCCTCGTCGAGCGGCACGCCGAAGAGGTCCACGCAGCGGATCCCCTCCTCGAGTGCCTCGTGGCAGATCGCCTTCAGGGTGTCCGTGGTGTGCTGGTACACGCCCGGCATGGAGGCAATCTCTCGGCGTTCGGTGATGCCATCAGCCACGAACAACGGCAAAATAAAATCGGCCGGAGCCAGTCGCGTCTCCGCGGTGAGCTGCCGAATCGCAGGATTCTGGCGGAGGCGACGTGGACGGCGTGGAAGATGATATGTAGTCATGTGCTACATCATAACGCCGGTTTCCGACGCGCCCTCCGCTTCTTCCGCGGCGGCGGCAGCTCCCCAGCTGCCCGCAGGGCGGCGACGTGCTCGGCAAGCGCGTCCACCAGCGACGGCACGTCCGCAACCTCTGGTACGACGTCGACACGCAGCCCCTGCTCGCGCGCTGCCTCAGCCGCCATTGGGCCGATGCACGCGATGATCGTGCGCTGGTGCGGCTTGCCTGCGATGCCAACCAGGTTGCGCACCGTCGAGCCGGACGTGAAACAGACCGCGTCAAACCCGCCGGTCTTGATCATGTCGCGTACTTCAGGAGCTGGCGGGGCCGCGCGCACCGTGCGGTACGCCACGACGTCCTCGACGTCCCAGCCCTTCTCAATCAGGCCATCCACCAGCACGTTCGTTCCGATGTCCGCCCGCGGCAGCAGCACCCGCGAGACCGGGTCGATGTCCTCGACGTACTCGGGGAACACCTCCACCAGGCCAGCGGCGTTCTGTTTCGTGCGGTGCGGCAGCAGCTCCGGGCTCATCCCTAGCGCGCGCAGCGCCTCCGCCGTCTTGCGGCCGACCGCCGCCAGGTGCACACCCGCGAACGCGCGGGCGTCCAAGCCAAGCTGCTCGAACTTCTTCCACACCGCGTGCACAGCGTTCGTCGAGGTGAACACCACCCACTGGTAGCGGCCCTCCACGATGCCCTTAATCGCGCGGTCCATCTGCGCCGGGTTGCGCGGTGGCTCCAGAGAAATCGTCGGCACCGACTGCGGGATCGCCCCGTACGACGCCAGGCGGCTGCTCATCGCCTCCGCCTGCTCCTTCGCACGCGGCACCAGCACTCGCCACCCGTACAAAGGACGGTTTTCCCACCACGAAAACTTCGATCGATCATCATTCACAGTACCGAGCGTCACCACCAAAGAACCAGGCAGATCCGCCGTCACCGAGTCCATGGTTGCCAGGGTCTCCAGGGTCGCATCGACCGTGCGCTGCAGCCGCGTCGTTCCGTTGGCCGTGACGCTGCACGCCAGCTCACCCGGGAACCCGCGCTGCATCAACTGCAACGCCATCTCCGGCAGCTGCTCGCGCACCGCCTGCAACACCAACGGCTGCGGCGCCTGCGACAACTGGTCCCAGTCCACCGGCCCGTTCGCCAGATCTGCTTCCGTATACGTTGAACCAAGCGCGATACCCGCAAAGGACGGCACCGTCGACGGCAGCGACATCCCCGGCACAATCTGGAACTCCAGGCCGGCGGCCGCCACCGCGGCGATCTCCTCCCGCACCGCATCGCGCGTCAGCGGGTTCCCGCTGACCAGACGGATCACATCCCCGTCACCGTCATCCCCCTTGCGGATCACCTCGGCCGCCGCCTGCAGCGCCGAGCGCAACCGCGCAACAATATCGTCCGTGCCAAGCGGCACCTCTTCAACCTCAGCCGCGGTCGGGTCCGCAGGCTTCGGCGGGCGGCGCCGCGCCCCCGAGGCCTTCGCCTCCGCACACATCGCCTCGTACTGCGCCTCAGCAGCGTCGATCTTCTCCTGCGGCACCGCGCACGCTGCGGCAAGAACGTTTCGGACACCCTCAAGAACATCCGGTTCCACCAACGCGATAGAATTGCGTTCCATCACCTGGCGAGCGCGAATCGTCAGCAAATCGGGATTGCCAGGTCCGGCACCGACGAAGATCACCTTCCCCGGCTGGGGCGTGATTGAGGGCAGTGTCATCAAAATGGTCTTTTCTGGTCTTGTATAAGGCGTAAAGAAGTGTCCCGGCGTACAGCGAGCCCCAAAGGGACCCCTATACACCGAGACGATTGGACGTATGGTAGTTACACCTTAATTTGCATACGCCGTGTTTCAAAACCTGTTTCAAAACCAGTCTGAAAACTTACTGCATAATTTCTGCCGCCCCGCGGCCAATCAGCGTCTGCGCAAGCTGTGTTCCCAGCTCACGGGCGTCCTTACCTGAAGCCTCCTCAATCAGCTGTTTGGAGCCATCCAGGGCGAATACCCCCGCCCGCAAGGTAATGGTGCCGTCAGCGATGGTCGCGTGCGCCGCAACCGGGGCCGTGCAGCCTGCCTCCAAAGTCGCCAGCACCTGACGCTCCGCCGCCGCGCACGCAAAAGAATCTGCGTCCAACAGCTTGTCCAGGCCCTCACGCAGCGCGGTGTCGTCGACGCGGCACTCCACCGCCAGCGCACCCTGCGCCGGGGCGGGCATGAACACCTCAGCATCGAAGACTTGGGTGGCGCGGTCCGCGAACCCACCACGGACCAAGCCCGCATACGCCAGGACAATCGCGTCCATCTCGCCGCTTTCCACCCGGCCCATGCGCGTCTCAATGTTGCCTCGCAGCGGGAGGATCTCCAGGTCAGGACGCAGCGCGCGCAGCTGGGAAACACGGCGCGGCGCCGAGGTGCCCACCTTCGCGCCCTTCGGCAGCGTGTCCAGCGTCAGGCCGTCGCGGGCGATGAGTGCCTCGCGGTGGTCTTCGCGCTCCGGAACGATCAGGTAGGTGCGGGGCTCTGGGGCCGTCGGCAAGTCCTTGAAGGAGTGCACGGCAACGTCCACCTCGCCGTCGAAGAGGGCGTCGCGAAGCGCAGACGTAAACACGCCGACGCCGATGCGTTCCACCGGCGCGTGGGAAACATCCCCGGCGGTTTTCACAATGTGCAGCTCAGACGGGTAACCGTGCGCGATCAGGGCGTCACGCATGTGACCCGCCTGCGTCGTGGCCAAGTGCGAACCCCGCGTACCAATTTTCAGCATGTAAATTACGACTCCTTCAACTTCAACTCGTCGGGACTCGGCAACCGGTCCATATCAGTAGCAGCCGACACGGGGCGCACCCCAAACAGTTCCTCAACGGCGGTCTCCAGGCTAATCGAGTCCGAGCTCGCCGCCAGCTCCTTAATCTTCACCGTCGGCTTATGCAGCAGCTTATCCACCACACGCTTCACCGACCGCGCCACCTGCTGGAAGTCCTCTTCACCCAGGTCAGGAAGACGCTTGCGCAGCCGCGCCAGCTCCTCCTCCGAGATCTCCGCGCCAATCCGGCGCAGCTGCGCCACCGCCGGCGCCACCTCGCGCACCCGCTGCTCGGAGCTAAACGCCTGCACCTCCTCGGCCACGATCGCCTCCGCGGCCTGCAGCGCCTTCGAGTCCTCCGAGTCCGCGTTGTGCAGCTGCTCGTGCAGGTACTCGATGTTGATCAAGTGCACGCCCTCGTGCTCCAGTACCGAATTGTCAATATCGCGCGGCAGCGACAAGTCAATCAGCATCGTCGGCCCCGAGATGTCCTCGCCCGAAATGGTGAACCCATCTGACGCCGTCGCCGACACCGTAATATCCACACGCCCCAACGCCCCCGCGCGCGCATTAAAGTCCACGACCTCCGCAGCCACCCCGGCCTCCCGGGCATGCTCCGCCAACCGCTCCGCGCGCGAGCGAGTGCGGTTCGCAATAATCAACTTATCGACGCCCCTCTTGCCCAAATGCGTCGCCGCCAACGAGCTCATTGCACCAGCCCCCAACACCAGCGCAGTCTGGCCCTCCAGCGTGTCCACCCCCATCGTCTCCATCGCCGTATCCAGCGCGAAGGTCACCATCGAGCCGCCGGCATCATCAATCGACGTCTCCGTGTGCACACGCTTGCCCGTATGCAACGCCGACTGCGCCAGCGAATGCAACGCCGGGCCCACCGTGCCCTGCTCCGCCGCGTGCGTATACGCGGTACGCACCTGCCCGATGATCTGCTGCTCCCCCACCACCATGGAATCCAGGCCGGAGGCGACCGTCAACAAGTGCTCCGCAGCCGCGTCCGAATACCGCACGTACAGGTAGCCGCGCAGCTCCGCCTCACTCACCCCGGAGACCTCCGCCAGGACCGCCAACACATCCTGCACACCCGCATGGAACGCGTTGGCAACCGTGTACACCTCCAGCCGGTTACACGTCGAAATGATCATCGCCTCAGACAACGACGGGCGCTCCACCAGCGCCGACGCCGCCGAATGCTGCACCGCATCATCCATACTCAAGCGTTCCAACAACGCAACGGGCGCCGAGCGGTGCGACATCCCTACAACGAGAACACTCACTCAATCCCTCCAGTCAGCCGTGAATCAAACCAAAGGATAGCGCGTCACTCTGACAGCGCCTCGGCCAGGTCCGCGTTATCCACTTCCCAACACGCGAACTCGTCCCCATCAATCACCACAACCGGGACGCGATCCCCGAACTCGGCGTTGAGCGACGGAGAGGCGTCGACATCAACAAGCGTGAGCTGCGCGCCGCACTGCTCGACCACCGGGGCGATCTGCGCAGCCACCCGCTCGCACGACCCGCAGGTCGCGCGCACCATCAGTTCAACCTGTTTCATCTCTCCGCCAATCTTGTTTACGATACAAGCTATCACGTCTGCCACACGGTGAAAGGCTCGCTGGCAATGTCCGACCACAAAGAACTCCTGGCCCAATGGTCACTCACCCAAGGCAACCTTCGCCGCTTCCTCGAAGAAGTTGCCCTCCCACCTCTCGACGCCGAATCCCAACGCACCGCCGGTAACGCCGCCGCAGCCGCCGCCATCGAAGAAACCTTCGGCATCAGCATCGAAGAATTCGCCACCGGCGTCGACTCCGTCGGCGGCGCCTTCAAAACCGCCGGCCGGGAGAAAATCACCCAGCCCGACCCCGACGTCCCCCAAGACACCGAGGCGGCCGCGTTCTTCGACATCGACAACACCCTCATCCAGGGCTCCTCGCTCATCCTGCTGGCCAAAGGCTTGGCCAAGCAGCGCTTCATCACCCTTCGCGAGCTCCTGCCCGCCCTGACCAAGCAAATCCGCTACCGCGTCTCCGGCTCCGAAAGCGCCAAAGACATCGCCAAAGGCCGCGAGCAGGCCCTCCAAGTAGTCAAAGGCAAGAACGTCGAGCAGCTCAAAGAGCTCTGCGCCGAAATCGTCGACCGCCAAATGCTCGACAAGACCTACCAATCAACTATCGACGCCGCGTCCCGCCACATCGCCCAAGGCCAACAAGTCTGGCTGGTCTCCGCCACCCCGGTCCAAATCGGCCAGGCGCTCGCGGAACGCCTCGGCTTCACCGGTGCCCTCGGCACCGTCGCCGAAGAGGAAGACGGCAAGTTCACCGGCCGCCTCGTCGGCGACATCCTCCACGGCCCCGGCAAGCAACACGCCGTCGCCGCACTGGCTGCCATCCAGAAGCTCGACCTGGCAAAGTGCACCGCCTACTCCGACAGCATCAACGACCTGCCGATGCTCTCCATGGTCGGCAACCCCGTCGCCATCAACCCGGACCGCGCACTTCGCCGCTACGCGACAGGCCAAGGCTGGACCATCGAGGACTACCGCTCCCTACGCCGGTACATGCTCCCGGCCCTCGGCGCTCTGGCGGGCGGCGCGCTCGCTGCCGGTGTCGCGGCTGGCGTGGTGGCGCTGCGTCGACGGTAGTTTTTTGGTGCGGGCATCACCGCTCAAGCCACTCCGAACGCAGCAATCCGTGGCGGGAGCATGCCGCCGACCACGCCATCGGCGAAATCTTCACCACCATCCGCCGCTGACACAGCGGGCAGATACGTGGCGCGTCGTAGGGGCGGGCCGGGTCGAGGGGCCAGGCGATGTCGCCAGAGAGGATGGCGTCGGCAAGATCGGTGTTGTCTGGAATGCGCATCAGAGTGACTTGATCGTGTCGTAGAGGATGCCGTGGCCGGAGTTCACCTTCTGGCCGACGGGTGTAATACCCAGGTTGATGCGCGGCCGGGAGCTCCCGTCGAGGACGCGGTCCACGGCGTCGCGGTCCTTCTCTATCGGACGGCCAAACGTGGTCAGGTAATTACCGCCGATGATGGCGTTCGCGCCGCCCATCAGGCCGACTTCGGTGCCGTCGTCGCCAAGCGCGAGCTCCGTGCCACCGGCAAAACGGAGCTGGGTTGTGGGCATGGCCAGGCGGAACGCCGCAACGGCACGAAGCGCCTCCCCCTGCGGGACGAGTGGCCGGTCGGCGAACGGGGTGCCGGGACGTGGGTCGAGGAAGTTCATCGGCACCTCGTGAGGCTGGATCTCGGCAAGCTGCGTGGCGAATTCGGCACGCTGCTCGATCGTCTCCCCCAGACCAATGATCCCGCCACAGCAGGTCTCCATCCCCTCAGCGAGCACGTGCTCGAGAGTGTCTTTGCGCTCCTGCCAGGTGTGGGTGGTGACCACGTTCGGGAAGAAGGATTCGGCGGTTTCGAAGTTGTGGTTATAGCGGGACACGCCCATCTGCGCGAGTTGGCGCGCCTGTTCACGGGTCAGAATGCCAAGCGAGGCAGAAATAGAGATGTCCACCTCCTCCCGAATGGCAGTCACCGCCGCCGCGACCTGGTCCAGCAGGTCCTGCGTCGGGCCTTTCACGGCGGCGACAATACAAAACTCGGAGGCGCCCATTTTCTCGGACTGCTTCGCGGCCTCCACGAGCTCGTCGATATTCAGGGTGACGGCACGGACCGGGGACTCGAACAGTCCGGACTGGGAGCAGAAGTGGCAGTCCTCGGGGCAGCCGCCGGTCTTTAAGGAGATGATGCCCTCCAGGGAGACGTCGACGCCACAGTGCTTGATGCGAACCTGATGGGCAAGGTCGAGCAGTTCCGGCAGGCGCTCGTCCTCGATGGTGAGGATCTGCACGAGCTCTTCCTTGTTCAGGCCTTCGCCGCGCTCAAGGGCTTTTTCGCGTGCGATATCGAGGATGTCGGTCATGGTAATGCGCTCCGTTCAGTGCGGGGACGTGTTGTAAGTACGCATCAGTGTAGACCGCAATTGAACACCGTTCAGGTGTTTCGTGCCCCAACCTCCACCCACATCAAAAAGTTCCCGCGATCACAGAAATCCGAGGAACTTTTCGCAATTTCGGGGTACTCCACCCGCCCGAACACCCGCCTGACCTGCAAAGTGTAGTAACAGGAATGTAGTAATCCTCGAAAAGGGGGCCAAAACGGGGATTACTACAATCCTGTTACTACCATTTGGGTTTTAGCCACGCCCACAACCGCATTTCCCCAGGCTAATTCGCTCGCTCACCGGTATGGAGCGCGAGCCACACGCATGAAAAAACGCCCGCTCCAACCATGTGGTGCGGGCGCTGCAAAAGCTTACTTGCCAAGCTTACGACGCTGAACACGCGTGCGGCGAAGCATCTTGCGGTGCTTCTTCTTGGACATACGCTTGCGGCGCTTCTTAATCACTGAACCCATAAGGTTTCCTCGTTTCTTCGTAGTACGTTCTTGACGTGCCAGCATTCACTCGTGGTGTACGCAATGGGTGTAAGCATACAACCAAGGTGTTTGGCACTCAAAAAGGTTCGGGCAAGGTGAGTGCTATTTATCCGACGTCGTACACGGAGGATTCAAGGTACTCACTGACCGCCGTTTCGTTGACACGGAAGGAGCGGCCGACGCGTACTGCCGGCAGCTCACCCGAGTGCAACAAGCGGTAGACCGTCATCTTGGAGACGCGCATAATTTCGGCGACTTCAGCGACGGTTAAGAACTTGCCTTTATCTTCATTTGCCATTAATTCATAAACCCTTCAGCACGGTCGCGCTGCAGGCTTCCCCTCCTGCAGGACGAAACACGCACGTGCTTCAAACAACCTTATCGTGAACACTGGGCCTAATGCGACTCATGTGCCGATAATTTTTCAAAGTGCCTGGAGAAACACCCCGTATCTGGTGTGAAAGCGGTGACTGCTGTGGCTCAAAAGGCTCAGTATTCCTCGGAGCGCGTCGCGCAGGCGTCGGTGGCGCGGTAGATCGCTGCGCGTAGGCCGGACTCCTCGAGTTCACGGATCGCGGCAACAGTGGTGCCGCCCGGTGAGGAGACGGCAGCGCGCAGGCCAACCGGGTCGGGGTGCTGGTCCAGGAGCGCTCCGGCGCCGGCGCAGGTTTGGGTGGCCAGTTCCGTGGCGAGGTCCCGGGGCAGTCCGAGGGCAACGCCGGCGTCGATAAGTGCTTCGGTGAGCAGGAAGTAGTAGGCGGGCCCCGAACCCGAGAGCGCGGTGACGGCGTGCATTGCCTTTTCGGGGACGGCGACGACGCGGCCCGCGGACGTCAACAGCTTTTCGACGGCCTCCCGCTGCTCGTCTTCCACATAGCGGCCGGCGGAGACGGCGAGCACGCCCTTGCCCACGAGCATCGGGGTGTTGGGCATCACGCGCATGATCGGAGTGCCCGCGGACGAGATTGCCTCTTCCATGTCGGCGATGTCGACGCCGGCGGCCATCGAGACGAGCACGGTGGGCACCGAATTGCTCGCGACAGTCTCCGCGATCTCCCCGATCACGTCAATGATCTGGTTGGGTTTGACGCACAGGAAGACAACGTCGGCGTCGGCGGCGGCCTCGACGTTGTCCGTCGTGGCCTGGATGGCGTAGCGCTCGGCGAGCGCCGCCACGCGCTCCTCGGAGCGGCAGGTGGCAATGATGTGGTGCGGTTCGACCTGGGAGGCGATCAGCCCCTGCAGCAGGGCCTCGCCAATATTGCCAACGCCAATGATTGCGATTTTTTCCATGCACCACACACTAGCGCCACGGGGGCACTGTGGTGGAAAACGCCCTTAGAGCAGGGCCGGGCCGAACGCCATGACCAGGGCGGCAACGCCCGCGAGCGTCATGGTCAGACCATCGCGGCCAGTGTGCATCGCGCGCACACCGAAGACGACGCCCGCAACAGCGGCGGCGCCCAGGATGGCTGCGAGTGCGGTTGCCAGGTTCGCCCAGATCCAGCTGAACAGCATGAACCCGAGCACGCCCAGAACCACGCCGATGAACACGAAGAGCACCAGCATGATGGGGTTGACGGCGCCGTCATCATCGATTTCGGCGACCTCGGCGGCTTCAGTCTTTTCGACGTCCACATCCTCAGCATGCTCGTCGTCGAAGAGGTCGAGCGCGTCTTCCTCGGCGGGCTTCTCAGCCACCTCAGGCTTGGTGCGCTGCACTGGCTCGTTGGTGTCCTCCACGACGCGGATCTGCGTCGTTTCGTCCTCGGAAGGGCTGTCCTGCGCGGCCTTCGCGACGGGCGGGTCAACCGGCTTTTCAGCCGGAACCGCAGGCTTTGCAACAGGCTTTGCAGCTGCGGGCTCTGCCTTTTCAGCAGCAGGCTTCGCTGGTGTTGGTTCGGCTGGTGCGTCGAGTGGCACGCTGGAGTGCTTCGCTTCGGCCGGGCGGGCGTCGACAGCCTTGAAGGAGCCGGTCAGCTCCGCGACCGAGACGCCGCCTTCCTCCAAGCTGCGGCGTCGGCGGGGACGCTTACCCACGTCCGGGTTGGTTTTCTGCGCCCGGGCGAGGAGCTCCGCAACCGTCAGCTGCTTGTCCTCAGACATCAGTCGTTGTCTCCTTCGTCATCTCCTAAGTCATGCCCTTGGTCGATCCAACGGAGGATCACGCCTTCTCGTAGCGCCCATGGACAGATCTCTAACTTATCAAGCTTAAGCGCTCGCATGGCAGCCTCTGCAACTAGGGCACCCGCAACGATCTGGTGGGAGCGGTCGGCGCTGATGCCTTCGAGCTCCGCACGGTCGGCTGCGGTCATGCGGGAGATGAACGCGATGAGCTGGCGCAGGCCCGGCGCGGTGAGGGTTCGCTTCACGAAAGGCCCAGCTGAGGAGGGTGCAGCACCGGTTAGCCGAGCGAGGGAGCGGAACGTCTTCGAGGTGCCGACGGCCAGCCCCGCCTCCCCCAGCGCGTGGAACTCGCGGGCGGGCCCGGCGAGTTCAGCGTCGATGTAGTCGCGCAAAAGGTTGATCTTTTTGCGCTCGGGCGGGTCGGATTCGAACCACTCGTGGGTGAGCCGCCCGGCGCCCAGGTCGAGGGACACGGCCAGGTCGGGGCTTTCTTCGGTGCCGGTGGACATTTCCAGGGAGCCGCCGCCGATGTCCAGGTTGGTGATGCGCCCGGCGGACCAGCCGTACCAGCGGCGCACCGCGAGGAACGTCAGCCGCGCCTCTTCCTCGCCGGAGAGGACTTCGAGGCGCACGCCGGTTTTCTTCTCGACCTTCTTTAGCACTTCCTCGGAATTCGTCGCCGAGCGAACGGCGGACGTCGCAAAGGCGAGGAACTCCTCGCACTTCAGCTTGCTGCTTAGGCCTGCGGCTTCCCCCACGGCGTCGACAAGCTTGTCGACGCCCCGAGGCTCAATATTGCCCTCGTCGTCGAGGAGTTCGACGAGCCGGAGCGGCTGCTTCCAGTCACTCATCGGGGTGGGGCGGCCACCGCTGCGGGCATCTACCCCCACGAGATGCACCGTATTACTGCCTACGTCTAATACACCTAATCGCACACCCTCAGCGTAGTGCGTCTACGGTGTGTTGGTGTGAATCAACCAGTTTTTCTCGGATTCCCCGCCGAATCCCCCGCCGGCCGCTCGATCCTCGCGGGACGCGAAGTGCCCACCGACTTCCCCCGCGAATGGTTCGTGTTCATGCACCCGGAGGACCCGCTGCACTACTTCAGCATCGACCTGACGTGGGTGGAATCCACCTGGTCCTGCCGGTTCGGCACACCGCAATGCCACGGGATTGATGAGGACTTCTCCGTTGTCGGCTGCTGCATCCACGGCGCGTACCTCTCCGACGAAACGGACCGCGACGACCTCTATAATGCGGTCGCGGAGATGCCTGCGAAGTACTGGCAGCTGCGCCCCCGCGACGTCGATTCCTACATCGCGGCCGCCGACCCCACCATCCTCGAGCCCTGGCTGGAATGGGACGACACCGAAGAAGAGGACGACGGCCCACACATCAAGACGCGCGTGGTGGATGGCGCCTGCATCTTCGCCAACCGCAACGGCGCCGAGACCGGCCCGGGCTGCTCCCTGCACCAGTGGGCGATGGCGGAAGGCCGCAACATCATCGGATCCAAACCGGAAGTGTGCTGGCAAGTGCCGTTTTCCCGGGAGGACTCCTGGGAGGAACGCGCCGACGGCCAGGAGATCCTGCGCACCACCATCGGCGAGTACGACCGGCGCCAGTGGGGTGGCGGCGGCGAAGACTTCGACTGGTGGTGCACCGACGCGCCCGCCTGCCACACCGGCGGCACCCCCGTGTGGCAGTCGATGAAGCAGGAGCTACAGCAGCTCATTGGCGAGAAGCCCTACGAGGTCCTCGCCGCGCACTGCGCCGCCCGCGCGAAACTCCCGCGTGAGGCGAAGACCACGCACCCGGCTAGCGATCAGGCCTCGAACTTGTAGCCCAGGCCGCGCACCGTCACCAGCTGCTTCGGCTTCGACGGCTCCTCCTCGATCTTTGAGCGCAGCCGTTTCACGTGTACATCCAGGGTCTTGGTGTCGCCGACGTAGTCAGCGCCCCAGATCATGTCGATGAGCTGGGAGCGCGTAAGCACCCGGCCGGCGTTGCGCATCAGGTACTCCAGGAGGTCGAACTCCTTGAGCGGCATGCGGACTGGTTGGCCGTCGACAAGCACACTGTGGCGCTCGACGTCCATGGTGACGCGGCCGCCGATGAGTACGTCGCGGCTCGGCTCGGCTTCCTCCGCCGCCGACTCCCCGCCGCGGCGCAGCACCGCCCGGATGCGCGCAATGAGCTCGCGGGTCGAGTACGGCTTGGTCACGTAGTCATCCGCGCCGAGCTCGAGGCCCACCACCTTATCGATCTCCGAGTCACGCGCCGTGACCATAATGATCGGCACCGACGAACTCGCGCGCAGCTTCCGGCACACATCCGTGCCGCTCATGCCCGGCAGCATCAGGTCCAACAGGACAAGATCGACCTCGTTGGCCTCGAACGCCTCGAGCGCCGCCGGGCCGTCGGCCGCCCACACCGTGGAAAAGCCCTCCTTTTCCAGCAGATAAGAAAGCGGATCCGCCAGGGACTCTTCATCTTCAACGATCAGGATCTTCGTAGACACGGTTAGGGAAACCCTCCTGCAAAAGCTACATCGGCAACTCGAGCGTGAAAGTCGACCCGGTCCCCGGGCGCGACCACACTCTGATAGTACCCCCGTGGTTTTGCGCCACATGCTTCACGATGGCCAAACCCAAGCCAGTCCCCCCAGTCGAGCGAGACCTCGCCTTATCGACGCGGTAAAAACGCTCAAACACGCGCTTCTGATCCTCCAGCGCAATCCCGATCCCGCGGTCAGTGACGCGCACAAGCGCCACCTTCTGCTTCCCGGACATACGCACCTGCTGCGTAATACTCACCGGCTGGCCGTCCGGCGAGTAGTTAATGGCGTTCGACACCAGGTTGCTCACCGCGGACGTCAGCAGGGACTGGTCCCCCATCACCGTAATCCCGGTGGGTTCCCCACGGATCAGGTCGATGTTGCGGCCCTCGGCGGTGACGTGATTGCGAGTGATGGCGTCGTCAATCACCTCGTCGAGGCTCACCGGCGACATCTCAGGCAACGCCTCCGCACCCTGCAGCTTCGACAGCGAAATCAGGTCCGTGATCATGTCGCCCATCCGGTGGGCCTCCTTCAGCACCTTCGTGCCGAAGTAGTCCACCATCTCCGGGTCATCCGGGTCCTGCAGCAGCGCCTCCGCGAGTAGCGCCATCCCGCCGACCGGCGTCTTCAGCTCGTGCGAGACGTTCGCCACGAAGTCGCGGCGCGCGTGCTCCATCCGCACGTTCTCGGACTCGTCCGTGCTGTAAGCAATCACGTAGGAGTTCTCCGTCAGCGTCAGCGGTTTGACCACCACGCGTACATTCCGAATGCGGGACCCCGTCGCGCGAATCGGCAGGTCAAGGTCAAGGACGTGCGTCTCCTGATCCTCAAAGACCTGCTGGGCGGTCTCCCACACCTCCGGCTGCACCGTGCGGTCATACACCAGCGACATATCGTGCGCCCTCGCGTTCGAGAGCAGCACCTTGCCCTCCTGGTTCATCACCGCAATCCCCGTCGGCGAGCCCTGCACCGCCAACTGCAGCACCTCACTAATCGTGGCCGCCCTACGGGAATCCGAACCACCATCAACCCGGTTGCGTAAACGCCAACGCAGCGCCCGCCGCACCAACGGTGCAGCAAGCGCTGCGAGAACTACGCCCCCTAAAAACGCCAGTAGCGGGGACAATGTGGCTACTTACTTCTGGCCCTGGTTAGCAACCGCAGCAGCACCTGCCGCAGCCGCCTCCGGATCGAGGTACGTGCCGCCTGGGTTGAGCACCTTGCCCTTGCTGTCAATCTCGTAGACCAACGGCATGCCGGTCGGGATGTTCAGGGCAGCGATGTCATCGTCGGAGATGTTGTCCAGGTACTTCACCAGGGCGCGCAGCGAGTTACCGTGCGCAGCCAGCATGACCGTCTTGCCGTCGAGAACCTCAGGCAGGATGACGTCGATGTAGTACGGCAGGAAGCGCTCCACAACGTCCTTCAGGCACTCCGTGCGTGGCACCTCTGGGAGGAACGCGTAACGCACGTCGTCGGTCTGGGAGTACTCGTTGTCGGCGTCGATTTCTGGTGGCGGAGTGTCGTAGGAACGGCGCCAGCTCATAAACTGCTCTTCACCGTACTCCTCACGGATCTCGGCCTTGTTCAGGCCCTGCAGCTTGCCGTAGTGACGCTCATTGAGGCGCCAGTTACGCACAACTGGGATCCAGTGACGGTCCGCAGCGTTCAGCGCGATGTTCGCGGTGCGGATCGCACGACGCAGCAGCGACGTGAACACGATGTCCGGCAGCACGCCCTTTTCTGCCATCAACTTACCGGCGTTGACGGCTTCCTGCTCACCCTGCTCAGTCAGATTGACATCGACCCAGCCGGTGAACTGGTTGGACTTGTTCCATTCACTTTGTCCGTGACGGACAAGAATCAACTTTCCATTCGTCATGGCACCAATCATGCCACGAATCGTATGATTTTTCTTTAAGGTTGGGTCTCATGATCCACGCCAACGCCGTCGCCGCCACGCTCTCCGTCGCACTTCTCGCACCTGGGGCACCATTTCGTGTCCTCCCAGAGCAACCACCGACCACAATACGAGTGGGCAATCACACAATTTCCATCCCCGAACACGCCAGCGCCGCGTCCTGCTCCCAAGGCTTCAGCGGCACCATCAACGGCCAGCTCGTCATGCTCACCGCCGGCCACTGCTTCGACCTCTCCGAGGGTGTCGACAACGAACCCACCGACGTCATGCGCACCCACCGCGTCGAAGTACCTATCGACGCCAGCTACCGCCCCATCGGCACCCCAACCAAACTCAAGCCCTCCACCGACTACGCCGACGTCTACCTCCCCTCACAGTTCTTCTGGGACACCGTCAACACCCCGGATTGGGGCGTCGTCACCGCCGCCCCCGACGCCCCGGCCACCCGCATGTCCTTCTCCCGCGACGCCAACGGCCACGCCCACGGCGCACCTCGCGAACTGCGCTACATCCAGGACACCCGCAACCTGCCCTACAACTACTTCGACACCTCCAACTTCGGCCAGCCCATCTGCAAAGACGGCGCCACCACCGGCCGCACCTGCGGCCACCAGCTCGCCCGCTCCCGCAACAGCATCTACTCCTGGGGCCTGCGCTACGAACACGGCGACTCCGGCGGCATCAACTACGACCCCTGCGACGGCGCCGTCCTCGGCGTCAGCTCCATGGGCATAGGGCCTCTCGGCAAAGCCCAGCGTGCTGATCGCATCATCGAAGACGCCTTCAACGTCCCCGACGGCAAGGTCAACGAAGCCTTCACACTCCCCGATTCCACCGCGCCCCACGCCGACTTCACCCCGCTCAATCAGGAGCAAGGGGCATTGATGGGCCAGATCATGCAGGACAACCCCGAACTGAAACCGCGCAAGACCGGCAAGCAGGGCTTCGACGAGGCCGTCACCGCCGCCCAACGCGACGCCGACGTTGCCGCCCAGCGCGCCGGCCAGGTCCGCACCGTTGAGCAGGCGCAACGCCTCGCCGCCGACGTCTCAGGTGCCATCGACCACCACACACAGCAGCTCGGCAAGTGGGGCGCGGCCGCGGCAGTGGAGGCGATCGGGCGGTAGTCCGGGGCGGCTGGGTGACACCACATTCCTTCACGCAACGTCGGCGACCTGGGACAACGCGCCAACGCTAAAACGAAAACATCGAATTTGGTGCAGAGGGTGGGAGCCAGTGCCAAAGGACGCAATCCTGTCCGCCAATCCCGGCAAAAGGCCAGGCCACGAAAAGTGGGTTGCGTCCTTTGGCACTCGGGCCGGCCGGGGTGACACCACATTCCCGCACGCAAACCCAGTGACCTGGGAAAACGCGACGGCGCCCTCCCGAAAAGCAGGAATCTGGTGCAGCTCCCCCAAACGCCCAGCTAGCTCCCGATGGCCTTCCGGTCGCAGAGGCCGCGGTCGAAGTGGTCGAGGGTGTCCTGGTAGATGCCGGTCAGGTCGTGGGCGCTTTCGCGCCAGCTGAACTTGCTGGCTTGGGCGACGGCGGCTTGGCCCATGGCGATGCGGGTGTCGTCGTCACCGAGGAGCTCACCGATGGCGTTGGCCCAGTCGGCGGGGTCGTGGCTGGGGACGAGGGTGCCGGTTTCGCCATCGGCGATGACGATCGGCAGGCCGCCGACGGCTGCCGCGACGACAGGAGTGCCGGTGGCTTGGGCTTCGACGGCGACGAGGCCGAAGGATTCGTTGTAGCTGGGCACGGCGACGATGTCGGCGGCTTGGTAGACGTTCACGAGTTCTTGGGGCGGCCGCGGCCCGAGGAAGCGCACGATGTGGCCCACGCCCTCCTCCTCGGCGAGGCGCTGATACGTATCGACGCTCACTCCGCCACCGGAGGCGCCGCCGCAGATAAGGACGCGCAGGGGGTAGTCGACGCCGTCGCGAACGAGTTGGCCGATGGCCCGGATGAGCACCTGCGGACCTTTGAATTCTTGGAGGCGGCCGACGAAGGCGACCACTTTGGCGTGGACGGGGATGCCGAGGTGGCGGCGTGACATTTCGGTGTTGCGGTTGGTGCCGGGGGTGTAGAGCTCGGTGTCGGCGCCGGGGGTGACCACGGCAATTTTGGCGGGGTCGACGTCGTAGTGGCGGGACAGTTCGGTGATTTCGTCTTCGGTGTTGACCACGAGGCGGTCGGCGTTGTCCACGAGTTGTTGTTCGCAGATGCGGCGGGCTTCGCTTTCGGAGCTTTCGGCGCCAGACGCGTAGGCGTTTTTGACGGCGGCCCAGGTGTGGCCGGTGTAGATGAGGGGGACGTCGCTAAGTTCGGCAAGCAGCCAGCCGACCTGGCCGGAGAGCCAGTAGTGGGCGTGGATGATGTCGTAGTGGGCGTCGTAAATTCGGCAGAACTGTACGATGCCGCCGGCGAACGTGGCGAGCTGCGTGGGCAGTTCCTCTTTGGGCAGGCCTTCGTAGGGGCCGGCGACGATGTGGATGACCCGGAAGCCGGGCTCGACCTCGGCGATTTGTGGCTGGCTGGGGCGCGTGGCGCGGGTGAACACGTCGACTTCGATGCCCTGGCGCGCGAGCTGCTGGGCGATATTGAGGATGTACACGTTCATCCCCCCGGCATCCCCGATGCCGGGCTGCTCGAGGGGCGAGGTGTGCATTGAAATCATGGCGACGCGCATGCCCGCCAGCGTATTACATCACCGCGTGGCGGTGCCACGACCCAAAGTCCGCTGCGACGGTCGCGGCGAGCTGCTGGTAGGCGCGCAGGGTGTCGGGTGCGAGGCGGTCCATATCGACGACGGCACCTTCGGCGAGGTGGCGGTCGTATGGGATGGCGTGGACGGCGCGGGTACGGGCGGCGAAGTGCTCGGTAAGGCGCTCCATGTCGATGGTGGGTTTGCCCGGCGCGCCCGCGCTAATGACGACGACCGCATTGGAGGCGAGCTGGTCGTAGCCGTGGAGGCTGAGCCAGTCGAGGGTTGCGGCGGCGGACTGGGCGCCGTCGAGGGCTGGTGAGGTGACCAGGACGAGCGCGTTGGCCAGGTCGAGGACGCCAGCCATGGCGGAGTGCATGAGGCCGGTGCCGCAGTCGGTGAGGATGACGTTGTAGTGGTGTTGCAGGATGTCGATGGCTTTGCGGTAGTCGAGTTCGGAGAAGGCTTCGCTGACGGCCGGGTCGCGTTCGGAGCCGATGACTTCGAGGCGGGAGCTGGCCTGGTTGGTAAATGCCCGGACCTGCGGGTACCGCGAGGTGTCCTGCGCGAGCAGGAGGTCGCGGATGGTGGCGGGTGAGTTGGCGGTGGCGCGTTGCGCGAGCGTGCCGAGGTCCGGGTTGGCGTCGATGGCGATGACGCGGTCGCCACGGGTTTCGGCGAAGACACCGCCGAGAGCAATGGTTGTTGTTGTCTTGCCGACGCCCCCTTTCAGCGACATGACGGCAATCCGGTAGTCGCCGCGCAGGGGTGCGCGGATGGCGTCGATGAGTTCGTCGCGTTCGGCTTGGGCGCGGGAGCGCCCAGGGTTGATGCGGCCGCGGCTGGCGCTGTGGACGAGTTTGCGCCAGCCCTGTTTTGGCGGTGCTTTCACGGGATCGACCAAGTTGCTTTGGTCGAGGCCGGTTGGCGGTGTGAGGTCGGTGGTGGCGTCGAAAAATGTGGTCAATGGAATCCCCCCTTGTGTTTCCCCAGTGGCTCACGAGCGTACCTGATGTGGAAAACTAGCAAAACCTACCAAACCGTAGGTTATACTTTCCCTCACCTACTTTCGACTAGCTAACAAAAGGAGTGTTTATGGGAGCCTACGAAACCAAAGCCTGGCTTACGCACTACCCCGAATGGACCGACCCGCACCCGATCGTCGGCAGCGACACCCTCGTCAGCCTGTTCAATACCGCCGCAACCACCCACCCGGGCCGCACCGCCACCTGGTTCATGGGCAAAACACTCACCTACCAAGCCCTCAACGAGCAGGTCAACCGCCTCGCTGCCGCCCTGCAGCGACTCGGCGTCGCACCAGGCGACCGCGTTGTCATCGCGCTGCCGAACTGCCCGCAGCACGTCATCGCCATCACCGCGATCCTGCGCATCGGGGCCGTCGCCATCGAGCACAACCCGCTCTACACCGCCTACGAGCTGGAGAAACAGTTCCTGGACCACGGCGCGCGCGTGGCCATCGTGTTCGACCGGGAGGCCGACACCTTCCACACGCTGCAGGAAACGACGGCGCTCGAGACCGTCATCGCCGTCAACCTTATCGACGCCATGCCCCGCCACCTGCAGCTCGCCCTGCAGGTGCCGCTCGGGTCGGTGCGCAGCCAGCGCGAGGAACTGCACAAGCCCGCACCAAAGGCGATCTCGTGGGAATCCCTCGTGGCGAAGCCCGCCACACCAACGAACCTGCCGACCATCGCGCAGTCCGACACCGCGTTCATCCTGTACACCTCCGGCACCACCGGCACCCCCAAGGGCGTGCCGCTGACGCACGCCAACGTGCTCTCCGTCCTGGTCGCCGGCGCACAGTGGGTCAAGGACTGGGGCGCCGTCAACGAGAAGGTGCTCGCCATCTTGCCGATGTTCCACATCTACGGTCTGGCCCTGAACTACGGGTTCCCCCTGACCGTCGCAGGCCAGATGGTGTTCGTCCCGGCACCGAAGCCGAAGCTCTACCAGCAGGCCATCCTGAAGACTCGCCCGACCCTGCTGCCCGGCGTGCCGCTGCTGTACGAGCGGATTGCGCAGTGGGCCGTCGAAAAGCATGTGGACCTCTCCTCCTTCCACAGCGCGATCTCCGGCGCCGCAACGCTGCCGCAAAGCACCATTGAGCTGTGGGAACGCGTGACCGGCGGGCAGCTCATCGAAGGCTACGGCCTCACCGAAACCTCCCCGATCCTGTGCGGCAACCCGCTCGACGGCAACCGGCGCCCCGGCTACATCGGTGTACCATTCCCGAACACCGAGATCCGCATCGCCAACCCGGACAACCCCAGCGAGACCATGCCCGACGGCGAACCCGGCGAGCTGCTCGCGCGCGGCCCGCAGGTGTTCTCCGGCTACCTCAACAACCCAGAGGCCACCGAGCAGGCCTTCCACGACGGCTGGTTCCGCACCGGCGACATGGCCGTCATGGAGCCCGACGGCTTCATCCGCCTGGTGGCGCGCATCAAGGAAATCATCATCACCGGCGGATTCAACGTCTACCCGGACGAGGTCGAGGAGGCGGTGCGCACGCACCCAGACGTCGAGGACGTCGCCGTCGTCGGCCGCCCGCGCGAGGACGGCTCCGAGGACGTCGTCGCGTGCGTCACACTTCGCGACGGCGCCCCGCTCGACCCGGAAGGGTTGAAGGAGCACGCTCGCCAGCGCCTGACCCGCTACAAGGTGCCGCGCACCTTCTACCATTTCGAGGACTTGAACCGGGACCAGACCGGCAAGATCCGACGCCGCGCGGTCCAGCAGGAACTGGTCGCCATGCTGCAGTCCACACAATAGGTTACGGTAGCGTAGGGTAGGGCCATGACCTTGGACGCAAACACCACAAAGCCATGGCTGCAGTACTACCCGGAGTGGACCGCGCACTCGCTCGAGTACGGGTTCACCACGCTGCCAGGCATCTACGACGACAACCTGGAACGCAACGCCGACAAGCCAGCGACCAGGTTCTTCGGCCGTTCCATGACCTACGCCGAGCTGGACAAGGAAGTCCGCCGCGCCGCCGCCGGGCTCAAGGCCTTCGGCGTACGCAAGGGTGACCGCGTAGCCATCCTGCTGCCGAACTGCCCGCAGCACGTCATCGCGTTCTTCGCGGTGCAGAAGCTTGGGGGCGTCGTCGTCGAGCACAACCCGCTCTACACCGCGAACGAGCTTCGCCCGCAGTTTAAAAACCACGGCGCCCGCGTGGCCATCGCCTGGGACAAGGCGGCCGACACCCTCGAGGCGCTGCGCACCACCACGGACTTGGAGACGGTCATCTCCGTCGACATGACCAAGGCGATGCCGAAGCTGCAGCAGCTCGCGCTGCGCATCCCGATCGCGAAGATCCGCAAGGCGCGTGAGCAGCTCACTGTGCAAAGCTCCAACACCGTACTCAAGACGGTGCCGTGGGAGACGCTGCTCGGCTCCGCGATCGGCGGCGAGGGCAACGACCTGGCCACCGAGGCGGACATTACCCCCGACGACCCAGCACTCATCCTCTACACCTCCGGCACCACCGGCGAGCCCAAGGGCGCGGTGCTCACGCACAAGAACCTGCACGCCAACGCGTGGCAGGGCGTCGCCTGGGTCAAGGATCTGCAGTCCGATTCGCAGCAGCGCATGCTGGCCACCCTGCCGTTCTTCCACGCCTACGGCCTGACGTTCTCGCTCACGCTCACGGTGCTCATCGGCTCCGAGGTTGACCTGCTGCCCGCACCAAAGATGGACCTCATCATGAGCTCCATCAAGAAGTTCAAGCCCACCTTCATCCCCGGCGTGCCCACCGTGTTCGAGCGAATTATCGACGCCGCCAACAACGAAGGCCTCAACATCGACGGCGTCAACACCGGGTTTTCGGGCGCGGCCTCCCTGCCCGTCGAGACGATCGAGGCGTGGGAGCGCGTCACCCACGGCCACCTCGTCGAAGGCTACGGCCTGACCGAGACCTCCCCGATCCTGATCGGTAACCCGGGCACCGCGGACCGCCGCGCGGGCTACATCGGCATCCCCTTCCCCGACACCGAGATCCGCATCGTCAACCCCGACAACCTGGACGAGGACATGCCCTATGGCGAGCCCGGCGAAATCCTCGCCCGCGGCCCCCAGGTCTTCGCGGGCTACCTCAACAACCCTGAAGCCACCGAGCAGGCCTTCCACGACGGCTGGTTCTGCACCGGCGACCTCGGCGTCATGGAGGAGGACGGCTTCATCAAGCTCGTTTCCCGCCTCAAGGAGCTCATCATCACCGGCGGCTTCAACGTCTACCCCGCCGAGGTGGAAACGGTCATGCGCACCCATCCCGATGTTGTCGACGTCGCCGTCGTCGGCCGCCCACGCGAGGACGGCTCCGAGGACGTCGTTGCCTGCGTCACGCTTCGCGACGGCGCCCCACTCGACCCGGAGGGCCTGAAGGACTTCGCCCGCAAGAACCTCACCCGCTACAAGGTGCCGCGCACCTTCTACCACTTCGAGGAACTGCCGAAGGACCAGCTGGGCAAGCTGTCGCGCCGCAAGGTGCAGGAGGAGCTCCTGTCCCGCCTGTAGGTGATTAGATCGACATCCCGACCCACACCGGCTCCGGCACCAGCCGGACGCCGAATGCGCGCTCCACACCGGCTTGCACGTCGCGGGCCAGGGCCACGATGTCGTCGGCCTTGGCGTTGCCCCGGTTCGTCAGCGCCAGGGTGTGCTTGGTGGACAGGCGGGCCGGGGCGTGCTCGCCGGGGTAGCCGCGTGGGAACCCGGCGCGCTCGATGAGCCAGGCGGCGGAGAGCTTCACGCGGCCGTCCTCCTGTGGGTAGCGCGGCATCCCCTCAATACCGATTGCGTCCGCCACCGAGGCGTCCACCACCGGGTTGGTGAAGAAGGAGCCCGCGGACCAGGTGTCGTGGTCGGCCGGGTCGAGCACCATGCCCTTTGACCGGCGCGTCTCCAGGACGGATGCGCGTGCCTCCGCGAGTGGGACCCGCTTTCCGCCGAGGTGGCGCAGCGGCGCCGACAGGTCCGACTCGGTCAGCTTCAGCTCGATCTCGAGGACCACAGCACGGTGGGTGAACTTCAGGTTGGAGTAGCGGTACGCCAGCTCCAACGACTCCGGGGTGACCCACTCGTCCACGCCGGTCTCTCGGTTCCACAGGCGGACGCGGTGCAGCACGTCAGCGATCTCGGCGCCGTAGGCCCCCACGTTCTGCACCGGGGTGGCCCCAGCGGAGCCGGGGATGCCGGACAGGGCCTCAATGCCCGCCAGGCCGTGCTCCACGGCGTAGGCAACCACGTCGTCCCACACGGTGCCGGCGCCGACGCGGAGGGTGGTGGCGTCGATAAGTTCGATGCCGGCGTTGCGCACGAGCACAGCAGTGACTGCCTGCGGGCCGTCGGCGACCACCAAGTTGGAGCCGCCGCCCACGACGAGCAGCGGCGCGCCTGCGGCGTCGAGACGCGCGACCGTCGCAGCGAGGTCCTCTGCGGTGTCGCAGCGGATCACATCAGCGGGGGTGCCGCCGACGCGCAGAGTTGTCATTGAGGCAAAAGATGTATCAGACACCCCATCAACGGTAGTCTGTTCACTATGACTGCACGTAGTGAAATCACCGTAACCATCAACCATCCTGCCCAGAAGGTGCGCGACGCCTTTGCAAGCAAGGATTACTGGGCGTTCATCGCGGAGAAGCTCTCCCCCGAACCGGGCGAGCTCCACGAGTTCGACGGCTCCACTGCCGTCCTCTTCGAGATCCTGCCGAAGTCCATCCTGCCTGAGGCAGCGCAGGCCATGATTTCGCAGGACCTGAAGCTGAAGCGCACCGTCAACACCGGCACGGACCCGATCACCTTCACCGGTGACGTCAAGGGCACTCCGGTCGATTTCGGCGGCGAGATCACGCTGACCGACAACGGCGACACCACCTCCCTGGCCTACGACAACGAGGCCAAGGTAGACATCCCGTTCATGGGCGCTGCGCTGGAGCCGAAGGTTGCTGAGGCGCTCGAGGAGATCGTCGAGAACGAGGCGAAGCTCACCGAGGAATGGATCTCCAACAATCTCTAAGCACCACCACAATCTGCGCTCGCAGGCGGGCCACGGGCAGCCCTACGGGGTCATCACCCGGGGGACGACTGGCATCAACCGGCTGCGGCGCTGCGATCGATGGACCCGCCACAACGCGCGGGTCATTTCGCTTTTGCGCGAAGGAACCCCACTAGCACTCGACGTCGGCTACGGCGCCTCCCACACCACCACCTGCGAGTGGGCGGGCTGGCTGCGGCGCATCAACCCCGACGTCGAGGTCGTGGGCCTCGAGATCAACCCCGAGCGGGTCCTCCCGCCGCGCGACGGCGTCCGCTTCGAGCTCGGCGGGTTTGAGCTCGCCGGCTACCAGCCGCAGCTTGTGCGCGCGTTCAACGTGCTGCGCCAGTACGACGTCGCGGAAGTCCCCGACGTGTGGCGCACCGTCACCTCCAAGCTCGCCCCCGGAGGTCTCTTCATCGAGGGCACCTGCGACGAGCTCGGCCGCCGCAGCACCTGGGTGCTTCTCGACGCCACCGGCCCCCAAACCCTCACCCTGTCCTGGGACCCATTCGACGTTGCCACGCCAAGCGATCTGGCCGAACGCCTGCCGAAGGCGCTCATCCACCGCAACGTTCCGGGCGAGCCCATCCACGACTTTCTTCGCGACGCCGACTCCGCCTGGGAACACGCCGCCGGGTGGGAGCCGCACGGCCCCCGGGTGCGGTGGCGCCACGCCCGCGAGGCCCTTGCCCGCGACTGGCCGATCGCCCCGGTGCGCCGTCGGCTCAGCGACAACACCGTCACCGTCGACTGGGCGGCTGTGGCGCCCAAAGGTGAGTCGCTACACTAGTGCGCATGAAAACCGTCTGGAAAGTCCTGATCGGCATCCTCGCCGCCATCCTGGTCCTGTTCATCGCCGCCGAAGCCGGCTCACGCGCCTACATCGGCAGCCAGATGCGTGACCAAGCCCCGGAGGGCACCGAGGTTTCCTTCGGCGCTTCCCCACTGACGCTCGGCATGTTGAGTGGCACCATCCCCCACATCACGGTGACCACGCCTTCCACGCTGGTGGTGAACGGCGACGAAACCACCGGCCAGCCGGCTTCCACCGTGGAGATGGACTCCATCAAGGTCGACGCCAGCGGCAAGTCCGTCGCGGACACCCTGACCGCCACCACCGAGGTTCCGAGCGAGTTCGTGCGCGCGATGCTGAACACGCAGCTGCAGCAGAACATCGGCAGCGATTTCCTCTCCGCGCTCATCAACGTGTCCGAGGTGACCACCTCCCCCGAGGACGGCACCTTCACCGTCGAGTTCAGCGGTGGCGCCGCTGCGGTTTCACTTCGCCCCGAAATTGACGACGCCGGCGGATTCTCCGTCCAGGCCGTCGACACCTCGCTGTTCGGCAACACGCTGCCGGATGAGATCTCCTCCGCGATTACCGAGGCACTCACCAACGGCGTGGCCGAGTACACCGACCAGACGATGCGCATCACCGGCTTCGACGTCGTCCCCGGCGGCCTCCGCGTTACCATGCAGGGCCACAACGTGGACTTCGCCGAACTCCAGGCCTACCAGCAGTAGGCCTGCTTACCAGCCGTAATTCCCCCGCAAAATGTTGTTGATCTGCGGCCGCACATCGAAGTAGTACACACCGATGGCGACCGCGCCAATCCACGCCACGAACGGCAACGACAGCATGCAAGCGAACGCGGAACCAGCCAGAATGGCCACCCACGTGCCCTTCGACTGACGCCCCGCCGCCTCAAACGCGTCCGGGCGCGTCGACGCCGCCATCACCGCCGCCACAATGCCCGCGATGGCCAGCACCCAAAACAGCAGCGCGTTCGCCATCACGGGCAGCGACATGATCAGCTGCTCAGCAGTGAGGGACATTACTTCTTGCCGCCCAGGTCAGCGATGCGCTCCTGCACACGCGCAACCACGGACTCGATGCGCTGCTTCGCGTCATCAGCGTCAATGTTGCCGAACGCGTCGCGGATCTCCTCAGCGACCAGCTTGAACGCATCCTTCGCCTCGCCGGCCTCGGCGGAGTCGCCGATGTTGCGCACGATGGACTCGGCGTCGCTCGCAAAGGAGGACACAGCGTCCTTCAGCTCCTTGTCGTCGCCCGCACCGTCAAACGTGCTACGAGCGTTGTCCACAGCCTGCTTCAGCTGCTCAGTCACATCGCCACCAAGCTTGCCGACGGCCTCCCCGACCGACTGCCCAGCAACCAGCAACGCATCCGCAATATCGCGCAAACCAGAATTGTTCTCAGACATCATCATTCTCCTTTTAGAAAAACAGCAACTGTGACACAGCGTATATAACAAGTCCGGCCAATGCACCCACGATCGTGCCGTTCACGCGGATGTACTGCAGGTCCTTGCCCACCATCAGCTCGATCTTGTCGGCGGCTTCCTGCCCGTCCCACTTCTGAATAGTCTCCGAAATAATGCCGACGATCTGCCCCGCACCGTTCTCCGCAGCGAAGTGCGTCCACTTCTGCAGGTTGCGCTCGGCCGCCTCACGCGTCGCCGGCTCGTTGACTAGCTTCTCGCCCCACTCGTGCACCGTCAGGGCTATCTTTCGACGCACCAAACTCTCCGGATCCGACGCCGACTCAATAATCGCCGCCGACACCTGCCCCCACAGCCCCGCGGCCGCGTTCTGCACCGCATTCGACGCCATCACATCCGCCTTCAGCTCCTCCACTCGCGTAATCATGGCACCGTCGAACTGCAGGTCCTGCGCGAACTGGTTGATTTGGCGTCGAATAGCTCGGCGAGCCTCGTGGTCCTTGTCCTTATCGACGTCCGCCATGAACGCCACCAGCTCGTTATAGACCTTCGCACCGACCAGGTCCTTGGCGAACTTCGGGGCCCAAGCGGGCATGCGCTCATCGATGGTGCGGACGATGGCGTCCTCCATGCCGGCGAGGCGCTCGTTGCCCCAGGCGACGATGTCGTCGACCACCGGCTCGATCTTGCCGTCCGCGATGAAGCCCTCCAGCGCGCGCCCGATCGGCGGGCCCCAGATCGGCTCCGCGAACCGGTCAATGACCTGCGAGTTGAGGAACTCCTCAGCCTCCGCAGGGTCGACCGCCTCGACGGCTTTGACCGTAAACTTGCCGACCTCCTCCGACACCCGCTTCGCGTTCTTCTCAAGCGACAACCACCTTCCGGCACGCTCCGGGATGCCCGCCGCCATCACCTTCTCGGTGATGGTCTCCGCGTTGAGGAAGTTCTCACTCACGAAGTCACTCAGCGCGTCAGCCACCTGGTCCTTCTTGTTCGGCACCAGCGCCGTGTGCGGGATAGGCAGCCCCATCGGGTGCTTAAAGATCGCCGCGACCGCGAACCAGTCCGCCAGCCCGCCAACCATCCCGGCCTCCGCCGCCGCGCGCACGTACCCCACCCACAACGGCGCGGTGCCCTGCGACTGCCACCACGAACACGTCAGGAAGATCACGGCCATCAGCCCCAGCAGGGCCGTCACCCCGATCTTGTACTTCCGCAGTGTCCTGCGGCGCTGTTCGTCCGCCTCGGTGAGCTCCATTAACGCGTGTGTAGCCATGCACTTGATTAAAGCAAAAATCTCCCCGCCACCATATTGAGCGTGGTGACGGGGAGACCTGGAGGTAGCCGCTAGTTGACGCGACCGGTTTGCTCGCGGTACTGACGGTAGGCCGCGCGACCCTTCACGATAAGGAACGCGCCGAGCACTAACGTCACAACCGCCTCTACGAGGCCGTACAGGATGAGCTGGCTGCTGACCTCAGCAGACGCACCATACCCGTACGTGCCAACAGTTGCGCCCCAGATGGCAAGCCCCATACCGAACAGTGACGCCAAGATCAGGCCCATCGCTACCCACGTGGAGTAGCGCAGCAGCGAAGAGTGCGGCGCGGAGTACGACACCGGGTCGTAGCCTTCGACGTACAGGTCCTGAATCTTGCCCTCATACTCAGGGAACGATTCACTGCGGATATCAGCTACAGCATGTTGGGACGCCATCGTTGTTTCCTTCCTCGTTTTATTCTCTGTTTAGTCGTCGCCGCCGCGGGCGGCCGCGCGGACACGCTCGGCGTTAATCGCGCCAACCGCGTCCAGCGGGATGCCTGCAGGGCAGACGTCTGCGCACTCGCCGTACAGGGAGCAAGGACCGAAGTTGGTTTCCAACTCGTCGATCATCTTGCGTGCACGACGGCTACGCTCCAGCTTGCCCAGTGGCAGCAGCTTCAAGTGCTTCAGCTTAGCACCAGTGAACAGGTGCGCGGCGCCATTCGGGCACGCAGCCACACAAGCGCCACAGCCGATGCAGGCTGCGTAGTCGAGCGCAAGCTCGGAGTCGTGGTGGTTGACGGACAGGGTGTCTGCGTCTGGGGCGGTACCCGGGAAGACGGAGATGTAGCCACCCTGCTGCATCACGCGGTCGAGCGCGGAGCGGTCAACCACGAGGTCCTTGATTACCGGGAACACAGCGGAGCGGAACGGCTCAATCTTGAGGGTGTCGCCGTCGTTGTAGTTCACCAGGCGCTGCAGACATGCAGGGACGTTCTGGTCCGCACCGTGTGGGCGACCGTTGATGGTCAAACCACAGGTACCGCAGATGCCCTCGCGGCAGTCAGAAGCGTAGGTGAAAGGCTCCTTGCCTTCCTCAACAAATTGGTTGTTGACGTGGTCAAGCAGCTCCAGGATAGACATCTGCTCAACTGCGTCCGGCACCTCGACGGTTTCGAAGTGGCCTTCAGTTTCGGGTCCGGCCTGACGCCAGATCTCAAGTGTCAGTTTCATTACTTGTAGTTCCTCGTCATCAGTGGGATCGAATCGAAGTACAGTGGCTCGGCGTGACGCACGAACTGGTCGTTGCCCACGGTCTCCCATGCGGAGACGAAGCACCAGTTCTCGTCGTCACGGCGGGCCTCGCCGTCTTCGGTGAGGTGGTCCATGCGGTAGTGAGCACCACAGGACTCGTCGCGGTCAAGTGCGTCGATGCACATCAGCTCGCCGAGGTTGATGTAGTCAACCAGGCGAAGCGCAGCCTCGAGGACCTGGTTCATCTCATCAGCGCGGCCTGGGATGTGGAGGTTCGCCCAGAAGTCATCGCGCAGTGCGCGGATCTTGTCGATGCCCTCACGCAGGCTGTCCGCGGTACGTGCCACGCCACAGTGCAGGTAGAGGATCTCGCCCAGCTTGACGTGGTAGTACTCCGGACCGTGCGGGTCGGAGCCCTTGATGTTCATCAGGCTGTCAATGCGCTTCTGCGCACGCTGTACAGCCTCAACGGATGCAGGTGCATCCTCTGCGTACACCGGCTCGTTCAGGTGATCCGCCAGGTAGTTCGGCACCGTGAACGGAATGGTGAACCAGCCGTCGACCGATGCGGACAGCAGCGAGTTCGCGCCCAGGCGGTTCGCACCGTGGTAGGTCCAGGAGCACTCACCGGCTGCGAAGAGGCCGTCGATAGACGTCATCTCGTTGAAGTCGGTCCACAGGCCACCCATGGAGAAGTGCACCGTCGGCGCAATACGCATCGGAGCCTTGTATGGGTTCTCGCCGGTGGAGTCCTCGTACATCTCGAAGAGGTTGCCGTAACGCTCACGGATAGTGTCCTCACCGAGGCGCTCGATGGAATCCTTGAAGTCCAGGTACGCCGAGTTGTGCAGCGGGCCAACACCGAAACCGGCGTTAAGCTGCTGCGAAATAGCACGAGACGCAACGTCACGCGGCACGAGGTTACCGAACGCCGGGTAACGACGCTCCAGGAAGTAATCGCGCTCGTCCTCTGGAATGGTGTTCGGGTCGCGGTCGTCACCCTTTTCCTTCGGGGTCCAAATGCGGCCGTCGTTACGCAGGGACTCGGACATCAGCGTCGTCTTCGACTGCCAGCTCGCGTTCAGCGGCAGGCCGGTCGGGTGGAACTGAATGAACGCCGGCGACGCCAAGTACGCACCAAGCTCGTGCGCACGCATCATCGCGGAGGAGTTCGAGTTCTTCGCCAACGTGGTCTTGTGGTACACGTTGCCGTAACCACCAGTACCCAGCACAACAGCATGGCCGGTGAACGGGGTCAGGGAGCCGTCAATCAGGTTGCGGGTAACAATACCGCGGCAACGCTTCTTGCCGTCTTCCTCAGTAATGATCAGATCGATCAGGTCGTTGTGCGTGAAGATCTCAACGTTGCCCAGGTGGATCTGACGCTGCAGCGCCGAAGCGGTGGACAGCTGCAGCTGCTGGCCTGTTTGGCCACGGGTGTAGTAGGTACGGGAGACCTGCACACCACCGAAGGAACGGGTAGCCAGGGAGCCACCGTACTCACGCGCGAACGGAGCACCAATCGCGTTCATGTGGTCAATCACGCGGACCGACTCGACGGCCAGGCGCCAGCAGTCAGCCTCACGGCAGCGGTAGTCGCCACCCTTGACAGTGTCCTTCACGTGGCGGTACGCGCCGTCGTTATCAACCTTCTTGCCGCGAGCAGCGTTGACGCCACCCTGCGCTGCAATGGAGTGTGCACGACGAGGAGCGTCATGGTACGTGAAGACCTGTACCTGGTAGCCCAGCTCGCCCAATGCGGCGGCAGAAGCACCGGCAGCCAAGCCCGTGCCCACAACGAGCACCTTGAACTTGCGACGGTTCAGTGGGGACACCAGCTGCATGTGGTCCTTCTGGTACTCCCACATGTCCTTCATCCGGACCTTGTGGCGGTCCGGCATTGCATTATCAAGAATGCGGCCAATGGTGACGCCAGGAGCCGAGGACTCCGGCTGGCGGAACACCTCGTCCTGCGTCTGGTTCAAAGAGGTAGTCATTAAAGTTTCTCCTAATCAGCCGTTAGCGGGTGTACCCCGGGATAAGACCAGCCATGATGGCCAGTGGCATGATGACGTTTCCAAGAACAACGATGAACGGCAGTACGTACCCCAACACGACCATTACGCCGCGCCCACGCTCGCCGAGCCATCCAAGGTCAGAAACTGCCAAGTACACACCGTGCGTCAGGTGCAGCAGCAGCGCCAGCATGGCAACCAGGTAGAACAGGGTCACGTACCAACGCTCAGGAGCGAAGGTTGCAATCAGGTTGTCACGGACATTGCCATGAACGAACTGCTCAGAAGCAACAACCGTGCCCGCGGTCAGATCCAGGATGTGGAAGATGATGAACAACAGCAGGATGACGCCGGTCACCAGCATCCAACGCGTCGCGGTGGACTGCCAGCCCCCCATCAGGTTCGTGCGCTTGAACGTACCGCGCGACTCGGCGGAACGCTTCTTCAGAGTGAACGCACCATACACGTGCAGGATCAAGCACGTCAGCAGCACGATGCGGAGAATCCATAGGAATCCCCCACGCGGGAACAGCGGCTCGCCGAACGTACGGAACCACTCGCCGTAATCATCAATGTGTGCGCCGCCATCAGCCTTGAGCGGCATGAAAATCTTCAGGTTGCCCACCATGTGAACAAGAAGGAAGAGCGAGAAGATGAGGCCAGTGATGGCCATCTCGAGCTTTACTGCCCATGTTGGGAACCCTGGCCGCTCTCGTAGCGGCTTCTCAGTAATTTTTCCGTGACGAATTGCTTCACGGTCTGTTTTTTGTACAGTCATGGCACCTCCAGTGTCGTAACCACTTTAGGCACCATTCTTCACTATTGCCTAGTCAGAGCATGTTTCTTTCGCCTGATTTTCACCCAAAATTCACCGCCTGGACGCGCTTGGCAAATTTTCGAAATTTTAAGCATGGCGACACCCTGCACATATTCAGTATGAGAACAAACCAAGGTAAACCTAATTTGTGATGTTACTCACGACCTGCGCGTAACGTCTATAAAATCTTCGAACTACCCCCAAAGGTCGGTAGTCAAGAGTCTGCTTCAAACATCGGGAAATGGGAGGGTGAGCGGTCCTTTTACTACCCCGTCAGCGCGCCCCAAAACGTTCGAAGCGTGGGCTTAGGAGCGTGCGATGCAGGTCGGCAAAAATCGGATAGGGTCAGCCAAAAGAGGCGACCAGCATCGCACTCCTCTAACGCCTCAACCGGAGCAATGTATGAAGGCGCGAAGGCAGGGCAACTGAGCGAGAACCCCACCCACACAGCGCAAAACCCGGTCCCACCAACAGGCGGGACCGGGCGTCGAGAAGAAAAAGGCTACAGGTTGATCATGTGGCCTTCGATGCCGTGGGCCGCTTCCTTCAGCACCTCAGACAGGGTTGGGTGAATGTGGATAGAGCGGGCGATTTCGCCGGCGGTGAGGTCAAAGCGCTGGGCGAGGACGACCTCTGGCAGCAGCTCGGCAACGTTGGCGCCAACCAGGTGAGCGCCGAGGATCTCGCCGTATTCGGCGTCGGCGACGATCTTGCCGAAGCCCGCGGTCTCAGCCAGGCCGACCGCCTTGCCGTTCGCGGAGAACGGGAAGGTCGCAACCTTGATTTCGCGGTCTGGCCACTTCTCCTTCGCCTGCTCCTCGGTGTAACCCATGGAGGCGACCTGAGGGTTGCAGAAGGTGGCGCGCGGCGTCATCATGTAGTCCTCGATTTCGAGGGTTTCAGCACCCGCGATGGTCTCGGCGGCGATGATGCCCTGCGCCTCCGCAACGTGCGCGAGCTGCAGCTTCGCGGTGACGTCGCCGATGGCGTAAATGCCGTCTACGTTGGTGCGCATGCGGTCATCGATAGCGATGGCGCCACGCTCGGTGAGCTCGACACCAGCCTTGTCCAGGCCGTAGCCCTCGACGCGCGGGGCAAAGCCGACAGAGATCATGACGCGCTCAACGGTGAGCGTTTCAGTCTTGTCGGTGCCATTCTTCTTGACGTCCACCTCGACCGAGTCGCCGTTGTCGCGAACGGCAGTTGTTGCGTGGCCGGTCATGAGCTTGACGCCGAGCTTCTTGTACGCCTTCGCGATCTCCTTGGACACGTCCTTGTCCTCGTTCGGCAGAACGCGGTCCATGTATTCGATAACGGTGACATCCACGCCGTAGTTGGACAGCACGTACGCAAACTCCATGCCGATAGCGCCCGCACCCACGATGACCATGGACTTCGGTGCGTCCTCGTTGAGGATCTGCTCCTCGAAGGACACAACGTTTTTGCTCAGCTCGATGCCTGGCAGGGTACGCACGACGGAGCCCGTCGCGATGATGCAGTTGTCGAAGGTGACGGTCTTCCCCTTGTCGTCGCCTTCGGTGATCTCGATCGTGTTGGAATCGGTGAAGGAGCCAAGACCGTGGATCTCCTGGATCTTGTTCTTCTTCATCAAGTAATGCACGCCGCCGACGATCTTCTCGGAGACCTTGCGGGAGCGCTTGTGGGCGTCTTCGTAATCAAACTCGACATCACCCTTGATGCCGAACGTCTTCGCCTCATGGTTGAAGATGTGGGCGATCTCCGCGTTCTTAATCAACGACTTCGACGGGATACACCCAACGTTGAGGCACACACCTCCCCAGTACTGCTTCTCAATGACCGCAGCCTTCAGGCCCAGCTGCGCTGCTCGGATGGCGGCGACATAGCCACCAGGGCCAGCGCCGAGGACAACAACGTCATAATGCTCTTTAGTCACGCCCCATAGAATACGTTGCTTGTAACGTTTTCGCTTCAATATCGGACACTTTAATAGAATGCTTGAAGGACACCCTTCACCACCTACAAAAAGTTGAGGAGCACCCCGTGAATATTGCGCGTCCAGCTATCGCCGGAGCCGCTGCCGTCGCGATCGCTGCAGGAGGCTGGTATGCCGTTGCACCATCCGAACAGGCAACGACTATTTCTGCCGCCCAGAGCGTAGAGGAGACGTCGATAAGTGAGGCGACGACGACCTCTTCCTCGAAGACCACCACGACCACAACCAAGGTTGAGGAAACGACGGTCGTCGAAGTCGTAGAGGAAGACAGCACCGAACCCACGCTTGATGACGCCGACATCCCCACAGCAGAGGGTGCCGAAACCACAAACGATGCCATCGCGCGCGTAAAGAAGCTGGAAACCGCACCGCAAAAACCCAGCGGCGGCGATCAGTACTGGTTCACCAACATCGACGGCATCAAAGGCTCCGAGAAGCTCAGCGTCTACTCCCCCGCTATGGAGCGCGACATCCCCGTCGGTGTGATCCGCGCTGGCGTACCGAACGCACCGACCATCTACCTCCTCAACGGCGCCGGTGGCTCCGAGCAGGATACTGACTGGATCGCGCAAGCGGGCACCGTGGTGAAGAAGGTCTTCGAAGACGAGCCGGTCAACGTCGTCATCCCGATGGCGGGTGCGTTCTCCTACTACATCGACTGGCTCTACGAGCCGAACTCCCGCTACCTGCAAGGCAAACAGCTGTGGTCCACGTTCCTGGGCTCCGAGCTCCCTGACGCCATCGAGCCCTACCTCGGCACCAACAACGACAAACGCGCCGTCGTCGGGTTCTCCATGTCCGCCACCTCAGCCCTCCTCCTCGCTGAGCACAACCCTGGCCGCTACGCCGCCGTCGGCTCCTTCTCCGGCTGCGCCGCTACCTCGACGGGCATCCCGAACGGCTGGGTCAACCTCACCGTCAACCGCGGCGGCGCCAAGCCCGAGGAGATGTGGGGCCGCGCCGGCAGCGAGTACAACCGACACAACGACGCCCTCGTCAACGCCGAGAAGCTCAAGGGCACCAAGCTGTACATCTCCAGCGCAACGGGCCTTTTCGCCGAAAGTGACACCGTCGGCTTCCTCCGCAAGACCCGCGACATGGACTTCGTCCAGGCCTCCGCAAACGCCCAAACCCTCATCGTCGAGGGCGGCGTGATCGAAGCCGCCATGAACGCCTGCACCCACGACCTGCTGGTCAAGCTGAAAGCCAACGACATCCCATACAACGCCAACCTGCGCGCCACCGGCACCCACTCATGGCGCATCTGGAAGGAAGACCTGGAGCTGTCCTGGAAGCAGACCATCAAGCCGGCGCTTGGGCTCTAACTCCCGCCCCAGACACCAAATTCCCTCCCACACTAGGAATTTGGCGCGCCCCCCTGGTCGACCAGTGCCAAAGGACGCAACCCTTAACATCTAGCGCTTTTCTCACCTGCAGGTTTGAATGTCTAGCCTAAATAAGGTTGCGCCCTTTGGCACTCCAGCGTTTCCACAAGACACCAAATTCCCTCACGCCCACTCGGCGACCTGGGGAAACACAAACCTGCCCCCCAAAAATTAAGGAATTTGGTGCGCAGCGCCCTGCACGAACCACAAAACCCGCCGCACCACCCAACAAAAGGTGGCGCGACGGGTTCAAGCGGGCCGAGCCTCTAGAACAGGCCCATGCCGTATGCGATGGTGGAAGACGTCGAGGAGCCGAAGTGGATCAGCTCACCGAGGACGTTGTTGATGGCGACCTGCATGGACTCGATCGGGTTCATTGCAACTACCTTCTTTCAAAGAGAAATTCTGTAAGAACGAAATACTTCCCACATTCTTGCACGAAACGCCGAACAAAGTGACACCAGAAGCCCCAATTGCCACATCTGTAAAGTAGGATGGCTTCCATGTTGAAGCGCATCACTCGTTCGGTTGTGGCTACAGCGATGGCTGTAGCCATTCCTTTGTCGGCACTCCAGGCGATCCCAGCAGTTACGCCAGCAGCATCGGCCCAGCCCGTGGGTACGGTGAAGCCCTGGAACGCAATTGCGAATCCACCGTTGGCGAAGACGGATGGGAAGCCACAGAAGTGGGTCGAGAAGGTTGACCATAAGCAGGTGTTGAGCTTCTTGGTGTATTCGCCGTCGATGCGCCGGGATATCCCGGTGGCGGTGTTGCCTGCGACGAATACTGCGGGGCAGCGCGTACAGAACGCGCCGACGATCTACCTGCTCAACGGCGCTGGTGGTGCGGAGCAGCACCAGGACTGGTTGAGCATGAGTGATGCTCGCGAGTTCTTCGCAGGCAAGGGCGTCAATGTTGTGATTCCGCAGGAGGGCGCGTTTTCGTACTACACGGACTGGGTGAGTGACAATGTGCGCTCGCGCTACATTAGCGGCCCACAGAAGTGGGAGACGTTCCTGGTCAAGGAGTTGCCGGGGCCGATTGAGGGGCTGTTGGGGGCGGACAAGAATCGCCGTTCGATTGTGGGATTCTCGATGTCGGGGACCACGTCTCTGGTGTTGCCGACACACTACCCCGGGTTCTATAAGTCTGCGGCGTCCTTCTCGGGGTGTGCGGCGACGTCGACGCCTGAGGCGTACCAGTTTGGCCGGATTACGGTGAACCGGGCGTCGGGAACGTTGGATTACCGCACGGTGACGCCGGAGATGATGTGGGGCCCGATGGGTAGCCCGAATAACCGCTATAACGATGCGCTTGTGAATGCGGAGAAGCTGCGCGGGACCAGCTTGTATATTTCGACGGGCACGGGCCTGGCGGGCCGCCAGGATCAGGTGAGTTACTTGGTTGGCCAGGGGCTTCCGCAGCCTGCGGCGAGTGTCGGTTCGGCGATTCTGCAGGTTGAGGGCGGCGTGATTGAGGCTGCGATTAATAAGTGTTCGCATGATTTGCGCGCGAAGCTGGAGGGCCTGAATATTCCGGCGCAGTATGAGTTCCGGAATGCGGGGACGCACTCGTGGCCGTACTGGCGCGAGGATCTGCACAAGGCGTGGTTTACCACGATCGCGCCGTCGTTCGGAATGTAAGGCGATGTAACGCCAGGTGAAGCACCTTTCTTTTGCCACGCTGTTCGCGGCGGTCAGTGGCTTTGTGGTGTTGTGGGTGGCGTCGAAGGCACTCGACGCCGACACGGCCTACCGCTACTTCGCTGCGTACTGGGGGTTGTTCTTCGCGTCCACCGGGCTTATCGACGGCCTCACCCACGAGACCACGCGTGCCGTCGCGGCGGCGCGCGAGGATGGCCGGCGGGGTTCGGCGAATCCGTGGCGGTTGGGGGCGTGGACGGCGCTGGTGGTGGTCGTCGCGGCAACGGTCGCGGGCGCACTGTTCATTGGCACCGTTGTTCCCGGAAGTACGCTGACGGCCACTGCCCTGCTGCAGGTTGGCCTGGTGATGTACGTGTTCCAGGCGGTGCTGGGCGGGGTGCTGTCGGGGGCGCAGTTGTGGGAGCGCTACGCGGCGCTGGTGGCGCTGGATTCGGGTGTGCGGCTGGTGTTGGCGCTTCTGGCGTGGGCGCTGGGGTGGGGCCTGCCTGCGTTTTTGGTGATTACGGTGGTCGGCGCGTTGAGTTGGCTGGTGGTGTTGCGTCGGGAGCATTTGCGGGTGCCGCTGGATGTGCATCGTGGGGTGTTTGTGCGCCGGGTGTTGACGGCGATGGTGGCGTCGGGGGCGTCGGCGGCGTTGATTACGGGCTTCCCGACGGCGGTGAACGCGGCATTCCCTGAGGCGTCGGTGGCAGCGATTATGAACGCGGTGATTTTGACGCGGGCGCCGGTGTTGGTGCCGTTGCAGCGGTTCCAGTCGGCGCTGGTGGTGAGGTTTGTGGAGCGTCGAGAAGCGTTGTTTGCGGCGTTGGTGCAGCCGGTTGCTGCCGTGCTCGGCTTGGGCGTTGTGGGCTTCGCCGCGGCGTGGGCGGTGGGCCCCTGGATTCTAAAACTGGCGTTTGACCCGGAGTTTTACGTCGATGGGCTCACGCTTGGGGTGCTTACGTTCGCGTCGGCGTTTATGGGCGCGCTGATTATTACGGGGGTGGCGGTGCTGTCGCTAGAGCGGCACGGCTGGTACGTCGCGGGGTGGTTGACGGCGACGGCAGTGGCGTTCGCGGTGCTGGGGGTGATGCCGCGGCTCGTGGGTGTCGACGTCCACTCCGTCGTGGTCACGGCCTTGTTCGCGGGCCCGCTGGCGGGGGCGGCGGTACATTTGGTGGCGCTCCGGCTAAGGTAGAAGCCCATGGGAACAATGCTGGTCACTGGTGGTGCGGGCTTCATCGGCGCGAATTTCGTGCGGATGGTCACCGAGCGCACTGACTACAAGGTCACGGTCCTGGACAAGCTGACGTACGCGGGCAACCCGGCGAATCTGCGGGGGTTGGACGTGGAGTTGGTGGAGGGGGACGTCGCTAATGAGGCGCTGGTGGGTGACTTGGTGGGGGCGTCGGATGTGGTGGTGCATTTCGCGGCGGAGTCGCATAACGATAATTCGTTGGAGGACCCGTCGCCGTTTATTCACTCGAATTTGATCGGCACGTATATGTTGTTGGAGGCAGTGCGCAGGCACGGGGCGCGGCTGCACCACATTTCCACGGACGAGGTGTTCGGAGACCTGCCGCTGACGGGCAACGAGAAGTTCACGGAGGCGACGCCGTATAAGCCGTCGAGTCCGTATTCGGCGACGAAGGCCGGCTCGGATCATTTGGTGCGGGCCTGGATCCGCAGTTTTGGTATTCAGGCGACGATTTCGAACTGCTCCAACAACTATGGGCCGTACCAGCACGTGGAGAAGTTCATCCCGCGCCAGATCACGAACATCCTGTGCGGGCAGCCCGCGAAGCTGTACGGCACGGGCGCGCAGGTGCGTGACTGGATCCACGTCGACGACCACAACGACGCCGTGCTGACCATCCTGGAACGCGGCAAGCTGGGTGAGACGTATAACATCGGCGCGGACAACGACCACACCACGAACAAGCAGGTCATCGAGATGATCTGCGAGCTGATGGGTGGCAAGTACGAGCACGTCAACGACCGCCCCGGCCACGACCAGCGCTACGCGATGGATTCCACGAAGCTCGCCACAGAGCTGGGGTGGCGGCCGCGTTACACGGAGGATCTGCGCGACGGGCTGCAGCAAACCATCGAGTGGTATCGCGAGAACCGCTGGTGGTGGGAAGGGGCGAAGGGGGACGTCGAGAAGCGTTATGAGGCGAGAGGACAGTAATGATTGCTGGGTTGGAAGTCCACGAGCTTGCGGTGCACCGCGATAACCGCGGCTGGTTCAAGGAAAACTGGGCTGGACAGAAGCTGGTGCCGGTGCAACAGAATGTGAGCTTCAACGCGCGGCGCGGGGCGACTCGCGGCATGCACGCGGAGCCGTGGGATAAGTGGGTGTCGGTGGCGTCGGGCCGCGTGTTTGGGGCGTGGGTGGACATGCGCGAGGGCTCAGCGACGTTCGGGGAGACGTTCAGCTGCGAGATCGGCCCGGAGACGGCGGTGTTCGTGCCGCGCGGGGTGGCCAACGGCTTCCAGGCGCTCGAGGACGACACGACGTACATTTACCTGGTCAACGAGCGCTACCAGCCCGGCGCGCGCTACGCCTACTGCTCCTACAAAGAGGTCGAGTGGCCGCTGGAGCCCACGGAGCTTTCGGAGGCCGACCTCACTCACCCCATGCTTGTCGACGCCACCCCAGTCCCCCAGCGCAAAATCCTTGTGACGGGCGCGAACGGGCAGCTGGGCCGGGCGCTGCAGGAACTGTACGGGCCGGATGAGGCGGAGTTCTGCAGGCGGGACCAGCTGGACATCACGAACCTGGAGGGCGTGGACTGGTCGAAGTATTGGGCGGTGATCAACTGCGCGGCGTACAACGACGTCAATGGCGCAGAGGATGACCCGGCGGGCGCGTGGCGTGTGAACGCGGAGGCCCCGGCGCAGCTGGCGCGGGTGGCCAATGAGCACGACTTGGTGTTGGTGCACGTGTCCAGCGACTACATCTTCGACGGCACGCACGAGGTGCACACGGAAGACGAGCTGCCGAGCCCGCTGAGCCGCTACGGGGCGTCGAAGGCTGCCGGGGAGACGGCGGCGCAGGTGGCGCGCAAGCACTACGTGGTGCGCACGTCGTGGGTGTTCGGGGACGGGGCGAACTTTATGGCGACGATGCGCTCCCTCGCGGAGGCCGGCGCAAAGCCGCGGGTGGTGAAGGACCAGCGCGGGCGGCCGACGTCGGCGGAGGACCTGGCGAAGGGCATCCGCCACCTGCTCGCCAACGAGGCTGCGTACGGGGTGTACAACATCACCTCGGATGGGGATTCGGTGGGCCGCGACGAGATCGCAATGGCGGTGTTCATCGGGATGGGCAAGGACCCCGCACAGGTACACCCGGTGACTTCGGAGGAGTACGAGGACAAGGCGCCACGGCCTGCGGAATCGACGCTGGCGCTGGACAAGATCAAGGCGACGGGCTTTGCCCCCATGAACTGGAGAGCTGCGTTGGCGCTCTATCTTGGGTAGGTTGTACTGCATGAATCGCACTTCTCTTGCAGCTCTCGCGGTGGCGGGGGCACTGGTGGTGGCAACCCCGGCGTTCGCTTCCACCCAAACCTCCACCTCGCCTGCTCCTTCGGCTCCTTCGACCCCAGCAACCACCACGGTCACCGTCACCCCGACGGTGACGGCGACGGTCACCCCGACGGTTGAGGCCACCACGACGACGAATACTGCCCCGACCGACCCGGCGATGGCACTGTCCGCGGGCGACACGTCGAACGTGTCCACCCCGGCGCTGATCCTGTTCATCATGGGCATCCTGACCACGGTGCTGACTGTGATCGAGAAGCTGCCGCTGGATAAGATCCTGCCGAAGCGCTAAGTCGATGAAGGGCATCATTCTGGCCGGCGGGTCCGGCACCCGGCTCTACCCGATTACGAAGGGTATTTCGAAGCAGTTGATGCCGATTTACGACAAGCCCATGATCTACTACCCGCTGACCACGCTAATCAGCGCTGGTATCCGGGAGATCATGGTGATCACCACGCCGGAGGACGCGCCCGCGTTCCGGCGCCTCCTCGGCGACGGCTCCGACTGGGGCATCATGCTCCACTACGGCATCCAACCCTCCCCCGACGGGCTTGCCCAGGCGTTTCTGATCGCCGAGGACTTCATCGGGGATGACTCAGTGGCGCTCGTGCTGGGTGACAACATTTTCGACGGCGCCCTGGACCTCAGCCACGACGGCACCGGCGGCACCATCTTCGCCTACGAGGTCTCCGACCCGCACCGCTACGGTGTGGTGGACTTCGACGCGAATGGCGTGGCCACGTCGATTGAGGAGAAACCGGAGCACCCGAAGTCCAACTTCGCCGTCGTCGGCCTGTACTTTTACGACAACCAGGTCGTGGACATCGCGAAGACGATCACCCCGAGTGCCCGCGGCGAGCTGGAGATCACCAGCGTGAACGAGGCGTACCTCAAGGCGAACCAGCTGCGGGTCCACCGTTTGAACAGGGGTGACGTGTGGCTGGACACCGGCACGATTGACTCCATGGCGGAGGCGTCCGCCTACGTGGAGGTGCTGCAGAAGCGCACCGGTGTGGTGATCGGCTCGCCGGAGGTCGCCGCCTACGAGCAGGGGTTCATCTCTGTGGACAGGCTGGTCAGCCTGGGTGAGTCCATGGTGAAGTCGGGCTACGGCACATTTCTTCTCGACGCCGCACGCAACTAGTATCGGTAGCCATGTCCACCGTTACAGCGCTCCTGTCTGCCTACCACGGCACTGTTCCTGACCAGCTCGCCGAGGCGCTACAGTCCCTCGCTGAGCAGACCCGCCCCGCGGACGAGGTCGTGGTCGTGTTTGATGGGCCGGTGGCGGATGGGGTCGAGGGGGTCGTCGAGAAGTATGGGGCGCGCGTGGTGCGCTGCGCCGAAAACCGCGGTGCGGGCCCCGCGTTGCAGGCGGCGCTGGAGACGATCAACAGCGAGTTCGTGGCGCAGCTCGACTCCGACGACAAGGCGTTCCCCCAGCGCATCGAGCGGCAACTCGAGTTTTTGCAGCAGCACCCCGAGGTGTCCGTGGTGGGAACTGCGGTGCAGGAGTTCGACGGCGAGCGCACCGGCGGCATCCGACGCCTGCCCGAGCACCCCGCACACTACGCCAAGATGAACTCGCCAATGAACCACCCTTCCGTGATGTACCGCACGGCGGACGTCAAGGCGGTGGGCGGGTACCAGGACGTGCACCTCATGGAGGACTACGACCTCTTCGCGCGCCTCATCGCCGACGGCTACACCCTGTACAACATGCAGGAGCCACTCACCTACTTCCGTGTCACCGACGAGCAGTTCGACCGCCGCACCGGCAGCGACATGTTCACCTCGGAGGTAGACATGCAGATCCGGCTGGTGCGCTACGGCCTGATCGGCCGCACGCGCGCGATGGTGAACGTCGCAGTGCGCACCCTCTACCGCCTGCTGCCGAAGCCTCTGCTGAAGCGCGTTTATGCGCAGCTTTTCCACCGCGCCGGGTAACATCTGCGTCAACATGAACGACGACACTTGGCTCATCATCCCCTGCTATAACGAGGGCCCCGTTATCCAGCAGGTCATTGAGCATGCGCGGGCTACGTTCCCGAACATCGTGGCCGTCAATGACGGCTCCCGCGACAATTCTGCCGACGCCATCCGCGCCGCCGGGGCTCACTTGGTCAACCACCCGGTGAACCTGGGGCAGGGCGCCGCGATCCAGACCGGGGTGGAGTACGCGCGGGCTCAGCCGGGGGCGAAGTACTTTGTCACCTTCGATGCCGACGGTCAGCACCAGGTCAAGGACGTGCTGCGCATGGTGCAGCGCCTGCGCACGGAGCCGCTCGACATCGTGGTGGGCACCCGCTTCGCCGGCCAAGATAGCTCGCAGGTGCCGTGGATCAAGCGCGTGGTGCTGCGCACGGTGGTGTTGCTCTCGCCACGCACTCGTCGCCTCGGGCTGAGCGACGCCCACAACGGCCTACGCGCCTTCAACCTCAAAGTGGCCAACGAGATGAACCTGCGGATGAACGGGATGTCGCACGCATCCGAGATCGTCGCCCTGATCGACCAACGCAAGTGGCGCGTCGCCGAGGAGCCGGTGGAGATTCTGTACACGGAGTACTCGATGAGCAAGGGCCAGTCGCTTATCAACGGCGTCAACATCCTGGCCGACAACATCGTGGCAGGGAGGCTCCCATGATCCAGTTCGCACTGATCTGCGCCACCGTCCTGTTGGCGCTCTACTTTTTTGCTAACCGCCGAAAGGCGAACGCGAAAGCGTGGGTGAAGATCGGCTTCGGCGCGATGTTCATCGCCGCCATCTGGGCGATCCTGCGCCCCGACGACGTCACCATCCTTGCCAACTGGTTGGGTGTTGCCCGCGGCACGGACCTGATGCTGTACGTGCTGATCATCGCGTTCTTCTTCACCACCATCTCGACCTGGACCCGGTTCCGTGAGCAGGAGCTGCGCTACGCTCGTTTGGCGCGGGCGGTAGCATTACAAAACGCAGAACAACCAAAGGAGCACCATGAGTGATACCAAGATCCCACCACTGATGTGGGCATTTACGGCAGTATTGGCGGTCGGCACCGGGGTGGGTGGCTACGTCATCGGCGCAAACTCCGCGACACCCGCCACGGAGACCGCCCAGACTGCACCGTCTCAGGCCGCCGAAGAGCCTGCCGCCGAACCGACTATGAACGAGGCCGCCGCCGAGATCGAGCGCCGCGACGCCAACGACCCAATGGCCCTCGGCGATGTCGACGCCCCCGTCGTCCTCTCCGAGTTCTCCGACTGGGACTGCCCATTCTGCATCAAGGCCAACGTTGAGATCATGCCGCAGATCATCAAGAACTACGTCGATGAGGGCAAGGTGCGCATCGAGTTCAACGACTTCGTAGTTAACGGCCAGGCCGCCGTCGAAGCAGCCCGCGCCGGCCGCGCTGCCGCCGACCAAGGCAAATTCTTCGAGTACCAGGACGCCTACATGGCAGAGGCCATCAAGGCCAAAGGCCATCCCGACTTCGACATGGAGGACTTCGTCCGCTTCGCTGAAGCCGCAGGCATGCCGGACATGGAGAAGTTCAAGGCCGACGCCGCCAGCGACAAGTACGACGCCGCCCTGCAGGACGCCAACAACCTAGCGCAGCGTGCAGGCTTTAACTCCACCCCGTCCTTCCTGGTCAATGGCCAGGAAATCATCGGCGCGCAGCCTTACGAGGCCTTCGAGCAGGCCATCGAGGACGCGCTGGCCAAGTAGCTAGTTTCTAGGAATGCGCGATGACGTCCGCGACGTGGGCGTGGCCGCGCTGGTTCACGTGCAGCGGCATGTTGCGTGGCGAAGGGCCGAAATCGACCAGCCCGGCCCACATCCGGATGTGGTCCGGGGCACACATGTTGTTGTTCCACGTGGACGGCTTCAGGTCCAAAAATTCGACACCCGCTGCGCGCGCCAGGTCCACCTGCATCCACTGCGCGGTGTCCTCCCACGCTTGCACGAAGGGCATCGGGGTGGCGTCGTGCATGTTGTTGCCCAGCTGAAACAGGCACACGCGGTCGCCCTGCGTGATCTTCGGGTAGCCGACAATCTGGATGCGCGCGTTCGGCGCCGCCGCCCGGATACGGTTCACCTGCGGCACCATCGCGTCGACGAAGGCGCGACGCACCTGCTCCGGGGACCGGCCGCCGGTCGAATAGGTGTCATTGAAGCCGGTCGAGATGATGACGCGGGCCGTTGCCGGGTTCAGGGAGCGGTCGCGCAACGCGCGGTCAACCTGCAGGGAGAAATAGGGGCCAACGCGAGTTGAAACGGTGCCGGCACAGGAGTAGTCCATTGCCCGCAACCCGAGGCGCGCAGCCGCCTGCTTGCCCCAATTCCTTGCACCGGTTGGGCACCAGACCTTCGCATCCGAGGAGCCTTGTGGCGTGGCGCCGATTTTTCCTGCCGCCCAGTCGTGGACTGTTGGGTCGGCAATGACTGAATCGCCGAAAACCACCATGTTACGCGGCTGCGCGGTGGCCTGCGCTGGCACAATGGCCAGCGCGGTCGCGACGATCGCCGCCGTCAACTTACGAAACACAAGTGCACTTCTTTCACATCTACAACAAGAACTACGCCTACTTTGCCAGATGTCATAGAATAGAGCAATGTTTCTCCGCTTTCTCAGGGCCACCCACCGCGCCGGAATGATCAGCCTCGGCAACAGCCAGAAAGCAGCGCTAGGGGTTATACCAAATCTGCTCCGCTTCCGCTTCACCACCGCCCGCGCTATCGAACAGGGCTACCTCGCCGCCCCCGAGCGCACCGCCCTTATCGACGACGCCGGCCTCCTCACCTACCGCGACCTCCGCACCCAAGCGCGCAACGTGGCCCGCTGGATCCTTACGGTCACCGACCAGCCGCGCATCGGCGTCATCGCCCGTAATGGCCGCGGCATCATCCTGCCACTCGGCGCTAAAGGCTACACCGGCGGCTCCATCTTCCTCCTCAACGTCGGCTCCTCCACCGAACAGCTCCGCGGGTGTATCGAGGAAAACGACATCAACATCCTCTTCACCGACGACGAGTTCCTGCCCCGCATCCCGAAGGTCACCGGCATGGTAGTGGTTGATGGGGCGAAGTTGGCGTCGATAAGTATGGGTGGCGGCGACGCCGCGCTGCCGCTGTTTCCGAAACATGGCGACATCGTGCTCATGAGCTCGGGCACCTCCGGCATCCCCAAGGGCATCCTGCGCGCCGAGCCCGCCCTCCCCTTCGTGGTCACCGGCTACCTCGAGGCGATCCCCTTCCGCGCCGGCGACACCGTCCAGACGACCGCCTCCATGTTCCATACCTGGGGCTGGTCCGCGCTCAACATCACGCTTGGGGTCGGCGGTACCATCGTTACGCAGCGTGTCTTCGACCCCGACAAGGTTTTTCGGCAGCTCGAACACTTCCGTTGCGACGGCCTCATCTCCTCCCCCATCTTCCTCAAACACATGCTTGACCTCGAGGGAGAGTACGACACATCGCGCCTGCGCTTCATAGGCACCGCCGGCAACGCCCTGACCCCACTCCTCGCCGAGCGCCTCATCGACCGTTTCGGACCCATCGTGGCCAATATCTACGGCTCCACCGAACTCGCCCTCGCCGCAGCCGCCGACGCCACCACCGTCGCCAACGACCCGACCTGCGTCGGCCGCGTCCCACCCGGCACCACCCTGCGCATCTACGACGACGCAGGCCGCGAAGTCCCCACCGGCACCGTCGGGCGCATCTTCCTCAACAACGAAACCGCCCTGCGCGGCTACACCAACCCCGACACGCCCATGGTCACTATCGACGGCCTCATCGAAATGGGCGACCTCGGGTACTTCGACAACCAGGGCCTCCTGCACGTCGTGTCCCGCAGCGACGACATGATCATCGTCGGCGGCGAAAACGTCCACCCCCAATCCGTCGCAGCAGTCCTCGAGCGCATGCCAGGTATCGACGACCTCTACGTCGGCAGCGTCGACGACCCCGATACCTTCAAACGCGTCGCCACCTGGATCGTCCGCACTGACGATCGCGCCGGCCAGGCGTTGACGGCTGCCAGCGTCCAGGATTGGGTTCGCGACCACCTCGCCGAGCATTCCATCCCCCGCGACGTCCACTTCGTCGACGCGCTGCCACGCAACGCCACCGGCAAAGTGGTGCCGCGGGAGTTGTAGCGGGCATTCGGCGCGCGGGTTAGCACGTAGCAGCCTCACATGAGACGCTCCAAATCGTTCCGGTCGAGGTCTTAGAAGCGTGCGATGCTGGTCGCCGAAAATCAGCCAGACGGGGCGAGGAAGCGCGACCTGCATCGCACTCCTTGAACACCTCGACCGGAGCGAGAACCACCCGGAGACCAGCCGCAAACCACCCCCACCTACCCCCGAATTCCCACGTTAACGCTGTCGCAACGTGCGGTGTCGGAAACTAATCGCGTACACCCGGTACACCCACTCGACCTCAAGGAGGACACCATGAAACGTATTGTTACCTGCGCTGCTGCGACCGCGATCGCGCTCGGCACCATTGCCGCACCCGCCCACGCCGCGACGGTGAACGTGAAGGACAAGGACGGCATGTGCACTGTGCAACTCTCGGCCGACGAGCAGCGCTTCGTCGTCTCCTGGTTCGAAGCGTCAAAGGCGATTGGGCTGCATGAGCAGGCACGCGACTTCGTGGCCGCCGTGGATGCTGCTTACCCGGACGCCACGAAGCGCCCAACCAAGCTCGCCGAGAAGTACGCCGAGGCGCAGAAGACGGTGAAGGAGACGAAGCCGACGAAGGAAGGTTCACTCGAGGACATCGACCCGGCGACGCGCAAGGTCGGTCCGGAGATGAAGCGCGCTGAGGTGCCGTTTGGCGTCGAGAAGAGTGATGAGGCGCTGTATAAGGCGTGGGCCGCCACGCCAGCTGGGAAGGTCGCCGAGAAGCAGGCAATGCTTGACGACGCCGACTCCGCCGCGGCCGCTGCCTGCGCGAAGGGCGCTCAGGCGGATGTTGCGTACCCGACGGCGGAGCCGGAGCTGAACGTGGCGGCGATTGTTGGCGGCGTGATCGCAGCGGTGCTCGCGATCATTGGCCTGATTGCCGCACTGCCGAAGCTCGGCGTGAAGTTGCCGATGCTTCCTATGTAGGCAGGTAGTAGCTGCTAGAACTTAGGCAGTTGCGTGCGCAGGTTGTCCACCAGGGATGGTGCTGCCTGCGCGATCACAGCCAGTAGACCGGCGACTCCGAGGATGGACAGGATGGCGATGAGCCACGGGGAGTCGGCGGAGGAGCCGTCGGCAGGCTTCTTGTTGTCTGCTGGCTTTTCGCCGTTCCACCACTTGTCCAGGGTGAGGCGGGCGACGGTGGTGTTGTCGATGTAGGAGCCGCGGATCTTGTCGGTGTGCTTGGTGGATGCTTCGTAGATGTCGTCGGCACCTGCGCCCTTGTACCAGAAGCCGACGAGCTGGTTGGTGTGGTTGTCGGAGTTGTAGGTGTGCTCCGGCTTGGCGCCCTTTTCGCTGCTGAGCTCGCTGTACTTGGATGGGTCCTGCGGGCCGGCGAGGTAGCCGGTTTCGTGGTCGGCGGTGACGATGAGCAGGGTGTCTTCCCAGGAGGAGTTCGCCTCGACCCACTTTTCGACGGCAGCTACCGCGTCAAAGAAGTCGATGGTCTCTTCGATGGAGCGGCCGATGGTGTTGGCGTGGCCGGTCCAGTCGATGGCGCCGCCTTCGATCATGAGGTGGAAGCCGTCTTCGTCCTGGTTGAGGGTGTTCAGAGCGCCGAGCGACATGGTGGCCAGGGTTGGCACGCCCTTGTTGAACTCGGTGAGGTACGGGCCGACGTTTGCCTTGTCTTCGCCGTCGGAGCCTGCGCGGCCCTGCTGCAGCGTGTTCGCCACAGGTGCGAGGCCGAAGATCTTCTTGGCGTCCTTGTTGGCGGCTTTGGCGAGGGACTCGAAGTCTGCCTGGTCGGTGACCAGGCTCCAGTCGGTTTCGCCGTTGGCGACCTTGTTGTAGGTCTCCTCGGTGATGTACTTCGGGTTGAACTTGTCGGTTTTTTGGGCGTTGTCGTCGTAGAGAGGGTGGCCGGCGCCCATGATGACGGACAGTGGGCTGTCGGGGCCGAGCATTTCGTCGGCGAGCTGGGTGTAGTTGCTGCGGTTCTCGTTGTGGCCGCCCCAGCCTGCCGGGGTGGCGTGGTTGAACGGCACGGTGGACACGACGCCGGCGGCCTTGCCCTGCTTCACGGCGCGCTGGGAGGTGTTCTCCAGTTTCTCGCCCTTGTGGTCGACGCCGATCTTGCCGTTATCCGTCTTGACGCCGGTGCCCATGGCGGTGGCGGCTGCGGCGGAGTCGGTGAAGTTCTTGTTGATCCAGTCGCGGTCGCTCCACGCCTTGATTTCGTCGTACTCGTTGCCGTACTGGAAGGTGGTCATGGAGGTGTGCTTCCAGCCCTTGTCCTCCTGCTCGAAGGCCTGGACTGGTTTGCCGTCGACGTTGGAGATGCTGTTGATGCTGTTTTCACCGTTGAGCATCCACTTGGACTGGCCGGTCTGCCACAGGTTGGCTGCTGCGACGTGATTGTAGCCCATGCCGTCGCCGACCATGTAGATGATGTTCTTCGGTGCCTTTGGTTCAGCGGCGTGCGCAGGCGTTGCGACGACAGCGAGCGCCACCACTGCGGACGTTGCTGCAGCGGCGACACGTGGGTTGGTAAAAGCCATGAGAATCCTTCACAGAATCAATACTTGGTTCGAGTCGCCGGGTTGGCGACGTATCGATTCTGCGAAAGGAATGTGAGTTTCCGGAAACATTCCGGTTATGGTTGGCGCAATTTTGGGTGAACGCTGAGCAAACCCTCCAAGTGCGCGGAACGTCAAAAGGCGCCACTGCTCGCCGTAGCCTGCGAAATGGCGGTTGACAGCAGCTAGCCGTTGACTGCGAGGACGCTGGCCTCGGTGGCATCGACACGTGCGCGTTGAAGTACATGGGTGTAACCGTGGCGATTGCCGCAGGCGCGGACGCGGCGCCGCGCGCGGATCATCTGCAGGCTCGTAGTGTCCGGCGTGGTCGGATACGTGCCGTGCCGGATGTGGGTTAGCGCGCCAGGCGTCGCTTGCTGGACAGAATCTCCTTCTCGATGCGCTGCATGTCTTCAATCTGTTTCTGTAGCTCGATGGCCTCGAGTTCTTTTTTCCGTGCCCGGTCGTAAATTTCGTACCGCTCTTCCGCGTGGCGCTTGGCGGCTGCCGTAGTAACTCGCCCTGAATTTTCGAGAACCGGATAGTCATTGAACTGGATGAATTTGTCCGTCTGCTCGATCCAATCCTTGAATGTCATCGCCTTACGACGCTCTGCCTGCAGCTGGGCATGCTCCAAGTACATTGTGGTGAGCCGGTTCAGCGTGCGCATTTCTCCCTCTTCGAGGTGGTTTTTTGCGATCGTGACGTCCTTTTTGCGCACCTTCTTACCGGCAAAAGATGTTAGCCCCATATTTGGCTGGCTTGGGTCGCACCTTGTTTCGAGGATTTCCGCGGCCGTTTGGCCTGCGACCGCAAAGTGGAGCTTATTCTGCAGAGCAGCGAAGAGGTTTCGTTGTGCCGAATTATCCTTGTCGTAATCCGTTGCCGTCGCCACGACTTCAAGGATCTGTTGGTAGAAGCGGCGCTCCGAGGCACGGATGTCGCGGATCCGCTCCAGCAGTTCGTCGAAGTAGTCGGCACCAGTAGGGTCCTTGAGCTTTTCGTCGTTCATCGCGAAGCCCTTGACTAAGTACTCTGTAAGCACCTCCGTCGCCCAGTTTCGGAACTGTGCCCCGCGCCGCCCACGAACCTTGTAGCCGACCGCCATGATGGCATCGAGGTTGTAGTGTTCCAATCTCCGAGTGACCTGTCTTCCCCGCTCAAGGGCAACTCTTTCATAATATGAAACAGTTGCCGGGCGTTTGAGCTCCCCGTCTTCAAAGATTGTTTTGAGATGGCGGCTGACGGTGGCCACCCCTATATCGAACAGCTCGGCCATCTCCCCTTGGGTCATCCAGACAGAGCCGTTACGAAGCTTGAGATGCACCTCCGTTTCGTCATCCTCTGTGCGGTAGACGATGAACTCTCCGAGCGAATCTTCAAACTTCTCAATCTCGTATTCCTCTGGCATGACGCTCCTTTGCGGTTCCTCTGGATTAATAGCCGCCAATGGTACCGACACATGTGATTAACGAAAGCCGAGGCGCAGGGTCGGAGGGCAGTTAGCGCGTGCCTTCGCCATCGTTCTTCCTCTCAGATCGTCCAAACACATACCCAGTGCAGTAGTGGCAATGATCTGGAAGACGTCGATGGTACCGGCAAACGTCTGGTCCTCACGTGGCCACGCGTATTCGATGACTGAAAGATTAGGATCGCAACAAGCGTGCCGACAACGAGCCATTGAGCAAACTTGTGCCTGTTCCAATCCAGGTGTTCTCCCCAATTCCGGGGCTTTGGCTCACTCTGGGATGGGTTCTGTACACCAGCTCGCAGTGTCTCGAGCGGTCTCGCCGACTTAGGTTCGTCTTTGCGGACAGCCTCTAGCCTTTTGTCTTGGTCTTCCTGAACCTCTGGCGCTTTCTTTCGCCCTGCACTCTGTGATTCGCCCTTGCCTGTCACAGGTTGAGCAATTCCTAGTAGGTGTTATCCGCTCCGGAACGCCAAAAGGCGCCACCCGGTGTGGGTGGCGCCTTTCATTCGACTCTGCGCGGTTTACTTCTGCTCAGAAGAACCGGCCTTGGCCTTGTCGGCAGGCGTGTCGCCCTTCGACGAACCGAGGATGGTCAGGCCGTTGTTGAACCCATCCTCCTCACACGCCTGGGCGATCAGGACACCCAGCATGCTGACCGCGGCAATCGCACCAAGCGCGATGCCCAGCGGGCGGAGCTGCTCGCCGTAGCCAGCGAACTGGCGGTTGACAGAGTCAGCCTTTGCGCGCAGCTCACGGACCCACTCCGGGTCTTCGTGGCGGCGACCCTGCTGACCGTGACCCCAGTCACGCTTTGGCATGGACTCCTGGAAGCGGGCGTTCAGCTCAGCGCCAGCCTGCTGCAGCTGCGGACCGAACGCTTCGTTCACGCCGTAGCCGATACCAGCAAGGAGGCCGATTGGCAGCAGCCACAGCAGCGGGCTGTTGACCGCGAACGCGTTCGCAGCACAGCGCTTCGCCTTCTCCGAGGAACCGTTGGCGCCTGGCTCAGCAGGCGTCGAAGGCTCGGTTGGCTTCGACGGATCGGTCGGGTCGGTTGGGCTCTTCTTCGTGCCGACCTTGATGATCAGCTTCTGCGGAGCAACCTCGACGACACTGCCGTCTTCCTTATGGATGCGCTGACCGGGCTTGCCCGGCTGCACAACTTGGTGCTTACCAGCCTCGAGCTCGGAATCCTCGACAACCTCGTAGTCGTAGGAAATCTCCTCGGTCCAGCGGACACCTGCAGGTGGCTTGGTACCAACACGCAGCACGCGCTCGACTGGCTTCTCCACCATCTCGGCGACAGGCTTGCCGTCGACAACCTTGATGGTGTAGCGGCCGTCCTTACCAGCAACGTCTTCGACTTCCTCACCTGGCTTCAGGTTCGGGTCGTAGACGATCCGGGTGGTGTAGCGGACCTTGATCTCCAGGTCGCCACCAGGCGTCGGCTGCTCAGGCTGCTCCGGATTCTCCGGATCGTTGCCCGGCTTCTTGGTGCCGATGAGGATGACGTGATCCTGCTTCTCCACGACGGTCTCTTCGGTGCCGTCGGACTTGTGGTGAACCAGGCCTGGCTTGCCTTCCTGCTCGACCTTGTGCTTGCCAGCCTCGATGGTTGGGTCAAGTTTGACTTTCACCTCGAACGGGATTCGCTCGTTCCACTCGATATCCGCAGGTGGCTTGGTGCCAACACGGATGATCTTCTCGACTGGCTCCTTGACGACCTTCACGGAAGGCTGGCCCTTTTCGACGGTCACCTCAACCTTGCCGTTAGCGCCTTCCTGGTCCACGATTTCCTGACCAGGCTCAAGCGTCTTGTCGTAGATGATCTTCGTGGTGTACGGAAGCTCGACTTCCTTCGGATCGCTGGTCGGCGGCGTCGGGGTCGCAGGCTTCTTGGTGCCAACGCGGATGATCTGCTTGACCGGATCCTTGGTGCGCTCAGTGGTCACCTTTGGATCGCCGGAGGGCTTACCATCGACGATCTTCTGGGTGGAGGTTTCAACGTCCTCACCAAGCTCGCCCTGCTGTGTCACCTTATAGGTACCGGCTTCGAGCGAGTCATCTTCCACGATCTCAGTCTCAAACGGGACCGGCTTCTTCACGGTGCTGGATACTTCACCGTTTTTCACTTCGCCTGGTCCGTATTCAATGATCTCGTTTACCGGATCCTTGGTCTGCTTCTCTTCAGGCTTCACGGAAGCCTGGTCGCCCTTGGCGGTGAAGTCAGCGGTGTAGGTCTTCTCACCCGGGATGCCCTTCTGGACGACCTTGATCTCGCCCGGCTTCAGCTCCGGGTTCGGACGGGTCTCAACCTCGAACGGAATCGGCGCCTTCCACTCGACCTTCTCGGAGGTCTCCGAAGGCTTGGTGCCGACCTTGATCACCTGATCAACCGGCTCTTCGGTGATCTTCTCCTCAACGGTGGCTTCGCCATCCGGCTGGGAGTTGGTGACCTTCTGGGTCACCGTGGTGGTCTTCTTACCCGGCTTGCCCTCGGTGACGACCTCGGAGGTACCAGCAGGCAGGTTCGGGTCGAATTCAATCTTCACACCGAAAGGAACCTCAGACTCAACGGTCTTCTTGGTCTCACCGGTGGTCTTGGTGCCAACGCGGATCTTGGCCTTCTTCGGGGCCTTTGTCTGCTCAGAGGTCACGGTCGGCTCGCCGGACGGCTTACCATCGACGATCTTCTGGGTAGAGGTCACAACCTCGGTACCAAGCTCGCCCTGCTCATCGACGACCTGCTCACCCTCCTTAAGGGTGTTGTCGAAGACAATCTCGGTCTCGAACGGAACAGGCTTCTCAACCTTGGTCACCACAGAGGTGTCCTCGGCCGCCGGACCATACTCAATGATCTGGTTAATCGGATCCTTGGTCTGCTTCTCCTCAGGCTTCACGGAAGCCTGGTCGCCCTTGGCAGTGAAGTCAGCGGTGTAGGTCTTCTCACCCGGAACACCTTCCTGGACAACCTTGATCTCACCCGGCTTCAACTCCGGGTTCGGACGAGTCTCAACGCCGAACGGAACCTGCGCAGTCCAGGTGACCTTTTCGGACGCCTCTGACGGCTTGGTGCCGACCTTGATCACCTGATCAACCGGCTCTTCGGTGATCTTCTCCTCAACGGTGGCTTCGCCATCCGGCTGGGAGTTGGTGACCTTCTGGGTCACCGTGGTGGTCTTCTTACCTGGCTTACCCTCGGTGACAGTCTCAGACGTTCCGGCAGGTATGTTCGGATCGAACTCGATCTTCACACCGAACGGAACCTCAGACTCGACGGTCTTTGTGGTCTCGCCGGCGGTCTTGGTGCCAACACGGATGATCTGCTCGGTCGGCTCCTTGGTGCGCTCAGAGGTTACGCTCGGGTCGCCGGAAGGCTTGCCGTCCACGATCTTCTGGGTAGAAGTCTCAACCTCAGTACCAAGCTCGCCCTTCTGATCCACAACCTGCTTGCCAGCCTCCAAGGTGTCGTCGAAGACAACCTTGGTGTTGAACGGAACCGGCTTCTCGGTCTTGGTCACCAGCTCACTCGGCGCAAGGCCCGGGCCATATTCGACAATCCGCTTGACAGGCTCCTCGGTGGTCTCCTCCTCAGCGACCTGCGCCTCGGAGCCCTTGGCGGTGAACTTGGCGGTGTAGGTCTTTTTGCCGTTCTTGCCTTCCTGAACAACCCGGGTTTCACCAGGTTTCAGCTCTGGGTTTTCACGGACCTCAGTCGGGTACGGAATCGGGACCTTCCAGGTGATGTCCTTGGCGGCCTCGGCAGGCTTGGTGCCGATGACAACGACCTCGTTGACTGGTGCCTTAGTTTCGTTCCATTTACGGTCCTTGTCCATCTTTTCGGTGCCCGGCACGCCCTCGGTTTCGACCTTGTAAGTACCGGCAGCGATGGTGTCGTCGTACTTGTACTCGACGTCGAACGGCTTCGGGCGCTCCGGGAAGTCTTCGACTGTCACCACAGCGGTAGTGGTGTCTTTCGAGCCATCCTCGTAAGTCACAGTGACAGGAACGTTGATCTTGTCGCCCGGCTTTGCGGTGTCCGGTGCAGTAGACACAACGTTGCCGTCCTTATCCAGGCCGACAACCCAGTCGCCGTTGGGGGTACTCACCTTGTAGGTCGGGTTGCCGAACTCGTTCTTCTCACCGGTCGGGGTGAAGTTCTTGGCGGGCTTGATGGCGTAGGGGTTTTCCTTCGCAACGTCGATGCCTTCCGGCTTCTCAATCGCCAGTGGTGACGTCGCCGTATCACCCGGGTAAACCGTCTGTGGCGGGATGATTGGCTCGGATTCCCAACTATTGGTCAGCTTCACCACGGTGGTGACAGGAACCTCGGAGCGCGAGCCATCCGGCATGTCCACGGTAACGGTGACAGTCTTCTTGTCGCCCGGTTTCGCAGTTGCCGGCGGGGTTGCCGAGACAACACCGGTATCCGGATCGATGGTGTATTCCCAGTCGTCCTCGGTTTTCTTGGTCAGGATCGGCTCATCCCCATCTACGCCAAAGGAGTACTTTGAGTCCTTCGGAGCGCCACTAACCTGGTGGTCCACAGCCTGGTTCGGGCCGGTGACCTGCACATTGTATTCCGGAGCGACGTCGCTCTTCAGCACAACGACAGTGCCCTCTACCTTCTGCGGCTTGTCCGTATTTTCGTCGTAGTGGGCGAGCACCGGCACGTTCAAGATGTAGCCCTCAGGGGCGTTCTTCGGAATCGTCGTGGTGATCTTGCCGGTGTTCTCGTCAATCTTGACGGTCCACGTGCCGCTGTCATCCGTGTGGGTGTACTCGGTCTTACCGCCCTCGAAGGTGTAGCGCTTCGGGGCCTCGTCGCTCGTGTTGCCGCTCAAACCACGCTCAGGAAGCTTGGGAGTCAGGCTGACCTTCGCGTTCGGCTTGTTTGCCACCGTGTCGTAGGTCGGGATCTTGATGTCAACGATCGCCTGGAACTGGGTCTCGATCTCATCCGTGGTCTGGTCCGGGTAGGTGGCCTTCACCTTCGGAGTAATGATGGTGCCCGGTGCCACGGTGTCGTCCGCCTTAGCGGTAACCTTGCCGGTTTCATCGATGGTGACGGTCCAGCCTTCTGGCACAGTGGACTCGTCGATCTCGAACTTGGCAGGGTGGACCGGCTTGTAGCCCTTCATGATGGACTTCGTGCCCACCTGGGCGGTCAGTTCGTCGCCAATCGTGCCCTTCGTTAGGCCAGGGCGCACCAGGTCGGTGACCTGGGTGTTGTTCGGGTCAACAACGACGAACAGCTCGATCTTGTCTGTGGAGCCATTGGAGTACTCCACCGTTACGACGGGGCGCGCGAAGGTGCCCGGACGCGGGTCTTCCGGCGCAGTGACGGTGACGTTGTAGTCCTCGTCCCTCTCGACGGTCCAGCCCTCGTAGACGTACTTCTCGTCGAGGGTGACCTTGGCCTCGAAGCCCTTCTCGCCCTTCTTCTTCTCTAGCTCCTTGATCAGATCTGGGACCTGGGTGAAGGTGACCTTCTGCGGCTCGGTAGCGATCGGTCCCGTTGCACTATCGACGCCCGAGATAATCGAAGCGTCCGTCTTGTCATACTTCGGGTCGTGATACTCGGTGTCATCCAGGGAGAACGCCTTCGAGTCGATGACGTTCGCTTTGTTGTAGCGTGTCAGCGAGTTGGAGCTGTCAAAGGTCTTGCTTTCGCCATATTCGTTGTTGTGGTTACCAGCCTTCTGGAGCTGGTCCTTGGTACGTGGCTTCGCCAGAACGGAGAAGTTCACGTTCTTGTCGGTCGCCAGGTCGGTACCACGGTACTCAGGCCAGGTGAAGAAGATTTCACCGGTCTCTTTATCGACGCGCAGGAGCTGCTTCCCCCCCGGACGCTGCCGGGTCCGTGGTGCCGATGAACTTGCCGTTGCCGTCGTAGGCCTCCACGACCATGCGGGACATCGAGTCGTCCGTGCCGTCGTTCTGCACAGCAGGCACGTTGATCTTACCGACCTTGGTTTCGTCATCGGGGACGATGACGTGCTTCTGCCAGTCCTCCCACGAGACTGTGATCGGGTTACATTCGATGTTCTCGCTCGGCCACGGGTTCACGACGGCACTGAAGGAAGCATTATTCCCTTGGGTGGCCTTCGGCCCGTTAGCATTGTCTAGCTTGTACTTGCCCTGCCAGGCATAACGCACCGGGTTGCCAGCGGAGGCATCTGCGTACTGCTGGACCTTTTCCTCGGTCAGGTCCGCCGTGAGGTTTAGATTTATCTGTGGACCGCTCTGAGTAATACCGATGCTTTCGTCGGCCTTGCCAGTAACTGTCTTGTCCATAAAGGTCTGGCCCACATTCATAGAGGGAACCTGCCCCACACCGAGGTAGTTCCTAAGCTGCCCTGAATTGGTAAAGACCCAATCGGCAAACGTGCGGTCCTTCGAGTTATCAAAGGACATGCTCAGACCCCAGAGCTTCTTATCGGGGCTTAAGCCACCTGGTTCCAAAGTGCTCCAGCTGAAACCAGCCTGGCTGCCCTCCGGAGTGGTGTCCGAGACAACACACGAACCGGCTGGCAGGTCGGAGGCCTTCTGCTTGTCCTTCTCCACCGCGCCGGACTTTTCGCGGATGCCGCCGGTGAACTCAGCAGCAGCAGCGTGCGGTGCCAGCGGGCCCGGGCCGACCACGCTCAGGCCACCAAGCGCGAGCGCAATCGCAGATGTTGCCGCGATGCCAGTAGACGTTGACTTACGTAAACGCCGAGATGATTCGGCCATTAATTTACTCCTCATAATTACTTCAGAAGAAACTGATAAAAACAACCAGCTTCCTGAATCTGGTGTAAAAGTGCCACTGACATGGTATTTCCAGCAGTAGATAGCTATCTATTCTAGTGAATAGGTATAACGGATGTCGATATAGAATTCACAGCACCCCCACCGCGAACGCCCATGAAACCAGAAAAACACCCCGCGCATTCGCATTTTCCGTACGGGCGGGGGGAGTTTATTTTCTTGCCGGACCGGCCTCTGTAGTGATGAAAACAGGGAGTGAGGCGAAGAGGGCGTCGATACATGGGCGAGGCCTGCCACACACCGGAAAGCGCTGCCTGCGTCCTACGCCTTATGAATATAAGTGAAGTTAAGTTTTCACCGGGGACGTCGTGAAGCTGCTACTTCATTGCCACAGCTCGCCATGGAACCTGTACGATCCCTTTCGACGTGCCCATTTGTTGATCTCCGTTTCGTCCTGAACCGACAGGCATGCCCACCCCAGCGTCTGCTCGCTGAATCTCCCCACCCCATAATGCGCTAGCAGGCTGAACGCCGCTCTACGAGACACCGCCCGGCAGTTTTTTACATCTTGCGTGCTTTTACCGCGCTGAATCTTGTTTTTCCATCACCGACTAGCTAGCATTTTGATTGTAGAGATTGCGCGCCGTGCGCAACTCCACATTGCCAGAAACCCCGCCGTGCGGGGTTTTTGTGCGTCTACGGCCAAATTCGTTGCCTACCGCTTTTAACAATGTTTTCAATCGCCCCCCACATCTTTTCTTGGGTTGCGAGCATTTTTGGGTTACCGACTTTCACGTTGAGACGCCGCTGATAAACATAACAGCAGAGGTCAGCGGCTTGTAACCCCCGCTCCGACCGTGAGTCATAGAATTCCATTTCTTCTATATTGGCAAGTTTGGAGCTTCGGTAGCCGAATGTCCCCTTGGCTTTATACTCGATGAATTCTTTACGCCCTTCCGGAGCGGTGTAGTGGTCATCGAGGTAACACTTCGCAATCTCGTTTCCTTTTGAGGCATACTCATTCACGCGCTCCAATATGTAGCCGATTGCTACCGTTCGTGGATTGTAAGCATTTCGATATTTCTTTGCTTGCTCATGTCGGTCAATGGTCTCCACGAACATGGCAGATGCAAGCATGTTTATTGTCCCAAGAGCGCGTAGATAAATCGATCTCGCGATTCTGATTGGAACCCCATCCCAATCTCGTTTTTGCTGCATCATGTCGTATCCATGCAACTCAGCATCGATATTGACGCAGCCGGTGGTCTCGGCATAGTCCGCAAGCAAGGCATCCAATTCTTGCTCAAGGCGTAAAAGGTTTTCGTCCTCCACGATCAAGACGGTGAGGGTGAAGTATTTATCCTTGTGCTCGGATTCATCAATAAATGCATGCAACACATGGATCACCCTAGCAATCCGTCACGCTAGTCCCCTTTCTGCGCCGTAATCTGCTCGGTCTGTGCTCGGTCTACGCCTGACAATACGCACGTGGTCGATTGTCTGTGCACGTCCGAGATAGTTCCCGGGCTCGGGAACTACTTTGGCCTCAGCCCCGGTTTTCGGCGCTCAACTGCGGTGTTTCCCCAGTTCGTCGGAATGGTCGCCTAAAATAGTTCCGGCGACCGCGAATCTCGGGGAACTATTCTGACGGGGCGCGGAGAAGCCCGCCATCCAAGCTGGTGTGTACCCCCAGTGCGTACCGGGCACCGCCCCGCATACGAACAAAACCCCAGCTAAAACCATGTTCTAGCTGGGGTTTCACTTGAGCCACCTGCGAGAATCGAACTCGCGACCTTCTCATTACGAGTGAGACGCTCTGCCGACTGAGCTAAGGTGGCAACGCTGCACAATATTACAGCACCGCCAAGAATCTACGAAACTGCCAGGTCAGCGGGCTTCGCAGGCGAGGCGGATGTGGCCGAGCATCCCGTTGAACGCCACGACGGGGCTTACCTGCTGCTGGAGGCGCAGTCGACACTGGGCGATAGCATCGAGGCACGCCACGAGTCCTTCTGGGCGGACTTTCTCGGCGAGTTCTGCGGCCAGCGGCTGGAAGTCGGGGTGTGTCAGTGAGACTTCGGCACCGGACTGGACGGCGAGGGCATCGCGGTAGATGCCGGCGAGGTCCACGAGGATGAGGTCGAAGACGTCGCGTTTGCGGCGAGTGCCACGCGCTTTCTGACTCGCCTCAAGCGCCTTGACGGAGGCGGACGCCCCGCGCAGCGCCTTCGCCGCTCCCCTGCCCTTCGCGCCAACGCCGAGGGCCTGCTCAAGCTTGGCGCGCTCCTCGGCGTCCTCCTCGGCATAGTCCTCGACGGCGGTCTTCTCCGTGGCCTTCACCAGAGAGGCAACGGCCTGGAAGGCCTGTGCGCCGTGGAAGACCAGCTCGGCGAGGTTGATGGCTTGGGCGCGGCGCATTTGGACGGACTTGTCGTTGACCATCCGGCGGGCACGGCCCACGTGGCGCAGTGTGGTGGCGGCGGCAAGCCGAGCGTCGGACTCTGTGGCCCCTTCCTCCTGCATGAGGATGCGCACCACCTCGTCCTCGGAGGGCGCGGGGATATAGAGGTGGCGGCAGCGGGAGCGCAGCGTCTGGGAGAAGTCCTCCGAGTCCGTCGACGGGGCGCACAGAATAATCACGGTGTGGGCCGGGGGCTCCTCCACCGTTTTCAGCAGCGCGTCGGAGGCGTCCTGGCCGAGGCGGTCGGCGTTCTCGATGATGAGGACACGCCAGTGGGCGACCGTCGGCATGCGGGCGGCTTGCGCGATGTACTCGCGGGTCTCCTTCACCTTGATCGTCAGTTCCTTGGGCACCACGTGCATGACGTCGGTGTGCTGGGAGGACAGCGCGTCGCGGCAGCCTTTGCAGCGCCCGCAGCCGATCTCGTCTGGGTCCGTGCACACCAGCGCAGCCGCGAACGCGAGCGCCGCGTTGGAACGCCCCGAACCGGGAGGTCCCGTGAACAGCCAGGAATGCGTCATGGCTCGCGCGTCGCCGATCCCCCGGGCTGCTGCGGCAGCGTTCATGATGACCTGCTGGACGGAGGGGGCGTCAGCAAGTAATTGACTCACGGTAGGCACAAGCCCCAAGCGTACAGCAGGGCGAAAACCCGCTAAAGTGTTACAGCATGGAACGATTCTGGCGCAGTTTCAAATGGCTGTGGGGCACCTCGTGGCCCCTCTACGCCGCAACTGTGCTCGGAACCAACGTCGTCGGCGCCGTGCTGATCATGCTGTTCGTGCGGTTCCTCATCCCCATGCGGGAGGTGCAGCAGCTCAACATTCACGACGAAAGCCTCGGCTTCCTCGGCGCGGCCTACTTCTGCTTTGCCATCTTCGTGGGCATCGTGGTCACGTTCTTCTTGTTCCGCCCGGTGCTCGAGTGGCAGCTCAGCCCCGACGACCACGACCCGAACATGGTGCGCAACCTGGTCATGCGTATCCCGGTGCTGCAGACCGTGATCGTGGTCGGGGTGTGGGCCATCGGCATCATGATCATCACCGTGGCCGCCTGGCGCATCGACCACCAGCTGGCAATCGTGACCTTAGGGTCCACGTCGCTGGCATGTTTCGTCACCGCAGTGATGACATATCTGCAGGCAGAGCGCCTGGTGCGGCCGGTGGCGGCGTCGGCACTCGCGCGGCGCTTCGAAGACTCGACCCTGGAACCGCCGATCAAGCACCGCTTGTACCTGACCTGGTTCACCACCTCCGCCGTGCCGATGTTCGGGGTGCTCGCCCTGTTCTTCGCGCAGCGCCACGGCTTCTTCTACAACCGCCCCGGCGAGCTCATGCCTGCCGTGCTCGCGCTGACGCTCACCGCACTGGCCACCGGCTTCATCGGCACCGCGTTCGCCATCATGAGCGTGGTGGACCCCATCAAGGAGCTGCAGGAAGCCATCAACAAGGTGCGCCGCGGGGAGCGCAACACCCAGGTCGACATTTACGACGGCTCCGAAATCGGCGTACTACAAGCCGGGTTCAACGAGATGATGCGCGGGCTCAACGAGCGGCAGCGCGTCCGTGACATCTTCGGCCGCTACGTCGGCACCGAGGTCGCCCAGAAGGCCCTCGAGGAGAAGCCAGAGCTCGGCGGGGAGGACCGCCGCGTGGCCGTCGTGTTCATCGACGTCATCGGCTCCACCACGTTTGCCGTCAACCACACCCCTGAGCAGGTCGTGGCCGCGCTGAACAACTTCTTCGAGATCGTCGTTGAGGTGGTGCACCGCAATAAGGGCGTGATCAACAAGTTCCAGGGCGACGCCGCGCTGGCCGTGTTCGGCGCGCCCGTCTCCATCCACGACGCCGCCTCCCACGCCCTCCAGGCCGCCCGCGAACTCCGCCGCGAACTGGCGGGACTGGAGCTGCAGGCAGGCATCGGGGTGGCCTCCGGGCACGTGGTCGCCGGCCACATTGGCGGCTCCGACCGCTTCGAATACACCGTGATCGGCGACGCCGTCAACGCCGCCGCCCGCCTCACCGAGCTGGCCAAGGACACCCCGGGCTGCGTGCTCACCAACGCAGCTACCCTACGCGCCGCCAACGAGGTTGAGCAGCAGCGCTGGACGCTGATGAAGTCCGTGGAGCTGCGCGGGCGCAACCGCATGACGCAGCTGGCCCGCCCGGTGCGCTCCACCCTGGCGGACCGCTACTAGCCAGCCCCGCTACTAGCTCTTCGCGGCCTTCTTCGTTGCCTTCTTGCGCGTCGTCTTCTTCGTCGCCTTCTTGCGCGTGGTCTTACGCGTGGCCTTCTTGGCTGGCTTCGGGTTCTCCGCCTCGCGGGCCCGGCGCGCAGACAGCAGCTCGTTCGCGCGCTCGTCCGTCATGGTCTCCGGGGTATCACCGCGCTGGAGGGACGCGTTGGTGGTGCCGTCAGTGACGTACGGGCCGAAGCGGCCGTCCTTAATGGACATCGGCTTGCCGGACACGTCGTTGTCCCCGAGCAGCTTCAGCGGCGGCTTCGCAGCCCCGCGACCGCGGCGCTTCGGCTCCGCGTAGATGCGGCGCGCTTCCTCCAGCGTGATGCTGAAGATCTGCTCCTCGCTGGCCAGGGAGCGCGAGTCGGAGCCCTTCTTCAGGTACGGGCCGTAACGGCCGTTCTGCGCCGTAATCACTTCCCCATCGTCGACGCCCACCTCGCGCGGCAGGCTCAGCAGCTGCAGCGCCTGCTCAAGCGTGACCGAAGCCGGGTCCATCGACTGGAACAGGGACGCCGTCGCGGGCTTGAGCTGCTCGTCGACGAGCTCGGTCATGCGCTTTTCTTTCTGCTTCGCGGCAGTCTTGGTGTCCCAGTTCTTCTTCCGCTTGCCTTCTTCGGCGCGCTGCTTGTCCTCGGTGGCACGCTCCTCGGCGATGACTTCCTCGGCGTGGGCTTGCGCTTTCTCCAGCTCGTCGTCGCCGAGCTGCTCCGTGACGTACGGGCCGAAGCGGCCTTCCTTGGCCACTACCATGCGCCCGTTGGCAGGGTTCACGCCCAGCTCGCGGCCGGACTGCGGGGTAGCGAACAGCTTCTCCGCCAGCTCCAGGGTGACCTCATCAGGTGTGGTCGCCTCGGGGATGTTGGCGCGCTGGTACTCCGGCTCGCCGTCGGCGGTGACGCCCACCTGGCGTTCCATGTACGGCCCGTAGCGGCCCACACGCACGTTGACGGCGCGGCCTTCCGCGTCGTCGAAGAGTTTCAGAGAGTTGACCTGGCGGGCGTCGATACGCTCGAGGTTGTCCTCAATGATGTGCTTGAGCCCACCGCGGCGCGCGATCGCCTCGGCGGTGTTGTCGCTGGCGTCGGCGTCACCGAAGTAGAAGCTGGTCAGCCAGCGGGTGCGGTCCTCGTTGCCGTGCGCGATCTCGTCGAGCTCGTCCTCCATCGAGGACGTGAAGTCATAGTCCACCAGGGCATCGAAGTTGTTCTCCAGCAGCCCCACCACGGAAAACGCCACCCAGCTGGGCACCAGCGCGTTGCCACGGGAGAAGACGTAGCCGCGGTCCTGGATCGTCTTAATAATCGACGCATACGTCGACGGACGCCCAATCCCAAGGTCCTCCATCTTCTTCACCAGGCTCGCCTCCGTGTAGCGAGCCGGCGGGTTCGTGGAGTGCCCATCCGCCGAAATCGCGGTGGTCGGCAGCTCGTCGCCCGCAGTGAGCTGCGGAAGGTGCGTCTCGCTGTCTCGCGTATCCGAGTAGGCGCGCAGCCAGCCTGGGAACGTAATCGTGCGGCCGGTCGCAGCGAACTCGGTATCGAAGTCGCCCGCAACAGTCACCTTCGTGGAGTTCCCGCGAGCGTTCTCCATCTGGGACGCCACCGTGCGCTGCCAAATCAGCTCGTAAAGCTTGAACTCCTCCGCATCAAGCACCTTCGACAACTGCCCCGGCGTAGGAAAACGCTCACCAGCAGGGCGGATCGCCTCGTGCGCCTCCTGCGAGTTCTTCACCTTCCGGTCGTAGATACGCGGCTTGTCCGCCACGTACTCCGCACCGTAGAGCTCCGTCGCGGCAGCCCGCGCCGCCGACAGGCCCTGCTGCGACAGCGACGTCGAATCCGTACGCATATAGGTAATGTGGCCGTTCTCGTACAGGCGCTGCGCAATACGCATCGTTCGCGCCGACGTAAACCGCAACTTCCGCCCGGCCTCCTGCTGCAGGGTGGACGTCATAAAGGGTGCGTACGGCTTGCGGCTGTACGGCTTTTCCTCCACGCTGCTCACCGTCATCGAGGTGCCCTTCAGCGCCCCAGCAAGCTCCTCCGCCACCTGCTTATCGACGACCACAACCCCCTCAGCCGACCCCTTCAGCCGACCGCGATCATCAAAGTCCTTGCCCTGCGCAATCCGCGAACCATTAATCGCAACAAGCTTCGCATCAAACGCCGTACCCCCACCGTACGTCGCAGTCACATCCCAATACTCCGCCGGGATAAACGCCATGCGCTCGCGCTCACGCTCCACAATCACACGCGTCGCCACCGACTGCACACGACCCGCCGACAGCCTCGGCATGACCTTCTTCCACAACACCGGAGAAACCTCGTAGCCATACAACCGGTCCAGAATGCGACGGGTCTCCTGGGCGTCGACAAGATCCATATCCAGCTCGCGGGTATTCTCCGCAGCCTCCCGAATCGCCGACTCCGTAATCTCGTTGAACACCATGCGCTCCACCGGCACCTTCGGCTTCAACGTCTCCAGCAAGTGCCACGCGATCGCCTCACCCTCACGGTCCGGGTCTGTCGCCAGCAGCAGCCTGTCCGCCTGCTTCAACTTCGCCTTCAGGTCAGCGACCTTCTTCTTCTTGTCAGGACTGACAACATATATAGGTGCAAACCCAGACTCCGGATTCACACCCAACTTCGCCCACGGTTCCTTCTTGTACTTCGCAGGGATGTCAGCAGCGCGGCCCGGAAGATCACGAATGTGCCCCACGGAAGCTTCCACAATGTAGTCGCTCCCCAGATACTTCTGGATCTTCTTCGCCTTCGTCGCGGACTCCACGATGACGAGGGTCTTGCCGTCTTCAGCCACGCTTCGTGACACCTCACTTCAAGAACTATGTTCGTTAACTCACATAAGTTGTATCAGACAATATGAATAGCAACCCTACAACTCCTCGTTTTCACCCCCACCAACTACACTGAACCCCCATGAGCACCATCGGGCACCCAAGGAGGTAAAACCCCAGATGATCGACTCCCTCATCGGCTTCCTCCACACCCTGATGGGCACACCCCTCTTCTACCCACTCGTCATACTCCTCATCCTCGGCGACGCACTCATCCCCCTCATCCCCTCCGAAACCGTCCTCAACCTCTCCGGCGCCTTCTCCGCATCCCAAGGCGTCCCCAACGCGTGGGGCATCATCGCCGCCGCCATCATCGGCGGCATCATCGGCGACAACATCTGCTTCCTCCTCGGCGGACGCCTCATCCACGTCGTCGACCGCCTCGACCCCAACTCCAAAGCCGGCCAAGCCATCGACTGGGTGCGCCGCAACATGAACCGCGGCGCCGGCATCACCGTCCTCGTCGCCAGGTTCCTACCCTGGGCACGCTGGGTTGCCACCATCGTGCTGGGCAGCGTGCGCTACAACTGGTTCGCCTTCTTCCTCTACGACACCATCGGCGTCATCATCTGGGCCTGCCTCTCCGTCGGCCTCGGCTACGCCGGCGGCTCCCTCCTTTCCGACTTCCCCCTCCTCGGCATGATCGTCGGCATCGCCCTCGGCGCCCTCGTCGGCTGGATCATGCAGCGCATCCAGTCCTACATCTTCGAACTTTTCGACGTCCGGCGCGGCGTCTCCGCCGTGTAGGTCTTGGCTGTGCTGGCGGCGCGTGCTTCCCAGGTGGCTAATTTCGGCGAGGGAATTTGGTGCTAGTAAACAGGAGTCAGTGCCAAAGGACGCACCCTACTTTTCACGACCTGGGCTTTTCTCGAATCCCCCGGAAGGAATTGCGTCTATTGGCACTGGCACGTGAATGGAACTCAAAAGCAAAAACCCCGGCCGGAGCCGGGGTGTGCACCTATATAGATTAGAGAGCGGTGACCTGCTGGGCCTGTGGGCCCTTGGCGCCCTCGCCGATTTCGAACTCGACCTTCTGGTTCTCCTCGAGGGTGCGGAAGCCGCTGCCCTGGATCTCGGAGTAGTGGACGAAGACGTCGGCGGAGCCGTCGTCTGGAGCGATGAAGCCGAAGCCCTTTTCTGCGTTAAACCACTTCACGATGCCTGTAGCCATTGGTGTGTTCCCTTTCAAAAGATGGATAAATGAAGCCGTCCACCAGGGCTGATGTCCTGGCGCCCGCGTAAACAATCCCTCGCGAGCACCGTTGAAGGCGCGCACAAAATTTGTTACTGCCAACCAGTGTGCCACAAACTGGCATACTTTGCTGTGTCATGAAGCAGGATTTTTGTTCTTTTGGGGGCGAGCTCGTTCGCGGGCTTCGCGAGCAGTTCCCCCACTCCACGATCACCCACGTGGAGGAGGTTCCGGCGCGCCCGGCCGAGTACGGCGAGTGGCCCGAGTGGGTGCATCCGGCGCTGCGTCACGCACTCGAACAACGTGGCATTCAGCGGCTGTTTCGCCATCAGCAGCTGTGTGCCGAGGCTGCTTGGCGGGGTGAGGACGTTGTGGTGGCGACGGGGACGTCGTCAGGCAAGTCGTTGGGGTATCAGCTGCCGGTGCTGTCTGCGTTGGCGGCGGATGAGCGGGCGTGTGCGCTGTACATCACGCCGACGAAGGCGCTGGGGTCAGATCAGTTGCAGGCGACGTTGGCGCTGACGAAGGATCTGCCTGGGATTACGCCGGCGCCGTATGACGGCGATACTCCGGTTGATGCGCGGCGTGCGATTCGCGATCAGTCGCGGTTCGTGTTCACAAATCCTGACATGTTGCACGCGAGCATCCTTGGTTCGCATGAGCGGTGGGCACGTCTGTTGCGCCACTTGCGTTTCATTGTGGTGGATGAGTCGCACACCTATCGGGGGGTGTTCGGCGCCAATGTGTCCCTCGTTTTTCGACGCCTGCTTCGCCTCGCCCGCGCGTACGGTTCGGAGCCGACGTTAGTGTTTGCGTCGGCGACGTCGGCGGCCCCGGCGGAGCACGCGGAACTACTGTGTGGCAGGCCGGTGCGGGCGGTGGATGTGGATACAGCGCCGACGGGCGAGCGCACCGTGGTGTTGTGGGAGCCGGGTTTCATCGAGGGCGCGGAGGGTGAGCACGGTGCTCCGGTGAGGTATGCGGCGACGACGGAGGCGGCGTCGATAATGGGGTGGTTGGTGCGTGAGGGGGCGCGGACCTTGACGTTTGTGCGGTCGCGGCCGGCGGCGGAGATTGTGGCGATGCGCGCGCAGGAGGACTTGAGCGCTGCGGGGCGGCCGGATTTTGCGCGACGGATCGCGGCGTATCGGGCGGGCTACCTTGCGGAGGACCGTCGTGCGCTGGAGCGCGCCCTGGACGAGGGCGACATCCTGGGCATGGCCACGACGAACGCGCTCGAGCTGGGAATCGACGTCGGCGGGCTCGACGCCGTGGTGATGGCGGGCTATCCGGGTACGGTGGCGTCGTTTCGGCAGCAGGCGGGCCGGGCGGGACGCCGCGGGCAGGGCTCACTGGTGGTGCTCGTTGCCCGCGACGAGCCGATGGATGCCTTCCTGGTGCACCACCCCGCGGCGCTGCTGGGACGCCCGGTGGAGCGCAGCGTGTTCAACCCGTCGAACCCGTACATCCTGCGCGGCCACCTCTACCACGCAGCACACGAGCGCCCGCTGACCTCGAAGGACGTCGACGACTTCGGCGCCCACGACGTGGTGGAGCAAATGTGCGAGGAGGGCCTGCTGCGCAAGCGCCCTCGCGGCTGGTTCCCCGCACCTGACGCGGAGGTGACCGTCTCTATCCGCGGCGGTGCTGGCGCCGAGGTGATGATCGTGGACGTCAGCGACGGTCGCCTTTTGGGCACCATCGATGCCGCCCGCGCCCTCACCCAGGTCCACGAGGGCGCCGTGTATGTGCACCAGGGTGAGCACTTCGTGGTGCAGGAACTCAACCTGGACGACTACGTTGCGCTCGTGGAGCCCGCGCAGCCCGACTACACCACCCGCGCCCGCTCCACGACGGACATCCGCATCCTGGGCGAGGCCCACGAGACCCACCAGCTGGCGAAGGGCGTGTGGGTGGCCAGCGTGGACGTCGAGGTCACCGACCGCGTCACCGGCTACGTTGTCCGCCTGGCGGACGGCTCGGTCAGCGAACACATCCCGCTGGACCTGCCCGCGCAGCACCTGGAGACCCGAGCGGTGGCCTACACGATCGACCCCCTGGTGCTGGACTCGCTAGGCATCAGCGCGGGCGAGGTGCCCGGCGCGCTGCACGCCGCGGAGCACGCGGCGATCGGGCTGCTGCCGCTCATCGCCACGTGTGACCGCTGGGACATCGGCGGCGTATCGACGGCCCTCCACCAAGACACACTGCTGCCCACAGTGTTCGTGTACGACGGCCACCCCGGCGGCGCCGGCATGAGCGACGAAGGCTTCGCCCGCTTCCACACGTGGATCACCGCCACCTACGGCGCAGTGGAGTCCTGCCCGTGCGAGCACGGCTGCCCGTCCTGCATCCAGTCTCCAAAGTGCGGCAACGGGAATCAGCCGCTGGATAAGCAGGCGGCGCTGAAGGTGTTGGGGCTCCTGAGCAAGGCGTCATCCGTGGACGCAGAAAACCGGGAATTTGGTGCATAGATCGGGGAGCGAGTGACAAAGGACGCAATCCGGTCGGCCGAATCCGGCAAAAGCCCAGGTCGCAAAAAGTGGGTTGCGTCCTTTGTCACTCGGTTCTGCTGGGGTGACACCAAATCCCTTTGCGCAGGGGTCGCGACCTGGGGAAACGCCACGGCGCCATCCCGAAAAGCGGGATTTTGGTGCACACCTTGGCGCAGCACGCACCAAAATCCATCACAGCCCCTAGCGAGCGGAAATGCTATCCTTTACCTCGAAAGCCCCGGAACGATCCCTGCACTACGAAAGTAGGAGTAAATCGCCGGGGTTACTGGTTTTCAGCTTAATCATAGTCCTTTTGATTGATACACTGCGGGGCATGGATAAACGCACACTCCGCATGTGGATCCCAAACCAGCACGGCGCGTGGGCAATGGCGCTCACCCCCGCCATTGTGGGGACCCTCGGCGTCGCGTTCGGCACCGAGCGCTTCCCGGCCGCGATCGTGTGGTTGTTGATTGCGTGGTTTATCGGATACTGCGCGTTCTTCACGTTCGGCCAGGCGGCCCGGGCACGCACTGTGGAGCGGCGCCGCCAGTACATGCCGCCAGTACTCACCTACGGAGCGATCTCCCTGGTCGCGGTAGCGATCGTGGTCATGCAGGATCCGTCGGTGCTCAGGTGGGCGTGGTGCTACGCCCCACTGGTCGGCATCGCTGTGTGGGAAACACTGCAACGCAGACCGCGCTCGCTGGCCAGTGGCGCAGCGACGACGGTCGCCTCCGCACTACTGGTCGCGGTGATCGCGCACCTAGCCGGGTTGCCGACTGATTGGTCCAGCCCGGCGATCGTCGCGACGACGTTTTTGGCGCTCTACTTCACCGGGACGGTGCCGCTGGTCAAGACAATGGTGCGTGACCGCGGCAGCAGCGCCATGTTGGCGTTCAGTATCGGCTACCACGTGGTGGCAATCGTGGTGATGGTCGTATATACCGTCCTTGTTGGGTTCGGTTGGTGGATGGTTGCGGTACTGGTGTTGGCGCTGGCCCGCGCAGTGTACTTCCCACTGAGCGCGCGTCGCGGAAAGCGGTGGACTGCCAAGGACATCGGCAAGGCGGAGGTTGTGCCGTGCGTCCTGGCGGCGCTCGCGGCACTTGGGGTGCTGCTCACCGGATAGAGCGGCGCCTGACCAGATTGAGCAGGGTGTATCACAGATCTTCCGCTTCTCTGGCGGTAAAGCTGGGATACTGTAGTTTATGTCCTCTCGAAAAATTCTGCTTCGTCCAGAGTATAGCCATCCAAGCTCTTTATGGCCGTCTAAAGAACTAGTAGTCTCTGAGCCTAAAAACCTAGGGTTCTATCTTCCTGAGGAGATAGGGATTAAGCCAGCTTTAGGAAACGAAATCCTTGAGTGGACGAGGGAATTTCAGGATAATTTTCTCGAGAAACCCGATAGCTTTCATCAGCGCCCGCGCTGGAAAGACCAATTCGATAGATTTCAATGGTATGACGCGGGCTGGGATATCACGTACGCCTTGAGAGATTCATTCCCATCGACGCAGATCATTCCCCGGTTTTCGCAATTTGTTTTTTCCATCAATGAGCGAAGAGAGAATTTCGGAAAGCAGCCACTATGCCTTCCCGGGGACGAACGGGAAGGGTACGTGTCCATCAAGGAATGTCGGGAATAATGAAGAATTGTGGATCGCGCCGTCTGGGACAAATATTGCGAACCAAAACCTAAATAAGTTCAAGGGCTTCTTACCCGCGCCGATATATGCTTTTCCTCATAAAATAATCGATGTTCAAACCTACAAGACCCCGTGGCCGGGTGACCCTCGTGTCAATATTCAAAATGCGAAGGGCAAGGCCAAGCCATATCAAGTGAACCAGGTTCTCGAAGCAATTGAGAAACTAGGCACGCAGAAGAGTGAATCGGAGTAGCCAGCATGGACATCAATAAGTACACCTATCAAGTCTCCTGGTCGGAAGAAGATCAGGAGTACGTGGCGACCGTGGCTGAGTTCCCCTCATTGTCTTGGCTGGATGCAGATCGGCACCAGGCCGAGCGCGGTTTGATTGATCTTGTGACTGAGGTTGTCGAAGACATGGAGGCCTCCGGCGAGGTGGTTCCCGTGCCATTGGGGAGTCGTAACTATTCGGGGAAGTTCAACGTGCGCACGTCTCCGTCGCTGCATCGGCGGTTGGTTATCGCCGCTAAAACAGAGGGAATTTCTCTCAACGCACTAGTCAATCAAAAACTCGCGTCCGTCTAACTGGCGCACAGACCACACGCGCACTGAGATGCTCACGACGAGACGCCACTCACCTGCTAGACCGGCCCGGCGCGCGCCTTCTGCACGGCCCGGCCGACGCGCACGCTGACCTGCACGTCCGGCCCGTCAACCTCGCACGTGTCGACGCTTCCACCGTTGGCCTGGGCGGTGTCGTTGGCGGTGGAGCAGGCCTCGACACCTTGGTAGAGGGCGGTGGCCGCGGCGACAGCTGCGAGGTCGGCGGCGACGCGCGCCCGATGGGTGTTCGCCACCCCGGCAACCACCGCCGCAACCGCAAGAGCCAGCGCGGTCACCGCGGCGATGATGCCCGCCGTGGTGACAGATGCGGAGCCTTCGTCGCTTCGGAGTTGACCAAGCATGTCTAGCCTCCGAACTCGGTTGGGAAGACGGCGGTGGCCTCCATGCCGCGCACGCGGGCGGTCACGGTGACCATGCCGCCGCGTTCCTGGGTGGTCACGCGCCCGGCGGGCGGGTCGTAGTCCAGGCCGATGGCGTGCGCGCGGGCTGCGGCCCCGGCGATGTCCACCGCCGAGATGTAGGCGCCCATCGCGGCCAGCGCCGCCACGATCACACCGGCGACGACCACCAGGGCGCTCAGGGAGAGCGCTGCCTCGATGGTGTTCATGGGCTAGCCCGGCTTGTTGGTCAGCGCGTCGGTGATCACGCCTTCGATGGCGTCGGAGACGCCGTTGCTGGTGACCACCATGTAGAGCACCCCGGCAAGGGCCGCGGCAGCCAAAGTACCAAAGGCGTATTCGATGGTCGAAAGCCCGTCGTCGTTGGATAGTTTCGCCTGCATGCGCGTGATAATTCGGGCAGCTGCAGCGTGAACAAGATTCATAGACATTTTTATCTCCTTATTAGTTGTTGGTGTTTTAAAACAGGGTTTGGCCCAGGCTGACCACCACGGGCGCCAAGCCGAGGACGAAGAACGCCGGCAGGAAGAAAGCGGTCAGTGGGAGTGCGATGAGCACCCCGGCGCGCTCGGCGCGGGCGGTGGCGTGGTCGGCGGCGTCCGCGGTCAGGCTGACCGCGATGCGTTCGCAGCCCGCGGCGAGGGTTGCGCCGGTGGTGTTAGATAAGGCCACCAGGTGCGCGAGCTCCTCCCCACCCGGCACCGCGTGTAGCTCCGCCCAGGCGCGTGTCGGGTCGGCCCCGAGTGCGCTGAGCGCCGCCACGGTGTGCCAGGGGCTTGGGTCCTCGCCGTGGGTGTCGGCCACTGCGCCCGCGGCAGCGGCAACCGGCAGGCCTGCGCGGCAGCACGCCGCGAAGAGCCGGATGTCGGTTGCGCTCCTGCCGGGGCTTGGCGACGGCCCGTCCCGCGGGGTCTTCGGCGCACGGGTCACGTCGCGCCCCACCCGGCCGCGTGGGCTGTGCCCGGCGACGGCCATCGCGCCAGCGACGCACAAAGCGGTAACAAACGTACTCATTGGGTTGCCCTTTCAATGATGTGTTGTGACGTACAGAAACCGGCCCCCACCAGCGCGGTGCCGGCAATGAGCAGCACCCCGCCCAAGTTGGTGCCGGTCAAAAAGTGCAGCGGGCGCGCCCCCATCGCGGCGCCCATACCGATCCCGGCCAGCGGAAGCAGGGAGAGCACCACCGCGCTCGTCTTCGGCCCGGCCAACGCCGCGGCGGTGGCGGCGCGGTGGCGCAGCGCAGCGTCGATCTCCTCGCGTGCGGCGGTGACCAGGGAGGCGATCGGCACGCCGCGTTGCACCCCGACCCGCCACAGGGCCTCCACCCGGGACAGCTCCGGGGTGCGAAGCCCCGCGGCGTCGCCGGTGCTTAGCACGTGGCAGAACAGGGAGGCGTCGGCAAGCAGGTCGGTGGGGGTGGTGTCGGGGAGTTGGTCGGTGGCGCGAAGGGTGGCGTCGAGAAGCGAGGAACCTGCCTGCAGGCTGGCGCTGATGTGGCCGAGAAACTGCGAGGCCGCCTCCTGGCGCCGCACCAACGCCTGCCCGGCGCGGCGCCGCGAGTAGGCGTAGAGCACCGTCGCCCCGGCGAGCGCGGCAGCGATAACCACCGCCGCGCGATCCGTCACGATGACCAGCAGCGCCACAGCGAGCGCCACCGGCGGCACCCACCCCCAGGACACCGCACGCGGGCGAATCCGACGCACAGGCACCCCTCCCGTCCAGGCCACACAGGCCGCGAATGCGAACAGGTACGTCATGGCCGCTGCCAGATCACTCGTGTGGTCACCGGGTTGCCCTCCAGGGCGCCGATCTGGTGCAGGACGCGGCGGCCGTCGGGGCGGCGCTGCATCACAATCACCGTGTCCAGGGCTGGCGCGAGCTGCGCGTGCAGGGCGTCGCGCCCCATCCCGCCGAGCGCAGCGAGCGCCTCAAACCGGGCCGGGACCTCCTCGATCGCGTTGGCGTGCAAGGTGCCAGCGCCGCCCTCGTGACCGGTGTTCAGCGCCGCGAGGAGGTCCGTCACCTCCGCCCCGCGGATCTCCCCCACCACGATCCGGTCCGGGCGCATCCGCAGCGACTGGCGGACAAGGTCCGCAATCGTGACCTGGTCGGCGCCCTCCGTGTTCACCGCCCGCGTATTCAGGTTCAGCACGTGCGGGTGGTTCGGGGTCAGCTCCAGGGTGTCCTCGATCGCCAGGATCCGCTCGTGCGGCGCCACCTCTGCAAGCATCGCTGAGAGCAACGTCGTCTTGCCTGAACCGGTCCCGCCCACGATGACGAAGGCGCGCCGGGCCCAAACAATCTCGCGCAGCATCTCGGCGCGCTCCTCGTCCATCGTGCCGCTGGACACCAGCTCGTCGAGGGTGGCGGTGGTGGTGCGCAGCACGCGCAGCGACAGGCACGTGCCCGCCACGGCCGTGGGCGCCAGCACCGCGTGGAAGCGGATAATCGAGCCGTCCGGCCTGCGGAAATGTCCGTCGCAGTAGGGTTGGGCGTCGTCAAGGCGGCGCCCGCAGCGCAGCGCCAGGCGCGTGGCCAGTCGGCGCACGGACTCCTCGGAGTCGAAGCGGATCTCGCTGCGCTCGAGGCCGTGCCCGCGGTCCACGAACACGCGGTCGGGGGCGTTGACGCAGATGTCGGTCACCTCCCCGCCGGCGAGCAGCGGTTCCAGGGGCCCGGCGCCGGAGGTGTCGTCGCGAAGTTGGCGCATCGCGGCCAGCACGTCCACGTCACTGATAACGACGGCCTCTTCGCGGATCAGCGCCGCAAGCCGGGTGGCGTCGACCTCCCCGGGCTCGTCGGCCATGCGGCGTTGCACGCGTAGTAACAAGTCCCGATCCACTAGGCCACCTCCTCGAGCACAGCTTTTGCCGCCTTCGCAAGCCCAGTAGGCAACCGCTGCGGCAGGCCGCGCTGCTCGACGCGCTTCGTCAGCCCGCGGACCTGGCCGATGGTGGCCACCACCCGCGAACCCGCAATCGCGGCGATCTCGTCCACGCCGATGCCAGCCCACCCGATGTCCCTGACCACCAGCACGTGCCGCAGCCCGGCTCGCTCGCACTGGGCGACCAGTTGCGCCGCCGCGGACACCGCCCTGACCTGCGGGGCGACCAGGATCGCCACTACGTCGCAGCGCGCGGGCAGCTGCGCGCACGGGGCGTCCACCACGGTCACCCCGCCGGTGCCGAGCACCTCCACCAGCGCCTCAAGTTCATCCACACCATCCCCGAGACCAGCGCCGGAGACCTCCCTGCTACACGTCATCACCGCCACGCCGTCCGGGGTGGCGGGCAGCGCGCGGCGCACGTCCTCGCGGGCGACCGCGCCCTCCCCGATCGCGATCTCGCCCCACCGCGCGCCGATCTCCTCCTCGATACCGAGCAGCAGGTCCAGCCCGCCGGAGTGCGCGTGCCCATCAACCAGGGTCGACGGGGCCGCGGCCCTGGCGCACGCCGCCGCAAACGTCGAGGCGCCCACGCCGCCGGACGCGCCCACCACGCCGATGACCCTGCCGCGTTCCTTCGGTGTCCGCAGCGCCCCAATCGCGCGCAGCAGCTGTCCGGACTGATCCGGGACGTCGTAGGCGCCGCGCTGCTGGCCGAGCTCGAAACAATTCGGGCGGCGCAGTACCGCGGGTGGCAGGTAGGTGGCGAAGTGGGCGTCGATAAGTATGGCGAAGGCCTGCTCACAACGGCGGGCGACCTCCGCCGGCTCGGCGCTACTGAGGTCGGTGACGGGCATACCTGTTGCCGCCGCGAGGTGCATGGCCTCGGGGTGCAGCGCCGCGTCGCTGACGGCGATGGTGATGTTGTGCGTGCTCATGGCTTCGAGCATCACCCACGCCACAACCGCCCCACAACGGTTTGGAACGCGCCTGTGGATAACTCCCCTGTTGCCTGAACGCTCGACCCTGATTTGTGGATAACATTCTGCACAGCCCAACGCGTTCGTGTATGTGGCGTTAGAATGTGCCACATGGCTTCGAATTCGGCACCGGTAGCGGCGTTTTTTGATCTGGATAAGACGATCATCGCCACGTCGTCCGTGTTCGCGTTCGGCAAAGAGTTCCTGAACAACGGCATGATCACACGCCAGGAAGCGCTGGACCTCTACCTGACCAAAGCCGCCTACATGCTCGTCGGGCAGAGCAGCGAACAGATGGACACCACCCGCGACAACCTGGCCAACATGATCACCGGCTGGAGCGTCGAGGACGTCACCGCTGTCACCACCGAAACGATGCACAACGTGATCACCCCGGCGATCTACTCGGAGGCCCGCGAGCTCATCGAGGCGCACCGTAAGCTCGGCCACGACGTCATTATTATCTCGGCGTCGGCAAATATTTTGGTCGCGCCGATTGCGAAGGAGCTGGGCATCGACATGATTGTCGCCAGCGAGGTCGAGGTTGTCGACGGCACCCTCACCGGCCGCATCACCCGCTACCTCAAAGGCGACGCCAAGGCCGAAGCCATCCGCGAATTCGTCGCCGAACACGGCTACGACCTGGATCGCAGCTACGCCTACTCCGACTCCGCCACCGACATCCCCATGCTGGAGCTGGTGGGCAACCCCGTCGCAGTCAACCCGGACCGGGCGCTGCGCAAGCACGCGCAGGCGGAAGGCTGGGACGTGCAGACGTTCAAGAATCCGGAGCCGCTGATCCAGATCCCGAACGCGAAAGAAGTCGGTATCGGGGCGTCCGTCATCGCGGGCGTGACCGCGTTAGCCGTGGCAGGGACGCTGCTGGCAAAGGCCATGAAGAAAGATAAGTCTGCCTAAGCCCTGAGGGTGTGCGACAAATCCCATCAATGGTTGCTAGGGTTGAGTGCATTCAATAATCGCAGGAAGGTTGAACATACAGTGAGCAACGAAGGTCTGTACACCAGTGGAACGTTTGCAGTGTCCGCAAAGGTTAACTCGATTCCTTTGCACGACACCGATGTCACCCACCCGGGCAAGGACTCCATCGGTACGTTGATTTCGAACGCCTCCGAGCAGGTATCCACCCTGGTTCGCGGCGAGATTGAGCTGGCCAAGGCCGAGGTTATCGGCGAGGCCAAGAAGGGCGCCGTCGGCGGCGGCCTCCTGGGCGTCGCGGGTGTTATCGCCCTGTACTCCTCCTTCTTCCTTTTCTTCGCATTCGCCGAGATGCTGTCCTCCTGGATGCACCGGGGTTGGGCGTTCCTGATCGTCTTCGCCATCATGATCGCCCTGGCGGGCATCCTGGCGCTGGTCGGCGTGAAGAGCCTGAAGAAGATCCGCGCGCCGAAGAAGACCATCGATTCCGTCAACGAGCTGAAGAACCTGCGCCCAGGCCAGGCACAGAAGAACCTTGCCAAGGACAGCTCGGGGCTCTACACGGGCTCGAACTAGGGCGTGCCAGACTTTTCGACGTCCCCTTCGGCTATCGACCTACCTGGTCCTTTTACCCACGAGTGGTTGCACACTCGTGGGTTGCGCCTGCATGCGGCCGTCGCGGGCGACCCTACGAATCCGCTGCTGTTGCTGCTGCACAGCGCGTTCGGCGGCTGGTATGACTACCGCAACCGCATCGCCGACTTCGCCGATTCCGGCTATCACGTCGCAGCCCTCGACCTGCGTGGCTGCGGCCTGTCCGACAAGCCGGTGCGCCGCAGCGGCGACGCCCTCCTGCTGCACGCCGGTGACCTGAAGGGCGCAATCCACACGCTGGGCCACGACTCCGCGGAGGTGATCAGCGCTGGCGCCTCCACCGTGATCACGAACACGCTGCGGGAACGCTCCCCGCACCTGGTCACGCGCCACACCTCAGCACCATGGACCGGCAGCAAAGCCGCCTTTGTGCCGACGCCCCTCTACCGCCACTTCCCGGCCCTCTTCGACCAACTGTGGCTGCGTGACCTGCTACGCAACCAGCCCGAGGACGCCACCGCCGACCACCTGCGCCTGCGCCGGGACGGCACCCACATCACCAACGCGCTGCCCTACATTCTGGAGCTCGCGCGCATCGAAGCCCGCATGTAGCTAGCGCCCGACGCACGCCCCCGTACCAACCTGCTCACGCAGCCCAGCGATCTCGCCCGTACGCTCCAGGATCTGCTGCGCGGTGAGCACGTAACCGGTCTCCGTGGCGTCCACAGAGGCACCGAACACCATGCCCGCGACACCGCCGGACGGGGTCAGCATCGGTCCACCCGAGTTGCCCTGACGGATATTGCCGCGGATCGTGTACACCTGGCGTTGCACGTGCCGCTTCGCGTAAATATCGGGGCCAGACAGGCTGACTTGGTTGCGCACCCGCACCGGCATCGCCTCAAACGGGCCGGACTCCGGGAAACCCATCACCAGGGCGCTGTCGCCGGTGCGCAGCGTGCCCTCCGCCCAGCGCAGCGGCGCGATCCCCAGCGCCTCCGCGTGCAGCACCGCGATGTCCGCCTCCGAGTCGTAGAAGACCACTTTGGCCTTCTTCACCCCAAGCACCGTGTCCAAGGACACCGTCTCCGTACCCGCCACCACGTGCGCGTTGGTGAGCACGTAACCGTCCTCGATCACGAAGCCGGAGCCCATCAGCCGCCGACTGCAGGACTCCGCGTCCCCCATCACGTGCACCACGGAGGCGCGGACGGCGTCGACAAGCTCGGGGCGCGCAACCAACGGGTCCGGGGCGTCGACCTCCGCATGCCCATCCGAGGCAAACGGGGAAATCAGCGGCGGCAGACCCGAATCCGCCAGCACCGCCGCCACCTGCGACGGCAACTGCTTGCCCGCCGCCGGCATCGCAGCATCAATCTGCGTGAGCACCCGCGAGCTCTGCAAGTGCTTCGCCCACGCCCCCGGCAACGACGCCGCCAACGGCATACACACGCACCACACCAACGCCACCGCCACGGCCCCCTGGAACAGGGCACCAAACAGCGAATCGAGACGCTGCGCCGACTTCCGACGGAACCTGTCATGCATCCAGTCACCCACCGTCGAGCCCGCGAAGGACCCCAGGCAAACCACCAGCACAACCACCACAATCAGCACCGCCACGCGCACCCACTGCGCGTCCGCCCGCTGAATCAGCGGCGGCAGCCCCACCACCGCGAGCGTCAAACCGGCAACAATGCCCAGCGCCGACAGCACCGCCGAAAACGCACCGCGCCGCCAACCGCTCACACAGGCGGCGAGCACGATGATGAGGATGAGGACGTCGATAAGCACTAGAGCCCCACCGCTTCCTCAAGCTCCTCCAGCGAGTGGAACTCCTTCGGGAACAACCCAACCTGCCGCCCATCGCGCAACACCAACGTCAACGGCACCACCGCAGGCAGCCCCAACGCGCCCGCGAACGCATTCTCACCGTCCTGGTAACTCGGCACATCGACACCCAGATCCCCCAACAACGCCGCCCCATTCGCAGCGTTGCCATCCGCGTGCACACCCACCACGCGCACGTCCGGGTGCGCCTTCGCCAGCGCGTCAAACAACGGCAACTCCGCGCGGCACGGCTCGCACCACCACGCCCACACGTTCACCACCGTCAAGCCCGACTCCGACTCCTGGCCCGACTCCCCACCCAAACACGGCAACGCGACGCCGGCCACAGTCGGGCCCGGGCAATCCGGGCGCTGCGCCACCTGCGCCGTCGTGGCGGGCTGGTTACCCGGCTGCGCCGGTTCCCCAGGGCGCAACAACTGCCACGCACCCCCAACCATCAGCGCCGACACCACCACAATCGCAGCGACGCTCGCAACCACCGACCTACTCGCGCTCACACCTGCTCCATCTCGCCCTTGACACGTTTCGCCGCCTCAGCAGGATCCGTCGGACCCTCCAGACCAAAGCTGGGACAATCGTACGCGATAGGGCAGACACCACACGCCGGCGACTTGGCATGACACACCCTCCGGCCCTCAAAAATGATCCGATGCGAAAACATCGTCCACTCCGAAGGCTCAATCAACTCCGCCACAGCATGCTCAATCTTCACCGCGTTCGAGCCCAAGGAGGCGTCGATAAGCTTCAGCCTGTGCATCAAACGCTGAAAATGCGTATCGACGGTCAGCCCCGGCCTCCCAAACGCATTCCCCCGCACAACGTGCGCCGTCTTGCGCCCCACACCCGGCAAGCTGACCAAGTCCTCCAACGCGACCGGCACCTCACCACCAAAATCCGACACCAACTTCTGCCCCAACCCAATCAAGTTCGCAGCCTTCGCACGGAAGAAACCCGTCGGGCGAATGATCTCCTCCACCTCCGCCTGCGACGCCGCCGCATAATCCGCCGCCGTCGGGTACGCCCGGAACAGCGCGGGGGTGACCTGATTCACCCGCACATCCGTCGTCTGCGCCGACAACACCGTCGCCACAAGCAACTCCAGCGGGTTCGAAAAATCCAACTCCGCATGGGCATCAGGGAACGCTTTCGCCAGCGTACGATTAATCCTCCGCGCGCGACGCTTCCGCGCCAACGGCGACACCTCCCCCTTCAACACCGGATGCTTACCAGGGACCCGCCGCTGCTGCGGCGTCAACGAACCAGACATGCTTTCTCACCTTAACGGGGTAAGCGATACGATGGACGCATGGCAGTACTCTTAGTCGTCGCGATTCCCCTCATTCTCGGGCTGTTCACCATAGGAATGGAACACCTAGAGTCCGCAGTCGTCGACTAGTGGTACAGTTCCAGTGTGGTGTGACTCACGCACACTTCAAGAGCTAACGTGACAACCGACACGGGACTGTCACACCCGTCCACAAGGAGGATTCATGGAAGGCGCACACGAAATTCTCGCCCGCGCGGGCATATTTCAAGGCGTGGATCCCGCGGCCGTCGCAGCACTGATCCAAGACATGGAAACAGTCACCTTCAACCGCGGCACCACCATTTTCGACGAAGGTGAACCCGGCAACCGCCTCTACATCATCATCAGCGGCAAAGTGAAACTCGCGCGCCACGCCCCCGACGGACGCGAAAACCTCCTCTCCGTCATGGGCCCCTCCGACATGTTCGGCGAACTGTCCATCTTCGACCCAGGACCACGCACCTCCTCCGCAGTGTGCGTCACCGAAGTCACCGCGGCCACCATGGACTCCACGCTGCTGAAGAAGTGGATCGACAACCACCCTGAAATCTCCCAGCAGCTCCTCCGCGTCCTGGCCCGCCGCCTCCGCCGCACCAACGCGTCCCTCGCCGACCTCATCTTCACCGACGTCCCCGGCCGCGTTGCCAAAACCCTCCTCCAGCTGGCCAACCGGTTCGGCACCCAGGAAGGCGGCGTCCTGCGCGTGAACCACGACCTCACCCAGGAAGAAATCGCCCAGCTTGTCGGCGCCTCCCGCGAGACCGTCAACAAAGCCCTGGCAACCTTCGCCCACCGCGACTGGATCCGCCTCGAAGGCAAGTCCGTGGTCATCGTGAACACGGAGCACCTCGCCCGCCGCGCGCGGTAGGCTGCTGTTCTAGTTTTTGCCTGTTTTGTGAGCCCCCGGGCCTTCCCCGGGGGTTTTCTTCTGCACTTGTGAGGTCCCCCCTTCACCGCCAGTGCCAAAGGACGTACCTTCTTTTGAGTAGTCCTTTTTCTACCAGGCTGTTTGAATGTCTAGCTTCTTCTGGATTGCGTCCCTTGGCACTGGAGCCCTGGGAGTGTGCACCAAATTCCCACACTCGGCTTCGGCGACCTGGGCTTTTGCAGACCGGCCTGTTGAAATCCCGGAATCTGGTGCCGAGCAGATTGGGCCAAGCACCAAAGGCAACACAAAAGCCCTAGCTGCCAGCATCCACGACTAAGGCAACTAGGGCTCTAGAACTCGAAACGCCAGGAACTAGTGTTCCTTCAGGTAACGCAGGGCGACGCGCGTGGACTGTTCCGCGGCGCCGCGGAGGACTGGGTCGACGTCGTCGTAGATGGCGTCGACAAGGGTGTTGATGTCTACGTCCTCGCCGTACTTCTTCAGGGCCTCACGGATCTGGTCGAGGCGCTGCTCGCGGCGGTCGATGTACTTGCGGGCGAAAGCGGAGAGGTCCGGGGCATCAGGTCCGTGACCTGGCAGCAGCGGGATGTTCTTACCGCGGCGCTCCAGCATGGACAGCGTTTCCAGGTATTGGGCCAAGTCGCCGTCGGTTTCAGAGATCATGGTGGTGTGGCGGCCGGCGATGGTATCGCCGGTAATGATGCCTTCGAGCTGGTCATCTTCGACGTCGTGGGTGTAGACGAAGAAGCAGGTAGAGTCCGCGGTGTGGCCCGGGGTCGCAACGACCTGGATCTTGGGGGAGACGCCTTCGATGGAGATGATTTCGCCATCGGTGAGTGGCTCGGCGCCGTGGGTGTAGCGGGCGTCAAGAGCACGGATTGGGGCGCCGGTGAGCTGCGAGAAGCGGCGGGCGCCGTCGGCGTGGTCGTGGTGGCGGTGAGTCAGGAGGATGAGGGCAACCTTGTCCGCTTTAGACTGCAGGACGTTGAGGTGGCCTTCGTCTTCTGGGCCCGGGTCGACGACGATGCTGTACTCGTCTTCGGGGTCGCGCACAACCCAGGAGTTTGTGCCTTCGAGCGCCGCGTAGCTTGGATTGGGCGCAAGAACGACCGCGACGGATGCCGTTACAGGACGCAACTGACTATAAGCGGGATGCTGCATGCCACCCACCCTACCGCCTTGCACGCGGATTTTGCTGCGAAACAACGCGATTCCCCCGCTTAGGGGCACCGCGCGGTATCACTGCAGCTCGACGACGAGCTCCACTTCGACTGGGCTGTCGAGCGGCAGCACGGCAACGCCGACGGCGGAGCGGGCGTGGGCGCCGGCATCGCCAAAAATGTCGCCGATGACATCGGAGGCGCCGTTGATCACGCCGGGCTGGCCGGTGAAGGTTGGGTCGGAGGCGACGAAGCCCACGACTTTCACCACGCGCTTGATGCGCTCGAGGCCCACCAAATTATCGACGGCAGCTAACGCGTTGAGGGCGGCCTGCCGGGCGTAGCCGTAGGCGTCCTCGGCGGAGACGTCCGCGCCGACTTTGCCGGTGGCGGGCAGGGTGCCGTCGATAAATGGGAGCTGCCCGGAGGTGTGCACGTGGTTGCCGGTCTGCACCGCGGGAACGTAGGCCGCGACGGGCGCGGCGACGGCGGGCAGGGTGATGCCGAGTTCGGTAAGGCGCGCGGCCCAATCGGTGTGTGCCATGGCCTACTCCAGCGGGCGCTTCATGTAGGCGACGACGCTGTCCGGCGTCGGCCCTGGGGTGACGGTGACCAGTTCCCAGCCGTCCTCGCCCCAGGAGTCCAGGATTTGCTTCGTGGCGTGTGTGAGCAACGGAACCGTTGCGTATTCCCATTTCGTCATGGCCACTACCCTAGACGAATTCTAGAGGCCGATAATCTCGCGGCCGGCGACGAGGTGCTCGCCCCAGTCGTTGACCTGTGGGTTCTTGCGCAGGACGGCGCGGCGCTGACGCTCGGTCAGGCCGCCCCACACGCCGAACTCGACCCGGTTTTCGAGGGCCTCGGCGAGGCACTCGAGTTGGACGGGGCAGCGTCGACAAATTTCTGCGGCCTTGCGCTGCTCGGCACCTTGCACGAAGAGAGCGTCTGGGTCACCTGTGCGACAGATTGCACGAGTAATCCACTCCCCACGGTCAAACACAAGATCCCCAGCAGAGTTCACACGGCGCGGAATGGCGCGGGTGTCCTCGTACGTCGCGGTTCCAAGAGTGGCAGTCATGAATCGGTCTCCTTTCAAGCGGAGGCAAAGTATAATACTTAGACCCATTAAGCGCTTGTAAGTGTATTCACAGGGTATGCACCTTGTAAAATGCATCACATGAAAGGTGGGGGCGTCCTATTCACTCTCCCCCGCGTTTCATTTAAGGTAACGGTGTGACTGCACTTCGTTCCTTTGGAAACCTCCTGCTCGGCCTTTGCGCCGTTGCTCTGGCGATTGCCCTGTGTTTGGCGCCGGTCGCAGGCCTGACGGGCCTCGCGATTGCGCGCACCGCGAATACAATGCAGTCGAATCTGCTCGACCTGACACACGGCGATGTCCCCGGTGTCACGACCGTTACGGACGTCAACGGCACCCCCATTGCGTGGTTATACAAACAGCGTAGATACGAGGTTCCGAGCGAAAAAATTTCAGCGCATGTAAAACATGCGCTGGTTTCCACAGAGGATCGACGCTTTTATATGCACGACGGCGTTGATATGCAGGGCTTTGCGAGGGCCATGGTGACCAATGTGCTGGCGGGTGGGGTCGAGCAGGGGGCGTCGACAATTAATCAGCAGTACGTGAAGAACTACCTGTGGTTGGTTGAGGCAGGCAATGATGAGGAGGCGCAGGCGGCGACCGAGCAGTCGATCCCGAGGAAGCTGCGCGAAATGCGCATGGCCTCCGATCTGGACAAGACGCTGACGAAGGACGAGATCCTCACTCGCTACCTCAACCTTGTTTCCTTCGGAAACCACGCCTACGGCATCGAGGCCGCGGCCCGCATCTACTTCGACATCCCGGCCGCTGAACTGAACCCGCCACAGGCGGCGCTGCTGGTGGGGCTGCTGCAGTCCGTGGAGTACCTGAACCCGTACACGAACCCGGAGGGTGCGACGCAGCGCCGCAACACCGTGCTACAGAACATGGTGAACGAAGGCCACCTCACACAGGCGGAAGCGGACCGTTACGCGGCGTCCCCGCTGGGTGTGGTGGACAAGCCGAAAGGCCTGCCGGACGGCTGCATCACCGCCGGTGACGCAGGCTTTATGTGCGACTACGCCCTGCAGTACTTGGAAAGCAAGGGCCTGAGCATCGACGAGATCGAGCGCGGCTCCTACACCATCACCACCACCCTCGACCCGGCGGTGCAGGCCTCGACGGTGCAGGCGGTGCGTAACAACGTCAACCCAGCCACCCACGGCGTGGCCGAGGTCCTCAACGTGATCCGGCCCGGCGCGGACTCCCGCGACATCCTCGCGATGGCATCCTCGCGCTACTACGGCCTCGAGCTGGAGAAGCACCAGACGATCATGCCGCAGCCGACCTCCATGGTGGGCAATGGCGCCGGTTCCGTGTTCAAGATTTTCACGGCGGCTGCAGCGCTCGAGCAGGGCTACGGCCTCGACTCCATGCTGAACACCCCGGCGCGCTCCGTGGTCTACGGCATGGGCAAGGGCGGTGCCGCCGGCTGCCCGCCGGGCGCCTACTGCGTGGAGAACGCCGGCGTCTACCCGCCACAGATGACGCTACGCGACGCCTTAGCTCAGTCCCCGAACACCTCGTTCATCGAGCTCATCCAGAGCGTCGGCGTCACCCCAACAGTGGATATGGCGGTGCGCCTGGGCCTTCGCTCCTACACCGAACCCAATACGTTTGGCGACGGCCGCTCCGTCGCCCAAGCCGCGAAGGAAGAGAACATGGGCTCCTTCGTGCTGGGTCCAACCGCCGTGAACCCGCTCGAGCTGTCCAACGTGGGCGCCACACTCGCTGCCGGCGGCCGCTGGTGCGAGCCGAACCCGATCAAGAGCGTCGTGGATAAGCACGGGCAGGAAGTGTTCATCCAGCGCCCGCCGTGCGAGCAGGTCATCGACCCAGACATCGCCGGCGCGCTCGCCCTCGGCATGTCACACGACACTATCGACGGCACCGCCAAGGACGCAGCCGCCGCCTCCCGGTGGACCGCACCCGTCGCTGCCAAGACCGGCACCACGGAGTCCCACCAGTCCTCCGCGTTCCTCGGGTTCACCCGCGGGATGGCCGGCGCGCCGTACATTTTCAACGACGGCACCCAAACCACCCCGCTGTGCACCGGCCCAGTGCGTCAGTGCTCCGTAGGCAACCTGTTCGGCGGCAACGAGGCCGCGCGCACCTGGTTCCAAGCCGCCCACGGCGTGCCCGGCGCCGCGGCAGCGGGCCTGCCACCGACCAGTGCGACCTACACGCGCGGCACGAAGCAGTCGGCGCTCGACGCCGTCGTCGGCCTCCCGGCCGCCACCGCGAAGCAGCAGCTCCAGGCGCAAGGGTTCAACGTGACCACCCAAACCGTCTTCGGCAACGGGGCGCCCGCCGGCAACGTCATCGCAGCGATCCCCGCCAACCCCGCGCTCACGCAGGGCACCATGGTGACCCTCAACGTGTCCGACGGCAGCGCCGCCGCCCCCACCGCGTCACCGTCGGCGTCCACACCCCCGCCGACCAGCACGCAGGCCCCCGCCGTCGACTTCGACGGCATCCAGCAGTCGCTGAACGACGCCCGCGATGCGCTCACGAACGTCTTCCAATAAGGCTAACTAGCCCTAGCTCAGGCGGGCCTTGACCGCCGTGGAAAGCCGCTTGCCGTCAACACGGCCGGCGGCTTTCGCGTTCGCAGCTTTCATGACCTGCCCCATCTGCGCCATGGACTCGGCGCCGACCTCGGCGACGGCCTCCTCCACCAGGGCGTCAACCTCCTCGTCCGTGAGCTGGGCAGGCTGGTACGCTTCGAGGATTTCGGCTTCGTGGAGTTCGGCGTCGGCAAGCTCTTGGCGGCCGTTCGTGGCGTAAATCTCCGCGGACTCGCGGCGCTTCTTCACCTCGCGAGCAATAATCTTCAAGATCTCCGCATCATCCACCTCGTGCTTCGAACCCTCGGTCTCAGCGGTCTGGATGGCGGCCAGCAACATACGGATCGTGCCGGTGCGTTCCTTCTCCTTCGCCTTCATCGCGGTCTTCAGGTCTGCGCGCAGCTGTGCTTTCAATTCACTCATGTGGGAAAGCGTAGTCCATCTGTACGCTAGGACGCGTGAATACTTCCCTCAAACGCCTCACGCGTGCCGCCGGCGTCATCGCTGCGACCGGCATGGCCACCGCCGCGTACGGCGTGAGCCAGCTGAACAACTACCGCCTGAAGGAATACACCCTCCCCCTCCTCCCGCCCGGCACCCTCAAAGGACGCGACTCCTTCGACATCCTCCACGTCAGCGACCTCCACATGATCCCAGGCCAACGCGCCAAAGTCGCCTGGGTCTCCAGCCTCGCCGAACTCCAACCCGACCTGGTGATCAACACCGGCGACAACCTCTCCGACCCCAAGGGCGTGCCCTGGGTCTTCCAGGCCCTCGGCCCGCTCCTCGAGATCCCGGGTGCGTTCGTCTTCGGCACCAACGACTACTGGGCGCCCCGCCCCGTCAACCCCTTCAAGTACTTGCTTGGCACGAAGCGCGAGCCCTCCTACGTCGACCTCCCCTGGGAAGGCATGCGCGCCGCATTCCAGGAGCACGGCTGGCACGACGCCACACACCGCAGGCTCGAGTTCAAAATTAACGACGTCCGCCTCGCCCTCGCAGGCGTCGACGACCCACACCACAACCTGCACGACTACTCCACCATCGCCGGCGCCCCCAACGCCGACGCGGACCTCGCCATCGCGCTTCTCCACGCCCCCTACCGGGAAGTCCTCGACGCCTTCGAGCGCGACGGCTACCAACTGGCGCTGTCCGGCCACACCCACGGCGGCCAGATCTGCCTACCTGGCGAGCGCGCCATCGTCACCAACGCCGACATCGACCGCGAGCGCGCCTCCGGCCTCCACCGCTTCGGCCGCATGTGGATGGAAGTCTCCAACGGGCTGGGCACCTCCAAGTACGCCCCCGTACGGATCTTCTGCCCGCCATCCGCAGCACTCCTCCACATCACGGAGCGGCCCTGACCACGGCTTTTGTTTTTCGCGGGCACAGGAGTAAAGTAACCAGGTGCCCACGGGATATGGCGCAGCTTGGTAGCGCGCTTCGTTCGGGACGAAGAGGTCGCAGGTTCAAATCCTGTTATCCCGACCAATGAAACCCCGTCGCTTTCGCGGCGGGGTTTCGCGTTGCTCAGATGGGCTTGGGACCCGCGCACCACATTCCTTGTTTTTGGGGAGCACCGTCGGCGTTTCCCCAGGTCGCCAAGGGGCAGGGTGGGAATTTGGTGTCACGACGAACGGGCTAGACACCAAATTCCCGGTTTTTCGCACGAAGATCTGGAAAAGCCCTGGTCACGAAAACCTCATGGGAAAATTTGGTGTCACCCCAACCGGGGCGAGTGCCAAAGGACGCAACACCATTTGGATTAGACGTCTAAACCTGCAGGTCCAAAAAGGCCTACTTTTTGGAAGATGCGTCCTTTGGCACTGGCTCACCATCTTTGGAGGAACCGAGGACGGTCATGCCACGGTCAAAGCCCTCGGGCTGGCATGCCTGGGCGATCAGGGAGATCGCCAGGCCGCCGACTGCGATGGCTCCAAACGCGATAGCAACGGGCTGCAGCTGACGGGCGTCGACGCCGAACTGCCTGTTGACGGCGGCAATCTGGTCCTCGAACCCGCGGCCTACGTGGCGCAGGGAGTCGTTGAACTGCCCAAGAGCGGCGTTGATCTGGGGCTGCATCGTGTTCGCAACGCCAATGCCAACTGCGGCGGCGAGCCCGATTGGTAGCAGCCAGAGGATCGGGCTGTTGAGCGCGAACATGTTGGCCATGCAGCGCTTGAAGCCGTCGGCAGATGAATCGGCTGGAGTGGGAGTAGATGTGGTCGGCGCAGGCGTGGTCGGACTCGTGGTAGTGCCACCCTTCGCGATGACCCCCACGACAGTCTTCACCTCGTATGTTGCGCCCGTGGCTGTGGTGACGGTGACGGGGATGTCAACCTTCTCACCGACTTCGGCGGAGGCGGGTGGGGTGACCAGCAGATCTCCCGAGGCGGACACGGAGGCCCGCCACCCGGTCGGCAGGGCGCCGAGCTTGTAGGTGTTGCCGTCGGTGTGGCCGCTGATCTTGATGGACGTCGGCACGCCCGGCGCGGTGATGGCCGGCGGGTACGACGGTGCTGGCGCGATAGGTACAGAAGGAGCAGTCGGAGTGGCAGTCGGGGACGGCTCCGGCGCCGCAGTCGCGGAAGAAGTAGGTTCAACTGGCCCGGTCGGCACGTTGGCCACGGTGAAGACGGCCTGGGTGGTGTAGGCCTCGCCGTGGGCTGGGGTGACGGTGACAGGGACGCGGATCCAGGCGCCTGGGGTGGCGGACTTCGGCGCGGTCGCGGTAACGGTGCCGTGCTCGTCGACGCTGACCTTCCAGCCATTGACCCGGTCGGGTACCGAGTAGCGGTTGCCGTCGGTGGCGTTGGTTGCAGGCTGAGTACTCGTCTCGCCGGGTAGGACGGAGGCGGAGGCGTAGCTGACGTGCGGGGATTCGTCGGTTTCCTTGATGGCCGCGAATGCCGGAACGACCAGGATGGCTCCGTCGGTGTAGGTGACCTTGACGGGGATGAGGATGGAGTCGCCGGGCTTGGCGTCGGCTGGCGGCGTCGAGAAGACGCGGCCGTGCTCGTCGACGGTGGCGGTCCAGCCCGGGATGGTTGGCTTCCACTCGGGGTCGATTTCGAAGGTAGCGTCAGAAGGCACCTTGGAGCCCTCGTGGAGAGGGACCTCGTCGGTTGCGCCCGGTTCCTGGACGACCTTGCCGTAGGTTGGCACGATGTGGCCGACGCCGACCTCGATGATGCGCTTGACCGGGGTCTTGGTCGTGGTGGTGTGTTCGACGGGGTTGCCGACGACGTGGCCGTCGACAAGCTGCCAGGTCTTCTCCGTGATGGTTTGGCCGTAGGAGCCTTCCTGGATGGTCTTGACCACGCCGGCGGGCAGGCTGTCTACCTGGCGGATTTCGGTCTCGAACGGCACGGGGGTGTGGATGGTCTCGCGTAGCTCTGTCTGCTTGGATTCCTTCTTGGTGCCGACCAAGATGACCTGGTCCTCAGCGTCCACGACCTGTGGTTTCTGCGCGATGCCGTCGATAATTTTGTAGGAGATCCTGCCCACCTTGCCGCGCTGTGCGACCTTGTGGGTGCCGGCCTCGAGCGTCGGGTCTTCCCGGATGATGACGCGGTACGGCGTCTCTTCAGACCAGTGGATTTCCGGCGTGACGCCCGGCCTTTCCTTGGTGCCAACGCGCACGATGCGATCCTGCGGGTCCGCGATGCGCGTCTGCTCGATGCGTGTGCTGACCACCTCGGAGTTCGTGATGGTCCTGGTCGTGGTCACTTTGTCGGTGCCGAGCACGCCGGGGTGTTCGGCGTCGACGACCTGCGTGCCTACGTCGAGTGTGGGGTCGAAGACGATCTGCGTCTCAAACGGCACGATCACTTCGTACTCGGTGTTGATGTCGAAGGAGGCGTCAGGCGCGGGCTCCCTGACCACGACGAACGCGGCGGTGACCACGTCTTTCGAGCCGTCCTGGTAGGTGACGGTGACGGGGACGTTGAGGTGGTCGCCAGACTCGGCGTCTTTCGGTGGGGTCGCAGTGACGGTGCCTTTGCCGTCGACGCGCAGCTTCCAGCCGTCGAGGCTCGCGGGCACGCTGAACGGCGTCTTTTCCGCGAGGTCGCGGGCAGGGATGCGGGTGGGCTCGGTGATCTCAGATCGCTTGTCGACGCCCGGCTTCGCCTCCTGCTGCTCGTATCGCGGCTCGTAGACGGCGCGCTGCTCGCCGAGCACCACCACAGTGGCCACGATGATGGCGGTCGTGCCGTCCTTATAGGTCACGCGCACCGGGATGTCCGCGGAGCTGCCCGGTACGGCGCGCTCGCTGACCGGGGTGGTGATGGTGCCCGTCTTCGGGTCGATCTTGACCTGCTCCCACCGCAGGTTGCGCGGTGGGGCGATGTAGTGCTTGTCCTTCGGGTCCGTGATCAGGGCGAACTTCGGCTCCGAGATGTCCCGGACGCTTCCAGTGTCCAGCTTGCTCGTGACCGTGGTGCCCGGCTTGCCCGACTTGGTCTGGTACCGCGGGTTGTTCATGCCCTTGTCGTCGCCGACGACGGTGAACGCCGCCGGGACGTCCGCCTCGGAGCCGTCCGGGTAGCGGACGTGGATGTCGATGATCGCCTGGTCACCGGGCCGCGCATCCTTCGGCGGAGTCGCCGTGACCACGCCCTTCTTCGACACGTCGAACGTCCAGCCGTCCGGGAGTTGCTCCGGCAGGCTGTACTTCGCCTTCATCGGGTCCGCCAGCAGGGTGCTGATCATCGAGGAGACCGGCAGCCCGGGCTTGGTGAAGCTCTGCGGGTAGTTCGCAACGTCGGTGCCCGTACCGTCGCCGATCACGTTGATGGTGGCGGTGGTTTCCTGCGGCACAGCGCCGCTGGCGTAGTGGGTACGCACCGGCACCGTGATGTAGGCGCCCGGCAGCGCGGTGTCCGGGATGGTGACGGTCAGCTCGCCGGTGGTGGCGTCGAGGGTGACGTTCCAGTCGCCGACTTTGTACTGTTGGGAGCCATTAGGGAAGGTGTAGCGGTTCGGCGTTTCGTCGTGCGCGTTGCCGCCGAGGCCAACCTTCGGCACGGTCGGCGTGAGCGTCATGCGGTCTGCCACCTCACCCGAGGCCGAGCCATACGACGGCACTTTCACGTCCGAGAACACCTGGAAGGACACCGGAGCTTCGTCGGTCGTACCGTCCGGGTAGGTCGCCTTCACCACGGGTTTGATGGTGGTGAAGTTCGGCACGGTTGCCTTCGCCTTCGCGGTGACGGTGCCTTCCTTATCGACTGTGACGTTCCAGCCGTCTTTGTCGGAGGGGGCGTCGATAAGCTCGAATTTCTTCGGCTTGATGACGTCCCCCTTGCCCAGCACCCGTGTCAGGCTCGCCTTGGCGGTAAGTGTTGTGTTTTGGGCGCCCTGCACTGGCTCCGCGGGGTACTCGAGGTTGGTCTGCTGCGTGTGATTCGGTTCGACGACCACGAGCAGCGGGATGGCGTCCTTGGAGCCGTTCGAGTAGCGTACATGCACCACAGGCTGCGCAAACGTCCCAGGGGTCGGCTTATCGACGCCCTCCGGCGCCGTCATGATCACCCTGTAGTCGCCCTTTTCCTCGTCAGCGAACTTGGCGGTCCAGCCGTCGTAGACGAGGCTCTCGTCGAGGGCGATGGTGGCGTCGAACTTCTCTTTCAGGTCGGCGAGGGTGTGCCCGTTTGCGTCGGGAAGCTCCTCGAAGACAATCGCATCCTTTGAGATCCCGGAGGTGATGTTGACCTCAGACCTGGTGAACTGCGGATCGTGGTAAAGCGTGTCATCCACGCTGATCGCGTGCGAGCTGAGCTCGTTGGCGGTGTTGTAGCGTGGCAGCGCAATGGAGCTGGCCGTTACCCCAACCCTTGTATCTTCGTACGCGTGGTTCTGAGCGATAGCCTCGAGCTCCTCGACACTGCGCGGCAGCGCAACCGCGGTAAACGTGAGGCCCTGGAGGCCGTCGAGCTCGGCGTCGTCGGCGAACTTCGGCCAGGTAAGGAAGAAGTCGGAGCCATCGCGCGTGATGGTGACGTGCTCGAGCACCTTGCCGCTGCCGTCCGCGACCTGAATGCGCAGACGATCCAGGTCACGTTCCGTGAACATCCCGCCGGCAGAGGCGATCTTGACCTTCTCCCCCGGCTTGATCACGGCCTTCGAAATGTGCTCCCAATCAAGTTTGAGGGGGACGCAATCGTCGGTCTCGCTCGGCCAAGGGTTTGCGTTCGCGTCAGCTTGGAAGTTTTGGCTTTTGAAAAACCTGTGGTCAGAGTCTTCCTTTGTGTAAGCCCCTTTCCACGCAAAGGTGAGCCCTTCCGGGCTCACGGCTTGTTGCTGGAACTGTTCCGTGAAGGGGAACGCGCCGTTCAAGTTGCGCTGAACTCGGGAAGCGGTAATTTCGGCGGGCTCAGCAGTGTTGTTCACCGTGAACGGGTTACCGCCATCGAGCTTCTCGTCCGCGGGGACAACGCCTAGCTCGCCAGCTTCGACTGGAACAGGCCCGCTGTCGCTAAACCCTGTATCCGTGAAGGTGCGCTGCTTGTCCGCGTTGAAGTGCAGCTGAATGCCGAACTCAGTTGCGCTCTCGGAGTACTCGCCAGGGTTGAGCGCGTCAAACCTGAAACCCGCAACGTCCTTGCCGACATCGTCCTTCTCCAGCACCACTCGGCAGGCATCATCGCCCAGCCCCTCTGACTTCGCCTGCTGCTCAGCGCCGATCACCGCACCGGTGTACGCCAAGTTCTCCTGCGCATATGCAGCAGGGGAAGGTACAACCACAGCCGCGCTCCCCAACGCGAGCGCTATCGCAGACGTTACGGTAATTCCAACACGTACTTTCCGACGCCCCGCGCCCGGAAATGTGCCTTGCATGTGGCTGCCCTTCACTTTTCACAACGATTGGTCAGTAACAGCGTAATTCGGGCTGTGTGCTTCGTACACTCTTAACGTTGCATAAGTGGCAATAAGTGAAGGCCCCGCCAGCCGAAGCCGACGGGGCCTTCCCCATCCCTAACCCCTTTCTTGCCCACAATGGGCGAAAGGAGACCACTCAATCCAAGCCCCTATTACTTGAAATGAGCACCGCTAGATTAACACAAACCCATCCGAAAGTAGGAACCATGTCCGTGTGCTCGGATTATTCCTCCACGTGAACCGCAACGTCACGTCGCTGCGGTACTCCGCCCAGCAGCCCGACCGCCGCGACGAGCGCGCTCATAGCGATACCAATCCATAGTGCCTGCGCAGAGCCGTTATTGCCCGCGCTCGAGAGCGACGCGGCCAGCCAGTGCATCGGCATCGCCGAAGAAAGTGCCTCGAGGACCCCACTAACAGGGGCAGCCGCGGCGGCTTTCCAAACCCACCCGACTACCCCCATCTGAAGAATTATCAGGATTGCGGCAACCAGACTCCCCCATCCGCGGCCAAACAGCGCCGCGAGCGCCGTCGTCACACCAACGGAGGCGGCCGCACCGCACAGCAGCGCGAGAGCCGCGATCCCCAGAGCGGCCGGGCTCAGGTTGTGGCCGAGGATGAACACCAGCACCCAGCCAGCAACCGCCAGGAGCACGACGCCTAGCTCCAGCGCCAGCCAGCGCCTCGTGCGGGACATCCACGCCGCCGCGGCGACGCCAACACCGCCCAGCCCCACGAGCGCCGCGACCAGCATCGCCGCGACCGGAGCCAGCGAGGACTCCTGCGGCTCCTGCGCCTCCGCACCCGCCTGCGCCGCCGCCGGCGCCGGGAGCGCGCCACGCACCGCGCGAATCTGGTCGGCGGTCAGGTTCGCCATGTGGTCAATCTTTGCGACACCCTCATCAAGCTGTGCAATACCGCCAACCGCGCCCTGCGCCTCGTTATTGAGCTGAGTCAGTCCACTCGCCAGCTGCTGGGCGCCGTTCGTGGCCGTGTAGACGCCGTCGTGGTAGGCGTAGCCCGGCACCGCTAGCTGGTTGGCTACCTCGCGGGAGCCGTCGCGCAGCTTGTTCATCTGGGCGACAACCTCCGGCGGCAACTGGGCATTGTCCGCCTGGACCTTCAGTTGTTGAAGCTGCTCGCGTGCGGCGATGACGTCCGGGTCCTTGGAGGCCTTCGTCGATACGAGGGCGCGGTCGATGGCAGCCGTGACCTGGCCACGCACCGCGTCGAAGGCCGTGGCCTGCTCAACAACCTGGCCAATCGCGTCCGCGACCTCCGTCGCGCCACCCCCGAGCTGGCCCGTCGCCGCCTGTAGCTGCACCATCCCGGCCGACAACTCCTGCGCACCAGCCTGCGCCTGGGAGATCGCGGCGACGAGTTCGTCGGCGCCGCCGGTGAGTTGGGAGGTGCCGTCGACAAGCTCTTTGGTGCCCTGCGTGAGAAAGCCCGCCTGCGTGTTGGCCTCCCCCGCCGCGCGGCGCGCCTCGTTCGGGTTGCCGCGATCCGACGGCAGCTGCGGCGCGCTGGCGTCCCCCTGCGTGGACATCCAGGTACTCACCGGACTCAACGGCAGGAACGCCGCAACAATACACACCAACAACACACACAACACGCGCCACTTCATGGTGCACAATGTAACCCCTGCAACTGCATGAATGCTGGAAGGCACACCGCACGCTCCCAAAGATGTTGTGGCCTTGTCCAAGCTTGTTGCTACCCTTTAAAGCAACTGACAGTTTTCAAATCCCAAACTCAGAGAGGGTTCACCATGGCACTACCTCTCGTGCTCGCATTCGTGGCCGCGACGGTTCCGCTATCGCCGCTGCTCGTGCGAGTTTTCGACAGGAAAGCAGGCTGGCCGCTGGCGCTCCTGCTGTTCGCCGCAGCGGTCACGCTGGGCCGCGAATTTCCTAACATTTCCCAAGGCAACGTGGAAACGTGGTCCCTTACATGGGCCAACGACATCCTCGGGCCCGGCACCGAAATCGCGTTCTCACTGCGCGCGGACGGCCTGAGCATCTTCTTTGCGTTGCTCGCGCTCGTCATTGGCGGCATTGTCCTTATATATTCGGCCGCATACCTGCCGAAGCGCGAGGGCAACACCAGCTTCTACACCATCATGACGGCGTTTACCCTCTCGGTGCTGCTGCTCGTGCTTGCGGACGACACCGTGCTCCTCTTCATCGGCTGGGAGCTCGTCTCGATCGCGTCCTTCATGCTCATCGCCCGCTCCGGCTCCGGCGGCGAGGCCGGCTCCTACCGCACGCTCATCCTGACCTTCTTCGGCGGGCTGACGCTGCTGGCGGGCCTGGCGGTCGTCTCCGTCGCGGCAGGAACGACGCAGCTCAGCGCAGTGCTCGCGTCGCCGGTCTGGGCGCAGTCGCCGGGGCTGACCACCACGGTGGCACTGCTCATCGGCTTCTCCGCCTTCACCAAGGCCGCGCAATTCCCCTTCCACTTCTGGCTGCCTGAAGCCATGGCGGCAGCCACGCCAGTCTCCGCGTTCCTGCACGCGGCGGCAGTGGTCAAGGCGGGCGTCTACGTCCTGCTGCGCTTCTCCACCATCTTCCACGACGTCACCGCGTGGAACACGCTGCTGCTGGTCACTGGCCTGTTTACCGCGCTGATGTCGGCAGCCTTCGCCATTACGAAGACGGACCTGAAGCACCTGACGGCCTACTCCACGGTTTCCCACCTGGGTTGGATCGTCGCGGCGATCGGCATCGGCACCCCGGCGGCGCTTGCCGCCGCGATGGTGCACACGCTGGCCCACGCGCTGTTCAAGTCCTCCCTGTTCATGCTCATCGGCGTCATTGACCACCAGGCCGGCTCCCGCGACATCCGCCGCCTCGGCCAGCTGTACAAGCAGCTGCCGTTCACCTTCGCCTCCACCTGCGTGGCCGCGGCCTCCATGGCCGCCATCCCGCCGCTGTTCGGCTTCATTTCGAAGGAATCCATCCTCACGGCGTTCGACGCCACAAGCTTCGGCCCGCTGCTGCTCGCCGTCGCGGGTCTTGCCGCCCTGCTGACCTTCATCTACTCGGCGAAGATCGTCTTCGGCGCATTTATCGACGGCACCAAGCCCATGCCGCACGTCACCGAAGCGCCCGTCGCGCTCTGGCTGCCAGCCGCGCTGCCCGGCCTGACCTCCCTGGTCCTGCCGTTCACGCTCGGCTGGGTAGACAACCCGATCAACGCGGGCGTGCGCACCATCACTGGCGACACCGAGTTCCACTCACACCTGGCACTGTGGCACGGTCTGAACGCGCCATTCATCGTCTCGCTCATCGTGCTCGTGCTGGGTGTTTGCTTCGTCCTCTTCGTGCGCAAACCGTTCTTCGCGGCCGTCGAGAACAAGCAGCTGCTGCCAACCAGCGGCAATGACCTACTCAACGCCATGGTCCGCGGGCTTTCCAAGGTGGGCCGCTGGCTCGGCGCGATGGCGGACACGTTCAACCCGTCGCGCCACCTGCTGCCACTCGTGCTGTGCATCCTCGTCCTGGGCGTCAGCACCGCCGTGCTCACCCAGGGTGTCGACGGCATGCCGCTCGCCCCACGCGCCGAGGGCATCGACGTGTGGTGGGACCTCATCCCATTCGCCATCATCGCCCTGTCCGTCATCGGCCTGGTGCGCACCCGCTCCCGCCTCGCCGCGGCGGTACTGCTGGGCACCACCGGCGTCGGCATGACGCTGCAGATGCTCATGCTCGGCGCACCCGACGTGGCACTGACCCAGTTCCTCGTCGAGTCGCTGACCGTCGTGATCATCATGGTGGTGCTGCGCTACCAGCCACGCACCTTCCCCAAGACCCCGACCTCACGCAAGGTCTTCGCGGCCGTCGTCGCTGCCATCGCCGGCGTGGTCGCCTTCCTCGGCGTCTACGCCCTGCTGGGCCGCCACGACCGCTCCGACCTCGCCCTGTGGTACCTCACCGAGGGCGGCAAGATGACCAGCGCCGACAACATCGTCGCCGTCATCATCGTTGAGTTCCGTGGCTTCGATACCCTCGGCGAGCTCTCCGTGCTCGGCATGGCGGCAGTGGTCATCGCGGCCGTCGTCCAGTCCATGCCACGCCACATGTTCGAGGCCGGCACCCGCCCACGCCCATTCGGCCAGTCGCAGCTCAACTCGCTGCCACTGCGCAAGGCGTCCGCGCTCGTCGTACCGATCCTCGCACTGCTGTCCATCCTCATCTTCTTCCGTGGCCACACCGCGCCCGGCGGCGGCTTCGTCGCAGCGCTCGTACTGGCCACCGCGTTCGGCCTCAACTACCTGTCCCGTGGCGCGGATGCGTACGTCGTGAAGCAGCTCACCCCGATCCGGCTGACGGGCTGGGGCATCATCATCGCGATCAGCTCCGGCTTCCTCGGGTTCCTCGAAGGCGGCTTCATGTACGCCATCCACGGCACCATCGCTGGGGAGCACATGACGACGTCCCTCATCTTCGACTTCGGCATCTACCTCGCCGTGCTCGGCATGGTCACGCAGGCGCTCAACGCGCTCGGCGGCTACCTACGCCCCGGCACCGAGATTTCCGACCTCACCTACACCCGCGGCGGCGAAAACCCACTGCCGGATGTACCAGAGCCGGAAGCACCCGCCGAGCCTGTCGACGCCCACCCAGCCCCACTCAACCCCGCGGAAAACCCGCGCCCAGTTACCACGAAGGAGCTGTAAACCACATGGTCATGGCACTTACCATCGCGGTCCTGGTTGCAGGGTCCGTCTACATGATCCTCCAGCGCGGCATGGTCCGCATCATCTTCGGCATGTCCCTGTTCGGACACGCCTCCAACCTGACGCTGCTTGCCACCGGCGTCGGCGCCTGGCGCGGCGAGGCATTCCCCTCCCGCACCGCATTCGCCGACTTGTCCGACCCGCTCCCGCAGGCATTCGTGCTCACCGCCATCGTCATCGCCATGGCGACGACCACGATCCTGCTCATGCTGGCCTCACTCGGCAAGGATGACGACACCATGGACAACCCGACCGGCGTCGCAGGCACCTACGACCTGATGCGCCTGAGCCCGTCCGCGCTATCCACCGCAGGCCGCACCGCGCGCCTCAACCCGAACAAGATGAACAACACGGAAGGAGCACCACGCGCATGAGTGCGGACGCAATCCTCCCAGTCTTCGTCGCGCTGCCACTCATCATGGCGGCGGTGACGACGCTCAGTCCCTGGAAGCGCGGCAACGACGCCCTGGGCCTCATCATCCCCGCCATCAACCTCGGCCTGGCCATTTGGCTGTACAGCTACACCGCCGAGCACGGCACCGTCTCCCACGTCATCGGCCTGTACCAGGGCGGCGTCGGCATCTCCTTCGCCGCCGACCAGTTCTCGGCCATCATGCTGATCACCACCATGATCGTGGCGCTGACCTCCAACTGGTTCGCCAGCGTGGCCGGTGAAACCCAGGCGCGCTACTTCACGCCGCTAACCCTGGTGCTCATCACCGGTGTCTCCGGCGCGCTGCTCACCGCGGACCTGTTCAACTTCTTCGTCATGATCGAGGTCATGCTGCTGCCGTCCTACGGCCTCATCGCCATGACCGGTACCCGCAACCGCCTGCTGTCCGCCCGCACGTTCGTGCTGGTGAACCTGGCGGCGTCGACACTGCTCGTGATGGGCGTGGGCTACATCTACGGTGTTGCCGGCGCCGTCAACATCGCTGCCCTGCGCGGCGCCGCGGCCGGCAACGGCCCGATCACCGTGGCCACCGGCCTGGTCGTCATCGCCATCGCCGCCAAGGCCGGCGTCTTCCCGGTCCATACCTGGCTGCCACGCACCTACCCCTCCACCAGTGCCGCCGTCATGGGCCTGTTCTCCGGCCTGCACACCAAGGTGGCCGTCTACATGCTCTTCCGCATCTGGGTGGTCATCTTCGACATGGACGCGCGCTGGAACGCACTGATCATCGTCATCATGGTGATCTCCATGCTCATCGGTGGCTTCGCCGGCCTTGCTGAGCACACCATGCGCCGCGTCCTGGGCTACCAGATGGTCAACGGCATGCCGTTCATCCTCATCATGCTGGCCTTTACTAACGACGACGCCCGCTACGCGCTTGCCGCCGGCCTCATGTACACGCTGCACCACATGATCACCATCGCAGCACTCGTGCTCAACGTCGGTGCCATCGAGGAAACCTACGGGACCGGCACCATCTCGAAGCTGTCCGGCCTCGCACGCCGCGACCCGCTCACCTCCGCCGTCTTCGTTGCGGGCGCGTTCTCCATCGTCGGCTTCCCGCCGTTCTCCGGCCTCTTCGGCAAGGTCACCATCGTGCTCGCCGCCGCTACACCCGGCGACTGGCGCTCCTGGGTGGCAATCACCACCATCATCGTCGCGTCCTTCGGTGCGTTGCTGTCCATGATGCGCGTCTGGAAGCGCGTCTTCTGGGGTCGCCCAATGCAGCACTACCCGAAGGCCCTCAACGTCCGCGCGAAGCTGCTCGCACCGTCCGCGCTGCTCATGTTCATGTCGCTTGGCATGTTCATCGGCGCCGGCCCGCTCTGGGCAGCCAGCACCGCGGCCGTCGACAGTCTTCTCGACGTCGACTCCTACACCACCGCCGTCCTCGGCGACGACGCCATCGGCATCCCCGATGTGGACACCCTCCAAGGAGGTAACTAACCATGCTGCAACGCTTCGTACACGGCGTGGGCTACACCGCCTGGCTCATCAAAGAAATCTTCGCCGCAGGCTTCAGCGCCGCCGCGGCCGCATTCAAGCCCAACACCGGGCTTGACCCGATCATCATCTACTACCCGCTGCGCCTGACCACCGACTGGCAGATCTTCTGGTACTCCACCTCCATCACCGTCACCCCGGGCACCCTGTCCCTTGGACTGCGCTACCCCGCCCAGGAAGACGGCCCGATCGTGTTGCTGGTGCAGGCCGCGTTCGGCAGCGACCCTTTGGAGCAGATCGCTGGCCTCATCGACATGGAAGAGCGCATCAACCCGGCAGTCAAAGCCACCCCGTTGGACCCAGCAACCATCGGGTGGGACCCCTACGTGGACCTCGGCGACCCCGACGACCACACCCTGCCACCAGCGGAAAGGATGGACTAGAACATGTTTGAAACGATCCTCATGGGCTGCGTCATCGTCATGGCGCTCAGCCTGCTCGTCGGCCTCGCTGGTCTGATCCTGGTCAAGGACGAACTCTCCCGCGCCGTCATGGCCGACCTCATCTTCTACGCCATGGTCACCATCTTCCTCGTCTGGTCCATCTGGACCCAGACCATGATCGGCTACGAAATCGCCATCCTCGCAGGCCTCGTCTGTGGCGTTATCCCGACCATCTCCATGGCCCGTATCATCACGAGAGGACGCCGCTAATGACCATCATCGAAATCATCGTCGCAGCGCTCGTCATCGTGGCCACCCTACTGGTGGTCGCCACCGCGCTCCTGCAGCTGCGCGCCCCCGACGCACTGACCCGCGCGAACCTGCTCGGCCCAACCGTCTGCCTGGCCTTTCCGATCCTGGTCGTTGCCAAGCTGATCTGGTCCTGGTCCACCACCGGCTTCGACCTCAACGACTTCCTCCGCGCCATCATCGCCATCGCCGGCGTATGGATCGTCGGCTCCGTCGGCTCCTTCATCATGGGCCGCACCCTCTACGGCGTGACCGTCTCTGATAAGCGCGACCGGCACCCGAACCGGCCGAACTACCGGATTTAGGTTCCGGTTCTGGGAGGGTGGTGCTCAGGCACCGCCATGTGAGCCGCCGAGCTTGCCCAACAAACACCAAAACCCGCCGGGACGTCACCGTCCTGGCGGGTTTAAATCGTTAAGGGTTACTTCTGCTGCGCTGCGCGCTTAGCGGCGAAGGATTCGCGGACCTTGGTTTCCAGGTCAGCGTCGATCTTGCCCCAGTATTCGTAGACGCGCTCCTCGATCTCCTTGTTGGTGATCGCCATCATCTTGTTGGTGATGTTGTGCACGAAGCGTTCCTTGGCGGCGTCGTCGAAGACGTCGCGGTAGAGGGTGCCGGCTTGGCCGAAGTCGTCATCCTCAGCGTGCTTGACGTAGGCGGCGCGCACCAGATCGGTGCCCTCCGGGTCCGGGTTGACGTACAGGTTCTCGGCGAGGCCGAGGTCCTGGCCGCTGGCGGAGGTTTCGCCGTCGTCGAGGTAGCCGGCGCCCTTCTCGTAGGAGTTCGGACTGTAGTTTGGCTCGTTCTCCTCGTTGAAGAAGTACGCCATGGAGCCACGCTCGGCGTAGGTGTTCACCTGGTTGATCGGGCGGTTGACCGGCAGGTCCTTGTAGTTGGCGCCGATGCGGTAACGCTGCTGGTCAGAGTACGCAAAGACGCGCGCCTGCAGCATACGGTCCGGGGACAGGCCAATGCCTGGGACCAGGTTGGCTGGGTCGAGTGCCAGCTGCTCGATCTGGGCGTGGAAGTTCTTCGGGTTACGGTTGAGGGCGAAGTAGCCGACGTCGATAAGCGGGTAGTCCTTCTGCGACCACGTCTTGGTGAGGTCGAACGGGTTGAAGCGGTAGTCCTTCGCCTCCTCGAACGGCATGATCTGCACCTTGACGTCCCAGATTGGGTAGTCCCCATCCTTGATGGCGTTGAAGAGGTCCTCGCGCTGGAAGTCCGGATCCGTGCCGGCCTTCTCGGTGGCTTCTTCGTCGGTGAAGCATTCCCAGCCCTGGCGGGTCTTGAAGTGGTACTTGACCCAGACCGGCGTGCCTTCCTCGTTGATCCACTGGAAGGTGTGGGAGCCGAATCCGTCCTGGTGACGGGAGGTCTTCGGAGTGCCACGGTCGCCGAGCAGGTAGGTCACCTGGTGAGCAGATTCAGGGGTGCGGGTCCAGAAGTCCCACTGCATCTCGTCGTCGCGCAGGCCGGAGTTCGGCTGGCGCTTCTGGGAGTGGATGAAGTCCGGGAACTTGATGCCGTCGCGCAGGAAGAACGTCGGGGTGTTATTGCCGACAATGTCATAGTTGCCGTCTTCGGTGTAGAAGCGCAGTGCGAAACCGTGGACGTCACGCCAAGTGTCTGGGGAGCCTGCCTCACCAGCAACGGTGGAGAAGCGTGCAGCCATCGGGGTGACGGTGCCAGGCTGGAAGAGCTTCGCCTTCGTGTACTTGGACACGTCCTCGGTGATGTGCAGCTCACCGAATGCTCCGTGGCCCTTCGCGTGTGGAATACGTTCGGGGACATTCTCGCGGTTGAAGTGCGCAAGCTTCTCGATGAGGTGAATGTCATCCAGGACATTCGCGCCCTGACGGCCCTGCGTAACACTCACGTTTTCCGATGGGACGGGCTGGCCGGCGAGCTGGGTAGTTTGCCCCTTGCCCGCTGGACGTTCGCCGTTCGAAAGGATGCGGTCTACGTTCTTCTCTGCCATTGTTAGGCCCTCCTTATGGGTTGGTGTTTATTTATACCATACGTGAATATCAGAGTGACATCAAGGGTTTTCCCGATACTGGTACCCTTTTTATTCGTGAACAGCAGCGATAGCCAGTACGTCACCGACCTCGCCCTCCGGGCAGGTCGGGGCGACAAAGCTGCCCTCACCGACTTCATCGCCGCCACCCAAGACGACGTCTGGCGCCTCCTCGCCCACCTCGCAGGACACGACGCCGCCGACGACCTCACCCAGGAAACCTACCTGCGCGCCCTCGGCGCCCTCCCACGCTTCGCCGGCCGCTCCACCGCCCGCACGTGGCTCCTCTCCATCGCGCGCCGCACCTGGATCGACTCCGTGCGCCACGACCGCAGTCGCCCGCGCGCCACCAACAGTGGCTACGACGACGTCGCCAACCAACAGCCCAGCACCGACGACCCGAACCTGTGGCCCGAAGTTATCGACGCCCACAATCTCCTCAACGAACTCGCCCCCGACAGGCGCGAAGCCATCGTCCTCACGCAAGTGCTCGGCTACAGCTACGAGGAAGCCGCCAAAATCGCTGGCGTGCGCATCGGGACCATCCGCTCCCGCGTCGCCCGCGCCCGAAAAGACATCATGCGACTCACTGAACAGACCTAGTTCATAATCCCATTTTTCGTTTATTGCACAGCAGGCCCTCGAAGACCTTGACATCGCGCTTTCACAACCCCACTCGAGCAGCGTCGACATTGTCGTCGATGGGTCCCAGCAGCCGATACGCATTCCACGATCCGCTGCCTCTGCACTACGCGAAGTGCTCGCCAACGAGGCGGAGGGCAGGCCGGTTGAAATTGTTCCGGTACAAAAAGAGCTCACCACCCAGCAGGCGGCGGACCTCCTCCACGTGTCCAGACCTCACGTCGTGAAGCTGATCGACACCGGCCAATTAGCCGGCCACAAAGTCGGGGCGCACCGGCGCCTCTACGCCGACGACGTCTTCGCATTCAAACGCAAAAGGGACGCAGCGCAGCGCGCCAACACGGACGAATGATCCACCTGGAACCAAACCAAAAAGGTTCCGAATTCACCGACCAGGCCCAACCCATCAACTACACTGCCTTTTATGATTCGAAACGCAATAGCGATCTCCTTTGCCTTCATCGGCATCGTTGTCGGCGCCGGGTTTGCGTCCGGGCAGGAAGCGATGCAGTACTTTGTAGCCTTCGGCACGCAAGGCATTTGGGGAGCACTCTTGAGCTCGGCCCTGATGCTGGTCGGCGGTATCTCCATCCTCCAGCTTGGCTCCTACTTCCAGGCGACTGAACACATGGAAGTGCTCGGCAACATCACGGGCAAGGTCATGGGCTGGGTGCTCGACATCTCGACCATCATCACGCTGTTCTCCATCGGGTTCATCATGTTCGCAGGTGCGGGCGCGAACCTGAACCAGCAGTTCGGCATCCCGGTCTGGATCGGCGCCGTCATCATGCTGGCAATGGTGCTCGGTGTTGGCATGCTGGACGTCAATAAGGTGACCGGCGCGATCGGCATCCTCACCCCATTCCTCCTGATCTTCGTGATCGGCGGCTGCACCTGGACCATCGTCAACGCGCAGCCAGACTGGGATAGCATCAACATCGCAGCCCAGGACGTCGCAACCGAGCTGCCAAACTGGTGGATCGCCGCACTGAACTACACCGGCCTGAACTTCATCTGCGTTGTGTCCATGGCGGTCGTCATCGGCGGCAACTACCTCGACCCGCGCGAAACCGGCCTCGGCGGCCTCTTCGGCGGTATTGCCTACCTCGCGATGCTGCTCCTGCTCGGCATGGGCCTCATGGTCAGCATCAGCGACGTCAACGGCCACGACATGCCGATGCTCACCCTCATCAACAACATCAACCCAACACTCGGCCTCATCATGACGTTCGTGATCTTCGGCATGATTTTCGCCACCTCACTGGGCATGTTTTACGCCCTGGGCAAGCGCCTGGCACGCGGTCGCCAGCAGAAGTTCCGCGTCATCTACATCTCCGCGTGCCTGATCGGGTTCGTCCTGTCCTTCGTCGGCTTCAAGGACTTGATCTCGTTCGTCTACCCGATCCTGGGCTACCTGGGCCTCGTACTCATCGTCGTGGTCACATCAGCCCGCATCCGCGGCTCGGAAACCCTGCGCCACGAAGGCAGCCTGCGACGCCGCGCCCTCGAGCTCATGAAGGACAAACTCGATCCGCGCGTGAAGTTCACCCGCCGCGACCAGCGCGAGCTGGACAAGATTACCGAGAAGTCCGTCATGGAAAATAAGGACTTCAAGGAAGCCATGATCGAAGAGGCCGAGCAGGCCCTCGAAGCGGAAGAAGTCCTCGAGACGGAAGAGGCTGAGAGCCAGGCTAAATAATCCTGCCCAGCCAAGTGCCAAGGGACGCAAGATGCGTGCTTTGGCACTTTTTCTTTGGCTCATACAAGGGTGAGCGCACCAAATTCCTGTTTTTCCGGAGAGGAGTCGGAACGTTTCCCCAGGTCGTAGGCAGTACTTGATGGAATGTGGTGTCCCCACCACCCGGTCCGACACCAAATTCCCGCTTTCAGGAGCAGCCCTGAGCGTTTCCCCAGGTCGTTGATTCTGCATGGGCGAATTTGGTGTGCACCCAGAGAGGCCAGTGCCAAAGGACGCAACCGGTTTTGGTGCAGCCATTCAACACTGCAGGTCAGCAATGTGCTAGGTGTTTTCCAGTGCGTCCATTGGCACTGCTACCTAGCAACCACACCTCAAACCCTGGATCCAGGAAAGTATTGGGGCATTTCCCTGGTCGCGGACCGGCCTGCCCCAGCAGAAAAGCGGCCCCGCCAGGGAGCAAACCCCAGGGGACCGCCTCAAGCGCCCTCAAGCGCCCTCAAGAAGCCAGAAAAGCTACTTCACAAGCAGCTCCGCGATCTGAATCGTGTTCAGTGCGGCGCCCTTGCGCAGGTTGTCGCCGGAGACGACGAACACGAGGCCGCGGTTGCCGTCGACGGCCTGGTCCTGGCGGATGCGACCGACGAGGGAATCGTCCTTGCCGGCGGCGGCGAGAGGGGTCGGTACGTCGACGACGGAGACGCCCGGCGCGGCCTCCAGGACGGCGCGAGCCTGGTCAGGGGTGATTTCCTTCTCAAACTCGGCGTGGACGACCATGGTGTGCCCGGTGAACACTGGGACGCGGACGCAGGTGCCCGAGACGCGCAGGTCGGGGATGGAGAGAATCTTGCGCGATTCGTTGCGGAGTTTCTGTTCTTCGTCGGTTTCTTCGGTGCCGTCGTCGACGAGGTTGCCGGCGAGTGGCAGCGCGTTGAAGGCGATGGGTGCGACGTATGGGCCGAGCTCCTCGGGCTGGAGGAGGGAGCCGTCGAGGGCGAGTTCGGTGTTGCGCTCGCCGATTTCGGCGACCTGGTTTGCAAGCGCCTGCACACCGGCGAGGCCGGAGCCGGAAACAGCCTGGTAGGAGGCTACGCGCATGGTGTGAAGGCCGGCGGCGTCGTGGAGTGCCTTGGCCACGGGCATGATTGCCATGGTGGTGCAGTTCGGGTTCGCGATGATGCCCTTGGCTGGCGCCTTGGCTTCGTCGGGGTTGACCTCGGAGACGATGAGGGGGACGTCGTCGTCCTTGCGCCACGCGGAGGAGTTGTCTACGACGGTGGCGCCGGCGGCTGCGAAGACTGGGGCCCACTGCTTGGAGGTGCCGCCGCCTGCGGAGAAGAGGGCGATGTCGACGTCGGCGACGGAGTCTTCGGTGACCTGGGTGAGGTCTTCGACGACGACGTCCTGGCCGCGGTATTCGAGGTTCTTGCCCGCGGAGCGTGGTGATGCGAAGAAGCGCACTTTGTCCGCTGGGAAGTCTCGTTCGGCGAGGATTTCGCGCATGACGCGGCCGACCTGGCCGGTTGCACCTACTACTGCGATGGTGGTCATGAAGTGTGTCCTTTCTTAGCGTCCGGTGCCAGCGTAGACGATGGCTGGTTCGTCGCCGCCGAGTTCGAACTTGTCGTGGATAGCGCGGGTGGCTTCCTCGAGGTCGATTTCGCGCACCACGGCGGTGATGCGGATTTCGGAGGTGGTGATCATGTCGATGTTCACGCCGGCGTCGCGAAGTGCTTCGGTGAAGTCGGCAGTGACGCCCGGGTGGGTCTTCATGCCCGCACCGATGAGGGACACCTTGCCGATCTGGTCGTTGTAGGTGATGTTGTCCCAGCCTTCTTTCGCCTGGAGGGCCTTGAGCAGTTCCATGGCGCGGGGGCCGTCGGCAATTGGGAGGGTGAAGGTGATGTCGGTGGTCAGGTTGTGGAGGCTGGAGATGTTCTGCAGCACCATGTCGATGTTGATCTCGTTGTCGGCGAGGACGCGGAACACCTTGGCGGCCTCCCCTGGCAGGTCCTTGACGCCGAGGATGGTGATTTTCGCTTCGGAGGCGTCGGTGGCAACGCCGGACAGTACTGCTTCTTCCATGGGGATATCCTCCAATGCTCCGGCGACGAGGGTGCCGGGATCGTTGCTGTATGACGAACGCACCCGCATGGGTACGTTGAATGCGCGCGCATATTCCACACTGCGCAGCACAAGGATTTTCGAGCCGGACGCGGCGAGCTCAAGCATCTCTTCGAAGCAGAGCTTGTCGAGTTTGCGGGCATCGTGGACGATGCGTGGGTCGGCGGTGTAGACGCCGTCGACGTCCGAGTAGATTTCGCACTCGTCGGCGCCGAGGGCGGCGGCGAGGGCGACGGCGGTGGTGTCGGACCCGCCGCGGCCGAGGGTGGTGACGTCCTTGGTGTCACGGTTGACGCCCTGGAAGCCGGCGACGATGGCGATGCGGCCGGCGTCGATAGCTTCTTGGACGCGGCCCGGCGTCACCTCAATAATGCGGGCGTTGCCGTGGCGCTCGGTGGTGATGACGCCCGCCTGCGAGCCGGTGAAGGACTGCACATCAGCGCCGAAGGATGCGACCGCCATCGCGACCAGCGAGTTCGAGATGCGCTCGCCTGCGGTGAGCAGCATGTCCATCTCGCGGGCTGGCGGCGTTGGGTTGACGCGGGCGGCGAGATCCAGCAGCTCGTCGGTGGTGTCGCCCATTGCGGAACACACCACCACGACATCGTGCCCCTGCTTCTTAGTGGCAACGATGCGTTCAGCAACCGCGCGTATGCGGTCGGCGCTTTCGAGGGACGAGCCCCCGTATTTCTGCACGATCAATGCCATGGTAGAACCTTCCATCGGTGTAAAAACTGTCGCGTGAAAATCCGCACTATAAGAATAGCGTCCCAAAAACGACTATGGGGCGACATGGCACAGAAAATTAGTATTATCGTTGACCATGCAGAACGACTTCCTTGCGATTAGCTTTGCGCTCACGTCTGCGCTGCTCATCGCGGTGGGGACGGTGTGGCGCCACCGCATCTTGCGCGCCGGCCGCTCCACAACGGAGGTCAATCCCTCACCGCTTTCTTCTTTGCGACGCCCCGCCTGGTGGGCATCGCTCGCCCTTGCGCTGGCCGCGTACGGATTTCAGGCGCTGGCGCTGGCGTTCGGATCCCTGCTGGTAGTCCAGCCGATTCTGGTGCTGTCACTGATGTTCACGCTGCTACTTTCGGCGCGCGTGGAGCACCGCACAATGTCGCCGCAGGGCACGGCGTGGGCGACGCTGCTGACCATTTTCGTTGCGGTGGTGATCCTGGTGGGCCGCCCGGTGCCGGGCACCGCCCCGCCGGGAATGGTCGGCTGGGTGCTGGCAATCGGGGTTGGGCTGGCCTGGATGGTCGGGACGGTCGCGTTCGCCCGTACCCGTGGCGCCGCTACGCAGGCGCTGGCCTACGGCATCCTGTGCGGCGCGATCTTCGGCTACCTGGCGGTGTTTTCCAAGGTGGCTGTGGACGCCTACGTACACGGCGGAGTCGTTGGACTTGTGGAGTCGTGGCAGTTCTGGGCCATGCTGGCCTGCGCGGTGCTGGGCACGGCAGTGCAGCAGTTCGCGTTCGGCGCCAGCAAGCTGGCCACCACGCTGCCGGCCATGAAGGTTGTTGAGCCGCTGGTGGCGCTCACCTTGGGCATCGTGCTGCTTGGGGAGAACTTCGCCGTGTCCAGTGTTGGGGGTTGGGTGGCGATGGTGGCGTCGATAATTATGATGCTGGCCAGCGCGGCGATGCTCACACGGGTCAGTATTCAAGTGGGATAGGCGCAAACCGTGTATGCTTTGGCGCATGTCACATCAGCTGCTGCTCCTAATCTGCCGCGGCGGGATACAGGCCTCGTTGTAACACGGTTGGCGCCCGTCGCGGAGTTTGTGCACGCCGACCGTGAAACTCGCCACGAAGGAGAACAGCCACAATGACCACCCAACCAGCCTGGAATAAGCAGCAGCCATCGAAGATGCCAGCGCACCGCTACCTGCCGTTTGCGCAGGAGGTAGAGCCTATCCGCCTGCCGGATCGCACCTGGCCAGACGCCACCATCACGCACGCGCCACAGTGGTGCGCGGTGGACCTGCGCGACGGCAACCAGGCCCTGATTGACCCGATGAACCCGGAGCGCAAGCGCCGCATGTTCAACCTGCTGGTGGAGATGGGTTACAAGGAGATCGAGGTGGGCTTCCCGTCCGCCTCGCAGACTGACTTCAACTTTGTGCGCGAGATCATCGAGCAGGACATGATCCCGGATGACGTCACCATCCAGGTGCTGGTACAGGCCCGTGAGCACCTGATTCGTCGCACGTTCGAGGCTTGCTCGGGCGCGAAGAACGTGATCGTGCACTTCTACAACTCGACGTCGAAGCTGCAGCGCGAAGTGGTGTTCCGGAAAGACCGCCCGGCGATCAAGAAACTGGCGACGGACGCGGCGGAGCTGATCAAGGGCATCGCGAAGGATTACCCGGACACGAACTGGCGCTGGCAGTACTCGCCGGAGTCCTTCACCGGCACTGAGCTGGACTTTGCGGCTGAGGTGTGCGACGCCGTCGTCGAGATCATGGACGCGACCCCTGAGCAGCCGATGATCATCAACCTGCCGGCGACCGTCGAAATGATTACCCCAAATGTGTATGCGGACTCGGTGGAGTGGATGCACCGCAACCTGCAGCGCCGCGACTCCATCATCCTGTCGCTGCACCCCCACAACGACCGCGGCGAAGGCATCGCCGCGGCCGAGCTGGGCTACATGGCGGGCGCGGACCGCATCGAAGGCTGCCTGTTCGGCAACGGTGAACGCACCGGCAACGTCGACCTGGTCACACTGGGCCTGAACATGCTGACGCAGGGCGTCGACCCGCAGATCGACTTCTCTGATATCCAGCGCATCCGCGACGTCGTGGAGTACTGCAACCAGCTGCGCGTCCCCGAGCGCCACCCATACGGCGGCGACCTGGTCTTCACGGCGTTCTCCGGCTCGCACCAGGACGCTATTAATAAAGGCCTGGACGCACTGGCGAGCAAGGTGCGCCCAGGCGCAAACTCCACCGAGGTGCAGTGGGAAGAGCTGCGCGAGACGGTCTGGGAGGTCCCGTACCTGCCGATCGACCCGAAGGATGTGGGCCGCGACTACGAGGCTGTCATCCGCGTCAACTCCCAGTCCGGCAAGGGTGGCGTTGCCTACATCATGAAGACGGACCACGGCATCGATATGCCGAAGGCGATGCAGCCGGAGTTCTCCGCGGTGGTGCAGAACATCACCGACAACGAAGGCGGCGAGGTCAACTCGAAGAACATGTGGGACATCTTCGCCACGACCTACCTGGATCCAGATTCGCCACTGGAGCTGCACTCCTTCCGCACGTCGGATGAGGAAGGCAAGGACGCCACGACGACCGGGATCCGCGCGCGCGTGACCTACAACGGCCAGGACCACGAAGTCACGGGTGTCGGTAACGGCCCGATCGCGGCGTTCGCGAACGCTCTGGAGCACATCGGCATCAACGTCGAGGTGCAGGACTACTCGCAGCGCGCCCGCTCCGCGGGTGACGACGCCGACGCGGCCTGCTACATCTACGCGGATGTCGACGGCAAGTGTGCGTGGGGCGCTGGCGTGGCAGGATCGACGACGTTGGCGTCGATGCAGGCCATCGTGTCCGCGGTGAACCGTTCGACGGTCGCGTAACACCACCCCCGTTAGGGGGGTCGTTCTGCCTGGCGGACTGAGATGCGAGTGATAAAGCGCGCTCGCTTCTCTTACGCCTCTCTCAGCGTATAAGAATCCGCGCTGCGTACGACCGTGACGTGTCACACGCCTCCACAGGTCGACATGCGTTTACCCAGGTGCGCGCCTTATACTCATTGCTCGGAGATTTATCTACTGGCGAGGCAGCACCGGGTAAGGCAGGGCGAAATGGCAACAACATACGTGGTTCCAGACCACGGGCTTGGTGCTGTTCGCAACATCCCGGTGCACGAGGCGGAGCAAGAGCACATCATTCACCTGCTCGATTCCGCCGATACGGACGTTGCGGACCTCGCGGCGCTGCTTATCCCGCGCGCTGAGGGCGGCGGGTTCGACATTCACTTCCAGGACTCAGTGCTCGGCAGCATGAGCGCCTCGGACGCGCGCGAGTACGCGGAGCTGTCCTGGATCGTGGAAGCCTCGATGATCCCGCAGGTCACGGTGCGCGCCACCCGCCTCGCGGACGGCTCCCTGCAAACCGTCCTTCGCCTGCCACGCCCCGGCCTGTGCATCCCCACCAACCAGCCCCCGACCGAGCCCTGGGTGTTTCTCGACGACACCCGCACCTACGACGTCTCCTTCCTCCCGGACGCGCAGGAAGCCCAGGAAGTTTCGGTGCTGGACCGGAAGCATTACCTGCTCACGCTGAGCGCCACTGAGGATGCCGCCGAAGATACTGTGCAGGTCGCGATTGGGGATCGGGCCGTCGGCACCCTGGTGGGGCCAGTGGCCACCGCGCTGCTGCCGACGCTGCAGTCCCTCAGCGAGCGTGGCCTGCTGGCGGTAGCTCACGGCTACCTCGCGCCGCTGGGTGGCAAGCCGTCGTTGAGCGTGACCGTTGGCCCACTCGCCCCGGACGTGCTTCCGCCCCTCTCCCCGATTCCGCCGGTGCAGGTCCACCCGCGCCACCCGGATACCTCGGCGATGTCGGCGACCACCGTGATCCCCGTGGTACGCCCAGAGGAGCTGGAAGACAGCGCCGACGCGGTGGCCAAGTCCGCCGCAGCGAAGGCTGATTCGGAGGAGTTCCCCGCCGTGGAGACCCCGGCGGACGAGAAGGCCCCGGAGGCGCAGCCGAAGAAGAACCAGCCGATCCACCCCATGCGCTGGGTAGCCGCTGTCATCGGCGCGCTGCTGATCGCACTGATCGGCTCGGTGGCGTTCAGCGAGCAGTGGAGCGGCTCGCCGGACACAGTTTCCACGTACATGACGGAGCCTGCGCACTCCCCGAGCAAGTCCGGCCAGAAACCGGAACCTTCGAAGCGGTCGACGGAACAGACCACTGAGGAGACCACGCCGCCTTCTTCGGAGCCCGCGTCTGCGCCGGCTTCGACGCCAGCCCCGGCGCAACAGGAACCGGCGTACCAGGTGCCAGCACAGCCGGCCCCGGTGTGGCAGGCTCCAGACCCTGCGCCCGTGCCCGCCCCTGCGCCTGCACCAGCGCCTGTGCAGCAGCCCGCTCCCGTGCAGGAACAGCCCGCGCCGGCCCCTGCACCAGCGCCTGCCCCCGACTACCAGTACAATTTCGGCGGCCTGCAGATCCAGTCGGACACGCCGCTCGGCGGGCCATTACACCGCGTGCAGTGGCCATAGCTACTATCAGAGTGATGACAACACCTGACCACGAGCTCTTTCCGTTCGTCGCGGTAAGCGCCCTTTCGACAAGCATCCACCCCTCTACGGGGCGTTTGCTCACCCTCGATGCGGTCACGTTCGACGAAAACGGCGAGGTCGGCGAGGACTTCCACGCCGTATTCAACCCGGTCAAAGACGCCGGCCCACGCCACCTGCACAACCTGGAGAAGAGCGACTTCGCTCAGGCGCCACGGTTCGCGCGGCACCTCAAGGCACTCAACAAGCTTATCGACGGCCGCACCCTCATCGTGCTCGACAGCCCCACGGAGTGGGGGTACCTCGTCTCCGAGTCGCGCCGCGCCATGAACGCCGCCGCCCGCGCCAACCGCCAACGCGCGCGGAAGCACAACCGGCGCCGCCAGCGCGTCGGCCACATCCCGCGCCCCGAAGCAATCGTGGACATCCTCGGCAGCGCACGCCGCCAGGGCCACATCCTCATCGACGAGCGACTCAACGCCGTGGCCAACCAAGTCGGTGTGCTCTCCGAACCGGCCACCGCCACCGTCGAGCGCGCCAGCGTCCCCGAGGAGGAACTCTCCCGGGCGGCCACACTGAAGCTCGTCGCGGTGTACCTGCAGCTGCGCGAAAACGGCACGCTGACCAGCATTGACCCGGAGGACCTCAAGGCGGACCGCTTCGGCCTGCAGCGCTCCGCACTGCGGGTGGACGCGCATAAGCGCGAAGGGGACGTCGATAATCCGGGCGTCTACACGGGTGCGGGCCTCAAGCCAGGCATGGAGATCTCCATCTCCGACGACGTCGCCGTCGACCCCGACGAGCTCATCCAGGCCGCGCTCGACGCCGGGCTGAACTACCAAGAAAAGCTCACACGCACCGCATCCCTCGTAGTATCCGACGCCCCCTCCCGCGGCGCAGAACTGCGTGGCAAAGCGATGCACGCGCACCGCAAAAACATCCCGGTGCTCAGCGCGCAGGAGTTTCTCCAGGCCGTAGCGCGCGACTAACGTAGAGGCATGCTCTCACAACTGCGTACCTCTGTTGCGCTGGCCGCCGCGAAGGCCGCCACGTTCGCGTCGCGCGCCACCGGCCGCGGCGCCGGCGGCATGATCGGCGGGCTCGTTGCCAACGCGATCGACCCGAACATCATGGCAGGCCTGTCCAAGGGGCGCCCGGCCGTGCTGGTGACGGGCACGAACGGCAAGTCCACCACCACAAAGATGCTGGTGGCGGCGCTGCGCTCCACCAGGACCGTGGCCACCAACGACGGCGGCGACAACATGGACGCCGGCATCATCTCCGCGCTCATGGCGGGCAAGGACGCCTCCACGATCGCGCTCGAGGTCGACGAGCTGCACGTCCCCCACATCGCCGACCGGCTGCAGCCGAAGGCGTTCGTGCTGCTCAACCTGTCGCGCGACCAGCTGGACCGCGTCGGTGAGATCAACAAGATCGAGCGCGCCCTCCGCGGCGCCGTCAACGCCCACCCGGAGGCCACTGTCATCGCTAACTGCGACGACGTGCTGATGACCTCCGTCGCCTGGGACCACCCCAACGTCATCTGGGTTTCCGCGGGCGCCGGCTGGCTCGGAGACTCCGTCACCAACCCCCGCAGCGGCGGCCACGTCGTACGCACCGAGGACGACTGGTACGCCGTCGAGCCCCTCCCCGATGGCTCCGAGTTTCGACGCCCTACCCCCACCTACGCCGTCACCGACGACGGCCTGCGCTGCCCGGATGGGGGCGTCGTCACGCTTGACCTGGCGCTACCCGGGCGGGCCAACCGCGGCAACGCCGCACAGGCCGTAGCCTGCGCCGTCGACGTCTTCGGTGTACCACTCGCCTCCGCGCTCGCCGCCGTCGCCGACGTCCAAGACGTCGCCGGGCGCTACTCCACCATCCACTTCGGCGACCACGAAGTCCGCCTCCTGCTGGCCAAGAACCCGGCAGGCTGGCAAGAGGCCCTCTCCATGGTGGACCGCACCGCCGACGGCCTCGTCATCGCCGTCAACGGCCAAGTCGCCGACGGCGAAGACCTCTCCTGGCTCTGGGACGTCAAGTTCGAAGACTTCCACGGCATCGCCGTCAAAGCCGCCGGCGAACGCGGCACCGACCTCGCCGTGCGCCTGCTCTACGCCGACATCGAACACGAACTGATCCACAACTGCGTCGACGCCATCCGCGCCTGCCCACCCGGCCGCGTCGAAGTGCTGGCCAACTACACCGCCTTCCGCGACCTCAAAAAGGACCTACACAAGGAGCTGGACCGTGACTAACACTTTGACCATCGGCCTGCTGCTGCCCGACGTACTCGGCACCTACGGCGACGACGGCAACGCACTCGTCCTGCGCCAACGCGCCCGCATGCGAGGCATCGACACCCACATCCGACCCATCCCCCTCACCGAGGACATCCCCTCCGACTGCGACATCTACACCCTCGGCGGCGGCGAGGACTCCGCCCAAATCATTGCGGCCTCCCGCCTGCAAGCATCCCCCGGCCTGCAGCGCGCCATCGACGCCGGCCGCCCCGTCTTCGCCGTCTGCGCCGGCATGCAGGTCCTCGGCCACAGCTTCACCGCCCACGGCGAGGAAGTCGCCGGCATCGGCGTCCTCGACGTCCGCACCTCCCCCATGTCGGAGCGCGCCATCGGGGAAGTCCAATCCCACCCACTTCTCGACGGCCTCTCCGCCCCCCTCACCGGATTCGAAAACCACATGGGCGGCACCACCCTCGGCCCCGACGCCTCCCCACTCGGCCAGGTGAAACGCGGCGTGGGCAACAACGGTTCTCGGGCTGGCGTTGAGGGCGTTGTGCAGGGCAGTGTCATCGCCACCTACATGCACGGCCCCGCCCTGGCCCGCAACCCCGAACTTGCCGACCTCCTCCTCGCCCGCGCCCTCGGCATCCACGCCCAGGAACTCACCCCACTCGCGTTGCCCGAGGTGGACCAGCTGCGCAAGGAGCGCCTCAGGTAGGTTGCCGCTAGCGCTCTAGGAGCCAGTGCCAAAGGACGCAATTCGTTCCGAGGAACTCGGGAAAAGCCCAGGTCGCAAATAAGCGGTTGCGTCCTTTGGCACTCGGCCCGGTTGGGGTGACACCAAATTCCCTCATTGGATTTTCGCGACCTGGGGAAACGCCTCAGCGCCTGCCACCTAGGGTTATCAATGATATTTCGCAATAGCCAGCAATGAACGCTTGCATTGCGCAAGACGTTACATTATCTTCTGAAACATATAGCGCACCTTGTCCAGGCGGCTGTTTGGACGGCGGGGCTGGATGACTGGCTTGCCGACAGCGGCCTGATACCCTTTCAGTTCTGTAAGGCATACGCTCTGCCCGTTGGTGTAAAAGGCCAGATCAGTACGGTATGCCTGTATACAGCGGGCGGGAATCTCGCCAGTAAAGACAACTTCATCCTTTTTTACCTGGACCGTTTCGATGGTGGCACAGTATTTCGGTGCATCATGATAAGCCCTGGAAAGATATTCCCGGGGCGCATAGAGGGTGAAGGAGAGATAAGGTTCCAGCAGTTGCGTCCCTGATTCCTTCAATGCCTGTTCCAATACAATCGGGGCCAATGAGCGGAAGTCCGCCGGCGTGCTGACCGGACTGTAATAAAGCCCGTATTCAAAGCAAATCTTACAGTCCGTTACGTTCCAGCCGAACAAGCCCTGCTCCAGCCCGTAACGGATACCATCCCTGACAGCGTTTTGAAAACTCTGGTTCAAGTATCCCAGCGAAACCCGGCTCTCGTATTGTACACCGGAGCCAAGCGGGAGTGGTGTAACAGACAGTCCGATGGATGCCCAAAACGGGTTGGGCGGCACCTCGATATGGATGGTGTGGCTGGCTGCTTTGAGCGGCCGCTCCATATAAATGACGGTGGGTTCCTTTACCACTGTTTCAAGCTTGTATTTTTCCGACAGCAAAGCGGAAACAACCTCCAACTGCACCCGGCCCAAAAAAGAAAGAATGATCTCATGGGTGATGGAATCCACCTCGCAGCGCAAAAGCGGGTCAGTATCCGCAAGTTGCGTAAGAGCGTCCAGCAGCCGTTCTCTTTGCGCTGCCGTTTTCGGCGCAATCGACGTCCGCAGCATGGGGAGGGGGTCCTCACGCCACCTTTTACGAGGGAGCCGGGTTGGGTCCCCTAATACATCGTTTAACCTCACGCTGTCGCTGGGAAGGATAACAATTTCACCCGGATAAGCGGTGTCTGTCCGAACAATTTCCCCTTTGGATGGAATACGCATCTCTGTGATTTTCAGCTTTTCTCTCCCGGCCAGGGCCACCGTATCCCGCAGGCGCAGCGTTCCGCTGTATAGCCGTAGATAGACACGCCGCTGGCCGCAATCTGTATACTCCACCTTGAAAACGCTGCCGCATAGGGCGGCGCTCCCCTGTTCCCCAATCGGTTGGAACAGCCCTGTCACCGCATCCATCAACGGTTGAATGCCAAGGCCCTTTTTGGCGCTGCCATAATAGACCGGGAACAGGGAGGCGTCTTGAACCCGCCGCTGTTCCTCCCGCACAAGTTTTTCCCGGCTGATTGGTTCTCCTGCGATATACTTTTCCAATAATTTATCGTTATTTTCGATGACCGCATCCCATGCTTCTATGTCGGTATTTTCCTCCAGGACTATTTCCGGGGACAGCGACACCGTCTGCTTGATGATAATATCGGCGGAGAGCTTATCCCGAACAGACTGAACCACGCTCTGCAAATCAACGCCAGCCTGGTCGATCTTGTTGATAAAGATAACGGTGGGAATGTTCATTTTCCGCAGGGCATGGAACAGAATACGGGTCTGGGCCTGCACGCCATCTTTAGCGGAGATCACCAAGATGGCCCCATCTAAAACAGCCAAAGAGCGGTACACCTCCGCCAAAAAATCCATGTGGCCGGGCGTATCCACAATGTTGACTTTACATCTGTGCCACTGGAAGGAAGTGACTGCCGCTTGAATGGTAATCCCACGCTGCCGCTCCAAAAACATGGTGTCCGTCCTCGTTGTCCCTTTTTCGACGCTCCCCGGTTCTGAAATGGCTCCGCTGGCATATAGCAGGCTCTCCGTCAAGGTCGTCTTTCCAGCGTCTACATGGGCAAGAATTCCAATATTGATTATTTTCATGTGATTGTCCTCCCTTTACTGCCCCGAAGGGCATAAAAATCCCCAGCAGTAAAATACTTTTACCACTGGGGATGATAATTTGCGGACATACACATATACAGCATACACCTGTTTGTGAGTGCTGTTTTTGGGGATATGTCAAAATTGATAAGGCAAAAGTATTCTTAAATTGGGTACAAAAAACTAAGCCCCTACAAAAGGGACTATCATAATCCTTTGTTCCCACTATTTGATTATAGTTTTATTTAAGAATACCTTGCCGCATATTTTTTACTCCTTTTCTGGAATTGAATTATTATATCACATCAGTTTTAGGAAAACAAGTATCTAAAAGAAATTTTTCTTCCCCTTATATGTAACAATCATACCGGCTTCCTAACGTTCAGAATGGTTTCTACTGTCTGCTGCGGTGTTTGGTTGGAATTGTCCAGCCAAAAGCCGATCCGTGGTGTTGTCTGCATTTTACTAAATACAAATTCAATGTATACAGAAAGAAATATATAAGGAGTGGGAGGGATTCCGCCGTAGTCGGCATTGTAGGAAAATCCAAAAGTTTAGATTTTCTCAAAATGCTTATCTTTTGGTCTTTGGTTCGGAATAGTGTAGTGCTGGCGGTCTATCTATTGTTTTCGGTTGCTTGCTTCTTTACCGTACATGAGCATTCAGTGTTGGGGATAAACACGACTGCCGCAGCATCCGGCATGACCAACTCACTATCGGAAAGCGTGGCACCGGGTGCAAGGGTGACAGTCGGCAACGCCAGCACATCGCGTGCAGAAAGCATGCTTGCACGCCGACGTTTACGAGTCCTGCCGGGGTCGGGGTTGGTGTTGTAATCGGCCCAATCCTTCTCTGGTGGCTTGGGGATCAGCGGGGGAATATCGTGTGGGGACATGGGTGCGGACCTCCTTCGGGTTCTGGCCCACAACCAGCCTGCCACCTAGGGTCAGTGAGGGAATTTGGTGCACAGCACCTCCTACAACGTGAGCCGCCCGGAGAGCGCGCGGGAGAGGGTGAGCTCGTCGACGAACTCGAGGTCGCCGCCGAGCGGCATGCCGGAGGCCAGGCGGGAGACGGTCAGATCTGGGAAGTCCTTGAGCAGGCGGGCCAGGTAGGAGGCGGTGGCTTCGCCTTCGGTGTCGGGGTCGGTGGCGAGGATGACTTCGGTGATTTGGGGGGCGTCGTCGCCGTCGAGGTCGGGAAGGACGCCGCCGATGCGCTTCAGCAGGGGCGTGACGGCGAGGTCCTTGGGGCCCACGTTCGCAAGTGGGTCCAGTGCCCCACCGAGCACGTGGTAGCGGCCGTTGAACTCACCGGTCCGCTCGATGACCTGGATATCTTTGGCGTCTTCGACGACGCAGATGAGGTCTTTTTTGCGGCCGGAGTCGGCGCAGATGCGGCAGACCGCTTCGCGGGAGACGTTGTTGCAGATGCGGCAGAACGTCACGCCGTCGCGGACGCCGGCGAGGGCGGCGCGGAGTCGGTCGATATCTTCGGGCTCGGTTTGGAGGAGGTGGAAGGCGATCCGTTGCGCAGACTTGGGTCCGACGCCGGGGAGGCGCGAGAGCTCGTCGATAAGGTCTTGGAGCGGTCCTTCGAACATGGGGGTCCTTTACAACACAAAACGCCTGGCGAAGTGCCAGGCGTTCAAGCGGGTGGGTTTAGATGATGCCGCCGAACGGAATCTCACCAGGTGCAGGCTGCTGACCACCAGGAGCCTCCTGTGGCATTGCGCCGCCGGTCAGTGGGCCGATCTTCTCCTGTGCCAGCTCGCCGGCCTTGTTGTGGGCGTCGCGGTATGCGGCGAGGATGAGGTCCTGCAGCGTCTCGACGTCGTCGGCGTCAACAGCCTCCGGCTTGATCTGCAGGTCGGTGATCTCTGCGCCACCGGTCATGACGACGGTGACCAGGCCGCCGCCAGCGGTGCCGGTGACGGTGGTGCTGAGCAGCTCCTGCTGTGCCTGCTGCAGCGCCTGCTGCACCTCGGCTGCCTGGCGGATGAGTTCCTGCATGTCCTGAGGCATATTTGGCTGGGTCATGGTGCGTAACACCCTTTCGTGTCAGTGATTTTGTCTAATTTGCTCACCAGTGTACCCGGTGGTTCCTGAATGCTTACAAGGGCTTGGCTCCAAGTTCGCTGGCAAGCAGGTCCATGGCAACTTCGGTGGCGTCACGACGGTCGAAGGTCGCCGACTCGGCCTCGGCCTGGTCGACCATGTCGCGCTCTTCGTCCTCTTGGCTGTAGGGCTCGGGCGGCGGCGGTGGCGGTTCCCATCCGGCGTCTTCGTGGAATGGTTCGGGCGGCGGCGGGACTTCTTCGTGCTCGCGGCGCTCCTGTTGCGCGCTGCGTTGCCCGGCGGCTTTCGCTATCGCCCGCCAGTCAGTGGGCTGCTGCGCTGCGGGTTTTGGGGTTGCTTCACTTTTCGACGCCCCCTTCGCCCCTTTCGTGCCCACCACACAGCGCACGGCCACCTTGGTGCCAAGCGCTTCGGAGAACACCGCGACGATGTCCGCGTTGTTGTTGTCGGCGTTGAGGCGCTCCGCGAGGGCACCCGTGTTGTGTCCGATGAGCAGCGTGGGCTGGCCGTCTTCGTTGTCGAGGGAGAGCGGTTTTGCCTCGGCAAGCATGATTTCGGCGACCTGGTTGCGCTTGCCCACAGCTTGGCGCAGCTTCATCCAGTCACGCTGCACGCGCTCGAGGAGGTCCTCCGCAGGTGCAGGCGCCGGTTCTGGTGTCGGCTTCGGTGCCGGGGTTGGTTCCGGCTTCGGTGGCGTTGCGGGTTCCGCGGGTGGCTGCGGCACCGGCTTCGGTTCAGGCTTCGGCTCGGGCTTGGGCTCAGGCTTCGCTGCAGGCTCGGGCTTGGGCTCAGGCTTTGGCGCGCTCTGCGCCTTTCGGCGCTCCGCGATCCTGGCCGCAGCAGCCGCAGCGGCCGCGGCTCCCCCACCCTGCGACGGGGCCGGCTGGGCAGGCTGGGCCGCCTGCGCAGGCACAGCAGGCGCCGGTGCAGCTGCGGTAGCCGAGGAGACCGCCGGGCGGTCGCCCATCGTGAGCAGGTGCGCCATCATCACTTCCAACAACAGGCGCGGGGACGTCGCGCCGCGGAGGTCGCCGATCCGATCGTTGACCTCGGTCGCGAGCGCCGCCAGCGTCGACGGGTGGAACTGCTGCGCTTCGGCGCGGAGTATTTCGGCGCGGTCGACGGGGGCGTCGACAAGCCCTTCGCCGAAGGCATCCGGCACGGTGACGATGAGCAGCAGGTCACGCAGCCGGTCCAGCAGGTCGAGGGCGAAACGGCGCGGCTCGTGGCCGGACTCAATCACCTTGTCGATGGTGTGGAACATCGCCGCGGCGTCCTTGGTTGCGAGTGAGTCGACGGCGGCGTCGAGAAGCGTGAGGTCCGTGACCCCGAGCAGCGGCAGCGCCATCTCGTAGGTCAGGCCGTCCGGACCGGCGCCCGCCAACAGCTGATCCAACACCGACAGCGTGTCGCGCGGCGAACCGCCGCCAGCGCGGATGACCAGCGGGTACACGTTCTCGTCGACGAACGCGCCCTCCTCCGCAACGATGTTTTCCAGCAGGTGGCGCATCGCCTGCGGGGTCAGCAGGCGGAACGGGTAGTTGTGGGTACGCGAGCGAATCGTGCCGAGGATCTTCTCCGGCTCGGTCGTCGCAAAGATGAAGATGAGGTGCTCTGGCGGCTCCTCCACAATCTTGAGCAGGGCGTTGTTGCCGGAGGGTGAAATCATGTGCGCCTCGTCGATGATGAAGACGCGGTAGCGGGACTCCGCAGGCGCGAACATGGCGCGTTCGCGCAGCTCACGCATGTCGTCGACACCGCCGTGGGAGGCGGCGTCGAGCTCCATCACGTCCAGGTTCCCGGTGCCACCAGGCGCCAGCGACACGCAGGACGCGCACTTGCCACACGGAGTGGATGTCGGCCCCTCAACGCAGTTCAACGAGCGCGCCAGGATGCGCGCCGAGGACGTCTTGCCACACCCCCGCGGCCCCGAAAACAGGTACGCATGGCTGATGCGCCCGTTGTCGAGAGCGTTCGATAACGGCACAGTCACCTGGTCTTGCCCAACCAGCTCACCAAACGTTGCAGGACGATATTTCCGGTACAGAGCCACGGCGCCAAGTGTAGACGATCAGCCCTCTTCCCGGCACCAATCTTTCACATCCACACCACGCCTGCGAAGACGCCGCTCCAGCACCGGATAGCCCTGCTCGGAGGCGATCCCGAACTCCTCATCGGTGAGCGCAATCAGCTCCAGAAGCAGCGTAATCCGGCCCGGTTCTCGCACCAGCGGGGTGCCCTGCGCGAAAACCTCCGGCTCCCGCAGTAGCCCATGCCGCACGGTGCCCGGCGCGTCCGCCAGCAGCCCCTCGAGCAGCACGCCAGGCTGCCCCGGCACTCCAAGGCGCTCAAGCTCGCGGGTCGCGTCCACGACGGCCTCAGCAAGCACCTGCTTGTCGACGTCCCCCACCGCCATCACCTCGCACACAACTTCGGGGCCGCCATCATCAAGCGCCACCAGCCCCATGTCAGTACCGCTGAACCCGGCGGTAACCGCCACGTTCGCACCGTTCAGTTCCGCGGTGGCGACGGCGCGGGCGTCGACAAGCGAAAGCTGCATCCCCGGAAACACCGAGGCCAGCCAGGCAGCGAGGTCGTCGCCCGTCATGCGCCGAGCTTCTCCACCGCCGCGAGCAACACGCACGTGGCCACGCCGTCCATCGCCCGCGTGACATCCTCCAGTGGCGGCATCGACGGCGCTAGGCGAATATTGCGGTCGTTCGGGTCCTCCCCCTTCGGGAACGCCGACCCCGCCTTCGTCAGGCTAATGCCGGCCTGCTTCGCCAACTCCCACACGCGAGTCGCGGTCCCGTCCATCACGTCCAGGGAGATGAAGTAGCCGCCCCTCGGCTTCGACCAGGTCGCCACGCCCGTGCCCCCGAGCCGGTTCTCCAGCACCTCAAGCACAGCCTCAAACTTCGGCGCCAGCGACTCAGCATGCTTCCGCATTACCTCACGCACACCATTCGCGTCCTTGAAGTACATCGCGTGCGCCAACTGGTTCACCTTGTTCGGACCGATGCCTCGCACATTCGCGATCGACTCATACCACTCCAGGTTCTCCTGCGAGGAAGCAAAGAACGCCACACCCGAGCCCGCGTGCGTAATCTTCGACGTCGACGACATGTACCAGAAACGATTCGGGTGCCCCGCCTTCGCCGACACCTCCAGCACATCCACGTTCACCGGGAACGTATCTGTCAGCGTGTGCACCGCGTACGCGTTATCCCACACGATGCGGAAGTCCGGCGCGGCGGTTTCCATCGCCGCCAGGCGCTCGATAGTCGCCTGCGAGTACACCGCGCCCGTCGGGTTAGAGAACACCGGCACGCACCACATGCCCTTCACAGCAGGGTCCTTCACCAGCTCCTCCACGACGTCCATGTCGGGACCGTCCTCAAGCAGCGGGACAGTGATCATTTCGAAGCCGAAGCGCTCCGTAATCGTGAAGTGGCGGTCATAGCCGGGCACTGGGCACAGCCACTTAATCGCGTGCTCGCGCTGCTCATCCGCCCACGGCCGCGGCGAATCATTCGTCCCAAACGTGTACGCCCAGGACACCAGGTCAAACATAATATTTAGCGACGACGAGTCTCCCGCCACCAACAGCTTCGGGTCAATACCGAGCGCCTCGGCCCACAACTCACGCAACTGCAAAATGCCCGTCAGGCCGCCGTAATTACGCACGTCCACACCCGACGCATCACGGTGATTCCCCACACCCGGCAGTGCCAACAGATCGTCCGCCAAGTCCAACTGGCGCGCCGAGGGCTTCCCCCTCGTGAGATCCAACGCCATGTTGGTCTCCTCCAGCTGCTTGTACTGCTCACGCAACTCAGCAGCCAGGCTTGCAAGCTGCTCAGCATCTAGTTCTTTCAACGGGGTGTTCAATGTCTTGGTGTCCTATTCGAGTACGTCGGCGTATCTACTAACGACCCATCATCGTACTAGCGACACCCCACCCCGCGCGACGGTTTTTCCCCAGTTTTACCCCATAAAAAAGGGGACCTCACGCACCTGCCAGCGCCCGCTTACCCTTGCTGCGTTCCCGCCCTGGGGGAGTTCACGAGATGAGCACCGCGTGAGATCCTGCAGAACACTCTAGCCTGAAGCTTTAGGCGTTGCAAAACATTGACTGCGCAGGCGTTTTGTCGGAACCTGGGGGGATGGGTTAAAGTAGTCCCTCGACGCATGATGTGTCGCAACTAGGAGGATTCGACTAGCGGCCTATGTCACACGCCTGGAACGCGTGCGGGTTTCACGACCCTCGTGGGTTCAAATCCCACATCCTCCGCGCTTTTTGACAGCGCATCCGGTTGAAGTTTTCGCCGGGTGCGCTGTTTTTGCATTCGCGTTTGGATTGCGCACCACATTCTCTGTTTCCGGGGTAGCGACCGAGCGTTTCCCCAGGTCGCGCCCACTTCGTGAGGGAATGTGGTGCACTACCCATCACCCGAGTGCCAAAGGACGCAACCCACTTTTCACGACCTGGGCTTTTACCCCATCCCCCAACAAGAACTGCGTCCTTTGGCACTCACACCACGCACGGAGACACCAAATTCCCCCACCGGCTGCCAGTGACCTTGACTTTTCCAATCCGTCCCGCGAAAACCCAGGAATGTGGTGCGCGAGGAGGGTAGTTGCGCACCAAAATCCGGCATTTTGAAAAGTCGCCAAAGCATTTCCCCAGGTCGCGCCGACCGTATGAGGGAATTTGGTGCGCGGGTCCAGCATGCACAAAACCCCGCGACCCAACTCGCAGGTCGCGGGGTTGTTTACAGAGGAGCTACTTGTTCTCTGTAGTGGTCGGCTCAGCCGAGGTCGTGGCAGTTGCCGTGGTCGATGGCTTCCGGCCGAGGAAGTCGCCGAGCGAGGAGCCCTCGTTGGAGCTCTGCTGGATCTTGTTGGCTGCGCCATTCTCGCCTGGGGCACACAGGGAGAGCAGGCCGGCCAGGGCACCAATGCCGAGCGTGACCGCCGCGATGGCGCCGAGGGCTTCGGTGGCCTGCGGGCCGAACTTGGCGTTCAGGCGGGCGGCTTCAATGTCGAGCTGCTTTAGGAAGTCAGGTCGGTTGTCGCCGAAGTTGCCGAACGGGTTCGGGATGTTCATCTGCTCGGAGACGCGGCGTGCGGAGGCGCTGATCTCTGGGCCCATTGCGGCGATGAGTGGCGCGCCGACGGCGACTGCCAACCCGAGCGGGATGAGCCACAGGAGTGGCCCGCCGTGGGAGGACATGTCGGCGAAGCAGCGCTGCAGGTCATCGGTCGAGCTCTTGCCTGGGGTCTTCGGCTGGTCTTCACCCTGGACAACGACGTGGACGGTGACGTCGCCTTCGCGGCCTGGGATCGTGATGTCGAAGCCCTTGGGGTCCGGGGTTCGCTCAGCTGGCGGGACGATGATGACCTTGTCGCCCTCGCGCTGAGCGGTCCAGCCGTCGGGGAGTTTGAGGTCGCCGATGTTGGCACCTGGCACGTGGACCTCAACGTGCGATGTGCCCGGTTTGACCTCAATGGTCGGAGGGGTGTTGCCGCCCGAGGTCGACGGGGTGTCGTCACTGACAGTTACAACCGCCGGGCGGGTGACGGTCTTGCCGCCTGGGTAGGTGACCTCTACTGGGACGACGATCTGGTCGCCTGGTTTGGCGTCGGCAGGTGGCGTGACGGAGACTGAGCCGCCGTCGTTGATGGTGACGCTCCAGCCTTCCGGCGCCTTCCAGCCGTCGACGATCTTGAAGGTCGCGCCGTCAGGCTGCGTGCTTGGCGGCACGACAACGGTGACGCCGCCCTTGGTACGGCCAGGGTTGTAGTCGACTGGTGGCTGGCCTTCGGGGGTGTCGGCGTCGTCAACAACCAGGATGGTTGCTGGGCGGGTTACCTTCTGGCCGCCTGGGTAGGTGATGTCGACTGGGACGACGGTGTAGTCGCCGGACTTGGCGTCGGCAGGCGGGGTGGCGGTGACGGAGCCGTCCTCGCCGACGGTGACCTTCCAGCCCTTCGGCGCCTTGTACTCAGGCGAGATTACGAAGGCGGTGCCGCCCGGCGCGCGTGGCGTCGGGTTGACGGTCACGGTCTGGTTCGGCTTGGTCTGCTTCGGGGCGTAGTTCTGGTCGGGGGCGGACGGGGTGGCCGGGTTCGGGTCGACGGGTGCGGCCGGGTCGTCGATGACGGTCACGACGATTGGGCGCGTGATGGTGTTGCCGTTCGGGTCGGTGACCTGCACGTTAATCACGCCGAAGTCGCCTGGCTTGGCGTCTGCTGGTGGGGTGACGTGCGCGACACCGGTGTTCTCGTCAATGTTGATGGTCCAGCCTTCAGGGATGTCCTTCTGCTCGACAACGTAGGTGGAGCCCTCGGTGCCACCCTTCGGGGTGACAACTACGACGGTGCCCGGCTTGGTCGGCTTCGGTGGGAACTGGACGTCGTTGGTGCCCTTGGGGGCGTCGTCGACAACTACGACGACTGCTGGGCGAGTGATCGAGGAACCATCCGGGTAGGTGATCTGGACAGGCACGACAATGCGGTCGCCTGGCTTGGCATCGGCAGGCGGGGTGGCGGTGACGGAGCCGTCCTTGCCGACGGTGACCTCCCAGCCCTTCGGCGCCTCGTAGGCGCCGTGGATGGTGAACGTGGTGCCCTTCGGCGCATCAGCGCTGAACTCTGGGGCGTCCACGGTGACCTCGACACCTGGGCGGGTGGTTTCCGCCAGGTAGTACGCGTCCGGGTTCTGTGCCTGCGGCGGCGCGCTGACGATGACGGTGCCCGGTACGACCTTGGTGGAGCCGTCTGGGAAGGTCACCTCAACGTTGATGGTCTTCGTTTCGCCGTCGCGGGCGTTCGCCGGCGGCGTTGCGGTGATCTCGCCGGTGCGCTTATCGACGCCCACCGTCCAATCACCGAGCTGCTGGTCAGGGGCGATCTTGAAGGTCGTGTCGGCCGGCAGCTCCTGGTCACGGACCTGCGGCAGCGTCACTGTGACGGATGGGCGGGTGATCACCACGTCGTAGCCAGGGGTGTGCTCCTGTGCCAGGGTCGTGTCAACGCCGACCACGGACTCCAGCACGTCGTGGGATCCGTCTGGGTAGGTGGCCTTGACCTGCACGGTCACGGTGTCTTCCAGGCGCGCGCTGATCGGCGCGGTGACCTTGAGCGCGTTGCTGCCCTCTTCCAGGGTGACGTCCCATGGGCGGGCCTCGCTGCTTGGGGTAGCGCCGATGACCTCGAAGGTGGTGCCGTCAGGGTACTTCGGGCTGCCGGGCTTCAGCGCGACGGTTGCCGTCTTGCCCGGGGAGGTCTTCTCGTTGCCGTAGCTTGGGGCCCATTGCTGGGTCTTGAGCTGGAACGTTTCGCCGATCTTGGCGTTGTCCTTGTACTTCTGCAGGTTGAGCTGGTCGGAGCCATCGCGCGGGGTGGCGTACACCTCAACCTGGAGCGCCTCCGGCTTCTCGTTGTCGATTTCGCCGGTCCCGCCGACAGGCAGGGTGACATGCACGCGGCCATCCTTATCGACGCGCGCATTCGCGCCCTCGACAGCCTTACCGTTTCGCGTCACGACAGCAATCACGCGAGCGTAATCTTCCCCAGCACCGTTGGTGACCTGGATGTTCGTCGCAAACTCCTTGCCGTTCGCGGTGACAACCGGCACCTCGTCCTGAGCCGCCTGCAGCGGGAAGCACTGCGCGTTCTCTGCCGGGACCGGCAGCAGGTCAACCTCGGCGATGTTGCGGGCTTCGAAGCCCAGGCGGTTCGGGAAGTTCTCGTAGCCGTTGCCTACGCTTCGGGCGACCCACGCGAACGTGCGTGTCTCGCCTTCCTTGATGTCCTTCACGTCCTCGAGGGTGACCTTCGCGGACACCACCGGGGAGCCTTCCGAAAGGTGCAGCTCGACCGGCTCAACGTGCGCGGTGCCGGTGACGTTCAGGTCCATATTGGTGGTGCTATCCTCGCCGGAACGCACCGCTCCTGGGATAGTCTCCCCTACAGACACCGCCGAAAGGGTGAAGGTCTCCTCGAAATCAGAGATGCCGGTCTGGTTCATGCGCAGCTCGGAAACCATCGAGTCCACAGCGTGCTCGCCGTCGCCGTGGAGGCTGACCCAGTAGTACACCTCAACCTGGCCCTGCTCGTTGACAACGCGGGTGCCCGTCTCAAACGAGCCCTCGTTCGGCGTAGTCACGGCACCAACGTGCTGGTGCGGGAACAAGGTGTTCGCGCTCAGCACGTCGTGGCATCGGTTCTCTTCGGCGCTCTGCGCGTCCACCTGTGGCACCACGAGCGCGGACGCCCCCAGCGCCAGCGCCACCACAGTGGCTGACATTCTACGATTTCGCATTCTGAAACTCCCCTCAAAGGCAACTGTGTGTTATTTGTGCTATCCATTCATCATGAACGGTTTTTAAGAAGTTTCAAGTACTTTTGACAGTTTATTTTCAGCGAACGCCCGGACCTGCACAGTTGTCGTCAAAATATTTGCATCACATGCATGTTATTCAACCAGCGGTTACCCCCGCTCGGGTGTATTTGTCCAGACGAAAGGATCCGCTGAGAGTTTCTCAGGGTCAAAGCGCTCAAGGATCTCCTGCGCCGTCCCAGCGCCTGCGCACCCAATCGATTCTGCAAGCGCCCGCACCACACCATCCACCCCAACGCGCTGCGACATCTCCGCAAACGTCACCGCCCCGTCGCGCTTCGCCAACCGCTTGCCCTCCGCGTTGAGCACCAGCGGCACGTGCACATACTCGGGTTCCTGCCCGCCCAACAAGTGCGTCATGTACGCCTGCGCGGGCGCCGACATCAACAAATCATCCCCACGAACCACCTGGTCAACCCCCTGGTCCACGTCGTCGACGACCACCGCCAAGTTATACGCCCAGTCCCCCGCCTGCGCCTGCGTAAGGTTGCCACCGCGGCGCACCACCACGTCATCGACAGGCCCGGTCACCTCCCCGGCAAAGAAGTCACGAACCGTCCACTCCCGCACATCAGCACGCAGGCGAAGGGCAGGCATGCGGCCCTGCTGCGAAAGCTGGTGGCGTCGAAAAGCTCGCTGCTCCTCGCTCAAATCCCTGCACGTGCCCGGGTACATCCCAGGCTGCGCATGCGGCGCACTCGCCGCCTCCCGAATCTCGCGGCGCGTGCAGTAGCACTCATACACCGGGAGCTGCGACAACGCCGCCTCATACAACGCCGAACGCTGCGACTGCCACACCACCGGCGGATCAAAATCAAGGCCCAGCGCCAACAAGTCCTCTATTTGACGACGCCCCGCCGCCTCCGACGAACGCTCCGAATCAACATCCTCCACCCGCAACCAAAAACGCCGCCCACTCTGTCGCGCAAACAGCCAGGCCAGCAGCGCCGTCCGCAGGTTGCCAAAATGGAGATCCCCACTCGGAGAAGGTGCATACCGTCCAGCATTCATGTGTATAGGATATGTAGCCGTGACAAACCAAGAAACTTTTGCGCGATCGCTTTACCCTGTACTGGTATCTGTGTTCTGCGCCGTCTTCCTCATTTCCAACATCACAGCACAGAAGGGAGTCGCCCTCGGACCATTCATCACCGACGGCGCCTTCTTCCTCTTCCCACTTGCATACGTCCTCGGCGACGTGCTCGCCGAAGTCTACGGATTCAAAGCCGCCCGCCGGGCGATCTTCACCGGATTCGGCATCGCCATCCTGGCCGTCGTGTCCTTCTACATCGCCATCTGGCTCCCCGGCGCCGACTTCTACGACATGCAAGAACCCTTCTCGACGATCCTCGGCCTCATGCCGCGCATCGTCATGGCGTCCCTGGCCGGCTACATCGCAGGCCAGCTGCTCAACGCGTGGGTGTTGCAGAAAATGAAAGACCGGTTCGGACACGACCGCCTGTGGGCACGCCTCATCGGCTCCACCATCGTCGGCGAGTTCGCCGATACCCTCCTGTTCTGCGCCATCGCAGCGGCGGTCATCGGCATCGAAACGCCGGGTCAGTTCATCAACTACGTCGTCGTCGGCTTCCTGTGGAAGACCCTGCTCGAAGTCGTCCTACTCCCGATCACGTACCCGACCATCGCGTGGGTACGCCGCCGCGAGCAGGAACTGCACGCGGAGCTGCGAAGCTAACGCCCAGAGCCGGCGCTAGGAGCTGGCTCGAACACCAATCTGAGATCAAGGGCCGCAAGCACTTTGAGCAAAGTGTCAACAGTCGGGTTACCAAGCCCGTTTTCAATGCGGCTCAACTCGGCTTGCTGGATCCCAGCGGAATCTGCAACCTCTTGCTGCGTTGCGTCGCGTTCTTTCCTCGCGGTCATCAGGGCAGCACCCACTGCCCTTCGGTCTGCAATCTCGGAAGCAAACGCACGAGCAGCAGCATCTCGCACGATCTCAGCAGCTGGTGAAGCTGCTTCCCGATACGGTTTTACGAATTCTTCAAATGCTGTAGTCCCCATTCCCACACCTTTCATCCGCTGATTCAATACCCCTGATCTTATGTGTTACAGCACATAAGATCAAGAGGGTTGGTCACGCTTCCACTGCTCCAACGCAGCCCTTGCAGCTCGAATCTCCTTCTGTTCTTGCTTGCTACTTGGCGCACGCAGTTTGTTGTACCCACCCAGCAACAGAACGATCTTATCGCCGTGAAAAGTGCAGTAGACACGGATCAATACGCGTTTCTTCCACCAACGTTTTGGCACCCGATCAGCTGCTCCCGAGGGCCCATGCTCGCGAAGAATTGTGTCGATGCTTCTTCTTATTCGAAGTTCAAACAGCCCCCTACCAAGGCTTTTGCCCCATTCGCTTTCACAGATGCGAATCCCCAGCGGCGCTAAGACATACTGGACTGCTGCGTCCGTGACTGCTCGTTCCACTTCATCCAGGCGTTTGTAAAAACGATGAAAGTTTCCACCATCGAAAACCTCGACACGCCAAAGTTGATCAGACAATATACCCCCTTGTCCCCCGAAATGCGCTCTAGCTTAACGCCTATAAGAGCCTCTAGCCCCCAGAAACACCTACTTCCCCGCGTAGTACCTGCCCATAAACTCGTCTCGGAACGCCTCGTACTCCCCGGCATCGATGGCGTGGCGGATGTTGTCCACCAGGCGGATCATGAACTCCAGGTTGTGCATGGTGCACAGCGTGCCCGCCAGGAACTCCTTGGCCTTGAGCAGGTGGTGGATGTAGGCGCGCGAGTAGTTCTCGGAGACGTAGCCACCGAACTCCTCATCGACGCCGGAGAAGTCCCGCTTGAACCGGGCGTTCATCAGGTTCATGCGTCCGCCTAGCGTATAGACGCCCCCACGGCGACCAAGCCGCGTCGGCGCGACGCAGTCGAACGTGTCGGCGCCGGCTTCGACGGCGGTGAAAATGTCGTCCGGCTCGGAGATGCCCAGCAGGTGGCGCGGCTTGTCCACGGGCAGCTCATCGGTGACCCAGCCGACGATGGTGCCCAGGTTTTCCTTCTCCAGGGCGCCGCCGATGCCGAAGCCACCGAAGCCGCGTCGGCCGGCCTCGCGCGCCTCCCTGTCGAGGTCGAGCAGTCCGCGGGTGGCGTGGCGTCGTAAATCTTCGTACTGGGCGCCCTGCACCACTCCCCACAGTGACTGCTTCGGGCGGTGCGTGCGCTCCTCGGTGAGGCGGTGGTGCTCGTCGAGGCAGCGCTTCGCCCAGCGGTGGGTGCGCTCCACGGAACGCTCCTGGTAGTCGCGGGTGTCCACGAGGGTGGTGAGCTCATCGAAGGCGAACATGATGTCGGCGCCGAGCTGGTGTTGGATCTGCATGCTCACCTCGGGGGTGAAGCGGTGCTTGGAGCCGTCGATGACGGATTTGAAGTCGACGCCGTCCTCATCGACCATCGCCATGCGCTTGCGCTTCTCAGCCCGGATATCTTTGTCGGTGAGCCCGGCGGTATCCATGGCCAAGACCTTCTTGAAGCCGACGCCCAGGCTCATCACCTGGAAGCCACCCGAGTCCGTGTAGGTCGGGCCGTCCCAGTTTTCAAAGGCGGCGACGCCCCCGGCCTCATCGACGATGTCGGGACCCGGCTGCAGGTACAGGTGGTAGGCGTTGGACAGGATCGCCTGCGCACCGGTCTGGTGGATCTGCTCCGGGGTGAGCGTTTTCACCGTGGCCTTCGTGGCCACTGGGATGAACGCCGGGGTCTGGATCGGGCCGTGCGGCGTATGGATCACACCCGTGCGCCCATGCTTACCCGGCGCGTCATACAGGGTGGTGTTCAGGTCGAAGGAAAGGTCGTCGGTCATGCGTGCTCCAGTGATTCGGGGTGGAATTCGGCTTCGAGTTCGGTGCCCTCCACGTCAACTTCCGGCAGCACCTTGTCCAGCCACTTCGGCATCCACCAGGTGGAACGGCCCAGGATGAACATCGTAGCGGGGACGAGCGCCATGCGGACGAAGAAGGCGTCGAAAAATACGGCGGCGCCGAGCGTAAAGCCAAAGATTTGGATGAACGGCAACGGCTGGTCGATGAACGCCACGAACACCGCAATCATGATGACTGCTGCGGCCGTGACCACGCGCGCGCCCTGCACGAAGCCCTCGACGGTGGACTCGCGCACCGCCTTGATTTCCGCCTCCGGGTCGCCGGCGCGGCGCAACTTCAGGTAGCGCTCGCGGATACGGGTGACCAGGAAGACCTGGTAGTCCATGGCCAGGCCGAACGTGACGCCGATCAGGAAGATCGGCATAAACGACAGGATCGGGCCGGGGGTGTTCACAAGCCCGCCCCAGCCGAGCTGGAACAGGCCCACCGTCATACCGAACGCCGCGCCGACCGACAGCAGGAAGCCAAGGCCCGCCACCACCGGCACCAGGATGGAGCGGAACACCAGGATCAGCAGGATGATCGCAAGCCCAACCACAATCGCCAGGTAGAGCGGCATCGCGTCGCCCAGCTCCTCAGTAATGTCCATCTGCACCGCAGTGAGACCCGTCAGGCCTATCGACGTCCCCGTCGCATCCTCCACCTGGACATTGTTCGCACGCAGCGCATGCGCCACCTCCAGCGTGTACTCCTCTTCCGGACCACCCTTCGGGGTGGCCAGGATCCGGGCCGCCGTCATGTCCTCATTCGCGCCTACCAGCTGCGCGTGCTCGATACCGTTGACGCTGTTGGCCTCCTGCACCGCGTACATAAACGACGCCAGCGCCGCCTTCTGCGCGCGCCCTCCGGCTTCGTCCGGCATCATCGCCATGTACGGCTGCAGCATCTCCGCGTCCGGGTTGACGGAGGTGGCGTCGACAACCAGGAGGAACGGCGCGTTGACCCCCGGGCCGAAGCCCTCCGCCATCAGGTCCGCCGACTTACGCTGCGTGGTGTCCAGGTTCGACGTCGTATCCGACGGCAGCGCCATCTCCAGCTGCAGCAACGGCGACGCCAGCGCACCCAGCCCCAGCACGACGACCGTCATCACCACCACCGGGAACCTGCGCACCACGTTCACCCAGGACCGGCCCACCGACTTCGCCGACAAGTCGTGGCCAGGCCGCTTGCCCGGGCCAGGGTTGCCCGCGAACCACGGCAGCTTCCCTCCAAACGAGCGATCACCCCACACTCCCAGCAGCGCTGGGAGCAGCGTTAATGCCACAAGCACTGCGATGAGCACCGTCAGCGCCGCCGCCAGGCCCATCCACGTCAGAAACTCGATACCTGCCAGGGAGAGCGCCACCAGCGCCGTGAACACCGTCGCCCCCGCGAACACCACCGAGGACCCGGCCGTGCCCACCGCCAGGCCCGCCGCCTCCGGCGCGTCCAGCGTCTGCCGTTCCTGCCTGTACCGCGACAGGATGAACAGCGCGTAGTCAATACCGACAGCCAGGCCGATCATCACCGCCAGCACCGGCGTGACCTCATTGAGCTCCACCCAATGCGTCGTGATCAGCACCGCCAGCACACCAATACCCACCCCCACAACAGCACTCACAATCGGCATTGTCGACGCCACCAAGGACCCAAACGTCACAATCAACACCACGAACGCCACCGCGAGCCCCACCATCTCCGACGTCGTCTTAATTTGGATCGGGTCTCCGAACCCGGCACCACCGGCCTCAACCTGCAGGCCAGCCTCCCGGCCGATCTCCAGCGCCTCATTGACCACGGCGCGCTCTTCCTCCGACACCGACATCGAAGACTCCGCACCAAACTCAAACGTGGTGTACCCGATCCGGCCATCATCCGACACCATCCGCAGGTAGTACGCGTCCTGCTTCGCCTGCTCCTCAGGCAGGCCCATCTGCGTCATCTGCCCGACGATCATCTCCCCCAGCTCCCGGTTCACATTCACCGGGTTGCCAAACCTGTCCGTCCCCGTCAGCCCCTCCAGGTGCTCCTCGATGTAGCCGACCGTCGCGTCCATCCCCGCCATGAACTCCGGCTCATCTAATCGACGCCCCTCCGGCGCCGCAAACACCAAATTCACCCCAGGCGCCGTCGCCACGTTCCCTTCACCCGGGAAGTGCCGCTCCATGTCCTCGAGCGCCTCAATGCCCGGCGTCCCCGAGATCGGAAACTCCGACGTAAACGGTTTCATCAGCGAAAACGCCCCCGCCGCCGTGGCGCCGAGCAGCAACAGCCACGCCACGATCACCTTCCACTTATGCAGAAATGACCAGCGCCCAAGCCGAAACAGCATCTTCGCCACGGTGTTTACGTCCTCACTGTCGCTTCTCGATTCTGACTGCCACCAAACCGTGGCACACTACCAGGCCATCTTATAGGCGAAACCTTGCTGGACTCGATTTCCCTTCATACCCAGGTCACCCGTCTGGCCAAGCGAAAAAGTTGCCCGCCTTAGACGACCTTGGGAAACGTACCGACTCCTCCTCAAAATCCGGGAATGTGGTGCACATACAAAGGAGCGAGTGCCAAAAGACGCAACGCAAAACTTCTAGCCCTTTTCTGGCCTGCGGGAATACAAATGCCCGTTTTGCGAATTGCGTCCTTTGGCACTCGCACACTCGGGGTCCTCCCAAAAACCAAAACAACGCACCCCAGGCGACCCCAGGGTGCGTTGTTTTTAATTGGCGGTAGCGGCGGGATTTGAACCCGCGGAGGTTTTACCCTCACTCGCTTTCGAGGCGAGTACCTTCGGCCGCTCGGACACGCTACCGCAAACTAGAGTAACGGTTATTGCCCGAGCAACCAAATCAAGGCGGGGACTAGTCGTTCAGCTTGTCCTCGACCTTGGCGGCTACCTCGTTTGCCTTGTCCTTGACGGAGTCGGCAGCCTCGTTGACCTTATCCTTAGCATCGCCGATGAGCTGGTTGGCCTTGCCTTCGTTCTCGAGGGACTTGTCGTCGGAAAGCTTGCCAGCTGCTTCCTTAGCGGTGCCCTTCAGCTTGTCTGCTGCTCCTTCAAAAGCCATGTGATTGCTCCTTTTCGTTTCGTTGTAAGCTAACGGTTCCCCATGGTAGCCACTTTGGCAGGGCGGCGCTGTAACGATTCGGTTAAGTATTAGCGCAGGTCCCGGAAAAATTCGGCGAGCAGTGCCGCATTTTCGGGTTCCATGATCCCGCCGCGGACTTGGATTTGGTGGAGGTGGTGGGGGTCGCGGAGGGCGTCGAATAGGGAGCCGACGGCGCCGGTTTTGGGCTCGAAGGCGCCGAAGATTAGCGAGTCGATGCGGGCGCCGAGCAGGGCCCCGGCGCACATGGTGCAGGGTTCCAGCGTGACGACGAGCTCGCAGCCGTCGAGTCGCCAGGTCCCGAGGGTGCGCGCGGCGTCCCGGATGGCTTCGACTTCGGCGTGGGCGGTGGGGTCTTGGCGTTGTTCGCGCCGGTTGACACCGCGGCCGATCACCTCGCCGTCTGCGTCGAAGACGAGGGCGCCGACGGGCACGTCGCCGGGCGGGGTCGTGGCTGCGAGGTCGAGCGTTTGTTGCATGCGGGCGGTGGCGCGCCGCTGCCAGCTAGAGGAAACCAAGCTACCGCAGTGCTTCTTGGAGTTCGTCGGCGAAGCCGAGGGCGTCGGCGATGTCGTCGATGAGGTCGGCGGGTTCTTCGTCGGCGTCGAGAAGGAGGCTGAGGCGTTCTTCGGTGAGGCCGAGGTCGGCGAGGATGTCGAAGTCGCCGTCGGCCCAGCTGTCGGTGTCGTCGAGGTCGTCGGGGTCGATGTCGGGGATGTCGCAGCCGGCTTCTTCGAGGGCGTCGGCGGCGTAGTCGTCGTCGACGGCGATGGGGGCGTCGCTCAGCAAAATGCGTGCCCGATTCGGCCCTGGGCGCAGCACCACAACGTACTCATTTTCGACGTTGAGCAGCGCAAACGCCGGACCTTCGCTGCGGAGGCGGCGTACTGCGGCGATGGTGTCTTCCAGCGAGTCGAAGTTGTCGTTGTAGCGGTGCACGGACCATGCGCCATCGTGCTGGGCGACTGTCACTGCGTACCCGTCTGGAAATTCCTGTGCCATGTCTCACGACATTAGCCTGCACGCAGTGAATTTGTCACTAGAATGTGAAACCGTGACTGCCTCTTTCCTACATTCTTCGCGCCACCTGCCTCCTGTCTGCATTGTTGGGCTGGGGTTGATCGGTGGCTCCATCATTCGCGACCTCACCGCGGCTGGCCACGATGCGTTCGGCTACACGCACTCGAATGCGGGCACGAGGGCTGCGCAAAAAGATGGTTTCGACGTCACCAACGACCTCGAGGCCGCACTGCAGAAGGCAGAGGCGCAGCAGGCCCTGATCGTGATCGCGGTACCGATGGATGCGGTGGCGACCGTCCTGGACGCCATCGCGGAGCACGCCCCGAGCTGCGGCATTACAGACGTGGTCAGCGTGAAGCAGCCGGTGTACGACCTCGTGCTGGAGCGCGGTCTTGAGGAACGCTACGTTGGCGGGCACCCGATGGCCGGCACCGAGTTTTCCGGCTGGTCGGCGTCCCAAGAAGGGTTGTTCCAGCGCGCGGCGTGGGTGGTGACGTATGACTACGCGGAGAGCGTCGACAAGGTGCCGCAGACGTGGGCGAGTCTGTTCGCGGATGTGTGCAACCTGGTCGCTGTGACGGGCGCAGAGGCCGTACCGGTGTCGGTGAAGCGCCACGACGAGGCAGTCGCCCGCGTGTCCCACCTTCCGCATGTGATTGCGGAGGCGCTCTCTGTGGTCGGGGATCGCGGCGGCACGTTGGCGCAGTCGCTGGCAGCGGGCTCATTCAAGGGCGCCACGCGCGTCGCGGGCACGGACCCGTCGCTGGTCCGCAACATGTGCGAAACCAACGCCGAGAGCCTCGTCAGCATCATCGACGAGTTCACCGAACTGCTTGCCGACGCCCGCTCCGCCCTCTCCGCCGACGCTCCTTCCATGAAGCGCCTCGCCGAGAACGGCCACCGGGCGCACACCCGTATGCTGGCGCGTTCGGGCGCGCGACGTGAGTCGGTGTCACCGGTGAAGATTTCTTCGCGCCCTGTGATGCGCCTACACCCGGGCGCGCCAGGCTGGGTGAAGCAGCTGCGCCAGATCGAGTCGTTGGGCGGGCGGGTCGAGGTGTTCTAACTCGCGTTTGTTGGATACGGCAAAGGCCCGAGGGGATCACTCCCTTCGGGCCTTTACTCTGTACTGCTAATGCGCTTTATGCGTCGCGGCGACGTCCCATGAAGACGTACGCGCCACCGATCAGGAACAGCACGATGCCGAGCGTGATCACGCCGGACATCGGGGTACCGGTATCGGCGAGGTCCCCGCTGCGGGTCGACGTGGTCGTCGAGGAGGACTTGCTGGAGCTACGCTTGCTGCTGCTCTTCGACGTGGAACGGGACGCTGCCGTGCTGCGGGACGTTGCGCTGGTGGTACGTCCGGTGGAAACAGTGCCGGAGCTCTTGGAGTTGGAGAACGTTGAGGTCGTCGAAGTCTTCGAGCTTGTCGACTTCGAACCTGCAGCCCCTGCGCCTGCGCCCGCGAGGGCACCGAACGCGCTGAGCAGCGGCTTGACCTCCTTGAACACCTCGAGAATTTCCTGCGGCTTGGACTTCGTGCTCGTTGCACGGGTGTCCTTGTCCAGGGTGATTTTCTTGACCAGGTCCTCCTTATTGATCTGGATGGACTCGTTCTTGTAGCCCTCAGGGACCTCTAGGAGGCGGACAATGAAGGCCTTGTTGTTGAGCTCTCGTGGCAGGGGCGTCGACAAGTGGCCCTCGCCGTCAGTCTCGCCTTTGAGCACACGGTTGTTCAGGCTCGGGACAACCAGGCGGGCACCCTCAACTGGCTCCTTATCGTTGCCTTTGTAGATCGTGACGTCGAGCGTGCGCGGCTCCGCGGCCTCTGTCGTCGGAGTTGAGGACGGCTTCTCATTGTTGTTGGCTGGAGGCTGCTGCTTGTCCGCATCCTTGTTCGTCGGCTCAGTAGGCTTCGCAGCTTCAGCGTCAGACTTCGTCGTTTCGGACGGCTTCTTATCCGCCTGCTCCGCAGTATTGTCAGACTTCGGGGCCTCCGCATCGGCCTTCGTCTTGTCCGAAGCCGACGTCTCCGCGTCCTTTTCCTCACCCGCGTGCTTGATGGCGGTGAATCCGAACTTCTTATCGGCGCCGAGCACCTCGCTGAGCGTGTCGTCGCCGTCCTGGGAGAACGTGGCCACGAGCTCGTCGCCAGGGCCGATCTTCAGCTGCGTCGGCTTGAACTCGACGGTGTTGCCGTCCTTGTCGCCGGCAACAAAGACGTCGGTGTCCTTGGTCACTGCGTAGGCAACCTCACCCAGACGGTCGATGCCCTCGGTCTTGACGCCATGTGCCACCTTCAACGTGGTCACGCTGAGCTTGTCGGTGTCGGTGTTCAGGGTCCACAGCGCTGGCTTGCCGTCGAGGGTTTCAGCGTATGCGTGCAGGTACTCCCCCTTCGGGTCGGCCTTCTTGGAAGCCGTGCCCCACGCACCCGGCGCCTTGAAGTCCTTCGGCTTGCTGAAGGTATCCACCGTCACCTTGTGCTCAGTGAACACCGGGGTGGTGGTCGCGCTCAGCTTGTCCAGGTCGATGGCGTAGTAGCTGTCGCCGTCCTTCGAGAGTTCCTCCGACACGATCAGGCGGCCATGAGAGGTAATGGTTGCCGTGGTGATGTCGGTTGGAAGTGCGCCGTGCTCGACGCGTGCAGCCCCAAGATCCTCGACGTTGCCCGTCGCCGGGTCGATCTTCAGCAGGTGGTTCTCCTGCGGCGCGGTGGACAGCGCGTAGACGCTGCCGTCGGTTGGGTGTCCCGCCACCGCCGTGTACGTCCACGCACCGGACTCGAGCTCTACACCGCTGGTACCAGTGCCTGGCTTATCGCTTGTCGACGCCTTCTTCGCTTTCGCTGGCGTCGTCGCCACTGCTGGCGCACCCGCGACGGACGGGGCAACGCTCACGGATGGAGTCGCGCTGGCGCTTGGCGTCACGCTGGAGGAAGCAATGCTCGAAGGAGCGGTTGCTGTCGTGGTGACGGGCGCCTGGGTGGGCGTCTCGGTCGTGGTGTCGGCGTTCGCTGCCACTGGGACGAGTGTGAATGTCCCGGCGAGTGCGGACGCCATCGCCAAGCGGCCGTAGTAACCGGCGGTTTTCGAAATTTTCATTGTTCCCTCTCGTATAGGTTGCGGGGCTGCAAACCCAGTAATCCACCATTCAATGTACAAAACGATGTGGTACTTCTCAAGCAGCAACCCGCCACCATTTTCGTGGTGGCGGGTTACTTTTCGCTCGTCCTTAGCGCTTTGGGCTAGGAGACCTTTTCCTCACTAGGGGTCTGCTCTTTCTTGCTGGAGCTTTCTCCCTTGCTGGAGCCGTCGGCACCAGACTTGCAGGCTGCGTAGGCCAGGCCCACCCCAATCGCACCGATGGCGACCAGGATCAAGGCCAGAACTGCCGGGCCGGCTGCTGGGTGCAGCTGCTCTAGCTGTCGGCTGATCTGGTTCATCCACGCCGGACGCTCGATTGCGAGCTGCGGCATCGCCTGGTTGAACTGCTTGACCACGGCGTTGAACTGGTCCTCGTAGATGACCAGGCTGCCCGCCATCGCGCCGACCAGCAGGCCGAGCGGTATGAGGTACATCGCTGGGTTCGATGCAGACGAGGTCTCGGTAATGCAGCGTCCAAGGGAGCTGCCTTCCTTCGGAACTTCCGCCTTCACCAGCTGGATGCTGAGGTCCGTCGGCTGTTCTGCTTCGACCTCGAACAGCTTGGTGGTGATCTTCCCACCCTTGGCTGCCTTCTCGGACGGGATGCCGTACTCGCCAGCGATCTTCATGACGTCCTCGGACGGGTTGGTCACGCGCAGCTTGTACTTGCCTGGCGTGACGTTGCCGTAGGCAAACTTTCCGTTACCGTCGACGGTTGCGCTCAGGGAGGTCTTGTTGTCCTCCGAGATGAGCTCAACCTTCGCCTCCGTGAGCAGGCCAGCCGGCAGGCCGCTGAGCACACCATCGATGTAGCCCTTCGGGGTCTTGCCCTCAGACACAATCACGTGTGCGTTACCCCACGAGTTCTTGTTCGGGGTAACCGTCAGGATTGACGGTGGGTCCTCCTCGTAGATGCCCTTCTCTTCCTCAATACCCGGGCTACGACGCGGCTGGTCAAGGTCGGCCTTCACCAGCGCCTTGTTGTGGTGACGGGTGCCTGGCTTCAGCGGCGGTAGCGCAGCGGTGAGGAAGACGCGCTCGCCTGGCAGCAGGGTGCGGTTCCAGTCGCTCGGCAGGTCGATTTCCATCGGCTTGCAGTCGTTGGAATCGTCTTCGCTCGTGCCTTCCTTCCACTCACAGACCTCGTCGGTCAGGGTGACGTTGTACATCGGTGCGGCGCCACGGTTCATGATCTCGTAGGTGAAGTACATGTCTTCATCCACATCGAGGGACACTGGCTTGTTCTTATCCACACCGAACCGTGCGTTGACCTTCTTCTCCACGGAGGCAGAACCAATTCTTGCCACTGCGTTATCAGGTGTCGACGCCACCATCTGCCCCTTGCTGCCCGTACCGCGGGCCGTCGCGATGTTGTTCACAACGGACATGTCCTTCTGCGGCGGAATCTTCGCGGAGGCAAACACGTGCTCGCCTGGCTCCAAGGTGCGATTCTCTGGCTTCTCCCAGCCCTCAGGCCAGGTGATCTTGGCATCTCCCAGGAATGGGTCATCCAGGGTGATGTTCTTGATGATCTCGTCGGTCTCGTTGGTGATCACGAAGCCGTAGATCAGGTCCCAGTCCTCAGGGAGGATCGGGGCGCTGTCCATATCGTCGGCATCGTACCCGCGGACACGCTTGCTCAGCTTGAGCTGCTTCTCCGTCAGGTGGACGCCCGGGATTGCAACGTCCTGACCAGGCTTGACCGGAACGTACATTGGGTCGACGTTCTGGATACCCTGCGGGGTGAACACCTCGATGGTGGAGGTACCCGGCAGCGCCTTGTCAAAGACGAACTTGCCGTCCTTGTCGGTCGCGACCGCGCTGGTCTGACCACGCGGGTCGGTCGCGGTCACGATGACGCCCTCGACTGGTTTGCCGGAGCCGTCGTCAACAACACCTTCGACGTTGCTTCGCGGTGCCTTGATGCTGACAAGGCCAAGCTCGATCGCCTTGTCCTCAGTGACAGTGACCTTCTTCGGCCAGCCCTTCGGCTTTGGCCAGCCATCTGGGACGTCGAGCTCAATGGTGTACTCACCTGGCTCAAGGCGATCCGTGGTGAAGTAGCCGTCCTTGCCAATCTTCACCGCTGGAAGTGTCTCGATAGGCTTGCCGTCCTCGTCAAGGCGTGGGCTGCCGTCCTTATTCTTTGCGGTGCCCTTGATGCGAACCGTGCCGCCCTTGATTGGGTAGTTGCCGTCATCAAGGAGCCAGCCGCTGATCGTGCCTGGTGCTGCACCTGGCTTCGGGTTCGGCGTCGGCTTGCGCTCGAGGTAGACCCGCAAGTCGTCGTTCGTCTTGCCAGCCTCAACAACGACACGCTCGTAACGCGGCGTATTGAAGCCCTCTGGTGCCTCCACCTGGACGACGTACTCGCCCGGCTCGAGACCGGAAGCGGTGAAGATACCGGAATCGTTCGTGGTGACCTGCGTAGATCCGCCACCGAGGCGGAGGATGTTCACCTTCGCGCCAGCAATCTGCTCGACTGGCTTGCCCTCGCTCACGCCGAGCACGTTGCCCTGCAGGGTACCCGTGGTCGGGGTGTTCTCAACTGGGATCCTCTCCAGTTTGATGTCCTGGGCATAGTTGTCCAGGCCCGTCTCGATGACAACGGTGATGTCCGCACGCTCGAGGTAGCCCTCCGGCTGCGCGATCTTCAACTGGTAGTTACCGGTTGGGATGCCGTTGCGGCGGAACGAACCGTCAGCGTTAATAGCCACCGGGTAGCGTCCAGCGTCGCCTACAAGGACCAGGCCGGTCTGCGGCAGCGGAGCATTCGTCGCCTTGTCGTAGACACCACCGATGAAGTTACCGGTTTCGGCCTCCACCTCGCTCTTCTTCAGCGTGATGGTCGGGACGACACGCTCCTTACCCGCGTCGACCTTGACCGGGATGTTGTCCACCGGTTCGTAGCCAACAGGCTGGGTCACCTTGAGGCTGTAGGAGCCTGCTGGGATGGTGGCGTCGTCAAATGTGCCGTCTTCGGCGACCTTGACGTCGATGGTGTTGCCCTTGCCGGAGGTTGGCTCAAGCGAGATACCAACGTTCGCAACCGGTTCACCGGCTTCGTCCTCAATGTTGCCCTTGATGGTGCCCTTCGTCGGCTTCGTCTCAAGGGTGATGTCAAGAGGCGTTTCCTCGGCAGGCTTCACCGTGGCGGTCAGACCGCGAACCGACTTGAACTTCTCCGGCTGCACAACGTCAACCGTGTAATCGCCCACCGGGACCTTGGTGAAGGAGAACGTGCCGTCTTCGGCAGATTCAGATTCGATCGGCTGCTGGCCTGCGCGCTGCAGCTTGATCTTGACCTTGCCAACAGGCTCGCCGTTCTCGTCACGGACAGTGCCTGCAACGTCGCCGATCTCGGCGGTGAACGTAATCACGCCCAAGTCAGCTTCCTTGCCTGGGTAGACCGTCAGTGGCGGAACGCTTACGCGCTTGTAGTTGTCCGGGGACTTGACCTCAACATCGTACGTACCTGCTGGCAGCTCTGGCACGGCAATGTTGCCTTCGTTGTTGAATTCCAGATCGATTGGATCGCCGGACTCCGGTACCAGTCGGATCTCGGCGCCGTCGACAACCTTGTTGTTCGAGAATTCGACCTTGCCCTTCATGCTGCCTGGCTTGCGCTGCAAGGAGACCTGGACAGGATCCGTACCCTGGCCAAGCACGACCTCGAAGCTTTCGCTCTCACCAGCGAGGTGGGTGTCAGTCTCCTCGACCTTCACCGTGTAGGTACCCGGCTCCATCTTGTCGAATGCAAAGCTACCGGACTTATCGGTGGGCTGGGTCTTTACTACCTCACCGTTCTGGATCAACTGTGCTTCGACGCCTTCGATGGCATTGCCGCCGTCGTCAAGCACGGAGCCGTTGAGGCGCTTAAGGTCTCGGGTGACCTCGATGGTGATCTCTTTCTGATCACCTGGCAGCAGACCGTTCACGGTGAGGTTGTTACCGGTGTACTCGCTAGTCTTCGGGACCTCAAAAGTTGCGTTGCCTTCGCTGAGGCCCTCGACGACGAACTTGCCGTCCTTGTCAGTCGTGACTTCTTGCGTGCCTTCGTTCGTCACCTTGACGGTGGCGCCAGCAACTGGCTGCTTGTTTTCGTCGACGACGGTACCGATCACCGTCGCGGACTCGTTGGTCACCCTGACGAATTCCTTGTTATCAGCTGCCGTGCTGCCAGGTTTGATGCTGACGCCGGACTTCGATCCACCCTTGTGGCGATCCGTCGGCTCAACCTCAATCGTGTAAGTGCCTGGGCGCAGCTCGTTGAACTCGACCTTGCCGTTCGCGTCACCGGTGCCCTTGGTCTCTGCACCGTTTTCATCAATCAGCTTGATGACTGGTGACGAGATAGCACGGCTCTTCTCATCCATGACGTGGACCGTCATGGATGCATCTTTACGACGCAGCTTCACATCGCGAACGACGTTGCCCGCTGCATCGACCTTGAGCTCAATACCCTGGGCCTCGTCGTATGCTGCAGAGTCTTCAATGGTGACCTTGTAGGTACCGACTGGAACCTTATCGAAAGCGACCTTGCCGTTTGCGGTGGTCAAGTCCTTGTTGATTTGCGTCTTGTAAGTGTCAGACTGCGTGCCCTTAAGCCACACCTTCACACCGTTTACTGGCTGCCCTGCATCGTCAGTGACGTTAATTATGACGGTGCCCGGGTTACGGTCGACAGTGTAGTTAGCGCGGCCACCTTCAGCCCACCTCACTGTGACCTTGCCGTGTGTGGAACCATGAATGTCGTTTGCCTCAACCTGGACGATGTACTCACCAGCAGGCAAGTTGCCCGAGGTGTACACGCCACGCTCGCCTTCGGTCCAGGTAGTGTCAACGCCCTTGAGAGTCAGCTTTGCGCCACTGACTAGCTCACCGGCCTCATTAAAGACGGTCGCGACAATTGGAGCGCGATTTTCCTTGAGGTCGAACTCAACCTTTGCGGCCTCTCCAGGCTTGACAGTGACAGACTTGGTCGTCTCGTCGAAGCGACCATCATCCGACTTTCGGACCGTGACCTCGTACTTACCTGGCAGCAGCTTCGCGGAACCGGTATTTGCAAAGGAGAACTTACCGTTCGAGTCAACGCCACCGAAGTCGAAGTACGCGCCGTTCTGGCCCTTTGCGTCCACCGAGACGCCACCCGAAGCTGGCTTCCCGTCGATGCGGACGGTGCCTTCGATGCGGGAGGTTGCCCGCTCGACCTTGATGTCTTCGACGGTCTTCCTCTCCGCAGCCTTGAGCGCGGAGAACTTCTTCGAGGCCTCTGCGTAGGTGCCGTCACCTGCGGCAGCAACGGTTACCGAGTCAGTACCAGCCGCGACCCTGTTAAAGGTGTAGTAGCCGTTCCAGTTCGTACGAACTGTCTCATTGCCAACTCGAACTTCGGCATTCACCACTGGCTTGCCATCGTCGTAGATGACGCGGCCGTTGATCTCGCCTGGGTTCTTCTTCAGCGTGATCTCCTGGACTTGCATGCCATCCTTGGGATCAATCGTGACGGTTCGAGGAGCATTCTCGAACGTGTACTTGTCGCCCAGGTCGCCCTTCGGAGAAGTCAGCTTGAGATCGTAGGTGCCTGGGAACAGCACTTGCTGGACAAAGCCGTTCTTATCAGTGACGCCCTTACGTCCTTCAGCCCCGTTTGCCTTCTTATGGTTCGGGCTCGGAGTGACTTCCCACGTCACGCCCGCAACGCCGTCTTCGCCGCCGAGGAACTGGAGAAGAAGTTCCTTCGTCATAAAGTTCGGCTTCAGCGGGTCAGGAAGGTCGTAGGTTTTGCCGCCTTCAGTCTTATTGACAGGCACTGACGTATTCAGTTCGTAGGTGTAGTTATCAATTGCATCGACCTTGACCTGAACTGTCGCAGTGGGCTTCACACCTGCAACAACGAACTGGCCGCGACCGTCCGTCTTCACGCTCTTGCCGTTTACAGAGACCGTGGCACCAGAAATTGGCTTATCGAACTGGTCAAGCACCACGCCCTGGTAGGAAGCCAGCGTCTTGGACACTGTGGCGCGCACAATCTTAGTTTCGCCTGGAAGCACGAACTCATAACCGCTGCCTACGACCTTTCCGTTCCGGTCGATCAGCTGGACGGATACCTCACCTGGGTTGACAACACCAAGGTCGTATCCTGCTTGATTCTTGTATGGGTAGTCACCCCAAGTCCGGTTATTGTATTTCAGGCGAATCTTTCCGCCATCAAAGTTCTCGTTGCTTGGGACCTGGATCTCTACCTTCGCGCGGGCCTCTTTCAACGTTGGTCGGAAGTCAACTCCGTCGATCGTACGGTTACTAATATTCACCGTTCGTGAAACGGTATTGATGTAGTCACCAGAGAGCTGGAAGCGGTAACTTCCATTGTCCAGACCTTGAATCTTGTAATCCCCAGAGTCCAGGAGGGACACCTTCCGGACCTCGCGTTTGTTTTGATCAAACACTGTGAGGGTAAGCCCCTGCGCAGCATTGAACGAGTAACCAGTCGGCAGGTAAACCTTGCCGTTGACCTCCTTACGCTGCAGGTAGAACCTAATTTCACTCGGATTGTTCCCCGGAATATTGAACGACTGTACTGATGTAGGGAAGTACTCATCCGATCCGCCGTACCAAATTTGGTAGTCGCCGTAGCTTCCGGTTAGTTCATTCGACGACCAATTCCCATGACCAATTGAAGCTCCGTTACTCGGGCCAAGGTCGGTACGCTTGATCTGCAGGCTACCTCCCGTGTTCCACAGCGGGTAGCCATGGCGATCGTGCATATGGACCAAAACGGTCCCCTTGCGCTCCTCAAGTTTGATATTGAGGTAGGACTGCTGGTCAGCACTGATTGTAACGCTGCCGCGTGACGTTGAAGTCTTATCGTTCAGGCGAGCTTCCCAGCTGTACGTCCCAGCTTTCAACTTCTCGCTCGTGAACCAACCATCACGCCCAACATTAACCTTCTTGCCATCAATCTTCAGGTCAACTTCGGAGGCTGAGTAGCCGTTCGGCACCTGTACATAACCCCCGACCCAGCCAGGCTTGGGCGCTTGAGGCGCGACTGGTTCATGCTCGAACCGTGGTGCAGAGGCCTGGCCAAAACGGAAGTTCGTAATCGAATTCACATCTTGAACAGACAGAATATCGAGACGCTCTTCGCCAAAACGAATATTGCACGGCGAAGCATCCGAGCACTTCGATGAAAGATCCAGTTCGAATGCATCGCCATTGGAGGTCATCGGGAAATCAAACTCGCCCAAGTCCCTCTTAACCGTATTTCCCTGCATAATCCGGACACGTACCTTACCTACAGGCACGATTGGCTTTTTATCGATAAGGGTTGGGTAAATCCGGAATTTTCCCGAAACGGGGATATTGAAGTAATACCCATCAGGAGCATAGAAACGCCACGCGATCTTATTGCCTATCCTGACTTGCTGCGATTTCAGGTTGCTCAGTGAATCCGCCGCCTCCGCCGACGGCAGCGCCACCTCGGCGACGTGGTCGCTCACAGCCGGGACGGCCATCCCACCGATAGCTAAAGAAAAAGCGGTCGCCGTAGCTATGGCCGCTTTGCGAATGCTGGAAAACAGCCCGCGTCCGGACTTACCGTTTCCGGTCATTGTGGTCTCCTGATTCGTAAGTTATTGAGAGAAATTCGAAGCCTAGGAGCGAGCGCACAGACTTCTCCTAAGTAATCTGTACAAATATACGTCGTTTACCACCGTCAACTCAAGCTAAGAGCTACATATACGCAGCGCAAGAATCGCAAATCCCCTCTTCGCACCGCTTCAATTATCGACGCCCCCTCCGACCTGCGCCCTTAGTCCAAATCAATGAGGCACCCCCAACACACACCGGGCAAACCTTGCAAAAAGCTGAGAGCAGCGGGGTCCCCCTTTGTTTCCACATTTCGCTGATTGCCGATGAGGGAATGAGTGCCAAGAGACGCAATTCGAGAAAACGTGACCAATATACACACAGGTCAGCAAAGGCCTAGATTTCAAGGGGTGCGTCTTTTGGCACCGCCTCAAAGAATAAAGCAGAAACCCCAGCCCACACGCGGTGGACTGGGGTTTTATTTGGTGCGCCCGGAGGGATTCGAACCCCCAACCTTCTGATCCGTAGTCAGATGCTCTATCCGTTGAGCCACGGGCGCGGTGTTTTGCTGCCTTGTAAGCAACGAAAGAGACTCTACACCGAAACTGCGAGTGCAGCAAAACGCCTGTTAGATGCCCAGAACCGCCTTCGCAATAAAGAAGTAGATAATCAGACCGGTGGCGTCACAGAACGTAGAGATAAACGGGTTAGAGAACACGGCTGGGTCGGCGCCAATGGTCTTAGCGATGATTGGCATCACACCGCCCACGGTTGCGGCCATCGTGCAGACCAGCAGCAGCGTCAACCCAATGACAATGCCCACCGACTGCCCGAACACCAGCCCTGCCAGTACAAACCCCAACGTGCCAAGCACGGCACCGAGCAGCATCCCCACCCGCATTTCGCGCCACGCCACCTTAGCCACGTCGCGGTTACGGACGTCATTGAGCGCGAGCGCGCGAGTCACGGTGGTGGCAGCCTGGTTGCCGGTATTACCGCCGGTACCCGTCAGCAGCGGGATAAATAAGGACAACACGACGGCCTTCTCAAGCGTGTCCTCGAAGATACCGAGCACCTGCACCGTCAGGATCGCGGAGACCGCAAGCACCAGCAACCAGACGATACGGCTCTTGACCAGGGCTTGCACGGGCGTTGAGAGGTACGGGCGCTTCAGGGACTCGGACGCACCCAGGCGGGCGGTGTCCTCGCTGTCTGCTTCCTCGACGATGTCGTGAGCCTCGTCGTATGTGAATATGCCCACCAGGTGGTGCTCATTATCGACGACCGGCAAGGCCAGCAAGTTCGACGACAGGAACCAGCGCGCGGTGTCCTCTGCCTCGTCGGAGGCGTAAGCGTACTGCGCTTCCCGCATGACCTCGGAAACGGGTTGGTTGGCGTGGGATTGGAAGAGGCGTCGTAAAGAAACGATGCCTACGAGCGTGCGGTGCGCATCCGTGACGGGGACGGTGTAGATCGTCTCCAGACTGTCGACGTTCTCGCGGAGATTATCGACGACCTCCTTGACCGTCATCTCTGGCGTGACCAGCGGCACCTCCGGCGACATGGTGCGGCCGACGGTGCCCTTCTCGTAGCCGAGGACGACGTTGGTGACGCGCTGGTCGTCCTCGTCGAGCTCGTGCATAAGGCGGGCGGCGACCTCGGGAGGGAGCTCGTCGAGGAGGGCCACGCGGTCCTCGGCGCCAAGGGCGTCGAAGAAGCCGACGACGGCTTCGTCGCCAAGTGCGGTGACCATGTCTGCCTGGTGCGCCGGGTCCAGCACGTCGAAGACGACCGCAGAGCGCTCCGGCGACAGCAGGCGCAGAATCTTCGCACCGTTTGTGACATCGGTGCGCTCAATCATCGCGATAATGTCCTTGAGGCGGACGTGCTTCAGCTGATCCTGGAGCTCCGACAGCCCCTCGATCTCTGGATCGTGGTCCTCCAGCCGCCGCTCGAGCTCGTAGAGCTGCTCGGGGTCATTGATCTTCATCTCCACATCCTTTCACCTCACCGCGATTGGCCAAGTCAAGCATTGCAAGCGTAGCCGCACCTACCCCCGGAGGTGGAATAGCGCACCTTTTTGTTCAGCGAACTACCTGCATGTTTTGCCTATCCCTTTACGTTCCTCGCCTTGGGCGGGGGTGAGAATGTTAAGTTTTACTGGACAGAAACGATATCAATCTGTGACATACCTGTGCTGCAGGTCCAGTGCAGCGTTTCCGCTCTTGAGCAAAGGACAAGTTTATGGCATACAGCACGCGCACAAAGCGCATCTCTATCGCCGCCGGTGCGCTTTCGATCGCGCTGGTCGCCCCATTCGTCAGCGTCTCGACGTCCGACCTCCCCGCAGCCCACGCCCAGACAGTGGCGACGCAGGCATCCGACTTCGACACGCCCGAAGAGGTCAACTTCTGGGACGCTAAAACGGTCGAGCTCAAAGACCTCGCCCTAAACCCCGGCGACAAGATCGATTCGACCTACTGGGACAAAACCACGCGCTGGCCGGTGACCGTTGATGCGGAGGGCAACCTGACCATCGGCAAGCCGTGGAACAAGCTCACCTTCAGCAACGCAGTGAAGGCCGGCAGCGCTGAAATCCCGATCAAGGTCACCCCGGCCTCCGGCGAGCCGTACGAAGCCACGCTGAAAATCACCGTCAAGGACGAGAAGCCAGCGGAGGAGACCACCACGCCGGAAACCACCACGGCTGAGTCCGAGGCGCCGTCTGCGTCCTCCGAACCGGAGGCACCGGCCGAGTCTGAAGCACCGGCCGAGTCGGAGGCACCAGCAGAGTCGGAGGGGCCGTCGACAAGCGAGGAAGCCCCAGCCCCTGAGGCGCCGAAGTTTGACTTCGACAAGACCTACGAGGCCGAGAACTTCTGGAACAAAGAAACAGTGCCTGTGCCGGACGCCAAGCTCGAGCCCGGCGACAAGATCGCGTCGACCTACTGGGACAGCACCACGCGCTGGCCAGTGACCGTCGATGCGGAGGGCAACGTCACCATCGGGAAGCCGTGGAACAAGATCACCTTCAACAACGCCATCAAGGCTGGTAGCGCGGATATTCCGGTCACCATCACGCCGAAGGAAGGCGAACCGTACTCCGGCACCCTGAAGGTCAAACTCACCGACACCATGCCTCCCGCCAAGTGGGAAGGCGACCTGCCGGACTTCAGCAAGATCTACTCAGTCGACTTCGAAAAGCAGCGCGTGAAGCCGGTCCCGGGCCTGACCCTGCCGGAGAACGTCACGATTGAGCGCAGCGGCGCGAAGTACCCGCTCTGGTCCTTCACCAACCTCAACGGCGAAGTGCAGGTCAACGCACCTGCCACCTTCACCCCGGGCGTGTTCGACCTGCCAGTCAAAATTAGCGACGGCACCTCCACCGTCGAGCGCACCATCCGCATCAACGCCACCAACCCGCAGACCACTGGTGGGGAAATCGCGAAGGGTGTCGGCGGCGTTCTCGGCCCAATCCTGGGTGGCCTGATCGGCGGCGGCACCGGTGGCATCGGCGGCGCTATCGGTAACTTGCTCGGCGGCCTCCTCGGCGGCGGTGGCTCCGGCGGCTCTGGCGAGGACGGCAAGGGCGGCTCGGGCGGCGGGCTGCTCGGCAGCCTGAAGGGCGCGCTCGAGGGCATCGTCAAGGTTGAAGACGGCGCGATCCGCATCGAAAACAACGGCAACAACAACGGCCATGTCACCGTCACCGGCAACGCCAACCCGACCGTCAACATCTCCGACAACGGTTCCAACAACGGTAACCCGCAGGTCAGCGTCGTTGTCACGGATAACGCCAAGGTCCACGACAACGGCAACGTCACCATCACGGGCAACGCCAACCCGACCGTGAACATTTCCGACAACGGCAACAACAACGGCAACCCAAACGTTGTTGTGACCAACAACGCGAACCCGACCGTCAACATCACCGATAACGCGAACAACAACGCGTCCAACAACGGCAACCCGGACATCAAGATCTCGGATAACGCCAAGGCGTCCGTCGTGGTCACTAACAACGCAAACCCGACCGTCAACGTCTCTGATAACGCGTCGAATAATGGCAACCCAAACGTCGTGGTCACCAACAACGCGAACCCAACCGTGAACGTTTCGGATAACGCCAACAACAACGGCAACCCAGACATCAAGGTCTCCGATAACGCGAACCCGACCGTCAACGTTTCGGACAACGGCAACAACAACGGCAACCCAGACATCAAGGTCTCCGATAACGCGAACCCGAACGTGCAGGGCATCCCGCTCAGCTCCGGCGGCGGCTCCTCCAAGCGCGGCGGCCAAGGCGACGAAGGCCAGGGCCAGGGCAACGGCGGCTCCTCGAACCTGAACGCGCGCGTCGGCGCAGAGGGCGGCATTTCCGACCCACGCTGCATCGCAACCCTGGTCGGCCTCGGCCTTCCACTGCTGGCCGCAATCCCGGTTGCGCTGTCGAACCAGCTCGGTATCCAGATTGCGGGCGTCGATAAGAACTCGGTTAACCGCGCACTCCGCGACACCGCCCGCTCCCTCAACGTCGACGCAAACACGCTGACTGCGGTCGGCGGCGGCCTGGTCGGCGTCGTGGTGACCCTGCTGGCGATCGCCGGCCTGCGCAGCTGCATCCCGAACGTCAAGGACATCGACATCACCGTCGGCAGCTCCGGCAACCAGGGCCAGCAGCCGACCGGCTCAGTGACCACCACCGCGCCAGTCGTCCCCACCACCCCAGCGAAGTAAGGGCGCCGGGCGCTACTCGAACACAGTGCGGTTCGAGATGCGCCCCAACCCCTCAATCTCAATCGTGACGACGTCCCCGTCGCCCACATAACGCTTCGGGTCGCGCGCATGCCCAACCCCGCCCGGCGTACCAGTCAAGATGGTGTCGCCGGGGTTCAGCGGGTAAATGTGCGAAATGTACTCAATCAGAAACTCCGGTGTAAACACCAGGTCAGACGTCGAATCGTTCTGCACCACCTCGCCGTTGAGGCGCGTCGTGAGCTGCCCCGCACCCGCCCACTCGTCGCGAGTGGTCAGCCACGGCCCGAATCCCGCGGACTTCTCCAGGGACTTGCCCTGGTGCCACTGCAGGGTGGAGTACTGGTAGTCGCGCATCGTGTAATCATTGGCCACCGCGTAGCCCGCGATGTAATCAGCCGCGTCCGCCTCTACTACTCGACGCGCCCTCTTCCCAATCACAACCGCCAACTCCCCCTCCCAATCCAGGGCTCCCCTGGCCCATTCGGGAACGTTCACATCGTCGTAGGGGCCGGTGAGGGCGTCAGCAAACTTAATGAACAGCGTCGGGACTTTCGGCAGCTCACGACCCATTTCCTTGATGTGGTTCGCGTAGTTCAGGCCGACACAAATGACCTTGCCCGGGCGAGGCACAACTGGCGCGAGATCCTTGTCCTGGAAGGTGACCTGCTCCCCGTCTGCCGCGGCAAGGTCCTGCCAGTTTTCTTGGGCGAGGAGCTCGCCGACATCTTGAAAGCCGAGCTTGACTGCGGTCGTTTCCCCGGTGCGGCGCGCGGCGGTCGTGGTTCCGCCGGGTTGGCGAAGTGTCATCAGTTGCATAGTGCGATTCCTTTCGGTGCGTGTGTGTACGCACGACGCTACCGGCCCGCATATGCGCGCGCACCAGATTCGCCAATTCGCGCGAAGGCGCTCGGCGTTTTCCCAGTTCGCTGATGGGCTGGGAGGGAATTTGGTGTCCCCCAGCCGATTGAGTGCCAAGGGACGCAATTCGAAAAATCCGCCCGGGCATATGAGCAGGTCACCAAAGGGCTAGGCAATAATGGGTGCGTGCTTTGGCACTGCACAACTAGCAGGAAAGCAACAACCCCAGCCCGCACAGTGGACTGGGGTTTGATCTAGTGCGCCCGGAGGGATTCGAACCCCCAACCTTCTGATCCGTAGTCAGATGCTCTATCCGTTGAGCCACGGGCGCGTGGCGGAGACGACAGGATTTGAACCTGCGGCCCTCCGCAAAGAGGGCAACTCCTTAGCAGGGAGCCCCATTCGGCCGCTCTGGCACGTCTCCAGACCTTCGCCCATAGTACACACACCACGAACGGGGAACAAAACGAAGGCCCCTCACCAACCGGTAAGGGGCCTTCACTTGCGGAGACGAGGGGATTTGAACCCCTGGAGGTGTGACCCTCGCTGGTTTTCAAGACCAGTGCATTCGGCCGCTCTGCCACGTCTCCAATGTTGCGTGATTCTACAGCACCCCCTTGCTGAACGCGAAAATTCAGTACGCTGGCCCGGTATGAGCACACAGAACACACAGAACACGAAGACTATGCAGGCCATCGTCCAGACTGATACCTCGGATCCGCAGGCACTCGAGCTGACAACCGTTCCCCTCCCGGAGCTGAAGGAGGGTGAGGTGCTGGTGAAAGTGCACGCCGCGGGTGTGAATCGCGGGGACTTGATGCAGGCGAAGGGGATGTACCCGCCGCCGAAGGGCGAGTCGGAAATTATGGGGTTGGAGTGCGCGGGCACCATCGCCGATCCGGGCACGACCGGCCGCCAGCCGGGCGAGGAAGTCGGCTGCCTGCTGGCGGGCGGCGGCTACGCCGAGTACGTGGCGGTGCCGGAGGGCCAGCTCACGCCGAAGCCGACCAACCTCACTCTCACGGAGACCGCCGGCGTTGTGGAGGCGGCCGCCACGGTGTGGTCGAACCTGGGGATGGTCGCCGGGTTGCAGTCCGGGGACAAGGTGCTCATCCACGGCGGGGCGGGCGGCATCGGCTCCTTCGCGATCCAGCTGTGCAAAGCCATGGGCTGCGAAGTCGCCGTGACGGCGGGCAGCGCCGAGAAGCTCGAGTACTGCAGGCAGCTCGGCGCGGACAGGCTCATCAATTACAAGGAGCAGCGCTTCGAGGAGGAGCTCGCGGGCTGGGCGGACATCATCCTGGACGTCATCGGTGGCTCCTATCTGGAGGCCAACATCAAGTCGCTGGCGGTGGACGGCAGGCTCGTCGTCATTGGGCTACAAGGCGGGCCGAAGGGCACGCTGAGCCTGGGCCGTATGCTCACGCGCCGCCAATCCGTCCACGCGACCACGCTGCGCGCCCGCCCGCGCCCCATGAAGGCAGTGATCGTTGCAAGCACGGTGGAGCACGTGTGGCCACTCATTGAAGCAGGCCACATCACACCGAACATCTCCCGGACCTTCCCCCTTATCGACGCCCGCTGCGCCCACTCCTACCTCAACTCCGGCGAGCACACCGGCAAGGTAGTCCTGGAGGTCGAAACCGCTTAGGCCAGGGAGGCCACGGTGCGGATCAGCTGCTCGATGTCCACTTCCGTATTGAAGGGACCCAGCCCGACGGCGACCGCGCCGCCCATCTCGGCGACACCCATGTCCTGCAGTAGCGGTGTGGTCGGGGCGGGCGTCGATACGATGCCGTTGGCGAACAGCCGCTGGTGCACCGTCTCTGCCGGCACGCCGTGCACACCGAAGACCAGGCGCGGGGTGTGCTCCATGCGCGAACCCTCAGCGGCCTCGCCGGACACACCCACGATGTGCACCGACGGCAATGTGCCCAGGAAGGTGTGCAGGTCGTCGCGCAGGCCGCGCATGTAGCGCTGCGTCAGCCCCATCGAGAACTCCAACCGGTTGCGGCGGGTCTTGCGGCGCCCCGGCTCCTCCACCAGGCGCGCGTAGTGATCGACGATGGCGGACACCCCGCCGGCGAGGCCCGTCGATACGTCGAGCTGCAACGCCGACATATCCAGCCTGCCGAACATCGCCTCATCCCGGAACACCAGCGCCGCCACCTGCGGCCCGCCGAGCTCCGCGACGTCAATGCCCAAAATATCCGCGCCGAAGCTATCGAAGTCCATCAGGTAATACGGCGCGTACGCCGAGACGTCCGCGAGCACCCACGCGCGGGAACGATCCCGCACCGTGTCCGCAATGTCCGCCACGCGGACCACAGACCCCAGCACCTCATGCGCAGCAGGGACCGCCACCAGGCGCGTCGAACCGTCCACCAGCTCGCCGAACTGCCAGGCAGGCACATCGCCAGTCGCTAGATCCGTCTGCGCCCAACGCAGCTGCGCATCCTCCGCGCAGCGCGCCAACGCGTCCGTCAACACCGGGCGGTCCGCATTACACACCACCACCGACGACCGGTGCCGAAACAGCGGGCGCATCGCCAACACCAACGCCGAATACAACACCGGAAGCGACGGCCCCAACACCACACGCTCAGGCGAAACGTTACACAGGTCGGCGATGGCGGAGCGGGCGTCGAAAAGAAAACTTTGCCCCTCGGGCACACCGACAGTCGGGCGAGCATGCGAGCCGACCCGCGGCTCCGGGCGCGCAACCGCCGTCGACATACGGAACGAACGCGCAACCGCCGCCGACACCCGCTCCGGAATCTGCGGACAATCATGCGCATTCATGTAGGTCCAGCCGTCAGAAAGGGAGGTGTACAGCCCACGCACACTAGCAACGTCATACGACTGCAACGACACCACGACCTCCTCCAGGCAACACTTCCAATCATTATGCACGCCCGAACACCGCAGCGCACCCCACCCGCAGCATGCTGCCAAAACACCGCTCAACGCACACGCAAGCTAGGGTATGAACCGTGCACAATACAAACCAGCTCCGAAACGACGTCGCAAGGATGACCTCCGAGCCACACCACGACGACGCTCCGAAATCACAGTCGAAAACACTGAAGCTGGCATTCCGCGACCTCATCCGCGGATGGGGCCAGCACGAACTCTGGCTCCAACTAGGCTGGCAGGACATCAAACAGCGCTACCGACGCTCCACCCTCGGACCGCTCTGGATCACCATCGCCACCGGCGTGATGGCGCTCGCCCTCGGCCTCCTCTACTCCATGCTGTTCCAAATCAGCGTGCGCGAATTCCTCCCACACGTCACCGTCGGCTTCATCGTCTGGGGATTCATCTCCGGCTGCATCAAAGACGGCGCGGAAGTCTTCATCGAAAACGAAGGCCTGATCAAGCAGCTACCGTCGGCACTGTCGGTCCACGTGTACCGCCTCGTGTGGCGCCAACTCCTCTTCCTGGCCCACAACCTGGTCATCTGGGTCATCCTGGTCATCGCGTTCCGCATTCACCTCGGCTGGCAAGTCCTGCTCGCCATCCCGGCGATGGCGCTCCTCGTGGTCAACGGCGTGTGGGTGACCATGCTCTTCGGCATCATCGCCACCCGATTCAGGGACGTCGCCCCACTCCTGGAAGCACTCGTGCAGCTGCTGTTCTACGTCACCCCGATCGTCTGGACCACCCACACGCTCAAGGAGCAAGGCGGCGACGTCGCTAAGCGAGCCATGCTCGCCGAAATCAACCCCCTCTACCACTACCTCGAGATCGTGCGCGCCCCCATGATCGGCCAAGAACTCGCCGGCTACCACTGGATCGTCGTCGGCGTCTGCACCATCATCGGCCTGCTGCTCGCCCTGCTCGCCATGCGCCAAATGCGCTTCCGCGTGCCGTACTGGGTCTAAGGAGAAGAAGTCACACATGGTTTCCATCGATACCTACAACGCCTGCGTCGACTTCCCAATTTTCGACGCCAAATCCCGCTCACTCAAAAAGGCAGTCATGTCCTCCGCCGGTGGCAAAATCGGCAAGAATGCCTCCAACACCGTGGTCGTCGAAGCACTCAAGGACATCAACCTCCACCTGCGCGAAGGCGACCGCGTGGGACTAGTCGGCCACAACGGCGCCGGCAAATCCACGTTGCTACGTTTGCTCTCCGGCATCTACGAACCAACCCGCGGCGTCGCCGACGTCCGCGGCCGCGTCGCCCCCGTCTTCGACCTCGGCGTCGGCATGGACCCCGAAATCTCCGGCTACGAAAACATCATCATCCGCGGCCTCTTCCTCGGCCAAACCCGCAAACAGATGAAAGCCAAAATGGACGAAATCGCCGAATTTTCCGAACTCGGCGACTACCTCTCCATGCCACTACGCACCTACTCCACCGGCATGCGCGTCCGCCTAGCCCTGGGCGTGGTCACCTCCATCGAACCGGAAATCCTGCTCCTTGACGAAGGCATCGGCGCCGTTGACTCCGCCTTCATGGCCAAAGCCCGCGTCCGGTTGGCCGAACTCGTCGAGCGCTCCGGCATCCTCGTCTTCGCCTCCCACTCCAACGACTTCCTGGCGCAGTTGTGCAACACCGCCCTGTGGGTGGACAAGGGCGAAATCAGGAAAGCCGGCCTGGTCTCCGAGGTCGTCGGCGCCTACGAAGGCCCCGAAGCCGGCCAGTACGTCGACGACCTGGTCACGCGGTTCCAGGCGGAGTAGGCGCCGGGCTGGTTCGGCCCGGTTTCGGCCAGTTTTCGCTGGCCAGAGCTCCTCTGAAACCCAAATGGGAGTAACAGGATTGTAGTAATCCCCTTTTCGCAATCATTTTCGAGGATTACTACAATCCACCTACTACACTTTGCAGTTTTTGCCGGTTTTCGAACGACCGTTTGGCGGCCTGCCGTCCCGTTTCCCCTCCAAGGTTAGAAGCGTGCGATGCAGGTCGCGCATTTTCACCCAGCCGGGACGATTTCCAGCGACCAGCGTCGCACTCCTTGTACACCTCTACCGGAACGAAAAACCGCGCAAAACCCCCGCGAACCCCCACCCCGCCCCGCCGATGGTGCACAATATGAGGCATGACTGGAACTGGAACGGCACACCTGAAAAGTAGTGGTTCGACGGCGGCGGTGATCGTGACGCATAAGCGTGTCGAGATGCTGCGACATTCCCTGGAGCAGGTGGTGAACCAGACGCACCCGGTGCAGTGGGTGATCGTGGTGGATAACGGCGCTGAGCAGGCTGTTCAGGAACTGCTGCAGGAGTTGGCTGGGGATCGGGCGGTGTATTTGCCGTCGAAGACGAATCTGGGTGGTGCTGGCGGGTTCGCGTATGGCTTTTTGACGGCGCTGGCGTTGGGGGCGGACGCGATTTGGTGCGCGGACGATGATGGTCGGCCGGCGGACCACGGCGTGTTGGAGGAGCTGTATCGTGTGGCGGAGCAGCACCGGCTGCATGAGGTGAGCCCGGTCGTGGCGAATATTGGGGATCCGGCGAAGTTGGCGTTTCCCCTGCGTCAGGGCTTGGAGTGGAAGCGGACGACGGCTGAGTTGGAGGGCTCGTTCTTGCCGGATTATGCGTCCTTATTTAATGGGGCGTTGATCTCGGCGGAGGCGATGGAGCGGATTGGTGTGCCGGATTATCGCCTGTTTATTCGGGGTGATGAGGTGGAGTATCACCGGCGTTTGTCGCAGTCGGGGCTGCGGTATGGCACGGCGTTGACGACGAAGTATTTGCACCCGGATGGGTCGGGCGAGTTCCACCCGATTATGGGTGGTCGGGCGCATGCGCAGTGGCCGGATAATGAGTCGAAAAGGTATTTCACGTATCGGAATCGCGGCTACATCATTAATCAGCAGGGTATGAAGAAGATGAAGCTGCAGGAAGTGGTGCGCTTCGGGTGGTTCTTCCTGGTGGAGCGGAAGGATCCGAAGGGCTTCCTGCAGTGGCTGCGTCTGCTGCGGATGGGGGCGCGGGAGGACTTTAGGCGTCCTTAAAGATGACTTTGCTTTGGAGGACGAAGTTGGTCACGGTGGCAACGCCTTGGGCGATGACGAAGGACACGGCGTTCTTCCACGAATCTTGCAAGCCTAGCGACGACAACGGCTCGTCCGTCACCCTCCACAGCAACATCTGCACCGCGAAGGTGGTGGCGTAGAGGATGAACACGGCGCTGGCTTTTTTGGCGTCGATTTTGGCGTTGAAGGCGAACTTGGAGTTCAGCACGTAGGCGGAGATGGTCCCGAAGACCCAGCCCACGGCCTTGGCAAGATCGCGTTGGACGTCGAGGGCTTGGTCGAGGGTGTTGGTGATGCCGAAGTCGATGACGGCGCAGCCAATGCCGATGATGAGGAATGGCAGCGCTTGCTGCTTCATCGCGCTCACAGTTGTTTCGCCCCGAGGTACGCGAGGGCTGCGACGGTGCCGATCGCCACGTTGGGCTTTGCGACGCCCCTCCGGCCCAGCCAGCTTGCCAGTTTCTTCTGCGCCTGCACTCCGGCGGCGAAGGCGCCGACGGCGGCCACGGCGATGCCGCCGATGGTGAACCAGGTGGTGGCGATGGATTCGGCTTCGCCCTGTTCGGATTCGAGGACGGCGGTGAGGTCGTTGCGTGGGTCCTCGTCGAAGGCGTTGAAGGCGGCGATGGTGGCGAGGTTCGCGGCGCCGAGGAGGGTCCAGGCCAGCGCTTTGCGCGTGGTGAAGTCGGGGACGGAGGCGGCGGCGAGGATGTAGGCGGCTTGGATGCACTGGCCGCCGAAGGTGTCGTCGAGGGCGTTGTAGTCGATGGTGGGCTCGTCGACAAGTGATTGAATCGTGTCAGTCATGGTGTCCAATGCTACTAGTAGGGTGAAAAGCATGACTAAGCATGAGGAGATTCATGAGGCGGCGCAGCGCGTCGAGGTGCCGCTGTCCGATTACATGGTGAGGCTGTTCGCGGAGGAGCTGCCGTTTGTGGATTCGATGTCGCGTGGGCGCATCTATGAGCTGCTGCGGGAACATAAGGCTGCGGGGAAGCCGGAAATTACGTCGCAGGAGGAGCTTCCTGCAGAAATCAGGGAGCTTATGGACCTTTAGTTTGATGTTTTTATAGGTTTTTCGACTTACATCATTTAGACTCGAACCGAATGTCTTCGCATTTCGGCGAAGCAACGACGACAAGAAGAAGCGAAAGAGATGGAACTACACACCAATCTTAAGTCACTCTACGGCTGGGGCCGCACGGCTCCGTCGACTGCGCATGTGCTGTCCACGCCTGACGTGGAGGTCATCAAGCAAGCCGTCGCACAGGTCGCGCAGGATAACGAGAGCCTGCCTGAGCACGCTCGCCGCGGCGTCATCGCCCGTGGTCTGGGCCGCTCCTACGGCGACCCGGCACAGAACGGTGGCGGCCTGGTCATCGACATCAACGAGCTGAACAAGATCCACTCGATTGATCCGGAGACCGGCATCGTCGACGTGGACTCGGGCGTCAACCTGGACCAGCTGATGAAGGCGGCCCTGCCGTACGGCCTGTGGGTTCCGGTCCTGCCGGGCACCCGCCAGGTCACCATCGGTGGCGCGATCGGTCCGGACATCCACGGTAAGAACCACCACTCCGCTGGTTCCTTCGGCGACCACGTGGTCTCCATGGAGCTGCTGGTGGCGGACGGCCGCGTCCTGCACCTCGAGCCGGAAGGCAGCGCGGACGACCCGGACGGCACGCTGTTCTGGGCGACGGTCGGCGGCATGGGCCTGACCGGCATCATCTTGCGTGCACGCATCCAGATGACCAAGACGGAGACCGCGTACTTCCTGTCTGACACGGAGCGCACCAGCACCCTGGATGAGACGATCGCGCTGCACTCGGACGGCTCCGAGGTCAACTACACCTACTCCTCCGCATGGTTCGACGCCATCTCCGCGCCGCCGAAGACGGGCCGTTCCACCATCTCCCGTGGCTCGCTGGCGACGCTGGCGCAGCTGGAGGAGTACGCGCCGAAGCTGGCGAAGGACCCGCTGCGTTTCAAGGCGCCTCAGCTGATGACGGTGCCGGACATCTTCCCGTCCTGGACCATGAACAAGCTGACGCTGTCCGCCATCGGCGAGGCCTATTACATGATGGGCGCCCCGAGCAAGAACGACATCAAGAACCTGACGCAGTTCTACCAGCCGCTCGACCTGATTGGTGAGTGGAACCGCGGCTACGGCAGCGCGGGCTTCCTGCAGTACCAGTTCGTGGTGCCGACCACCGCTGTGGAGCCGTTCAAGGACATCATCTACCAGATCCAGTCCTCCGGCCACTACACGGCGCTGAACGTGTTCAAGCTGTTCGGCGAGGGCAACCGCGCGCCGCTGTCCTACCCGATGAAGGGCTGGAACGTCTGCGTGGACTTCCCGATCCGCCCGGGCCTCAACGAGTTCCTGGACCGCCTGGATGACCAGGTGATGGAGTTCGGCGGCCGCCTCTACCTGGCGAAGGAGTCCCGTACGTCGGCGGAGAAGTTCCACAAGATGTACCCAGGTCTGGAGGGCTGGCTGAAGACCCGCCGCGAGATCGACCCGACCGGCGTCTTCGCCTCCGACATGTCCCGCCGCCTCGAGCTGAACTAGCTGAATGAACTGAAGGAGATTTTTCACATGTTGAATGCAGTAGGCCAAGCGCAAAACATTCTGCTCGTGGGTGGCACCTCGGACATCGGCCTCGCCATTGTGCGCGAGTTCGTGTCCCGCGGAGGCAACCCGAATGTCACGCTTGCAGCTCGCAAGAACTCCCCGCGTATCGACGCCGCCGTTGCTGAGGTCACCAACGCAGGTGCAGGCTCCGTTGAGGTCCTGGACTTCGACGCGACCGATTTCGCGTCTCACCCGGACGTGATCAAGCAGGCGTTCTCCGGTGGCGATGTTGACGTCGCCGTGGTTGCCTTCGGCACCCTGGGTGACCAGGAGCAGCTGTGGCAGGACCAGGCGGCAGCCGTGGAGTCGGCGCAGGTGAACTACACCGCGTTCGTGTCCGTCGGCGTCCTATTGGGCCAGGAGATGAAGCGCCAGGGCCACGGCACCATCATCGCGATGAGCTCCGTTGCGGGCCAGCGTGTGCGTCGCTCCAACTTTGTGTACGGCGCGTCGAAGTCCGGCATGGATGCCTTCTACCTCCAGTTGGGTGAGGCGCTTCGTGACTCCGGCGTGAAGGTGACTGTGGTTCGCCCAGGCCAGGTACGTACCAAGATGACGGATGGGCTGGAGGAGGCTCCGCTGACCGTCGATAAGGAAGAGGTGGCGCAGACTGCCGTTGAGGCTGCGTTGAAGGGCGAGCCAAGCGTGTTTGTGCACAAGCTGTTCGGCCCGATTTCCTTGGTGCTGCAGCACATCCCAGCGGCGATTATGCGCAAGCTCAACTTCTAATTCCCGGCGGGGAACGTGGTGGATGCGCTGCGATGTGCCAAACTGAGTGCATGACAGATACATCCATCCAACCCACGCTGGAGTTCAAGACCGTCGACTACGAGCCTGACGCTGTGTCATGGACGTCGGCGGTCTTGCGCATGCTTGCGGCCGGTGCCAGCGCGGCGGTGGTGACGTTGGCGGTGTGGTACGTGCTGCACTCCACGTCGCTGCCTGCGTTTAATACCTCGATGGTGACACGCGCTCTATCCACGGGCGGCTCTTTCGTTGTGATTCTGTGCGCGGCGTTGGCGTGCTGGGCGTGGGTGCGGAAGCGCCTGTCGCGGCCGGTGCGCGTGCTTTGCCAGGCTGTCTGCGGGCTGGCCCCGGCTGGTCTGGTGATTACGGCGTTGGGGATCCCGCTGGCGTCGACACGCCTGTGGCTGGACGGCATCCAGGTGGACCAAGGCTTCCGCACCCAGTTCTTGAGCCGGATGACCGAGGTGGCCACCAACCAGGACATGAACTACCTGGACCTGCCTACCTTCTACCCGATTGGGTGGTTCTGGCTCGGCGGGCGCCTCGCGCACCTGCTGGGCATGGAAGGCTGGGAAGTATACCAGCCGTGGGCGCTGGTATCCCTGGCTGCCGCGGCGTGCGCGCTGGTACCGATTTGGCGGAAGCTGTGCGGCTCCCTGCCGGTATCCACGCTGATCGCGCTCGTATCGACGGGCATCGTGCTCACCGAGACGCCTGACGAGCCCTACGCGGCGATCGTCGCCCTCTTCGCCCCCGCGGCCGCTGTCACCGCGTACAAGGCACTGACGGGCTCCTGGCAAGCCACGGTGGTGCTGGCGCTCTACCTGGGCGTTTCCGCCATGTTCTACACCCTGTTTACTGCGATCGCCGCGCTGACCGTTGTGGTGATCGCGGTGCTGTTGTGGTTCCGCCGCAAGTTCGCGCGCGGCCCCGTCGTGCACCTTTTGGCTTCCGGGGTGGGCGCGCTGTGCATCGCGGCGATTGGTTGGGCGCCGTACCTGTACGAGTCGGCCTTCGGCGGTTTCGACGTGCGCCACACCGCGAACCACTTCCTGCCCGCCCAGGGCACGGTGATCCCGCTGCCGTTCTTCTCCCTGTCCATCATCGGCGTGCTATCGGTGTTGGGCCTGATCTTCATGGTTGGGCGCCTGCATGTGCCTGAGGTGGCGTCGTTAGCTGTGATGGTGGTGGTCTGCTACACCTGGGTGATCGTCTCGATGTTTGCGTCGCTGCTGGGCACGTCCCTGCTGGGCTTCCGCATCGAGGTGCTGCTGATGTTGCTGTTTTCCACCGTGGGTATCTTCGCGGTGGCGGACTTGCGCACTGCTGGCGTCGATTATTACTACCCGGGCCACTTCAAGGAGCGCACGCAGCGCGTGATCACCGCGGTGCTCATCATCGTGGTGGCTGCGGGCACGCTCTCGTTCGTGCAGCGCATCCCGGCACTCAACGAGGCGCACATTGACCAGGCGTACTCGGATACGGACGGCTTCGGCGAGCGCGCCGACCGCTTCCCGCCGGACCCGGGCCGCTACTACGGCGAGATCGACGAGTTCATCCAGTCCCACGGTTACACCCCTGGGGAGACCGTGGTGTACACGGATGAAATCAACTTCATGGCGTTCAAGCCCTACCACGGCTTCAACGCGTTCACCAGCCATTACGCTAACCCGCTTGGGGAGTTCCACCTGCGCAACGAGGCACTTTCGCAGTGGGCGAAGCTCTCCTTCGACGCCCCCGAGAAGCTCGACGCAGCCATGCAGGACACGAAGTGGACAGCGCCGCAGGCGTTCATTTTCCGCGGAACCATGAGCGATGACCTGCGCGAGGACGCCACCGAGAACCGGGATACGGCGTGGAAGACGCACATCGGCCACAACATCTTCCCGAGCGAGCCGAACGTGCGCTACGAAGGCCTGTTCTTTAACCCGAAGGCGTTCCCCCGCGAGACGTGGGACGCGAAGCAGATTGGTCCGTTTGTCGTGGTGGTTCGCAATGCCGCCACGCCTGAGAAGTAGAGTATGCCCCTGTGACAACTGAGACATCCGTGAATCCCGTGAACCCTGCGAACCCACAGAGTGCGGCGAGCACGCCCGGCGCGCAACAACCTCGGCGCGCCCCGCGCCAGCTGGTGGCTGCGACCGTCGTGTCCGGCTTCATCGCCTTCGTGTTGCTGCTGCTGACGCCGCTGCTGCCTGTGACGCAGGTGCAGTCGTCAGTGCAGTGGCCGCAAGGCGGCTCGGTGGGGTCGGTGAATGCCCCGCTGATTTCGCTGGCGCCGCAGGAGATTGACATGACGGTGCCGCTGGAGGCGACGCGTCACCTGCGTGAAGGCCAGAACATCATTGTGTCGACGCTGCCTGCGTCCTCGGAGGAGGCGACCGACCGTGGCATGTTTGTGTCCGCGCCGGATGGCGGGTTGGTGGTCAGCTCGATTAATAAGGTGCTCTTCGAGTTGAGCCCCGGCGAGCTGGCGGGTATCGGCCCGGACAAGCAGCTGCGGGTGCACATCACGGATGAGCAGGCGGAAATTTCGGTGCCGGGCACCAGCTTCGAGGAGGTCCTCGAGGATGATTATCGCCCGCAGCTCAGTGGGTTGTACTCGGAGCTGAAGGAGGAGTCGTCGGCGCAGCTTATTGACGCCGGGCTCGCCGCCAACATCGAGATCAACTCTCGCTTTACGTCCAGCCCGACCCTGGTGAAGTCGCTGGCGATGTGGCTGGGGCTGGCCGCGATGGCGGTGAGCCTGTGGGGGCTGTGGCGCCTGGATCAGCTGGATGGGCGTCGTATCCCGCTGTTCAACCGTCGTTGGCGCACGTTCAAGCCGCTGGACGCGGTGGTGCTGGCGGTGCTGGGGTTCTGGCATGTGTTCGGCGCGAACACCTCGGATGACGGCTTCCTGCTGACGATGGCGCGGGTCTCGAACGACTCGGACTACATGGCGAACTATTACCGCTGGTACGGCGTGCCCGAGGCGCCGTTCGGTTCCCCGTTCTATGACGTGTTGGCGTTGTTGGCGAAGGTGACGACGGCGTCGATGTGGATGCGCCTGCCGACGCTGCTGGCCGCCATCTTGGTGTGGTGGCTGATTTCGCGTGAGCTGCTGCCGCGCTTCGGCGCGGTCATCGCGGACCGCCGGATGGCGTACTGGACTGCCGCGTTCGTGTTCCTGGCGTTCTGGCTGCCGTACAACAACGGCACCCGCCCGGAGCCGATTATCGCGATGGGGTTGACGCTGACGTGGGCGCTGTTTGAGCGCACGATCGCCACGAAGCGACTGGCCCCGGCGGCGCTGGGCACGGTGGTGGCGGCGTTCACGCTGGCCTGTGGCCCGACGGGTCTGGCGGCGGTGGGCGTGTTCCTGATCTGCCTGCCTGAGGTGTTCCGCATCATGAACAAGCGACGCGCGATTGCCCCGGGCATCGCGTACATAGCGGCGTTTCTGGCGGCGGGCTTCGCCGTGATGGTGCCGGTGTTCAAGGACCAGACCCTGGCGACCGTATTGGAGGCCACCAAGGTGCGCGGCGAGGTCGGCCCGGCGCTGTCCTGGTACTCGGAGTGGGTGCGCTACGGCACGCTGTTCCAGGAAGCTGTCGACGGCTCGCTGTCGCGCCGCTTCCCGATGCTGGTCTTCGCCTTCTGCGTAGTCCTCATCCTGTTCTCGATGGCACGCCACGGCGCGATCCCAGGCACGCCTGCGAAGCCGACGCAGCGCCTGATGCTGATCATCGGGCTGTCCACGTTCTTCCTGATGTTCACCCCGACGAAGTGGACGCACCACTTCGGTATTTACGCGGGTATCGGCGGTGTGGTCGCAGCACTCGGCGCGGTGGTGCTGTCTCACTTTGCGCTGCAGTCGGCGCGCAACCGTTCGTTCGCGATCGCAGCGGTGCTCTTCCTTGTCTCCCTGAGCCTGGCGGGCTGGAACGCCTGGTGGTACGTGTCCTCCTTCGGCGTGCCGTGGTGGGACAAGAACCCACAGGTGAAGGGCATCGAGGCGAACACTGTTTTGCTCGGAATTACGCTGGTGATTGCCTTGGTGGGCGTCGTCCAGTGGCTGCGGCCGCGCCCTGATTCTGTGCGGGAGCGCGCGGCGGCGTCGCGCTGGGCGGGCGTGATGGCCGCGCCGATCGCCGTCGCCGCGGTACTCATGGTGGCGTTTTCCTGCCTGACCTTTGTGAAGGCGTTCGCGGAACAGACTCCGAACTACTCGGTGGGCATGGGCAACGTGAAGACGTTCAAGGGTGACATCTGCGCCCTCGGCAGCGAGATCTTGCTGGAGACCGACACGAACGATTCCTTCCTCACCCCCGTCGACGGGGTGCCGCTGGGCCGCTCGCTGGACTCCGGCGTGAACCGCGCGTTCCACCCGGACGGCGTGCCTGCCACGATCGCGGACGACAACGCCGACACCACGGATACGAAATCGGGCGACGACACCGCCATCGAGACCGTCCAGTCCGATGCAAACGAGGAGCCTGAGCTCTCCTCGGATGCACGCAGCGTCGAGGGCAACCGCCCGTTCACGCTGCGCGGTGTCAACGGGTCGACGGTGCGCCTGCCGTTCAACCTGGACTTCAACCGCATCCCGCTGCTGGGCACATACGACGAGCGCGCGACGCGCACGGCCTACCTGGAAACCACCTGGTTCGAACTGCCACAGAAGCGTGACGACGCCCCCCTGCTGGTCACGTCCGTGGCTGGCAAGATCGCGCACCACGACATTAATGGCGTCGAAAAGGAAGGTGCCGAGCTGGTGCTGGAGTACGGCGTGCGCAGCGACGACGGCTCAATAAAGACCCTGGGCGAGGCAGAAATGCTGGACCAGGGGCCGACGCCGAAGTGGCGCAACCTGCGCTACCCCATCGCGGACCTGCCCGAGGAGGCAAACGTGGTGCGCCTCGTCGCCGAGGACGCCTCCCTTGCGGAAGACGACTGGATGGCCGTCACCCCGCTGCGCAACCCGACGCTGCAGCCGCTGAACAAGATGTTCGACTCGGACACCCCGGGCCTGCTCGACTGGTCGGTGGCCTTCCAGTACCCGTGCCAGCGCACGTTCAACCACTTCGCTGGCGTGACCGAGATCCCGGAGTTCCGCATCATGCCTGACGCACCGGGTAAGCAGCAGCTGTCCGGCTTCATGGACTTCCTGGGCGGCGGTGCGCTGTCCACCGCGGAGGCCGTGAACTACTCCTACCAGGTGCCGGGGTACATGAAGGGCGACTGGCAGCGCGACTGGGGTTCCCTGTCCCGCTACCAGCTGCGCACGAACTCCATCGGTGAGGTACCAGCGCTTGCTGAGATCCAGCTCGAAGAGGTCACCCGTTCAGGGTGGTGGACCCCAGGCCCGATGAAGATTCGGGAGGTCTAACAGCTAAGATGAGGCGCCATGCGCGCTTTCGCATCCCTCCGCTCCGTTCTTGTTGCCGCCGCTACCGCCGCCCTTGTCGCGGTTGGTGCGGCGGCTCCGGCGTCTGCGCAGCAGCTGCAGCTGCCGGCGCCGATCGCACCGTCGTTCCGGCTGCCGAGCCTGCTGAAGTCCCAGGGCTGCAAGTCGGAGTACCTGATCGCGGTGCCGGGTGGCGTCAATACGATGCCGGGGCTACCGCGCAACCTGCCGCACGGCGGGAACGTGTGGCTCACGGGCGTGCTTACCCAGCTGTATACGGGTGGGCAGATTCAGCCGCTGTGGATCGCGTACGACGCCGCGCCGTTCGCCACCACGCAGTACCAGACGGCGTCGAATCGTGGCTACGCGGAGACGAAGAAGGCCGTCGCGGGCATCGCAAACGCCTGCCCGAACGCGCGCTTCAGCTTCACCGGCTACTCCCTCGGCGCGGATATTGTGTCGCGGATGCTGAATAACATTGCGCATGACCGTGGCCCTATCGCGAAGGAGCGCGTCGCCTCGGCTGCCCTGTTTTCCAGCCCCTACCAGGGCGGGAACGGTGCGGTGATGTCTGCGGGAACGTCGCCACACGTGCGCGGCGCGCTCGGTGAGCTTGAGGGCGGCTATGGCGACCTCGGTGAGCGCGTGCTGGAGATCTGCAACACCGGCGACATCGTGTGCTCCCCGACGGAGAATCAGCGCGAGATCGTCGACCCTGCGATGGACGTCAACCTGAGCAGCGGCGGGATGCCCCGCTGGGTGATTGACATCGCGCGCGCGAACGACGGCCGCACGAGCAGCATCATCCACTCGATCGGTGCGCACGGGTCCTACACGCTGGCGCAGCAGCATGAGGCTGCGAACTGGATCGCCAACCACCGCTAGTCCCTCCGACGCGCATGTCCGCCCCACACGTTAGAGTTGTGGGCATGCATGATCTTTTTCATCACGTAAACGGCGAGTGGGTCGACTCCCACGAGATCCCGGCGGACCGCGGCATCGACGGCTCCTTCTACGCCCTGCGCGACAAGGCGGAGGAGGACGTCCACGCGATCGTCTCGGAGACCAGCGACCTGTTCGCCTCCTTCATGGACACCGACGCCATCAACGCCGCAGGCACCGCGCCCCTGCAGCCGGACCTGGACCTGATCGCGGTGAAAGATATCGAGGAGTTCGCCCACAACCTGGGCGTGCTCGACCGCACGGGTGTCGGCTCCCCCCTGGCCTTTTGGGTTGAAAAGGACTCCCAGGGCGAGGACAGCGTGCCCTACCTTGTCCAATCCGGCCTTGGCCTGCCGGACGAGGCCTACTACCGGGAGGACGCCCACGCGGAGACCCGCGCCACCTACCAGAAGCACGTGGCCCGCATGCTGGCGTTTTTGGACCCGGCGTACCTGCTGGGGCTTACGCCTGAGGTGGCGGCGCAGCGCATCATGAACCTGGAGACCCAGGTGGCGGCCAGCCACTGGGATGTGGTGCGCAGCCGGGACGCGATGGCTACCTACAACCCGGTGGAGTTGGCGGAGTTGCCGTCGATAATTGTGACGATGCTGCGCGGCGCCGGGCTTCGCGACGGCCGCGTGATCAACATGATGCCCTCCTTCACCGAGGACTTAGCGACGATGCTTCGCCCCGAAACCCTCGCCGACTGGCAACTGTGGGCGGCGTGGACCGTGCTGCGCTCGCGCGCAAGCGTGCTCACCGAGGAGATCGGGCGGGCGAACTTCGAGTTTTACGGCACGGTGCTCTCCGGCGCGACGCAGCAGCGCGACCGCTGGAAGCGCGGCGTGGGGCTGGTGGAGTCGCTGGTGGGCGAGGAGATCGGCAAGGAGTATGTGGCGCGCCACTTCCCCGCCAAGTCGAAGGAGCAGATGCTCTCCCTGGTGGACTACCTCGTGCGCGCCTACGAGCAGCGCATCAGCAACCTGCCGTGGATGACACCCGCCACCCGCGAGCGCGCCCTGGAGAAGCTGCGCCTGTTCCAGGCGAAGATCGGCTACCCGGAAACCTGGCGCAGCTACGAGGGCCTGACCTTTGACCCTTCCGGTGAGCAGCTGGTGGCCAACGTGCGCCGCGGCGCCGCCTTCGAGCATGACTACCAGCTGGGCAAGATCGGCAAGCCTTCGGACCGCTCCGAGTGGGTGACCACCCCGCAGACCGTCAACGCGTTCTACAACCCAGTGGTCAACGACATCACCTTCCCTGCCGCGATCCTGCAGCCGCCGTTCTTCGACCCGGAGGCGGACCCGGCGCGCAACTTCGGCGCGATCGGCGCGGTGATTGGCCACGAGATCGGCCACGGTTTCGACGACCAGGGCTCGCGTTACGACGGCCACGGCAACCTCAACTCCTGGTGGACCGACGAGGACCGCGCCCACTTCGAGGAACGCACCGCGAAGCTGGTGGAGCAGTTCCAGGGTCTGGTGCCTTCTGTGCTGGAGGGCCAGGACGTGGCGGGGGTCAACGGCGAGTTCACGCTCGGCGAGAATATCGGCGACCTGGGCGGCCTTGGTATCGCGGTAGTGGCGTACCAGCTGTACTGCGCCGACAACAACGTCGAGCCGAACCTGAAGGAGCTCTTCCTGGCGTGGGCCCGCGTGTGGCGTTCGAAGGCGCGGCCGGAGATGGCGGCGCAGCTGCTGGCGATTGACCCGCACTCGCCGAACGAGTTCCGCTGCAACGTCATCGCCTCCAACGTTGACGAGTTTTACGAGGCCTTCGACGTGGAGCCCGGCTCCCCGATGTGGATCGCCCCGGAGGAAAGGGTCAAAATATGGTAGAGGAATCGTCGCTTCAGCCCGGCGCGGAGGGCGCGCACTACCCGCTCAACGAGCAGGGTTCCGAGGAGTTCCAGGTCGGTGGCGTGGAGCGCACCCTGCCGGAGTCCGAGCAGCTCGCGCAGCTGGTGTCCTACATCGAGGCGTCCTACGAGGACTCCCCGCAGTACCTGGCGTTGCTTCCGGACCGGATTACGCACGCCGCGATGCTAATGCTGGGCTCCGCAGTGGATCACCAGATGCCGGGCGTGGCGTTGACCGGGGACGTCTCCGTCGAGGACGCCCCGCTGGGCCAGGTGTTCACCTCATCGAAGGCGCCCGCAAAGGGCGGCGTGTGGGTGGTGTCTTGCTACGACGGGCCAGCGGATGCCCGCGAGTTCGCCTGGCGCCCCGAGGTTGCCGCCTGCGCTGAGCAGGCCGGTGCCCGCGCCTACGACGTAGACGACCCGACTGGCGTCGCCTCCGCCGTGCATGCCGCACGCCAGGAAGGCGCGGACGTGGTCGCGGTGTGGGGCACCGGCTCCTCCTGCGGGCTGCTGCCTGCGGGCGCGGACGCCTACGTGCTCACCTTCCCCACTGACGCTGCTACAACGATCGAGGTCGGCGAAGCGAGGGTGCTGCTGCAACGCGCCTCCGACGCCGCGTGGGAGCAGCCCTCAGTCGAGGGGGCGGAAGTGAAAGAGTACGTCTCCACCGGGGTGATCGCCACCCCGGCCCAGCACCGGCGCAAGGTCCTGGATGCCGCGGAGTTTCTTGCCGGACTTGCTGTGGCCGAAGGCTGACGCGGGCGTGGCGTCGTGGCGCTGGACAATGCCACGTCGTACGTCGACGGTGTTGTGGTAGGCGCTGCCATTCGTTAGCGCCGCCACCGCCCACGTCTCATCCAGCGTGGTGCCCCAGGAGACAGAGGCGGTCGCTGTGGTGGCCTCGTTGGCCCAGCCCATCTTGGAGCCCTGCACGCCGCGCAGACGCGCGGTGCCGAACTGCTGACCAAACCCGTCAGAGGCCACCAGCGACTGCCGGCGCATCCCGTCCAACAGCGGCTCAGCAACCGGGTCCCACAGGATGGCCGCGATGAAGGTGGCTACGTCTCTCGCCGAAGTCAACGTGGTACCCCACGCGCCGACGCGCTGCGTGCGCTCCAGCTCAAAGTCGGCGGCAATCTCGTCGATGGCCTGCGGGTAGCGGGCGTCGAGCGCCTCGGCGATGGCGTCGTTGGAGACGCGCACCATCTCCTCAACCTGCGCCTTCTCCTCCTTCGTGCCGTTGTAGAGCACCCAGTAGCCCAGGTAGAGCTTGGCCAGGGACAGCGCGGCGCGCGGCTCCTCGCCCGCCGGGGAGATCGACACCCGGCCGTCCGGGTGCACCACCGCCAGCGCAGTGCGCTCCCGCGTGTAGCCGGGGTTCACATGAAACCCCTGCAGCGCGGGCATCAGCGCGCACACCAACAGCGCCGTAATCCACTTCTTCAACACAGTGCTTCCGCTTCGTTTCGCGCCCTAGAGGTCCAGGATGGAGTCTGCTTCACTGACGTCCTCGCTGACCGGCTCCGGCACCTCGCACAGGTACACGTTGGCGCCGGTGGCGTCCTTCGCCCCAAGCATCGGGCCGAACGGGCTGAGCGTCGGGCCAGCCAACACCTGGCCGCCACCCATACGCACCGCATGGGACGCCGCATCAACGTCCTTGACGCCGAAGTAGGAGTGCCAGACCGCCGCAAGGCCATGCTGCTGCAGCCGCGGGTCCAGACGCAGGCCCAAGAACGCCGCGCCCTCCTGCAGCGCAATGTAGTAGCCGCTTTCCTTGCGCAGCTCCCAGTCGAACAGCTCCCCATAGAAGTCCACGGTGGCCTCATCCGGCGCCACGCACTCGTACCACACCGGAACACCCGGCTCACCAGCGGCAACGAAGGCGTCCTCCCCCGCCGGGCGCATCAGGCCGAACAGGCCACCGGACGGGTCGGCACACACCGTCATCACACCGAAGTCCACCTCCTGGGAGCTCAGCACCTTGCCGCCCAGCGACTCCACACGTGACTCAATCGAGCCGTCCGCGTCCATGAAGTACGTCACCCACAGGTCCCGCTCCTGATTCGACGGCACGAACCCCGCCACCGGCAACCCGTCCTTCCGGGCAACCCGGTACGTCTCGCCCGTCACTTCCCAGCCGAGCACCTTCGAGTAGAAGTACGCTGACTTCTGCACGTCCTTGGTCAAGCAGTCCTGCCAGTACGGCATCCCTGGTGTTCCCTGAAACGCAGGCATTTACATGTTCCTCCACTTTTCCGGATCGAAATCGTCGTTCGCGGTGCGCTCATCGAAGTAGTCGCCGTCATCCCCGCCGGTGCTCACGGTTGCCGTTTGGGTGCCGACGGTGACGGAGTCGGCGTCGAAAAGCAGGTGCCCGCGCGCACGCACCACCTCCCCATTGACACTGACCTCGCCGGCGTTGATGAGCTCCTTGGCGTGCCCGCCGGACTCCACAAGGTTGGCCACCTTCAAAAACTGACCGAGCTTAATGCTCTCCCCCGAAATCACCACATCAAACGCCATGATTACACCACCGGCGGAGCAAGCTTGACCGCAGTGCCCACCGCGGACACCAACATCATGCCGCCGTCAGCGCCCATGGACTCGTAGTCCACCTTCACGCCAACCACCGCGTCAGCCCCCATCTCCGCGGCGCGATGCCACAGCTCGTTCAGGGCCTCCTCGCGGGCGCGCACGACGTCGGCCTCCCACGCGGCGGCGCGACCACCCACAATGTTGCGAATGCCCGCCGCGAAATCCTTGAACACATTCATGCCGACGATCGCCTCGCCGCCCACGATGCGCATGTACTCAGCGATGGTGCCCCCATCGACGGAATTAGTAGTGCTTAGAATCATGCAGCCAGTCTAAGCCACGCCCCCGACACTTAGCGTTCAGCCTGGTCAGTCGGCATAATCGACAAGGTATCGATGTTCACGTGCGGCGGCAAACTCGCCACCCAACGCACCGCCTCCGCGATGTCCTCCGCGGTCAGGTTCAGCTTGCCCTCGTACACCGCGTCCGCGCGCTCGGCATCGCCCGCGAAACGGTTCAGGGAGAAGTCCGTCTTCACCCGGCCAGGGTCAATCTCCGTGACGCGGATGTTATTCTCCGCCTCTTCCCGTCGCAGCGCCCGCGTGATCCCGCGCAGCCCGTACTTCGCCGCGTTATAGCCGCTGCCGCCCTTGTACGCGTCAGTCGCCGCCACGGACCCAATGTTCACCACCAGACCGGACGCCTCCAGCAGGTGCGGGTACAGGGCCTTCGTCACCCGCATGGTGCCGAGCACGTTCGTCTCGTACATCCACTGCCAGTCGGCGGGGTTCGCGTCGCGAAGCAGGTCGAGGCCCTTCGCGCCGCCCGCATTATTCACCAGCAGCCCAACCGGCCCCTCAATTATCGACGCCAACTCCCCCACACTCACCTCATCCGTCACATCAAGGCGCACCGCCACGCCCCCGATCTCTTCTGCGATGGCCTGGCAGTGCTCCACCCGGCGCGCCGCCACGTACACCTTCCAACCGTCCGCGGCGAGCGCCCGCGCACACGCCTCCCCGATCCCGGCGGAGCCTCCCGTTACTACGGCTACTTTCGTTGTCTCTGTCATGGTTGGCAGTGTAGTGCTCGTGCGGGCTCGGCGTGCCTGGGCGTTTGGGTGATCGTCCTGCTTTTTCAAATCTCAGGGTTATACTCTCACCTGCAGTGCGTACCCATTCATGTGAGTACTTCACTGTCCGCAGGAGTTTATTCACCTGCGCCTCTCCGTGGGATTTCGTCCCTCACCTGCGGAAGGACCCTATGGGGCGGCGCCTGATAAGGAGGAATCCTATGGGTTGCTTCATGCTCCAAATTGGGCTTAAGAGACATTTTGTGTGTATAAATCTATCTGGTTTCCTGGGATGACCTCGGACAACAACCAGATATGGTTTTCAAAACAGTTCCATTCGCCCGTTTCGAGAAACCAACACCAAATGACGTCTGGTGTGTGGTATGAAGTCTGCGGGTAGCGCAGGGACCCCAGCGAGATCGAGTGCTCTAGGGGGGGTGGTTTACAAGTAGTCCGCGAATCGGTCGGGGTAAGCCACGGCTAGTTGGTTGATGGCTTGTTTCCACCCGGTGGCTTTCGCTCCTTCAATATAGCCGTTGCACTCAATGTCGCGCTTTGCTTTCTTCGCTCGCTGGGCGGCACGCTTGTTCGATGTTGCAGATCATCAGCCACAGCGTCTTTAGTGCGGCAGTATCGTTCGGGAATTGGCCCCTGTTGCGGGTAGCTTTACGCAGTTCAGCATTCAGCGACTCGATTGAATTGGTGGTGTAGAGCACCCGGCGTGCCGCCGGCGGAAACTGCAGAAACGGCACGAACCGCTCCCAGGCGTCGCGCCAGACTTTGACCGACTGGGGGTATTTCCGGCCCAGTTCACTGGCCTCGAAAGCATCCAGGCTGGCACGTGCGGTGTCCTCGTTAGCGGCTGTGTAGACCTCACGCAGCGCGCGGGAGACTGCTTTGCGGTCCTGGTAGGACACCCACCGGTTCGCAGCCCGAATCAGGTGCACAATACAGGTCTGTACCATGGAATTCGGCCAGGTTGCCTCCACGGCTTCCGGCAAGCCTTTGAGCCCGTCGCAGCACACAATGAACACGTCTTGGACACCGCGGTTAGCCAGATCCGCACACACCGATGCCCAGAATGCGGCTCCTTCATTGTCGGCGATCCACAGTCCCAGGATGTGCTTGATGCCGTCCATGTCGACACCAACCGCCATGTAGCAAGCCTTGTTGACCACGCGGTGGCCGTCACGGATTTTCACGCGTAGCGCGTCGAGGAAGATCACCGGGTAAAACTCGTCGAGCTGGCGGTTTTGCCAGATCATGACCTCGTCTAACACCGCATCGGTAATGGTGCTGATCGTATCCGGGCTCATATCCACCCCAAGGGTGGTCGCGAGGTGATGCTGGATATCGCGCACGGTCATCCCACCGGCGTAGAGCGAGATAATCATGTCGTCGAGCTCTGTGAGCCGACGTGCACCCTTGGGCACCATCCGGGGAGTAAACGTGCCGGCACGATCCCTGGGCACGGTCACCTCAACTGCGCCGTAGCCAGAATTGACGGTCTTGGTGTACGACCCGTTACGGTGATTATTCTCCTGTGCGGTTTCGACCTGGGATTTCGCTTTGCGGTCGGAATGGCCGTAGCCCAAGTGCGCATCCATCTCCGCCTTAAGGCCAGCGTTGATTGATGCTTGCAGCAGGCCTTTGACCAGCTCGCTTGCATCATCAGCGGAGCTCGACAGCTCGCTAATCAAGCTGGCGATTTCAGAATTTTCCATCAGCTTCTCGCTGATCTCGTTGACCCTCGCCGGGTCATGGTTTTCTTCGGTGACACCGTAGTCATTATCGGTGAAACTCCTTCTAGATCAGAGCCTCACACACAAACTTCCTGACACCCTTCAGGAATGACAGGCGAGGAGCAATCCGCGGGGACGGATAAGGCCACAGCGCGTTCAAATGTCTCACATGAGTGCAACGGTGAGGGGTGTAGAGAACGCACGGTGGGCGGTTGCGAATAAGTGACCACGCTGGCAGCCAAGAGGTACGAGCGATGAAAGATCAGCTCGAGCATTAGCGAACGTACTGACGTCGCTTTATTAGGTGTACTGACCGGGTACGTTGCGGGCACGCCGGTTCGGCGCACCGCCACAGCCGCTTGCGCCACACCAGCAGCACCGGCCGCCCCGCCGAGGGGATGTCACGCACCAGATGCTCACGCCGGCCGTGGGCCACCGCGACCACCCCGCACCGCGGGCACCCGGTCACCGACTCGGAGGTCTCCACCAACAGCTCCAGCTCACCGCCGTACTCACCGACGGCAAGCACCACCAACCCCGAGATGCCGAGCATCGCAGCGGACAGGACGGTAGCCTCAACACTCACCTGGGACTCCTCTCGATCCGTTGCTTGGTCGCTACGAATCGTGGAGTCCCAGGCCCGTCTTCACCAGCCCAACCCGGTCAGCGCGTCGCAACCCGGCTACCACGCTTGGTGAGGAAAAGCTGCTAACATGGTTCGGCGACGGCCCGGGCACGTCCTTGTTCCTAACCGTCGTGCGCTGGGGTCCGCGTGGACCGCTCGGCCAGCGTCCATCCAGTCAGGAGGAAGTCAGCAAATGTTCGACGACAACGGCTCATTCCTACTCGCCATGTTCGAGTTCTTCATCTTCTTCGCATGGTTCATGTCCCTGTGGTGGATCTTCGGAGATCTCTTCCGCAGCAAGGACCTCGGCGGCTTCGCGAAGGCGCTGTGGGTGGTGTTCATCCTCGCGCTGCCGTTCATCGGAATGCTCGCGTACCTGCTTGTTCGAGGTCGGGGGATGACCGACCGCGCGGTCGAGGCGCGCCAGGAGCTCCAGCAGCGGCAGGATGAGTACATCAAGTCCGTCGCCGGCGGCTCCGCCGGATCGAGCCCGACCGATGAGATCGCCTCGGCGAAGGCCCTTCTCGACTCGGGAGCGATTACCCAGCAGGAGTTCGACCAGATCAAGGCAAGGGCGCTCTCCTCGGTCTGACCCTGGTCCGCTCCCTCGCCAGCCGCAGCGTCGCGGTCCGAGGGCGGCCATCCGGCGCGGCCTAGGTATTCGCCAAGTGTGCGGCTTGCGCGCGCGAGCAGGCGCATACCGGGCAGAGGGTGTCCGATTGTTTGTGTGCGGGGGGTGGGACTAGAACCAGCCGCCTGTGCGTTGGGCGGTCGCATATAGCCAGGGGGACGAGCAAAGCCCTTGACGTGCACAATTCTGGTCGCATAGAGGTATCGGGGGTTCCGGTCGACCTCATTGCGTCGACCAACCCAGGTCAGCGGTGATTTGGATGATTTTGGGGCTATTTTGCCGATTTTGCGCTGACCTGCGTTGGTAAACCGGAGTAGGTCGACGGGAAGAGGTCGACGGGCCGAAAGAATTCGATACCGGCATTGATCATCAGTGGAACCCAGCTTAGGCGTGAGAAGAGGGTGGGCTGGACGCGGCTAGTTACACACAAAATGTCCCTTAAGCCTCGATACCGGCATTGATCATCAGTGGAACCCCAGCTTAGGCGTGAGAAAAGGGTGGGCTGGACGCAGCTAAACACACACAAAATGTCCCTTATCGCGACACGCCGTAAAAACACACAAAATGTCCCTTAAGCCCCAAATTGAGAGACACAGAAAACTAAAGAGAAAGGGATGCGAAGATGGAAATTCAATCTTCGCATCCCGTGGGTGTGGTTACTTGCGCTAACCGTTGGATTCACCCGCGCTTCTGAAGCAGTTTGGCCGCTCCTTCAGAATGCTCTCATGTAGTGTGTCCCTCGCCACCCTCCAGGTCCTCAAACACCCTGGAGGGTGGTTCTATTTTGCAACACAACAACACATCACAACACCATGTTTTGTGTTGTACTCATTGTCCCCCTGACATGTCCCCCTGTCAACCGAAACCCCTCAATGCTCTGTCCCTTCTCGGCTCGCACCGATACTCTTTGAAAAAGTTCCCGCGCTCGGGAACCATTTTGGATTTCGAGCCCACTCCGGTCGACCGACGCTGCCGTTTCCCCAGTTCGCGACGCCTGTCCATGAAGATCGTTCCCCGCATCACGGTTCTCGGGGGAACTTTTTCGACGGGCGGGGGCGGTAAGCCGAGCGGCAGGCAGGGCCGTAGGGGCTACACACCCCGGTACCCTGGCTGGTATGTATTCGATGGAGCAGATGCGATCAGGTCAGTGGTACCTCCCCGGCGGCGAGGAGGCCGACGCCCAACACGCCCGGACGTGGGAGTTGATGCGCCAGGTCAACGCCCTGGGCAACACCGATCAGCCGCGGGCGGAGGAGCTGTTGCGGCAGGTGTTTTCCAACAGTGAGCACGTGCCGGGACTGTTCGCGCCGCTGCATGTGGAGTTCGGGCTGAACACCCGGTTCGGCAAGGGGTGCTTCATGAACTTCAACTGCGTCATCCTCGATATTGCGGAGGTGACCATCGGGGACGGGTCGGTGTTCGGGCCGGGCTGCCAGCTGATTACGGTGGGTCACCCGGTTGAGGATGCGGCGAAGCGGGCTGAGGGGTGGGAGATCGCGAAGCCGGTTCGGATTGGGAAGGACTGCTGGTTCGGGGCGGGTGCGATGGTGATGCCTGGCGTGACGGTGGGTGATCGTTGCGTGGTGGCCGCCGGCACGGTGGTGACGAAGGACGTGCCAGATGACTGTTTGGTGGCGGGGGTGCCGGGCGTCGTGAAGCGAAAGTTTGCGCAGGATGCCTGAGCACGCGTTTGACCTGGGCAAGATTGGGGAGGGGCTGCCCGTCGCGAAGGTGATTGGGGAGCTGCCGCGCACCGGGCCGCTGGTGGTGGAGGCGCCGCCTGGGACGGGTAAGACGACGCTGGTGCCACCGGCGGTGGCAAATGTGTGTGGGAAGACGCTGGTGACGGCGCCGCGGCGTGTGGCAGTGCGTTCGGCGGCGAAGCGGCTGGCGGACCTGGATGGGTCGCGGCTTGGGCAGCGGGTGGGCTACTCCATTCGTGGTGAGCATCGGGATGGTTCGCTGGTGGAGTTTGTGACGCCGGGTGTGCTGCTGAACCGCCTGTTGCAGGACCCTGGCCTGGAGGGCGTCAACGCGGTGATCATCGACGAGGTGCACGAGCGTGGCCTGGACACCGACCTGGTGCTGGCCATGTGCATGGAGACTGCCCTGCTGCGCGATGACCTGTACCTGTGCGCCATGTCGGCGACGCTGGACGCGCGCCGCTTCGCCGACCACATGGGCGCCGAGGTGCTGTCCACGGAGGCGGCGACCTACCCCGTCGAGGTCACATATGCTCCGCACGCTGGGCGGATGCAGGGTTCGCGCGAGTTCTACCGGCATGTGGCCGCCCTCGCGGAGGCGCCGGAGCGCACCCTGGTGTTCGTGCCGGGGGTGCGGGAGGTGGAGCTCGTCGCCAGCTTTCTTGACGACGCCACTCCGCTCCACGGCCGCTTGTCCTCCGCGGAGCAGGACGCCGCGCTCTACGGGGATGCTGCGGTGGTGGTGTCGACGAACGTTGCGGAGTCCTCGGTGACGGTGCCGGGTGTGCGCCGCGTGGTGGATGCCGGGCTTACCCGGGTGCCGCGGCGGGATGCCCGCGGGATGACGGGCTTGGTGACGGTCTCTGCGGCGAAAAGCAGTGCGGACCAGCGGGCGGGCCGCGCCGGTCGCCTGGGGCCTGGCACGGTGGTGCGGGCCTACTCGGAGACGGACTACCAGCACTTTCAACCGGATGTGGCGCCGGAGATCGCGACGAGTGACCTCACGCAGGCGGCGCTGCAATTGGCGGCGTGGGCGTCGCCAGACTTGCCGCTGCTGGACCCTCCCCCGGCGCACCACTTGGCCGCTGCACAGGAGACGCTGCGGCTCATCGGCGCGCTGGACGATGAGCACCGCATCACCGCCCTCGGTGAGAAGCTGGTGCGCATGCCGGTGGATCCGCGGCTGGGGGCCGCGTTGGTGAAGTTCGGCTCGGGCGCTGCGGACACGGTGGCCAAACTCGCCGACCAGCCCGCGAAACGCCTGGCCAGACTCGTACACCAGTCAGCGCCGGTGGCGCCTGGCGACGTGATCGCGGCGGCGTACCCCCAGTGGGTGGCCAAGCGCGACGGGGGCGAGTACCTGCTTGCCTCAGGAACGAGGGCGCGGCTGGACGTGCCGATCGGCGCCCCGGAGTGGATCGCGGCCGCAGAGGTGCAGCGCACTGCGCGGGGTGCGGTGATCCGCGCGGCGGAACCGCTTGCGATGCCGCAGGAGCGCGTCGAGGAGCACGTGCGCGCATCACTGGTGGACGGGAAAGTGCGCGCACGCAGGGTCAAAGCCATCGGCGCCATCGAACTGAGCGCCACCCCGATCCGCCCCGAGCCCCACGAGGTGGAAGAGGCACTGCGCGACATCAGCTTCGAAGATTTCGCGCTTGATAGCGCCGCCACCGCCCTCAAGCAGCGCCTCGATTTCCTGCACGCCACCATCGGCGAGCCGTGGCCGGACGTGACCAAGGGCGACTACTCGCTGGAGGTGGCGCAGTTGGCCAGGGGGGCGTCGATAAGAGAGCTGGACATGCGACAGGCGCTGATGCGGCAACTGCCGTGGCCCGAGGCTTCGCGGCTCGACGAGCTGGCGCCGACGCGCATCGCGCAAGGCAAGCTGGACTACTCGACGGGCCGACCCGTCGTGCGGCTGAAGCTGCAGCTGGCGTTCGGGCTGGCGGACTCGCCGGTGATTGGCGGGCAGCGGGTGCTGTTCCACCTACTCTCCCCTGCTGGGCGCGAGCTGGCGGTCACGGACGACCTGCGCAGTTTTTGGAACGGGCCCTACCAGGACGTGCGTAAGGAGATGCGCGGGCGCTACCCGAAGCACCCGTGGCCGGAGGACCCGTGGACGGCGACGCCTACTGCTCGAACGAAGCGCACGCTGAATAAATGATGCCGCCGCCGACAAGGCCAGCGACCGTCAGCACCGACGCGATGCCGAGGTCCGCATTGCGGCGGTTGTACTGGCGCGGCTTGAGGTGAATGTTCACCGGCTTCGCCAGGTTTGTAATCTGCAGGTTAACGCTGTCCTGCACCGCAACGATTGGTAGCCCCATTTGGGTGGCAAAGCCGAGCGGGATCAGTGCCAGCAGCGGAATGCCCACTGCCAAGGAAGTCTTGGAACACTTCGGCGTGATCTGCTCAAAACCGAGCGGCTTCAGGAAGTCCGGTGCCACGCCTTCATCCGTTCCCGGGTTCGCCACAGTGACTCGGACCGGGATGATTTCCGTGGATTCGTCGCCGTAGTGGGCAACGACTGGCCACTGGTAATCGCCAGGATCGACGCCGACAGATGGCGTCAGCTCGATGGAGCCATCGGCTTCAGAAAGGTGCGCCCAGCTGGGGATACTCGTGCCGCTGTACCAGGCTTGGCCCCTGGGCAGTGGTGGGGGTAGTGTTTCCGTACTACCGATAGTTACGGTTGTAACGGGGTAATTGCCCTGCACGATCGCCTGTCCGTGCGCAGTTTCTACCGCCACGGCATGTGGGGAGGTGCAGGCAAGCATGACTGCACACGCAGCAGCTGTAATCCGGCCACGCATGACCGACCTCCTTCGACGCTTCACGGCTCTCATCATAAGGTAACTTATTCTCCATGACTAATGCCCAATCACACACGGTGACCATGTGGACGCTGGTGTCGCTCATTATTGGCTCCACCATTGGCTCCGGCATCTTCGCCTTGCCGCAAAATATTGGCTCCGTGGCGAGCCCCGGCGCAATGCTCATCGGCTGGGTTATCGCCGGGGTGGGCATGCTCTCCATCGCGTTCGTGTTCCAGATCCTGGCGCGGCGCAAACCGCACCTGGACTCGGGCGTGTACTCCTATGTACGCGCTGGCCTGGGCGACTTCATCGGGTTCACCTCTGGACTGGGCTACTGGTTGGGTTCCGTGATGGCACAGGTGGGCTACGCCACCCTGTTCTTCTCCACGGTGGCCTACTACTTCGCCCCGCTGAATAATCGGTGGGTGCTGGCTGTGGCGGTATCCGTGATGACGTGGGGCATCTTCATCATGCTGACCCGCGGCGTGAAGCAGGCTGCCGTGATGAACGTGGTCACCACGGTGGCCAAGCTGGTGCCGATCCTCTGCTTCATCGTCTTGGTCGCCTTCCTCGGCTTCTCCTGGGACAAGTTCACCTTGGACTTCTGGGGCGAGGGCTCGGCCATCCCGTTCTCGCAGCAGCTGCAGGGCATCATGCTCTACACCGTGTGGGTCTTCATCGGCATTGAGGGCGCCTCCGTGTACTCCAAGCAGGCGAAAACCCGCAAGGACGTGGGCCGCGCGACCATCATCGGCTTCCTGTCGGTGCTGTTGCTGCTGGTCTTAGTGTCCACGCTCTCCTACGGCGTGCTCACCCAGGAGGAGCTGGCGGCGCTGCCGGAGAACTCGATGGGTGCCGTGCTTGAGGCGGTCGTCGGCCCGTGGGGCGGCGTGTTCATCTCAATCGGCCTGTGTCTGTCGGTGCTGGGCGCGTACGTATCCTGGCAGATGCTGTGTGCCGAGCCGATCGTGCTCATGGCGAACGACGGCCTGCTGCCGCAGTCGCTCGGCGTGGCCAACAAAGCGGGCTCCCCGTTCCGCGCGCAGCTGATCTCCACCGTGGTGATCCAGCTGTTCGTGATCATCTTCTTCGCCAACGAGACGTCCTATAACGCGATGGTGCAGCTGGCGACCATCATGTACCTGCTGCCGTACATCTTCTCCTCGCTGTACCTCATCCTGCTCGCGGTGCGCGGCAAGGGGCTTAACCACCCGAACGCGGGCGTGCGTTTCGACGACTCCGGTCCGGAGGTCAGCCGCAGCGACAACCAGCGCCACCTCATCGTCGGCGCGGTCGGTTTCGTGTACTCGATGTGGCTGATCTACGCCGCCGACCCGGTCTACGTGCTCTTCGGCGCGCTCGCCGTGGTTCCGGGCATCATCCCGTACGTGTGGACGCGCATCGCGAACAAGGAGCGCCTCTTCAACAGCTTCGAGTGGGTTGTGGTGGCGATCGTGATCGCGGGCGCTATCGCAGCCGTGGTCGGCCTGGCCAACGGCTCTCTGCAGCTCTAGTCAGCTCTCAGCAGCTCTAATCGTTTCGGCGGTCCGGGTCCACAGCTAGCTGTGGCCACAGGACCGTCGCGGTATTTTCGGCGTGCCGCTCGGCGGAGGCCTCACTGAACGCCTGGCGCATAACAATGCCGCCGAGCAGCATGCCCACGAAGGCGTACGGGTTGATGTTCGGGTTATACAGGCCCTCGTCCATCCCCTTGCGGATCCCCTCCACCATCCGTTCGAGGATTTCGGTTTCAAGGCGCAGACGCCACTGCGACACGAAAGGCTCTGCGCTGGCGATGATGGAGCCGATCAGCCGCACACCCAGCGTCTCGTCGAGGTAGCGCTGCAGGTCAATCATGTATTTTACGAACTCTGCGCGCGTGGTGGGGAGGTAGATCGGGATCTGGAGCGCGATTGAGTCCAGCGCCGCGGTGATCATCTCGCGGCGGTCAGCGTAGCGGCGGTAGATCGTCGTCTTTGCGACACCACAATCCGCCACAACCTCGTCGATCGTTACAGAGTGCAATCCGCGATCGCGGGCGATGCTGAGCACCGACGCGAAAATCTTCTGCTCGGTTGCTGCCCTACGGGCCGGCCTAAGAATCTTCTGCTGCTTTTCCACGCCGCCATTATTGCACGAATTCTTGCCACCCAAGCCGCGCGCATAGAACAACTACGAGCGTCAATAAGGCGATTCGGACCAACTTGGACCCGCCCTGCAGCACGGTGCGCGCGCCGAGCTGCGCGCCGATGACGTTCGCGATCGCGAGCGCGATTGCCAGCGACCAGTCCACGTAGCCCCCGGCGATGAACACTCCGAGCGCGCCGATGTTCGTCGCGGTGTTGACCACCTTCGCCATCGCCGCGGACTCGAGGAAGGTTTGAGAGAACACAGCTGTAAACGCCATGATGAGGAACATGCCGGTGCCGGGGCCGAAGACGCCGTCGTACCCACCGACGAGCAGGGCCACCGCGACGCCGAGCGCCACCCGGCGCGGCGTGATGATGCGGTTGCCCTCCGACCCAAACGAGGGCTTACACACCACGAAGATGCCCACTGCCAGCAGTAACACAATGATGAGTGGGCGTATCACGGAGTCGCTGACGAGCGCGACGGCCAGCGCACCGCCCGCGGAGGCGCACATCGCGGCGAGCGCGAAGCCCCACGTGCAGCGCGGAACCCCAACCTTGCGCACCATGGTGACCGCGGCGGAGGAGGTGCCGGTGAACGCCGCGAACTTATTCGTCGCCAGGACGGCGGCGGCAGGCATGCCGGTGGTGGACATCAGCACAGGGATGAGCACCAGGCCACCGCCGCCGATGACGGCGTCAATCCAGCCGGCGGTCAGTGATGCAATCAGCAGGGCGACAATCATGCACTAAAGAGTAATATCAACAGCCATGCTTCGTTGGTGTGTGGTCGTCCCGGTGTCAATCGCGCTCGGTTGGGCCTTCAGCGCGCTGCACCTTCCGGCCGCGTGGATCCTGGGGGCGATCGTCGCATCGGGCGCGGTGGCGCTGCGCAGCGGGCGCGACCTTCCCATCAACGAGCTCCTGTTCACGTGCACCCGCGGCGTGATCGGCGTACTGGCGGCGCTGCCACTGGTGGGCATCCCCCCGAAGACGCTGTTGCCGTTCCTGCTGCCCGGCCTGCTGGCCGCGGCGAGCATGATCGGGTTGGCCTACGTGGGCGGCGCGGTGCTCGCGCGCAAGGGAATCTCGCAGGAAACCGGGGTGTTGTCGCTGCTCGCGGGCGGTGCGTCGCTCATGCCGGTCATCGCGAAGGAGATTGGTGCCGACGTCCGCTACGTCGCTCTGACGCAGTACCTGCGCCTGCTCGTCGTGTCGATGACGCTGCCGGTGGTGGCGGGGCTGCTCACTACCAAGCACGCCTCCGCCACGGAGCATCTGGAGCCCTACTGGTGGATGTGGTTGCTGGTGCCGGCGCTGGTGGCGGTTGGGCAGCCGATCGCGAAGGTGCTGCACATCCCGAACCCGTCGATTTTCGGCCCGATGATCGTCACCGCAGTGGTCGGCTCCTTCATGGACGTGGTCATCGTTCCGCCGGAGCCGCTGAACATCGCGGCGTTCTTGTGCATTGGCTGGGCGTGCGGCGGCGGCCTATCCGTACCTGCCCTGAAGCAGTTCTCCCGCCTGCTGCCCATCACGATCGTCTACATCGCCGCCCTCATGGCAGCCTGCGCCGGACTGGGCTGGCTGCTGGCGCTGTGGCTGAATATCAGCTTCTACGAGGGGTACCTGGCCACCACGCCAGGCGCACTCGAGACGGTGCTGGCACTCACCGCGGAGGGCGGGGTGGGCCCGGCGGTCGTGGCGGTCCAGCTGATCCGCCTGATCTGCATCCTGCTGTTCGCGGGTTACCTGCCGAAGTTGGTCAACTGGCAGAATCGCAAACGCAACGGCTAGCAGGCTAGTCGTGGTGGTTGAGCACCTCGTGGGCCAGCATGTCCATCGGCATCGACCCGAACTTGAGCGCCTTGTCGTGGAACTGGCGCAGCGTCATGCCCTGCTCCAGGGCGCTGTCGCGCAGTGAGCACCAGTCGCGGTAGCCGATGGCGTAGCTCGGCGCCTGGCCCGGCCAGCCCAGGTAGCGGTCCAGTTCGAAGGCGATGTGGGACTCTGGCATGGCGGAGTTGTCGCGCAGGAACGCCTTGGCGTAGGCGGCGTCCCACACGCCGGTGCCGTCCGGGGTGGCCTTCTTGAGGTGGACGCCGATGTCGATCATGACGCGGGCGAGGCGGAGCCGGCGGGCGTCGAGAAGCCCCATGCGGAAGCCTGGGTCGTCGAAGTGGCCGTGCTCCCCCATGAGCTCCTCGGCGTAGAGCGCCCAGCCCTCGCCGTGTGCGGAGTTCCAGCACGCGGTGCGACGCCACAGGTTGAGGTCGTTGCGCTGCATGAGCGCGGTGCCGATCTGCAGGTGGTGGCCCGGGATACCCTCGTGGAAGACGGTGGTGAGCTCCTGCCAGGTGTGGAACACTTCCTGGCCCTCCGGCACTGACCACCACATGGTGCCGGGGCGGATCAGGTCGTCGGACGGCGGGGTGTAGAAGATGCCGCCGGAACCGGCGTGGTCAATCGCGCACTCTACCTTGTGCAGGCCCTCCGGGATGGTGACGTCAACGCCGTCGAGGTCCCGCATGACCTGCTCGTTGACGGAGTTCATCCACTCCAGCAGGGCGTCGGTGCCGCGCAGGGTGTAGCGCTCCTCCTCGTTGAGACGCTTGTACGCACCCAGGATGGTGGCGTCCGGGCCGTAGAGCTTCTGCGCGAGCGCGCGCTGCTCAGCGACGGTTTCCTTCAGCTGCTCCTTGGCCCAGGTGTAGGCCTCGTCGAGGTTGATGCCGCGGCCCAAGAAGAACTCGGAGAAGAGTTCGTAGCGGTCGCGGCCGACGGCGTCGTCGTGGCGGCCGTGTGGCGCGAGCTCGGTGGACAGCCAGGTGGCCATCTCGTCGAATGCAGCCTTCGCCTTTTCGACGACGGCCGAGTCCTCCGGCAGACCCAGCTGGTCGAAGACGCTGTCGTCGTCGGTGAGGTCGCCGCACTGCTTGATCACGGCTTCGATCTGGCGGTACGCAGGCACATTGCCTGCCGACGCCGCCTCCGAAAGCGACGCGCGATAGCCCGCGAGCGCCGCCGGCACCTTGGACAGGCGCGCCTCAATGTGTTCGAAGTCCTCCTTGCTCACCTTCGGCATCAGCGCGAAGGAGTCGCGGATGGTCTGCACCGGCGAATCGATGTTGTTGAGCTGGCGCAGGTCCTCGCCCTGGTGGTGCAGCTCCAACTTGAATGCCATCCGGTCGCGCAGCAGCGAAGCGGTGAGATTGTCGACGTCGTCGAAGTCGTCTTCGTCGTCGGAGGCGTCCGTGGAGTCGTTGAGCGCGTCGACGTCGGCGACGACGTCACGGATGCGGTCGGCGACTTCGCCGTAGTACTCGGGGCTGAAGTCCTGCAGGTCGCAGTCGTGGCCTTCGAGGCCGATCTCCGTTGCCAGGGTAGGGATCAGCTCGGCGAGGTCGTAGAGAAAGTCTTCGCAGGTGGCGTCGAGTAGCGAAGGCTCGCGTTCTGACTGGGATGCGTGCTCCTCAAGCAAAGGATTGGTCATGGGTAGGCAGTGTAACCGAGGGACACGCTGAATGTGCACCTCTACACCCCATACAAACCGCATTGTCTACCGAGACGGCCCACTCTAGCTCGATAACTGGACAAAGCGGTCTACTACCGGTACATATATTCACATGCCTGCGACACGGACAGCGTTCCATCACCCAACAACCCCCGCCGCCAAGTGCCTGCACCTCATTCGCCTGCAGGAACAGTGCGTGCGACGAGACCTGATCGCAGCCACCGGCCTCTCGCAGCCCACCATCACCCGCGCCGTCACCGCGCTGGCAAACTCCGGCTACATCGTGGAACGCGGCGACCTGTCCGAGTCCACCGGCCGGGGCAGGCCCACCATGCCGCTCGAGCTCGGGGAACCGAACTCGCTGTACGCCGGGGTGGCCGTCGGCACCTTGAGCACCTACATCGCGCTGTTCGACCTCAAGGGGCGCACCCTGCGCAGCATCGATGTGGACATCCCCGTCGCACACATGAGTCCGGATGACTTCGTGCAGCACATCATGGCCGGGCTACACCGCCTCAGCGCCGGGATGGGCCGCCCGCTCGCAACCGTCGGCGTGACTACCTCGGGCACCGTCAACGAGGACGGCGAGGTCACCGCGGCAAACCTCGGCTGGCACGGGGTGCCGATCCGCCAGCAGATGCGGGAGCAGTTCGGCGTGCCCGTCGAGGTCGTCTCCATCAGCCAGGCGATCGTCGGCTCGGAGATGCAGTCGAGCCTGGACATCGACACCCCGCCGGTGATGGCGCTGTTCGCCGATGACTCGCTGGCCTGCGCAATGTCCACCCCGACCGGCGTGATGGCCATCGACGTCGCCAGCGATCACCTGACCACGCAGGGGCTCCTCAACGCCATCGGACAGTCGGCAGTACAGTCACTGCAGGAGGTCGTCGCGCTCGCGGAGCAGCAGTCGGCCACGCGCCAGGCGCTCGACCAGCGCGCACGCGGCCTCGGCTCACTCGTGGCCACGCTTGCCGACGCCCACACCCCCAGCACCGTCGTCGTCGCCGGCAGCGCCTTCATCGACGACCCGCAGGCGCCCGCCACGTTCGCGCGCACGGTGGTCAGCGAGGCCGAGCGCGCCCCGAAGCTGCGCATGATCCCTTCGCACCGCGAGATCGTGCGGGACATCGCGCGCGCGGTTGCACTGGATAAAGTGCTACGTGAACCGCTCTGTCTAGTTTAGATTTGACGCGTTTCTAGAGGATAGGTGTAGAATTTAGCTTCGTTTAATACCGATTAGTCTATAAATCTACACCTGGAGAGCTTCATGCACCTTCCAAAGTGGATGACCGGGTTCGGCGCCCAAGTGATCGCCGGCCTGATCATCGGCCTCATCCTCGGGCTCATCGCCGCGGCCAACGACATCACCTGGCTCAGCGAGACGCTCAGCTGGGTCGGCAGCGCCTATGTGCAGCTGCTGAAGCTACTCATCCCGCCACTCGTGTTCACCGCGGTGGTCACCTCTATCGCGAACCTGCGCAAGGTCACCAACGCCGCGCGCCTTGCCTGGCAGACCCTGCTGTGGTTCGCCATCACCGCGTTCTTCTCGGTGATCATCGGCATCATCGTCGGCACCGTCATGCAGCCCGGCGCGAACTCGTCTGTCGACGCCTCCTCCGCCGCCGAACCAAGCGGCTCCGGCTCCTGGCTCGGCTTCCTGAACACCGTCATCCCGTCGAACTTCTTCGGGCTTGGTGTCAAGGTCTCGGAGACGAGCGCCTCGGTGAACTTCAACGTGCTGCAGATCCTGGTGATCTCTCTGCTCATCGGCGTGGCCGCCATCAAGGCGGGCAAGGCCGCGGAGCCGTTCCTGCAGTTCTCCGCCTCTTTCCTGGAGGTCATCCAGGTGGTGCTGTGGTGGATCATCCGCCTTGCCCCAATCGGTTCGGCGGCGCTCATCGGTAAGGCCGTGGCCACCTACGGTTGGGAGGCTCTGGGCAATCTCGGCCAGTTCGTGCTGGCGATCTACGTGGGCCTCGCGCTCGTGATCTTCGTGCTGTACCCGGCGGTACTGGCCGTCAATAAGGTGCCGGTCGGTGGCTTCTTCCGCCGCGTGTGGCCGGTGACCACCCTCGGCTTCGTCACCCGCTCCTCCATGGGCGTGATGCCGGTGAACCAGCGCACCGTCGAGGAGTCGATGGGCGTGCCGCGCGAGTACGCGGCCTTCGCCATGCCGCTCGGCGCGACCACAAAGATGGACGGCTGCGCCTCCATCTACCCGGCGATCGCGGCCCTGTTCGTCGCGCAGTTCTACGGCCTCGACCTGGGCGCGACGGACTACCTGCTCATCGTGATCGTGGCCGTGCTCGGCTCCGCGGCGACCGCGGGCACCACCGGCGCGACCGTCATGCTCACGCTGACGCTGTCCACCCTGGGCCTTCCGCTGGCTGGCGTGGGCCTGCTGCTGGCCATCGAGCCGATCATCGACATGGGACGTACCGCCGTCAACGTCACCGGCCAGGCCGTCGTCGCCGCCATCGTGGCGAAGCGCGAAGGCATCCTGGACGAAAAAATTTGGGACGCCGCAGAAGACGGCGCCCCAGCTCCCCAGCGAGGATAGCGATGCTACTGCTCGTCCGCTGCCCCACCACTGGTGGCGCGCAGCGCGCCGATCACGAGATCTAATGCCGCGCGAACGTTTTCTACGCGTTGCGCGGTTTCTTCATGCTCGCGGTCGCGCAGCATGCCGTCGATCAGGATGTCCTGTGTTCCGGCAGCCATGAAGCGGGCCGTGTCGCGCAGCGTTTCCTCCGTCAGAGCAATTTCTTCGCCTGACTCGATCTGGGTGTAGATCTTCTTCAGGTAGGCGTCCGCCAGAATGTTGCAGATCTTGTCGTTGAGATGGCCGTGCACCGAGGAGTTGATCAGATGCTTGACCGCCTTGTCGTAGCGCTCGAGGTGCTTCACCAGCCGCGCCACCTGGTCCGGGTACGTTTCGTCGATCACGATGTCATTGACGAAAGACTCGTAGGCAGGGAGGCAAATGTCGCACCCCGCAGCCAGGATGAGCGCGTCCTTGTCGTGAAAGTGCTCGTAGCAGGCCTGGCGGCTGACCTGCGCGTACTTCACAATCTGGGACAACGAAAGCTCATCCACCCGGTAATGGAGCAGCAGTTCCTTCGTTGCGTTCAGTAACGCCGTGCGCGTACGAACCGCGCGCGGGTCCATACTAAGTTCACGTGGTGTCATGAATGCAGGATACCTCACTGAGGCAAGCTCATTGCCCTACCGAACACTCCGAACACGCTCATTGCGCGTTTGACGGCTTCCTCGTAATTCTCGGACTCAGTCGCCGACTTCATAAAGATCGAAAACGCGCCGGAGCACAGGTAAGAAGCCACGTCGGCAGCTTCCTCGTCGGTCATCGGGACGACCTCGGCGCGCATCGCCGTCACCATGTCGTGCAGCATTGGCATCTCGGGCGTTGTAAAGCAAGCCATCAGCGTGGCGTGGGCCGGGCCGTTAATCACGTGGCTCAAGAGGCAACGAACCTCGGCGAGCTGCGAGAACAGCGCCTCCAGCGCAGGAGGCATCTCGCCGGTCTTCTTATACGTCTCGATGTAATCGTTCACCGCCGGGGCCAGCGCGCGCTGGATTGCTGCCTTGACGGCGGCGTCGCGGTCCTTGAAGTGCTCGTAGAAAACCTGGCGGCTCATCCCTGCCGCGTTCACAATCTGGGACACCGTGATGTCCTCAACCCGGTGCTCATTCAACAACTCGGTAGTTGTCTTGATGATCGCGTTCCGCGTTTTCACAGCGCGGGGGTCCTGGCTGAGTTCTCTTCGAGCCATACGACACCAACTCCTCTCTGGATGCCCACAAAAGCACCTAATATGCCAGACATGAACCTACATAGCGCAACAGTGGATCTCTTACGAACCCTTATCCAAAATACGTGTGTCAACGACCTTACCCCAACTTCGGGGGGAGAATACCGCAACGCGGCCACGCTCGAATCGTTTTTCGACGGCGCTCCCGTGCGCATCCAAAAGTATGAACCCACAGATGGGAGGGTGTCTATCGCGTTTACCATCGAGGGTACCGACCCCTCCGCGGAGCCCCTCACGCTGCTCGGCCACACGGACGTAGTGCCCGTCGATAAGGAGCAGTGGACGCACGACCCCTTCGGCGCCGAAATTATCGACGGCCGACTCTACGGCCGCGGCGCCACCGACATGCTGTACATCACCGCCGCGATGGCCGCCGCCACCCGCGACGTGGCCCTGAGCGGCAAACGCCCGCGCGGCACACTGACTTTCGTGGGCGTGGCGGACGAGGAGGCGCGCGGCGGGCTCGGCGCCGGCTACCTCTCGCAGCTCGACCCGGAGCCGTTCAGCTGGAAGAACTGCCTCTCCGAGGAGGGCGGCTCCCACCTGCCGGTGCGCGACGGCTCGGACGCGATCGTCGTGGTGATTGGTGAGAAGGGCGCGGCCCAGCGCCGCCTCGTGGTGCGCGGGGACGCCGGCCACGGCTCCGCCCCGCACGACCGCGACATGGCCGTCACCAAGATTGGTGAGGTTGCTCGCCGTATCGCGTCGGTGCAGCCCTCCGTGACCACCGAGCAGCCGTGGCCGGACTACATCCGCGCCTGGAAATTCGACCCCGAGACCGAGGCCGCCCTGCTGCGCGGCGAAGGCTACGAGGCGCTCGGCGACCTGGCGCGCTACTCGCACGCCATGAGCCACCTGAGCATCGCACCGACGGTGCTGCGCGCGGGCGAGGCCATCAACGTACTGCCGTCCATGGCCTACATGGAGCTGGACATCCGCCCGCTGCCCGGCCAGAGCCAGGAGTGGATCGACGAGCAGCTGCGCACGGCGCTCGGCGACCTGGCCAGCGAGGTGGAGATCCAGCACCTCATCACCGAGGACGCCACCATCTCCCCCACCGACTCGCCGCTCTATCAGGCGATCTGCGAGACCTACGCCGAGTTCTTCCCCGACGCCGTGGTGGTCCCAACTATCGCCGCCGGCGGCTCGGACCTGCGCTTCGCGCGCCGCAAGGGCGGGGTGGGCTACGGATTTGCGATGCACGCCCGTGAGCGTCACCTGGGTCAGGTGCTGGATTTGCTGCATGGCCACGACGAATACGTGGATATCGAGGACGTTCACCTCACCGTGGACGCCTACCGCAGCCTGATTCGGCGCTTCCTCGACGCCTAACCGGGTGTGACAGATGGGGCTGATGTGACATACTGGCGGCTATGAAAATTCGCACAGCTGCACTCACCGCACTCATGGCCGCCACCGTTTCTACCGGCGTGGCCTCCGCTGACGCCATCGACGACGCCCTGGCAAAGCTTCCCGCAGGCCAGATCTCCTGCGATCAGGCATCCCGCTACTGGACCAACGACGCCGACTTCAACGCCAAGAAGCGCCAGGCCCAGACCATCGCAGCCTTCGACCGCCGCGGCCCGCAGATCCAGGCCGCGCTCGGCCGCGTGGAGGAAGCCGCCAACCGCTGCGGCCTGCGCGGCACCACGGGCGCGCCTGCAAATAAGCAGCAGCCTGCCCAGCAGAACGCGCAGCCAGCGCAGCCTGCCCAGCAGAATGCCCAGCCGGCCCCCGCACCCGCACCGCAGGGCACACCTGTGATCACGCTGGCACCCGCCAACGTGCCCACCTTCGACATGCCGGTCGCGGGCGCGGTCACGCTGCGCCTGCCGGACCTGTCCGTCATTGCCCGGGAGCTGCTGGCCAAGTACGCACCGGGTTCCTCCCTGCCGTTCTAGGCCGTTCTAGCGGTTAGACAGCAGACCACTCGTAGCAGGTCTCGCCCCCGGACGTGATGCGCACGCCCGGCGCGGGGTCGAGCCAGGCGGTCACCGTCGCGCGCTCCGAACCGGATTCGAGCGCCACGGTGATCGCCTCATTTGTTTTGTCGGTCACCTCGAGGGTGGCGGTTTCGAGCCAGCGGTGGCGGCGTCGAAAAGCGATGAGCTTCTTGTGCTCCTCGAAGATCCACTGCCCCAGACTCGAAAGCTCCGCGGGGCTGGCTGGCAGCGGCGGGCGCACGGGGTCGTCGGCGGCGAACCCCTCCCCGCGCAGGCCCTCGAAGCCCTGCTCATCGCCGTAGTAGATGCTGGGCATGCCGGGCAGCGCCATGAGCAGCGCCGTGGCCACAAGCGCGCCGTCCTGCCCCACCTTCGAAGCAATCCGGTCCACGTCGTGGTTGCCGACGAACGTGTTGGGCACCATGTGCTCGCACAGGTCGCGGTGGCGGCCCAGCGCGTGGTCAAGCTCCCAGAAGTTCACGTCCTTGATGGAGGACCACAGGGCCTTCCACAGCTCGTATTGAGTGACGGTGTCCAGGGTGCCCGCCGCGGCGATCTCGGCGTAGTCGCCGTGGATGACCTCGCCCAGGAAGAGCGCGTCCGGGAAGCGCTCGCGCACGCGCGCCAGCACGGTGCGCCAGAACTCCGGCGGCACCGAGTACGCCACGTCCAGGCGCCAGCCCGTGATGCCGCGTTCGAGCCAGTAGCACATGACGTCGGTGACCAGGTCCGCCACGCGCGGGTCCTCGTGGTGGAGGGTGGCCAGCTCGCCGTGGCCTTCCCAGTCCGTGTCGCCGGCCAGGCCCTGCGCCACCAGCGGGTGGGTGCGCGCGACGTGGTTGAACACGCCATCGAGCATCACGTGGATGCCGCGCTCGCGGCAGGCGGCCATCAGGTGGTCGAAGTCCTCGTTGGTGCCCAGGCGGGGGTCGATCTGGAAGTGGTCCAGCGTGTCATAGCCGTGGGACACCGATTTGAAAATCGGGCCGAGCAGCAGCCCGTTGCAGCCGAGCTCGATCAGGTAGTCCAACCAGGGCTCGAGCTGCCGCAGGCGCGGCGCTTCGTCGTGCTCCTCGCGGATCGGTGCGCCCGTGGCGCCCAGCGGGTAGACGTGCCACCAGATAATGTCTGACGTGGACAAGTTCCTCACACTTTCTATTGAGCAAAGCTCAGTACTGTAGGGTGGTGTCCATGACACAACCACGACGGAGGCTCAGCGTCGAGCAACGCCAGGAAGAAATCCTCGCCGCTGCCACGGACATCTTCTCCACCACACCTTACGTGGAAGTCTCCACCCAGGACATCGCCGACGCCTGCGGTGTGTCCCAAGGCCTCCTCTTCCACTACTTCGAATCCAAGGCAGGGCTCTACACCGCTTTCCTCAAGGCACACACCCAGCCGCTTTTCGACGACCACCTCGACCCCAACACCGACACCCACGAGGCTCTGCGCAGCACCCTGGAGCGCTACCTCAACCACGTCGCCGAGCACCCGTTCGTGTGGCTGGCCGGTCGCCGCGGCGGCGCCGAACCCACCGAGGCAATCAACCTGCGCATTGAGATGCGCGACGCCTCCGTCGAAACGCTGTGCTCCCTGCTGGGCCGCGACGACGAGCACGCCGCACGCGCCGCATCCGGGATGCTCGGCTTCCTCGACGCCGTCTGCATCGACTGGGTCGACGAAAGCTGCCCCGCCCCCGAACGCGACGACATCATCGACACCGCCATCGGCGCACTCACGGGGGCACTCGCCGCTACACAGAAGTAGCACTTCGAGAGGTCTATCCCCTAAACTTTGCGCATGCACAAGTTGACCTCCGGCGCCCTCGTTGTCGCCCTGACCGGCACCGCCGTCACCGTCCCCGCCACCATCAACCCCACCGCCCACTACGCCGAAGCGCAAGGCCTCCTCGGCCTCGGCGGGCAGGCGTTGCAGGGGCTCGTCGAAAAGGGCGAAGCCAAAGTCGCCGAACTCGAATCCCAGCTATGGAAAGCCGACCTGGCGCTCAAGGGCGCGCAGGCTGTCCTCGAGATGAAGCGCTGGGGCGTCGTCCTCGCCATCGGCGAGGAGAACAAGAAGGCCAAGCAAGCCGAGTACGACCAGCAGAAACTGCTCGTCGACTCCGCCGAACTCCTCGTCCGCACCACCAAGACCTCCCTCGACGCCGCACGCAAAACACTCGCCGTGACCAAGAAGCAGCTCGAGGACTTCAACGGCAAAGACCCATCCGCCTACGAAGACGCCCCCGAACCCGACATCAAACCCGTCGCCCTGCCCACCAACCTGCGCGAAGCCCTTGAGAGCATCACCGCGCAGCAGGAGGCAGTGGCCAAGCGCCAAGCACTTTTCGACGAAGCCGACTCCGCCTACACCAAACGCAAAAAAGAAGTCGACTCCAGCTGGTTCAGCTGGCTCGCCCCCTCCAACACCAAGGAGCTCGAGGGCCTGAAGAACCGTCGCGACGCCCGCAAAGCCAAACTCGACCTCGAACAAGCCCGCCTGGACAACATCACCCGCTCCATCGAACTCTTCGAAACCGTCGAAGCAGCAACGCCTTCGCACGAGGGCCACGGCGCCGACCGCTACGACGCCACCACCCCCACCAACATCGACGACGCTTCTCGACAGCTCGAGTTCGCCAACAGCACCCTCGAAGCCGCCACCCACCGCAAGGCCAACATCGAAGCCAACCTCGCCGCACTCACCGGATGGCAAGAGCGCAACCCATTCACCGGCTTCTGGCACAACGCCGACAAGTGGACCCTCGAACGCGCCCTCCGCGCCGTGGACAACGAAATCACCGACGCCACCAAACGCATCGCCGACAAAGCCGCCGCGCTGGAGGAACTGAAGAACGCGCCCGCGGAGACAGAGGCTTCTGAGACCGAGGCTGCCGAGCCTTCTGCAACGGTAGAGCCTTCTGCGGCTGCCGAGCCGACCGAGGAGTCCGCCCCGCGGACACCGGAACCGTCGGAATCTGAAGCAGCTCCGGAACCGTCGGAATCCGAAGCTCATGCTGAGCCCGAATCCCCCGAGACTTCTTCGGAGGAGTCCGCGGCAACCTCAACACCAGCGACAACGTCTACTTCAGCTCCGGAAGAGTCCGCCCCGCGGACACCCGAAGCTTCCGAAAGCGTTGAACCTGCAGACACTTCCGCCGAACCCGAAGATCAAATCGATATCGACGAGCTCACCCACAACCTCGACGAGGCAAAGAAACTCGAGCAGGACATGCTCGATCTGCAGAAGCTGCTGCAGCAGTACATCAACAAGCCTGAAGCCGAGACAACCAAGCCGTCCGAGTCGCCCCAGGATGAGGCATCCGAGGCTGAAGCACCCGAGGCTGAGGTCTCACCAACGACCGTGACCGAGGTGTCCGCGGCAACCACAGCACCAGCAACAACGGCTGCCCCAACCTCGGAGGTGTCCGCCGCGCGAACAACGCAAACGACTGAACCGAGCGCTGAGGATTCCGCCGCGCGGACAACCGAGGAGACAGCACCCACTGCTGACAGTTCCGCCGCGCGGACAACCCCGACCGAAATTCCTTCGAGTGAGCAGTCCGCCGCGCGGACAACTACTTCGGCAAAGCTGTCCACGGTAGCCGTGGCCCCTGCAACCTCGTCCGAGGTGTCCGCCGCGCGGACAACTGAAGCCGCAGAGCCAACGATCGAAGTGTCCGCGGCAACCTCAACACCAGCGACAACGTCTGTTCCAACTTCGGAAGTGTCCGCCGCGCGGACAACCGAAACGACAGAACCGGCTACCGAGGATTTCGCCGCGCGGACAACCACTTCGGCAAAGCTGTCCACGGTAGCCGTGGCCCCTACAACTTCGTCGGAGGTGTCCGCCGCGCGGACAACCGAAGCCGCAAAGCCAACCACCGAGGTGTCCGCGGCAGCTTCGGCACCAGCGACAACGGCTGCCCCGACCTCATCGGAAGTGTCCGCCGCGCGGACAACGGAGAGGCCAGAACCCACTGCTGAAAGTTCCGCCGCGCGGACAACCGAAACGACAGAACCGGCTACCGAGGATTTCGCCGCGCGGACAACCACTTCGGCAAAGCTGTCCACGATAGCCGTGGCCCCTACAACTTCGTCGGAGGTGTCCGCCGCGCGGACAACCGAAGCCGCAAAGCCAACCACCAAGGTGTCCGCGGCAACCTCAACACCAGCGACAACGTCCACCCCAACCTCGGAGGTGTCCGCCGCGCGGACAACCGAGGAGACAGAACCGACCGCTGAGGATTCCGCCCCGCGGACAACCGAAGCCGCAAAGCCAACCACCGAGGTGTCCGCGGCAACCTCAACACCTGCGACGAGGCCGGGAAGTTCCGCGCCGCGGACAACTAGCCAGGCGCCGGAAACTACGCAGCAGGCCAAACCAACGCAGCAGACGGAAGGGGCTGCGAGTGGGGCGGAGGGGTCGTCGGCAAGTAGTTGGCTGTGGCTGATCCTGCCGCTGCTGCTGGCGCTTGGGTTCGGCGGTGCGGCGTACGCGGACCTGATTCCGGGCGTGCGGCTGCCGAGGATGTAGCGCGCGCACCAGATTCCTTGTTTTTCGCGGGGCGGATTTGGAAAAGCCCTGGTCGCGGGAAGCACGTGAGGGAATTTGGTGTGCGTAGAGTAAGGTCTGAGTGCCAATGGACGCAACCTCTTTTGGGCTAGCTATTCATACTAGCTGGTAATAAAAGTGCTGGATGTTTAGGCTTGCGTCTTTTGGCACTGGCCCCCGGGAAGAGTCGGGAAGACTATCCTAGGCTGAACTTTGAGCCCCGAGGCCCCTCCTTTTATGCCCGCCGGGGCTGTTCCATTGACTGGAACGTGGGTTTTAGCCAATTATTCTTCCGTTTAAAGTCACTCCCACAGATGACACAGATCACAGAGGGGAAGTGGCTATGAGTAAGATCGCAGAACTCATTGATCCGGTCGGAGGATACGTTTCCGGCAAGATTTTCGCCGACGAGGACATCTACCGCCAGGAGTTGGAGACCGTCTGGCAGCGCACTTGGGTGTTCCTTGCGCACGAGTCGATGCTGCCGAAGCGCGGGTCCTACATCCAGACCTACATTGGTGAGGACCCGGTCATTGTTGTGCGCCAGAAGTCCGGCGAGGTCAAGGCGTTCCTGAACCAGTGTCGCCACCGCGGTATGCGTATCTGCCGCGCTGACCGCGGTCAGGCGAAGTCCTTCATGTGTTCCTTCCACGGCTGGTCTTACGACCTTGAGGGCAACTTGACCAACATCCCGCATGAGAACAATGCGTACCCGGAGGGCATCGATAAGTCGAAGTTGTCGGCGATCAAGGTGCCGCGCATCGAGAACTACAAGGGCTTCATCTTCGGCTCCTGGGATGAGACGATCCCGCCGCTGGAGGAGTACCTGGGCAACGCGAAGTACTACCTGGATGGCTACATGGACCGCTACGAGGGCGGCATGGAAGCCATCGCTGTACACAAGTGGGTCCTGCCAGCGAACTGGAAGTTCAACGTTGAGCAGCCGACGTCCGACATGCAGCACTCGGAGATCTCCCACGTCTCCGCGGTGGAGGCGCTCAGCTCCGGTTCGGACACCTTCGACCGCAAGACCGGCCGCAAGAAGGTCCCGGAGGGCCGCCAGTTCCTCAGCCCGTACGGTCACGGCGGTGCGTTCTTCGGCAAGCGTGACGCGGAGATCCCCAACACTGGCCCTGCGCTGATCGAGTGGGAGAACACCATCCGTGACTCCATCGTGGAGCGCCTCGGTGAGTTCCGCGAGGTCCGCGGCCACATGAACGTCTTCCCCAACTTCATGCTGCTGGGCAACTACACCTTCCGCGTCACCCACCCGCGTGGCCCGAACGAGATGGAGATCTGGTCCTGGGCGTTCGTGCCAAAGGACGCGCCGGAAGAGGTCAAGGAAGCCATCCGTGTCGACGTCATGCGCACCTTCTCCCCTGGCGGCATGTTCGAGCAGGACGACGCCGAGAACTGGGAGGAGATGCAGCACATCCTCCGCGGCGCGAAGTCCCGCGAGACCGGCTTTACCTACAACATGCGCCGCGTCCCCGTCAGCTACGACGATGACGGCTACCCAGGCGCATCCACGGCACATGTCTACTCGGACAACGCCGCGCTGAACATGTACGGCTTCTACCGCGACCTGATGGAAGACAAGTCTTGGGAACAGCTCAAGGCCGAACGAGGGGGCGTTCCGGAGGTTGACCAGCGAGACTTCACCAAGGTGATGGATCCGGAAGCAGCAGCGGCAGCTGCAGCCTCTGACGGTGCTTACGAAGGCAACGTCGATTAGTCCCTAGCTTTTACACGACCTTTGAAGGAGAAACCCATGGCGAGCAACAACACGCAAGCGTCAGAGGCAGTGACCCAGGCCCCTGCGGGTGCGGAAGATGAGCGCCTCATCGCGCGCTTCCTGTACGACGAAGCTGAAATGATGGACAACATGCAGTGGGAAGACTGGCTCGACTGCATGCACGACGACGTCGACTACTGGGCGCCGGTCCGCGAAAACCGTGTGGCCCGTGAGCGTAAGGAAGAGTTCTACCCGAAAGGGACGTCGGTCTACTTCGAGGAATCCAAGGCGTTTCTGCGCCAGCGCGTCGTCCGTCTTCAAACGAACATGGCGTGGGCCGAGGAACCGCCGTCACGTTCGCGCCACATGCTCACCAACCTGCGCATTGACGAGCGTAGCGACGGCACCTTCGCCGTCCGCTCGAACTTCCTCATCTACCGTTCCCGCGGGGAGCGCTACGAGGACACCATCGCAGGTGAGCGTCGCGACGTCATCGTACGGGCACCGGAATCGCGCTACGGATTCCTGGTGCTCGAGCGTGAGATCCGCTTCGATATGGCAACCATCCTCGTCAAGAACTTGTCTCTGTTCTACTAAAGAAAGGAAACGCTCTTGAGTACACAGATTGAAACCACGAACCTCCTGCGCATCGGCGTCGTTGTCTACGATCTCGACGCCAAGATCAAGGAGTACTCCCGCATCTACGGCATCACCGACTGGGACACCGCCGAGCACGCACCGACCGACGCGGTAGCGCACGGCCGACGCTTGGCGACGACCCCGGGAACCTGGCGGAGCGCCGTCGGCACCACCCCGGCCGTGAACGGCGAGAAAGGCCCAGGCGGGCGCCCGGCGTCGAGCCTCACCTTCGAGATCATCGAACCAACCGGCGGCGAGAGCCCCTTCAACGAGTTCCTACGCACCAAGCGCGAAGGCATCGCGTTCCTGCAGGTCCGCTCCACCGCGGCCAACGACGAGGCGGTCGCGGAGCACTTCAAGGCGCTCGGCTACGACATCGCCTACACAGCAACTGTCGACGGCGCCACGCGCACCTTCTACGACACGCGTGAGAACCTGGGCGGCTTCCTCGTCGAGATGCTCCCCGCAACCGCGGCCGACCCAGCCCAGGTGAGCACCGACACCCGCCCGCCCCAGCCGGTGCAGGGCATGTACCACTTCGGTGTCCTCGTGCACGACGTCATGGCGGCGCTGCCGCACTACCGCGACGTCTTCGGCATCCAGCGCTACGAGATGAAGACGTGGGAGACCGGCTTCGGCCGCCTGGACAAGCCGTACTACCGCGGCAAGGACGGCGACACCGGCTACTTCACCGCCCAGGGCACCGCCGGCGACTTCGGCTTCGAGATCATCTCCGTCAACCACGGCGACTGCCACTACAACCGCGAATTCTTCGATGAGCGCGGCCCGGGCATCCACCACTACTTCGCGTGGATGACCACGGAGGACTCCGAGTGGGACGAGGTCGTCGCCTCCATGACCGAGGCTGGCCACCCACTGTGCATGGGCTCTAACCTGCGCGGCGGCGCCGCCGAGTTCGGCTACTTCGACACCTTCGACGCGCTCGGCGGCTACCTCATCGAGATCGTCGCGCGCCGCGAGCCACCGAAGCCGGAGTTCGCCGCGCCGGACTGGATCGTCGACTTCGAGGAGCTCGTATGATCCGCATCGTTCACCGCGGAGCTACCGATGCTCCAGAAAAGCTTCTTCACGACGTCGCATCCCTCCGCCAGCGCGACGGCATCAAGCAAGCCGAGGCCTATCAAACCCTGGCGGTCGAGGACGAGGACTGCGCCGTCGCGATCCTCGCGGAGAGCGTGTCCGACTACGCAGAGATCGTCGAAAAGCTGCCGGAGCTGCCGCACCTGCACACATTCGTGCAGGACGGCACGACGGAGATCTACGAGCAGTCCAAGTACGTCCTCGCCGACGGCGTGTGGGCCCCAGAAGCAGGCTACGACGCCCGCATCATGTGGCCAGCGCGCGGGCCAGTCAGCATTGTCATCCAGAACGCTTTCGTCGAAAACCCTGAGATGCGCGCGCTGACCGCCCAGGAAATCACCGAGACCCGCCGCGAGCCGGGCTGTCTCTACTACGCATGGATGGAGAACCTGGAGCTGCCCAATCACCTCATGCTGCTTGAGGTGTGGGCGGACCAGACGATCTACGACCATCACTGGTTCGGGCGCATGGCCACGGGCGAGTACCGCGGCAACTCCGGACGCGAGGCCGCCACGCCGCAGCGCGGAGAACTTACCCGCGAGTTTTACCGCCAGCAGTCCTTCGAATACCACTACGGACGCCTTCTCCCTGAGGCAACCGAAAACTATTCCCACTCCGTTGCGTGGTCCGCGCGCTAGCTGACCACCCCATCCCTTTCAGGAGACCCACATGACTAACATCACCCATGCCCCACCGGTAGACCTCGCGAAGCATGAGCGCACGCCGAAAGAGCGACGCCTCGCCCTTGGTTCGTCCTTCCTCGGCTCCACCGTGGAGTACTACGACTTCCTGCTCTACGCAGCCGCAGCTGGCCTGGTGTTCCCGCAGCTCTTCTTCGCGAACATCGACCCGAAGCTGGGCACGATGCTCTCCTTCGTCATCCTGCTCACCGGCTACCTCTCCCGCCCGATTGGTTCGATGGCGTTCGGCCACTTCGGCGACAAGTACGGCCGTAAAAACGTCCTGGTCATCACGCTCATGACGATGGGGCTTGTCTCCATCTCCATCGGTTTGATGCCGTCCTCGCAGATGATTGGGCCGGCCGCTCCGATTCTGCTGGTCATCCTGCGCATCATCCAGGGCATGGCGATCGGCGGCGAATGGGCCGGTGCCACCCTGATGGCCATGGAGAACTCCACCGCCAAGAACAAGGGCTTCGGCGCCTCCGTCGCCATCGCAGGCGGCCCAGCAGGTGCCATCTTGTCGACGCTGATCCTCGCAATCTTCGCGAAGGCTTCCGGCGACAACTTCGCCAACCCCGAGCAGTACTTCATCACCGACTGGGGCTGGCGCGTTCCGTTCCTGTTCTCCGCAGCCATCGTCATCGTCGGCCTGTTCATGCGCGCAAACGTAAAAGAGTCCCCAGAGTTCGAAGCCGCCCGGCGCGCCGGCAAGGTGCATACCGGTGTGCCGCTGGTCCGCATGCTGAAGGAGGCTCCGCGCGAGCTGGTCCTCGGTGCGCTCGCCGGCACCGCCGCACTGTTCGTGCAAGGTCTGCAGGGCTCGTTTATGGTGCCGTACATCGTGAACGCGACCGCTGAAACTGAAACGCCAGTCGGCCGCTCGACTGCGCTGATGATGGTTACCGTTGGTTCCGCCATCGCGATCTTCGTCATGCCGGGCCTCGCCGCCCTGTCTGACCGCCTCGGACGACGCCGCGTCATGCTGGCCGGTGGTTTGGTCTCCATCATCGGCATCTGGATCGTTTTCAACATGATCGACTCCGGTGACCCAACCAAGATCTGGATCGGCATGGTCCTGCTCGTATGCGTGGTCCAGCCCGCACAGTACGGCCCGATCGGCGCATTCATCTCCGAGAAGTTCGTCCCCGAGCTGCGCTACACCGGCTCCGGTATCACCTACCAGGCGGCGTCCATCCTCGGCGCTGGTACCGCACCGCTGGTCGCGACCCGCTTCGTCTCCCCGGAGACCGGCCTGACCCCGCTGGCCATCATCATCACCGGCCTGTTCGTGGTCTCCTCGCTGGCGATTTACTTCTCCAAGGAAACCGCCCAGAGCATGGGCCACGCAGAGCGCTTCACCAAGACGAATATGTTCAAGGGCTAACACCGCAACACAAACGCCCCGGAGCTACTCCGGGGCGTTTTCTTATTGCTTAGTCGACCGGCTTCACCAGCCGCCGGGCAACCGGGGTGAACGCCCCCACGATAAACCCGAGCGTCAGCGCTGAGACGATCGTCGCCTCACGGGCAGCCTCAAAATGGCCCACCCACAATACGGACAGCACCAACGCCAGCAAAACACACACGATGTCAAAGACCAGCTTGACCTTGTAGAACGGTTTTCGACGCAGCGTCGCAACGGTAGCGACGAAGCCCTCGCCCGGCAGGAATACGGCGTTGGCAGTAGCCAAAATTGCTACACCGAAGCCGAGCACCACCAACCCGACCGCGACGAGTGCAACCTGCGCCGCGTAATTCGTCGACGCCAAAGGGCGGCACACATACATCCACCCGTCCAAACTCACGCTGCCGACAAGCAGCGCGGGCAGCTGCAGCCAGTACCGGCCCGGGAAGTCCTGGCGCAGCATCACCCACTGCGCCGCAATGAGGAACAGGTTCAGCGCAAACGTCCACCCGCCAAAGCTCAACCCGCCGATCAGCGTCATCGCATACACCGGCGACGAGACCGGCGGCGTGCCGAGCTGGCTCGTCGTCACAAGGGCGGTACCGGCCATCATCACCACAATGGCGAACACTGAATATGCGTAGTCTCTCGGCCGCGCCGAGTGTTTCGAGTCGCTCACTTGCGATACCTCCTTGATAAAGACTTGTTAAACACCAGGGACACCCAAACATTCCTGTCTGAGTGCCCCTGAAGTAGTCAGTATGTAATTACTGCACGCGCATGCTTGCAGCCTGCTTGTACGCCTCCCACGCCTGGCCTGCCTGGGCGTTGAGCGTTGCCACCGCAACGAACCTGTCCGGGCGGACAAGCACCGTACCAACCGCGCGGGTATCAAAGAAGCCCTTCAGCGCACCCGTGATATCCGAGACAACCTCGGTGTCCGCCGACACGTACTCCTTCGCCCACTCGACCTGCGTCGGGCTGACCGCACACACCAGTTTGACGTTCGCCTTTGCCATCTCAGCGAGCTGCTCCGGCGTGAACAGGCGGGCCGGGTCCACGCCCCAGGTCACCACGGCGTGGTTGAGGCCCAGGGCGTCGTCGAGAAGCACCTCAGCGCCGTTGTACTCGACCTTCGGCTGGATGATCTGCAAGCCCACCGGCGACAACTTGTTCACCGCAACGCGCGACGTGACGATGCGCGGGCGATGCGACGGATCATTCGAACGATCTGCAACGCCAGGCTTCAACGTCGCCTGATCCACCACCGCGCCACGGCCGTAGCGAGGCACCGGCTTGAACTTCATGTCCGCGAAGTACTCCTTGACACGCGGCGAAAGGTTCATCAGCTTCGCCGCCGTGTCGCGCACGAACGCCACCTTCTTATCCGTCGGCTTAATCACCGTGCCGAACGTCATCGACAAATCGATCATGGCCTTGGCGTGGTCGCGGCGCTCGACATCGTAGGTATCCAGCAGCTCCGGGCTGAAGTTGCCCTGCAGCACGCCAGCGAGCTTCCACGACAGGTTCGTCACATCGCGGATACCCGAGTTGTACCCCTGGCCCATCCACACCGGCATCAAGTGCGCCGCGTCACCGGCGATGAGCACGTTGCCCTTCCGGAACGTCCGCGCCATCCGGCCGTGGTGCGTGAACACGCGGCGGCGGATCACGTCCAGCTTCGTGCCCTCCGGGATGTGCTCCGACAGCAGCTCCTCGATGAAGGCATCCTCGTCGACTTTCTCGGTCGGCTCGTCATCAAACAGCATGAACTCCCAACGACGCACCCCGCGCGGCAGGCCAATGGACACGTACGGGCGGTTCGGGTCAGCACCGAGGTACACATTCGGGGCGCCCAGCGGATCATTATTGACGTCAACAACCACCCACCTTGTCGACGGCGACTTCCCCTCAAACTCCGTCCCCATCCACTTGCGCGTAAACGAACGGCCGCCTTCACAACCAACGAGGTACCTCGCGGTGATCTGCTCCTGCTCGCCCGTGCGCTCCTCCCCCTCTTCACCACGCACGACCTCAAAGGTCGCGCGGACGCCACCGTCGACCTCCTCAATCTTGACCAGCTCGCGGCCAAACGTGGTGGTGACGTGCGGGAACCTCGCCAACCCATCGAAGGAGGCCTTATCCGCCAGCGGCTGCAGGAACCCAAACTTACGAGGCCAACCATACGGCTCACCCTGCGGGTTGTTCGTCAGGATGACGTTGCCGGCACCATCGACCAAGCGCATGATGTGGTGCGGAATCGTGTACGGCCGGAACTCCTCCGCCAGGCCCATCGCCTGGATGGTGCGCATGGACTCGTCGTCGAGGCCGACCCCGCGCGGGTAGTCAATCAGCTGGTCACGCTTCTCCATGACCGCGACCGAAACACCACGGATGCCAAGCAGGTTCGCCAGCGCTAGGCCAACCGGTCCCGTACCGATGACCAGCACATCAACGTCTGCATTCAGCTCTCCCATGGTGTTCGCTCCTTGACTTTCGACAATAGATCCAGCACAGTGAGTCACCTCACTTTCGCATGTGTTTCTAGTTCTAATCACAGGAGTAAGTTGACGCATCTCCAATTCCGTCTTTCGGAACATGTGAAGGTGGGTGCGCGCACCAGATTCCTTGTTTTTCTCGGGGCGGGTTTGCAAAAGCCCTGGTCACGGCAAGCGCTTGGGGGAATTTGGTGTCATAGCGCCCCGGCTTTGCACCAGATTCCGGGATTTTGGGGGGCGGGTTTGCAAAAGCCCTGGTCGCGGGAAGCGCGCGAGGGAATTTGGTGCGCAGTCTACTCAGATTTGCTCTCGCGCTTGATCAGTGGCTCCAACTTGTCGCGGAGACGCGCCTTCCAGTCGGCGGCGGCCTCCTCGTAGCCTTCCTCGTGCGGGTGCATGCCGCGGTGGGTGAATTTGACGCGGGTGTCGCCGTCGGGGGCGTCTTCAAGCTCGAAGATGATGTCGGTGTCGTCCCACTCGGGGTCCTCGAGCAGGTTGCCGGTGGGCTCGACGCGCCAGACGAGGCGGTCGCCCTGCTCGGCTTCGGAGACGTAGAGCTCGGCGAATTGGTCGTCGTTTTGGAAGTGGAACTCGCCGCCGGCGGTGTCTGCAGAGCCCTCGATGGTTTCGTCCCACCACTCCTGTGGCCTGGTGATTGCGCGGAAGACTTCGGTGCGGCTCGCCGGGACCTCGAAGGAGGTGGAGAAGTCCTTCACGGCGCGGAATTTGGTGCCGTCGGAGAACTCGTAGTCGGGCATGGCGCCGTCGGGGTCGTAGATGGAGACGTCGAAACCTTGGTCGCGGATCTGCTTGATGCCTTCTTTAATCAGCAGGCGCCCGGCCTTGTTGAATGAGGTGACGTTGGAGACGTCGAGCACCAGGCGGTTGCCGGCGAGGCGGTATTCGCCGAGGTCGTGAAGGATTTTCTCGGCAGCGGTGAAGTTGATCATGCCCTGGAGTTGCACGACGGTCTTCGCTTCTCGACGATCCACCGTCCGGATCCCTGGCGCCGCGTAGTAGTCGGCGCTCATCAGGTTGAGGCCGAGGGATTCGGACAGCTCGCGGAAGATCTTCACGCCGCGTACCGAGTTGCCCTGCTTGTCCAGGCGCGGACTCAACGACGCGATACCGAGCTGCCCCGGCATCGTGCCGATGAGGCCACCAGCCACGCCCGACTTGGCGGGGATGCCCACGTTGACCATCCAGCGGCCGGAGCCGTCGTACATGCCGGCGGACGTCATCACGGCCTGTGTCACCCGGCTAGCCGCAGCGGACATGATGCGCTCGCCGGTGATCGGCTGGACGCCGCCGTTGGCCAAGGTGGCGGCCATGACGGCAAGGTCGCGGACGGTGACCAGGATGGAGCACTGCTGCGTGTAGGAGTTCACGGCGTCGTGGGCCTGGTCTTGGACCATGCCGAATTCCCGCAGCAGGTGCGCGATGGACAGGTTGCGGTGCGCGGTGGCCAGCTCGTCGTCGAGGATGTTTTGGTCGATGCGCAGTTCACGGCCCGCAAGGCGGGAAAAGAACGACCGAATCTTCTCGACGCGGTCTTCGACACTCGAATCCGCCCCGTTGATGAGCTGGTTCACGGCGATGGCGCCTGCATTGATCATGGGGTTTGAGGGCCGGTTGGTGGCGTCGTCAAGAGAGATGGCGTTGAAGGCCTCCCCTGAGGGCTCAACCCCCACGACCTTGTGCACCTCCTGCGCGCCGAGCTCCTCGAGCGCGAGGGCGTAGACGAACGGCTTCGAGATTGACTGGATGGAGAACTCGTAGCTGTCGTCGCCGACGGAGTACAGGTGGCCCGACGTGGTGCACACGGCGAGGCCGAGCTTGTCCGGGTCGGCGGTGCGCAGCGACTCGATGTAGTCGGCGGGCTCGCCGGCGTCGTCGTCGCGGACGAGGTCAAGGATCTTCTCGAGGTACGCAGGCACTGGGGTTGGCATGCCGCCAGCTTACTTCCCACATAACATCCCACATAACATCCCACATGTGGGATGTTGGGTGGTATGTTCCACCGAAAAAGTGGTATGTAGGACGAGTTCACGCAGGTCAAACAACATAACACTTACATCCCACATGTGGGATGTTGGGTGGTATGGCGGACGAGGTCAAGGATCTTATCGAGGTACGCAGGCACTGGCGTAGGCATGCACGACAGTCCAGAGCTTTGCGCCTATCGACGCCTACTCTTACCTTTTTGTCCACTTTCCTTTACATAGTGGGGTGTTTAGTTTATTGTTTGTCGTAGGTGCTTACAAAGCAGAAAGGAGCGCTGATGCCAGACACACACGAAAACATGGTCCGCAAGTGGCGACGGTGGCAGGAACTCTCCCAGGCCGAGCTCGCCGCACAGGTGGGAGTGTCCCGCCAGACCATCGCCAACATCGAAAAAGGCAACTACTCCCCCTCCGTCCACCTCGCACTCGACATCGCACACACCCTCGGCAAGACCGTTGAAGCCCTCTTCGGCGACGAACAGGAAGGATAACCCCATGTTGAAGCAGTACGGCGACAAGAAGATCGCCCTGGCAAACCAGGGCACCGACGACGAATACCAGCAGCAGATCCTCCACCAGTCCAGCACCGTGACCTCGGAGACGCTGATGTACACCACCACGTTCATCATGGCGATCCTCGCCTGGGTCCTGCCAAGTGGTGTGGCCATCTACTCACTGCTCGCGCTGTTGCCCGGCACGCTCGCACAAACCGCCGGCGCGCTGTGGATGCAGAACTACGCCCCGCGGCCCCGCCCGCCCAAGATTTTCACGCTGTCCACCCTGCCCATCTGGATCTTCCTCGCGATCGCCTTAGCCGGAATCGCTTTTAACGACTTCGACAGTGACCCGAGCGGCAGTATCGGCATGGTCATCGGCGTGATCGTCGGCGGTGCCGCAGCCGCAATCTTCGCCCCGCGCTGGCAGCGCTCGCGGCGCCGCAGCGACGAAGAGCGACTGGACCAAAATCTCGAAGATTAATAAACACGGGTATATTCGTGTTTATGTTCATTGACGAGAAACCAAACCCGAAACAGGCATACCTGAGCGACGAGCACGCCGAGATCATCAAGGCGACGCTCCCGCCGGTAGGCGCGAATATCCAGACGATCACGAAGACCTTCTACAACAAGATGTTCACCGCCCACCCCGAGCTCATCGCCGACACGTTCAACCGCGGCAACCAGAAGCAGGGCGCGCAGCAGAAGGCGCTAGCGGCGTCGGTGGCGACGTTCGCCACGCAGCTGGTGGACCCAGACGCTCCAGACCCAGTGATGATGCTGGATCGCATCGCGCACAAGCACGTCTCGCTGGGCATCACGGCGGACCAGTACCAGATCGTGCACGACAACCTGATGGCCGCCATCGTCGAGGTGCTTGGTGACGCCGTCACCCCAGAAGTCGCCGAGGCTTGGGACAAGGTGTACTGGCTGATGGCCGACGTCCTGATCAAGCACGAAGGCAAGCTCTACGAATCGGACGGCGTGGAGGCGGGCGACGTGTTCCGCACCGCCACCGTCACGGAGAAAACCCAGCTCAGCGACACCGTCTACGCCTACACCCTGGAGGGCGACTTCACGGCGCCGCGCCCAGGCCAGTACACGTCGGTCGGCGTGAAGCTGCCGGACGGCGCGCGCCAGCTGCGCCAGTACTCCATCATCGAAGGCGACGCCTCCCACTACCGCATCGCCGTGGAGACCGAGGGCGAAGTGTCCACGTTCCTGCGCGACCACGTCAACGTCGGCGACACCGTCGACGCCACGCTCGCCGCCGGCGACCTGGTGCTGCAGGCCGGCACAAACCCGGTTGTGCTGATCTCCTCCGGCATCGGGTCCACGCCGATGACCGGCATTCTCGGGCATCTCGCAGCGGAGGGCTCGCCGCGCAAGGTCACCGTCGCGCACGTCGACGAATCGCAGCAGTCGTGGGCGCAGGCGGATGAGATGCGGATGCTCGTCGAGAAGCTTGACGACGCCTCCCTGCACCCCTACTTCCGTGCCGAAGGCCAGCGCCTCAACGTCGCTGACCTGGACGTTTCCGGCGCAGACGTGTATCTGTGCGGCGGCGAGGGCTTCCTGCAGTCCATCCGCGACGACCTGGCACAGCTCGACCCGGCGAACGTGTACTTCGAGCTGTTTAGTCCGAACGACTGGCTGATCGGTTAACCAGCCGGGCCCCGCACTGCCCCGACGCGTCGAACGGCATGAAGTCGAGGTGGTGGGGGCCGATGGTGGCGTCGATAAACCCCTGGTGTAGTGCGCAAATCGTGGCTGCGGGCGGGGTGCCGTCGGCGGCGACGAACGGGCAGGCCTGCAGGCCGACTTCCACCGAGGCGTCGCCGTCAGCCTCGCGGACGAGCGGGTCGAAGCCCATCTCGCGCAGGGAGCGCAGCACCGCGGCGGCGAGCTCCTCGAAGTCCTTTGGCGGCTCGCCGAAGCGGTCCGCGTTGCGCCGCGCCCACGCGCGCCCGAAGTCGCGGGCAGCGTCCAGATCGAAGCCGGCGAGCGACTCAATCAGCGACTCGACGAGCGCGACGTACTCGTGCATCACAGCGTGATGCTGTGGGGTGCGCACGTGGTACACGTGCGAGGGGCGGCCGCGGGTAGTGCGGCTGGCCACGCGCCAGCCCACCAAACCGCGCTCCGCCAGCTCATCGACGTGGCCGCGCACAGTATTGACGTGGATGCCAAGCTCCTTGCTCAGCTCGCTGAGCAAGGCACCCTCCGGGAAAGAATCGAGCGCATCGAGGACCTCACGCTGCTTCGGGCTGAGCTCTGCCGCGCGGCGCATCAGCTCCGCGGTGGGCAGGGGGGCGGCGGCGTCGTCGATAGTCATAGTTCGATCTCGCACTGCGACGGGCGACTATACGGCAGCAGCTTGTGCACGATGCCGCCGCTGAGTTCATCCAGGTAGCCGGCGTGCAGGGCACAGATGACCGAACTTGGCGCGCTGACGCCCACCGTCGTGAACGGGCAAGCGTTGAGGCCAATGTTGCCGGACTGGTTTGGGTAGGAGGGGTCGAAGCCGAGGTCCCGCAGAATCGCGATCAGGGCGCTGAGCTGGGACGCCCCGGAGGCGTCCGACTGCACCTCGCGGCCGTTGTGGGTCTGGCGCGCCCACTGACGGCCGATCTCGCGCGCCTTCTCCGTATCGCCCTCGGTGAGGCACTCCGCCATCGTCCTGACCAGGCCGATGTACTCGCGAGTCACGGTCGAGTGGTGCGGGGTGCGCGTGTGGAAAATGTTGCTCGGGCGGCCGCGGCCCTCGCTCGGAGCCGTGGTGACCTGCACCAAATCCCGCGCCAACAACTCATCCAAATGCCCGCGGATCGTGTTGGGGTGCATCCCCATCTCCTTGGCAAGGTCGCCGACCTGCGCCCCATGCGGGTGCAAAGCTAGGCGATCAAGCACCTCGCGCTGCTTCACGCTCAACTCGGCGGCGCGGTCCATCAGGTCCGTCGTCGGTTGAGGCGGGGTCGCCGAATTCACGTGTCCTCCTTCGGTCAGAGCTCTTTACCAGCTTAAACCGAAATCGCCGATTTTCCCTATTCCAGGCCGTATTTATTGAAAGAACGTGACGAAGAGGTTATTTCGCACTTTCTCGCCATAACACCTGGTACTTCACTATTGGCCACCAACCACGTAGCCAGGTCAGTGTCAATCATGCGGGCGAGGGACAAGATTTGCGCGAATGCCTCCTCAACTGTTCTCCTTCTTTTTTCATTTCGATGCGTTTGTCCACGAAGTGGGACACCATTCAGTAACGGTTCATGATGCGCAACACGGTTTCGAAGTTCATTAATCTCTTGGCACAACTGATGAACCCACACACGAGAAAAAGTTATCGCTCTCGCCTTTTCAGGATGCTCATCCCGCTGACGTGCAGCTTCTCGCCTGCCGCCGGGGAATGCTTTTGCTAGAACTGGCCAGTTCCGCTCATTGTCAACCTTTCTGCGCCAAGGACCTCGGCCGGTATAACCGCCTTTATCAAACAGATTCGTCCAGAAGCCAAACATGCAGTTGGCCACTAGTCTCCCTGGTAAATCCCCACGTTCCGAGTTCAATCTCACGTGAGCAGGCAGACGTTCCCAAGCACTAGCCAAAGCCGTTCGCGACCGGTCGTCCAAAGGCATTTCCTGATACCACTGCACGCCCCATTTCTCGGTCAGAACAGCATGAATAGCCTCACGTAACGCAACTTCGAGGACCGCTAAATCGGCCATAAAGGCCATGGACAAATCGCGATTCCATACATAAAGTTCAAGCGCCTCATCGGCGCAATGATGAGACGTGTGTGATAGAAATGTCGCCATCCGAGCAGGTGGAATAGACCCCCATAACAGGTGGTGGCGCCCTGTAGGCGGCTGCACTGGATACGTCATTGTGCTATTGTAGCCAACGTAGTCCCTCGGATCTGGGTCACAGACATAGACTCTGTGTTCCCCCGAGGGTTTTTCTATGGGTGCCGAGCTTTCCCTATTTCGAACCATATTTATTACGATCGAGACCGTGAATAAAAAAGGGCAGACCTCCGACGGCCTGGCGTGGGGCATCATCGCCGTATTCGTGGCGCTCGTGGTGGCGTTCAGCGCGCTGAGCTCGACCGCAGGCGACGATCGCGGCCCGGAACCACTCGACACCAGCGGCGCCACCACGCTCGACGTCGACATCCAAGGCATGACCTTCACGCCGAATCGTATCGACGTCCCCTCCGGTACCCGCCTCATCCTCACCATCACCAACTCCGACGACCAGCAGCACGACCTCAAGCTGGGCAACGAGTACACAGGCCGCATCGATCCCGGCGACACCGTCGTCCACGACTTCGGCGTCTTCACCGAGTCCACGCAAGGCTGGTGCACGATCGCCGGACACAAGGCGATGGGCATGGTGTTCGATGTCGTGGTCGGATCGGCGAGCCCGAGCACTTCGCCGAGCGCCGCGCCCAGACCGGTAGTTGCCGCGGACGGGCCCGACTCCGGCCTGGTCTACCGCGACCCGGCGCTGCCTCCCGCGCCCGATGCTCCCGAAAGAACAGTGCACGAACACACCTGGCACGTTGCCGAAAGCGAGCGCCAGGTTGCGCCCGGCGTCACCCAACCCGTCTGGACCTTCGACGGAGAAATGCCAGGTCCCGTACTGCGTGGGCGCGTCGGTGACCTGTTCCGCATCACCATCGTCAACGACGGCACGATGGAGCACTCCATCGACTTCCACGCGGGTGAGGTCAACCCCGATACGAACATGGCCCAGATCGCCCCGGGCGAATCGCTCACGTACGAGTTCGAAGCCCGCCGCTACGGGATCTGGATGTACCACTGCGCCACCATGCCGATGAGTCTGCACATCGCCAACGGCATGTTCGGCGCCGTCGTCATCGACCCACCGGACCTCACGCCTGTCGACGCCGAATACGTCCTCCTCTCACACGAGGTCTTCCTCGGCGAGGACGGCGCCGACCCCGAGCGAGTCGCCGCCGGGCTCTACGATCTCACCGCGTTCAACGGCTACCCCAACCAGTACCAGCAGCGGCCGATTCCGGCCCGCGTCGGCGATACCGTCCGTGTGTGGATCTTCAACGTCGGCCCCGACAATCCGCTGAGCTTCCACGTGGTCGGCGAAATCTTCGACACCGTATTCAAGGAAGGCCAGTACCAGGTCCGAAACGCCACAGATACCGGATCACAGGCGCTCGGGCTCCTCGCCGCCCAAGGCGGGTTTGTTGAGATGACCTTCGACGAGCCCGGGACGTACACTTTCGTGAACCACCAGATGACCGACGCCGAAAAGGGACAGCGCGGCCAGTTCGTGGTCACGCCCTAAGCGACCCGGCTCAGGCAATCCCGCCAAAGGACGCGACAATCGCGGCCACCAGCGCCAGCGCCAGGGCGGACTGCCCGGCGGGGCGCTCCACGTGGGCGCCCGCCACCGGGGCCTCGCGCTGCCCCCGCAGCACCGCCACCTGGGCCTTCACCGCCCTGCGCAGCAGTGGCAGGTACGCCACCAGCACGGCGAACACGAGCAGGCTCATCACCACCCGCAGCCAGGACTGCTCCGTCAGCAGCCACACCGCCAGCGCGAGGTTGTACAGCACGACCCGGAAGTAGGTGCCCCGGGACAGTTCGAGCAGCCCGGCGCGCACCGCCTTCGGCCCGCCGCCCATCGTGGTGGGCAGCAGGTAACTCATGGTGCCGATCAGCAGGGGCGCCACGAAGCCGAGGAGGAGCGCCAGCGTGGGGATCTCCGGGACCGTCCGCACCAGGCCCACGGCGTACCAGAGCATCGTGCCGATCAGCCAGAACATCGCCACGAAGACGGAAAGTCCCGGGTAGGTGATGCGGTCGCGTGGGTCGCGCAACACGTCGATCACGTTGACCAGGAACCCCTGGAAGAGCCACAGCCACGCGCCGACGTAGACGAACGCACCAACCGCGACCACCTGCGAGATTCCCAGCAGCGCGCCGACGACGGCGCAGACAATCCCGGCCACCGCGCCCCAAATGGCCACGCGGGTGCGGTCCCGCATGCCGTTGATCCGCCACATCGTCGGGAACAGCACGCTCAGGCTCGACATCGCGGCCAAGCCCACAAAGCCGCCAACGTTGGTAAACAGGTGCGCCTGGCGAATCTGCTCCTGCCAGGTGCCCGGCAGGCCCATCGACAGGGCCGCGCCGAAGCACACCCCTACCAGCAGGCAGGCAGCCGACGCCACGTACCCAATCGCCGCGGGTCGGTGCCGCTTCTCCGGGCCGGCATCACGCACCAGCCGGGCGAGCACCACCGCGTGCCACAGCACCGCACCAGCCACCAGGCACCCACCGACCCAGGTGACCAGCCAGTGCTGCTCCCACCAGCTGGCCAGGACCTGGCCCACAAGCACCAACACGACGCCGACGTTCAGGACCCAGGTGCGCCGCAATTGGGCCGGGCGCGCCTCCTCGGGAAGGCGCTGCTGCAGGAAACGCTCGGTCAGGTTCACGCTCCACAGCACGATCGAGTTCGCCACGATTCCGAGCGTGAAAATGTGAATCAGCAGCCACGCCGGTTCGGGGAACAGCGTGTGGGTGAGCCCGATCAAGATGAACACCCACATCCAGATGCTCACCGGCTTGGACGCCTTCCGGTGCCAGCTGCGTGCGCTCATTTACGCCGCCACCTTCGCGTCGCCGGACTTCGGGTTATCGCGGAAGCACCACCAGGTCACCGCACCAAAGACCAGGGCCGAGCAGGCGATCATCACGAGGACGTTGTGGTACGCCCCAGCGTAGGCCGGGGCGGCAAGGGCGTTGGTGGAGGCGTCGTAAATTGCATCCATGCCGAGGGGCTGCAGCTCGGCGGGCAGGTTGCGCACCATCCACATCGGCAGCAACGAGCCGGTCAGCGCGACGGTGACCAGGGTGCCGAACTCGTAGGAGACCTCCTCCACCCCGGCGGCCATGCCGGAGCGGTGCAGCGGCGCCGCGCCGATAATCGCGATGGAGGACACGCTCATCACCGAGCCCGCCGAGAAGCCCATCACGGCCAGCGCCGCAATCTCGATGCCGAGGCTGCCCGCGTCCGAACCCCAAATCAGGGCCGCGGCACCCGCGGCGGCGCCCAGGAAACCGCCGCCAATCAGAGGCAGGAAGCCAATCTTGTGCAGGTAGGCGCCCCCAAGTGTCGACGCCGGAATCGCCGCCGCCGCCATCGCAATAATTGTCGCGCCGGCGTGGAGGGGGGAGAAGCCGTCGACAAGCTGGAGCTTCTGCGTGGTCATCAGCTCGGCGCCGGCCATGAAGAACATGCCGCCGGCTGCTGCGACGACGCCGCCGGTGAACATCCGCGACTTGAAAATGTCGAAGGTGAGCAGCGGGTCCGCCAGCTTCCCCTGGCGGCGCACGAACAACACCGCGCCGACGACGCACAGCACCACCGCCACCACGAACAGGGACCAGCCGGAATTCGGGTTCGCCAATTCTTTGATAGCCATGGTCAGGCCCGACAGCGCGAACAGTGCGTACACCGAGGAGATAAGGTCCCAGTGCTTCGCCGGGTTCGGCATGTTCTCCGGGGCCAGCCAGAACGTCAGGGCCAGCGCGATGAGCACGATCGGCACGTTAATCAGGAAGACGGAGCCCCACCAGAACGCCTCCAGCAGCGCGCCGCCGACCAGCGGACCCAGCGCCGCACCCACCACGGCCACCGACCCCCAAATGCCGATCGCGGTGTTGCGCTCCCGCTCGTCCGGGAACGTAAGGCGAATCAGCGCGAGCGTCGCCGGCATCATCACCGCGGCACCCATGCCGAGCAGCCCGCGCGCACCCACAAGCAGCCACGCCGACGGCGCAAACGCCGCCGCCAGCGACGCCACCCCGAACACCACCAGCCCAACGATGAACATCAGGCGGTGGCCCAGCTTGTCCCCCAGCGTGCCCGTGCCCAGCAGCAGCCCCGCCAGCACCAGCGGGTAGGCGTTAATAATCCACAAGCCCTGGGTCGGGGTGGTGTGCAGCTGCTCGTTGAGCTCCGGCAACGCCGTATACAGAATTGAATTGTCCAGCCCGATCATCAGCAGACCGAGCGAAATCACTGCAAAGAAGGTCCAACGTTGACCCGGCGTCGAATCAGTCATAGGGACAAACTACACTCTAGGAAAACTAATCGACGCCTCTCCCCCCTCCACCGAAACATCCACACGCCCGCCGACCGGGAACGTCAACAACGGGTTCGTGTGTCCAAACGATGCGTTCGCCACCACCGGCTTCCCCCTCAACTCAGGTATCGACGCCACCATCTCCTCCACCATCACCCTCGTGACACGGCTCGCGGTCTGGAAACGCCCAATCACCAAGCCCTCAATCCCGTGACCATCCGGGGCCTGCAACAACGACACCAGCTCACGCCGGAAATCCATCACGGTGTACTTCCCCGTCACCTCCGCAAACAACACCGCATCGTTCAGGGACGGCATGAACTCCGTGCCCGACAACAACCCCAACGTGCCCAAATTCGACCCAAGCGCAATCCCCTCCGCGCGGCCCTCCTGGATCACCCACCAGCCATCATCCGGCTCCTGCACACGACCATCCTGGTTAATAAACCAGTCATCGTCCGTGAACCAGTCCCCCGGCTGCCACACGATCGGCCCATCAGTAAACGCCGCCTGCACAAACGCGTCACGGGTCACCTCACCGAAATCGCGCATCCCCAACGTCGACCAATGCGGGCCCACGTAGACCACCTGGCCCGTCTTCGCATACACCGCATTCGCCAACGCCGACACATCCGAATTCCCACACAGGAACTTCGGGTGCTCCGCAATCACATCAAAGTCCAGGTGAGGCAGAATCTCGTTACTGGTAAAGCCGCCGATCACGCTCATGATGCCGTCGACAGAAGGGTCGGAGTAGGCGTCGATAAGATCCTCAGCCCGCAACTTGCCCGGCGCAGACCAAAACATGTCCGACACCCGCACATTCGCCCCAAAACTCACCGACAGGCCAAGCTGCTCCAGGCGCCGCGTGGCCAACTCAGCCACAAAACGACCCGCCGGGCCCTGCTCCACATACGCCAACGAACGCGCCGGAGCCACCACACGAACATGATCGCCCACCGACAACGGGCGAGGATACAACGCCATTAGTACAAATACACCGACGCGTTATTACCGCCCTGGCACCGGGCTCCCCCACCCGCAGGCCAGCACGACATCGTGTACGTCTGCCCCGTCACCGGGCTATACACACTCAACGACCCCGGGAACTCACCCGTGGCTGCAGCCCGCTCATTAAACACAGCCAACACATTGCCCGCGAACTCCGACGACGTATTCCCGGTCTCCGCCGTCGCGTTCGAGAACCCCGCACTCGACCCCATCGGCTCACGCCGGTTCACATTAGGCTTGTTGCCCTGGTTGTTCTGGCTGCCGTTGTTGCCGGCTTCCGGCGCGACCGTCTCAATCTCCGTCACGATCACCGGATCCTGCTGCCCGCCATTCGACCCATCGGAACGCACGAACAAAAACGCCACCGCTCCAGCCAGCGCCAACAACACCAGCGTCCCCAACACCGACAACGCAACCACCAGGCCAGTGTTGCTCTTCTGCTGCTGCGGCTGGTACGGGGGCTGTGGCTGGTATGGCTGTTGGTAGTACGGCTGCTGGTACTGCTGTTGCTGAGACGTCCACTCGTCAGTGCCGGGGTGGGTGTCGTCGGGCTGGTACGGGTTCGTCATGAGGGGCTTCCTTCAGGGATATGCAACAATACTGCAGCTCACCTTACTAGGTGCGCGCTGCTCATATAGGCGGGCGGCCCCATATTTCTATAGCGCCGGCATCTGCCATGCAGTCACCGACTGCACCTGGCGCTGACTCACTGAATCCGGCACGCGCCCAAGCACCCAATTACGTATCGACGCCACCTTCCTTCCTCCGGCGTGAATAACCCGCCCAACGAGCCGGGACTGACGCGCAATCGTTTGGCTCCTCCGAAGGCGGTACTCATCGTAGGTGCGAATGTCCTGGGTGCCGTTGAGAAGGAGAGCGGAAAGGACAGCGACGTCCTCAAGTCCCTGGCACGCCCCCTGCCCAAGATTCGGAGTCATGGCGTGTGCCGCATCCCCGACGAGCACCACTTTGCCGTTGCAATAAGTGGGTAGCGGTGACGCCAACTCTTGGATCGGCAAAAGCTGGATCGACTCGTCAGGTGTTGCGCGCAGCAGGTCCGGGATGGGGTCATGCCAGGAGGCAAAGGTGCTTTTGAGCAGGTCAAGGCGAGCCTCGCCCGGTGTGGCCTCTGCCCCGGAAAGAACGGCGAACCAATAGACGCGGCCGTCGTGAAGTGGGACGGCGCCGAAGCGAGCGCGCTCGCCCCAGGTCTCGAAGACGGCGTCGTAAAGCGGGCCATCGCTGACGCCGCGCCAGGCGTTGTAGCCCGCGTAGGCGATACCAGGATCATGAAAGCAACTACGCCGAACCGCGCTGCGGATCCCATCCGCGCCGACCACGACGTCGAAACGCTCGACTTTGCCATCGGCGAAAGTGACCGTTCCGGTCTGCGCCTCAACGTCCACGGCCTCGGCGGACGTGTGGACGAGCGTTTCGGGCAGGTGCTTGAGCAGCAGCGTGTGGAGCTCCGCGCGATCAATGCCGAGCCCATCCGCTGGAATACACGACAACCACTCCCCCTCCGGGCACCGAATCCCACCCCGCACAAGGGTCTGCCCCCACTGGCGATGACGGAACGCAGCCCCAATCCCTAACGCATCAAGTGCCGTAAGTCCGTTTTCGGCCAACGTGATCCCTGCACCCGTACCGCGGATGTGTCCGTGGCGCTCATACAACTGCACGTCCACCCCACCACGATGCAGGGTCGCACCCAGCGCGAGACCCGAAATACCAGCACCGATAATGCCAACTCTCATGGTTTTCGAGGATAGCGAGTGTAGCTGGCGCCTGTGAGGAACTTTGCACCAGATTCCGGGTTTGCATTTTCGCGACCTGGGGAAACGCCGCTCGGGTTGCTCGAAAACGGGGATTGTGGTGCACAGGAAACTCGCAGGAGTGCCAAATCTGACATCGTTTAACATCTAGCACTTTTCTGAACTGGCACTTTAAATGGCCGGACCAAATCGGGTTGCGTCTTTTGGCACTCGCTCCCCCTGCTAGAGACCAAACACAAAAAGAACCGGCCCTCCCGAAGGAGAGCCGGTCCGTTTGTGCCCGGGGGGGGACTTGAACCCCCACGTTCTTGCGAACACTGGCACCTGAAGCCAGCGCGTCTGCCAATTCCGCCACCCGGGCGGGCACTGGAACAATATAACACCCTTACATAGAGAAGTGCCAAATCCGCATGTCATGGGGCGTAAAGGTGTTTCACGCTAGGTTGTGTCGGAATGCGCACCTATACTAACGGGGTTAAAGAAAGGAGGTGCATGCGGATGGGAGTCATGGATCGATTGGCAAAGCTGGACAGTACGTTGCAGCGTGGCCTGGATAATTCGATGGCGGCGCTGTTTGGCGGCAAGGTGGTTCCGGCTGAGATCGAGGAGCTGCTGAAGCAGGAGGCGCAGGACTCTGTTGTGGTGACTGACCATGATGAGTTTGTGGTGCCGAATGTGTTCGCGGTGGGTGTTTCTTCGAAGGATTTGGAGAACTTGTCGCAGGAGCGTGACCTGCCGGTGCACCTCGCGGAACAACTGACGCGGTATGTGCGCAACCAGGGCTGGTTCTTTGATGGGCCGGCGGTTGTGCGGATCGCGGAGGAGTCAGGGCTGCGTACGGGCCAGTTGCGGGTCAGTTCTTATATTGATCCGCAGCCGGAGGTCGCGAGTGGGTTTGATGCCATTGTGGCGGAGCCTACGAAGCGGTCGAAGGGTGGTAGGCACCGTCATGCGGCAAACCGGGATCAGGAGGATCACATGCATGAGCCAAATACGATGACGCCGGTTGAGGGCGGCGAAGCGACTGTGAGCCTGCTGTTGCAGGACGGGTCGTCGCGCACTTACTTGGTGCATGAGGGCTCGAATATTTTGGGCCGTTCGAATGATGCGGATTTCCGCCTGCCGGACACGGGTGTGTCGAGGCAGCATGCGGAGATTACGTGGGATGGCCAGGTTGCGGTGTTGGTCGATTTGCAGTCGACGAACGGCACGACGGTCAATGATGAGCCCGTGGAGAACTGGATGCTTGCCGACGGTGACGTGATCACCCTCGGGCACTCCCACATTGAGGTGCGCATCGTGGAGCCGAGGGCATCGACCCCGGCGACGCCGGACCCGGAGGAGGGCGCGCCGCGCTACACGGATGCGGCGTCGCACCCGCAGACAGAATTTTTCCAGGCCTAACGGCACAACAGGCTAAACAAGCCCCGATTTGAAGGAGCTCCTTTGTTGGATTCCGCGGTGATCCTGAGCGCACGCTTTGGCCTGCTCGCGCTGCTCTGGCTGTTCATTCTGCTGGTGTTGTGGGTGCAGCGGAAGAATGTGCGTGAGGTGGGTGGAGCTGGGCGTCGACAAGTGAAGCAGGCGGGGAAACCGCTGCAGTCGCGTGAGAAGGTCCGGCAGATTGCGGTCGTTGAGGGGCCGCTGCAGGGCTCCCACATGGAGATTGCGAGTGTGGAGCATGTGACGCTGGGCCGCTCGCCGGATAATGATTTCCAGCTTGGGGACGATTTTGCGTCCTCGCGGCACGCGCGACTGTTCCGCCGCGGCAGCGACTGGTTTGTTGAGGACCTGGACTCCCGCAACGGCACCTTTGTACAGGGCATGCGCATTGACCAGCCGGAGCGGGTGTCGGTGGGGACGAATATCAAGATGGGGCGCACGATTGTGAGGTTGATGCCATGACGCTGCGGTTGAATTATGTGGCGGCATCGGACAAGGGTCTGGTGCGTGGAAACAATGAGGACTCCGCCTACGCGGGCCCACACCTGCTGCTGCTTGCGGACGGGATGGGTGGCCACGCTGCGGGCGAGGTTGCCTCGCAGTTGATGGTCAGCCACATGGAGCACCTCGACCGGGACCCGGAGGACGCCGACATGTTGGCGCTGCTCGGGGCAGCTGCGGATGATGCGAACGCGACGATTGAGCGTTCGGTGGCGCAGCACCCGGAGCAGGAGGGCATGGGCACGACGCTGACGGCGTTGATGTTCAACGGTGCCGAGTTCGGCCTCATTCACGTGGGCGATTCCCGCGGGTATTTGCTTCGCGACGGCCAGCTTCGCCAGATCACCGAGGACGACACGTTTGTGCAGTCCCTGGTCAACGAAGGGAAGCTGGACCCGGAGGACGTGTCGAGTCACCCGCAGAAGTCGTTGATTTTGAAGGCGTACACGGGCAACCCGGTGGAGCCGCACCTGGAGATGGTTCAGGTTCGCGCGGGGGATCGTGTGTTGTTGTGCTCGGATGGCTTGTCGGATCCGGTGACGGCGTCGACGATTGGGGAGGCGCTTGGTCAGGGCACCCCGTCGGTGGCGGCGCAGCGGCTGATTGAGCTGGCGCTGCGTTCGGGTGGGCCGGACAACATCACGGTGGTCATCGCTGATGTGGTGGAGGTCAAAGACGGCGAGGAGCACCCCGACTTGCCGACGTCCCCTGCGATGGCGGGCGCGTTGGCGCCGGAGTTCGAGTCGACGCACCCGGACTCTTCGGCGTCTCGTGCGGCGGCGTTGATGCGCAAGTCGGAGACGATTCCGCCGAACCACAATCGTGAGGGCGGCCGTGGTGGGTCGCAGCCCGGCGCGGGTGACGCGTCGGCGGACGAGGAGGATGACCAGCGGTTTGGCCGCAAAGTGAACATTTGGCCGTGGGTGCTGTCCGCGTTGGCGATTGTGCTGATGTTGTCGCTGGCGGCGGTGTTGTGGACGAACGATAGGCTCAACGACCGCTATTTTTTAGGCACCGACGGCAACGACGGCCACTTCGCGATTGAGCGGGCCGTCGGGACGTCGTTGTTTACGGAGCCGCGCCGCGAGGTGATTCAGCGGGCGTGCATTAATGAGCAGAACAAGTTGCAGATTGTGTCGTCGAACTCGGTGCCGCAGGACTGCGTGATCTTCGGTATCAATGACCTGCCGGAGAGCCAGCTGAACACGGTGGAGAACTTCAAGGGCGGCACGTATGACGATGTGCTGGGAATCCTGAACCGGTTGGCTGGTGAGGCGTTGCCGGTGTGCGTCGATAATGATGCGGCGAAGGACGCCCCGCAGGGCGCGTGCCGGGAGGTGAAGTAGCGATGTCTCGTGTGTTTCGGCGTGCGAAGGAGCTGCTCCTGCTGCTGTGCTCGGCGGGGTTGCTGCTGCTGATGCTGTTCGGCCTGGAGCTAAGCCAGGGCCGCACGATGTCGACGGAGATGTTCTACCTGGTCGGCGGGTTCGTGGGCGTCTACGCGATTGCCCACGTGGCGATTTCGCTGGCGGCGCCGCACGCGGACCAGCTGCTGCTGCCGCTGGTCTCGCTGCTCAACGCGATTGGCCTGGTGGTGATTTACCGCCTGGACCTAGCGGAACGCCCAGGGTACGCGCCGCTCGCGGAGCGCCAGGTGATGTGGTCTTTGGTGGGTGTGGTGCTGATGGTGTGCACACTCGTGATTGTGCGCGACCATAAGGCGCTGGCCCGCTACTCCTACCTGCTGGGCCTGCTGGGCCTGGTGCTGTTGGCGTTGCCGCTGGTGTGGCCGCAGCCGCCCGGGTTCGCGGATGCGCGGATTTGGATCTGGCTGGGGCCGTTCTCGTTCCAGCCGGGTGAGTTCTCGAAGATCCTGCTGCTGGTGTTCTTTGCCCAGCTGCTGGCGCAGAAGCGTGCCCTGTTCACGGTGGCGGGCAAGACGCTGCTGGGGATGAGCTTCCCGCGCCTGCGCGACCTGGCGCCGATTTTGGCGGTGTGGGCGATCGCGATTGCGATCATGGCGGTGTCGAATGACTTCGGCCCGGCCCTCCTGCTGTTCGCCACGGTGCTGGGCATGGTGTACTTCGCCTCAGGGCGGACGTCCTGGCTGGTCATCGGTGCTGGGCTGGTGGCCATCGGCGGGTACGCGGTGTACCAGGTCAGTGAGAAGATCCAGGACCGCGTCGCGAACTTCATGGACCCGCTGGCCAACTTTGACACCACGGGCTACCAGCCGTCGCAGGCGCTGTTCGGCCTGTCCTGGGGCGGGCTGACCGGCACCGGGTTGGGCTACGGCCACCCGGAAATGGTGCCGGTGGCGCACTCGGATTACATCCTGGCGGCGATTGGTGAGGAGCTCGGGCTCGTGGGTGTGGCCAGCGTGCTGTGCCTGTTCGCCATCTTCATTACCCGCGGCTACTCGGCGGCGCTGCAGGTCAGTGACACGTTCGGCAAGTTGTTGGCCGCAGGCTTAGCGACGACCATCGCTATCCAAATCTTCGTGGTCGCCGGAGGGATCTCCGCGATGCTCCCGATGACCGGCCTGACCACGCCGTTTATGTCCGCTGGTGGCTCGTCGATCATGGCGAACTACGTACTGCTGGCGCTGCTGCTGCGGATCTCGAACGCGGCGAACAAACCGGCGGAGTTTGATGCTTCGGCGATGGGTGCCCAGGCACCGGAGGCGGTGAGCGCACGATGAACAAGTCCATCCGCTTAGGCGCAGGAATTGCTCTGCTGCTGATTGTGGCGCTGCTGGTGAACTTCACCGTGGTGCAGGGCTTCCGCGAGGAGAAGTACGCGCAAAGCCCGCTGAACTCACGCACCGTGGTGGAGCTGCGCCAGATCAACCGCGGCCAGATCAGCGCCGGCGGGCAGGTGCTGGCGGAGTCCCACCCGCTCGAGGACGGCTCCTACCAGCGCACGTACCCGAACATGCCGTGGTCCTTTGCGCCGGTGCTCGGCTACGTGTCAGACCAGTACGGCACCTCCCAGATCGAGGCCGGCTACAACGGGCAACTGACCGGGGCGGGCTCCGGCAAGTCCTCCCGCTTCCTGCGCACCGGCCTGGAGCAGGACGTGGTGGGCAACTCGGTTGAGTTGAGCATCGACCCGCACCTGCAGGCCCTGGCCTACGAACAGCTTTCGAACCGCAACTACGAGGGCGCGATCGTGGCGCTACGCCCGTCGACCGGCCAGGTGCTGGCGATGGCGTCGACGCCCTCGTACGACCCGAACGCGATCTCCAACCCTGACACCGCCGAGGGCGCCTGGGCCGAGGTGAACAACAACCCCGGCAAGCCGCTGCTCAACCACGCGACGCAGGACCAGCTGCCGCCGGGGTCGATCTTCAAGATCGTCACCACCGCCGCCGGGCTGCGCAACGGCTACACGCCGGATTCCCCGCTGACGGGCGCGCCGTCCATCACCCTGCCGGGCACGACCGTGCCCCTGACCAACTACGCGGGCCAGGCCTGCGCCGGCGGCGGCCAGGTGCCGCTGCGCACCGCGTTCGCACTGTCCTGCAACACGGCGTTCGTGCAGATGGGCATGGCCGTCGGCGCTGACGCGCTGCGTGAGGCCGCCCACGGATTCGGCATCGGCGAGCAGTACGACCTCGGCATGCCCAACGCGGCCGGCTCGCTCGGCGACCTGCCCGGCGACGCCGAACTTGGCCAGTCCGCAATCGGGCAACGCGACGTCACCATGACCGCCCTGCAGGCCGCCGTGATGGCCGGCACCGTCGCCAACGAGGGCCGCCGTATGGCGCCGTACGTGGTCAACCGCGTACTCAGCCCCGACCTGCGCGAAATCGAAACCACCAAACCCCGCATGCTTTCCGACTCCATCAAACCCGAGGAAGCAAACACCATCAAGGACCTCATGTTCGGCTCCGAGCGCGACACCTGGGGCTACGACGGCAACGGCTTCGCCTCCAAAACCGGCACCGCCGAGCACGCCGAAGGCGCAGCGCCGCACACCTGGTACGTCGCCTTTGACCCGGTGAAGGATGTGGCGGTGGGGGTCGTCGTCAAGAATGGTGGCGGCCTGGGCACCGGGGCGACCGGGGGGCAAGTCTCCGCACCACTCGGGCGCGCGGTGCTCTACGCGGCACCCGCAGCGCCAGCTGATGAGGAAGGAACCAACGCGCGATGAACTACGAAAACAAAGACGAACTACAGAAGCTCATCGGTCCCGACTACCAGCTGCAATGGATCATCGGGCACGGCGGCATGTCCACCGTCTGGCTTGCCGACGACGTCCGCCACGAGCGCGAAGTAGCCCTCAAAGTGCTGCGGCCCGAATTTACCGCCAACCAGGAGTTCCTCACCCGCTTCCGCAACGAGGCCAACTCGGCGGAGGGGATCAACTCCCCCAACGTGGTCGCCACCTACGACTACCGCGAGGTCAAGACCGACGGCGGGTTCCCCATGTGCTTCATCGCCATGGAATACATCCGCGGCGAATCCCTCGCCGACCTCATCGCGCGCGAAGGCCAGCTCAAGGAAGACATGGCCCTTGACGTGCTGGAACAGGCCGCGCACGGCCTCGCCGTGATCCACCGCATGGGGCTGGTGCACCGCGACATCAAGCCCGGCAACCTCATGATCACCCAGAACGGGCAGATCAAGATTACGGACTTCGGCATCGCGAAGGCGGCGGCGGCCGTGCCGCTGACGCGCACCGGGATGGTCGTGGGCACCGCCCAGTACGTCTCCCCCGAGCAGGCCCAAGGCAAGAAGGTCACGGCGGCGTCCGACGTCTACTCGCTCGGCGTCGTCGGCTACGAGATGCTCGCCGGGAAACGCCCGTTCACCGGGGACTCCTCCGTCTCCGTGGCGCTGGCGCACGTCTCCGCCGAACCACCCGCGCTGCCGATTAGCGTGAGCGCCCCGGCGCGCGAACTCATCGAGATCGCCCTGCGCAAAACGCCAACCCAGCGCTTCCGGGACGGCAACGAGATGCAGCTGGCCGTCGAACAGGTCCGCCAGGGGATGCGCCCGACGCAGCCCGGCGGCGACACGGCCGTCATCGCCATCGAGCCCTCCCCGACCGCGTCCACCCAGATGCTCGCCGACATGTCCCGGCCGACCACGGCCCGGCCCGCCGCGCCGCGGCGCCGCCCGTCCGTGCCACCGCAGGCCCCGGCGCGCGCAGCGATGCCTGTGCGCCCGGCGCCCGCTGACGTTGCTGCTCCTGGGAAGCGGCGCAGCACCGCCGGCTACTGGGTCGGCATCGCGCTCGGCGTGATCACCCTCGCCGTCATCGGCGGCGTGGCCTGGGCATTCAACAACGGCACCCTCGGCGGCAGCACCCCGAGCAGCACCGCCCCGCGCCAAAGCGTGGTCACCCAAACCACCACCGTGGAAACCGAACCGACCTACGAGGAACCCGTCGAGGAGCCGACCACGCACGCCCCCGACACGCCCACTGAACACAGCAAGCCCAGTAGGCACAGCAGCGCCCCGGCCACGCTCACCATCGAGGACGAAACGCCGACGCAGCCAACCCACACCCGCTCTTCGGTGCCGGAGCAACAGCCGACGGAGGGGACGTCGATACATAATGAGGCGCCCACGACGCAGGTACCCAGCGAAAGCCCGGTTGGTGGGGAAATCGGCAATGGTGAACTAGACTTGCACAATCTGCCAAACATCCTCGGAGGAAATGCGTAAATGACAACGATCGCTAACCGATACGAACTCGGCGCCATCATCGGCACCGGGGGCATGAGCGACGTCTACGCAGCCACCGACACCGTGCTTGGCCGCGACGTCGCCGTCAAAATGCTCAAAATCGACATGGCGCGCGACGAAAACTTCCGCGAACGCTTCCGCAAAGAAGCCCAAAACTCGGCGCGGCTCAACCACACCAACATCGTCGCCGTCTACGACACCGGCACCGAAGAAGTCTCAGGTGTCGACGTCCCCTTCATCGTCATGGAACGCGTCACCGGGCAAAACCTCCGCGACCTCGTGCGCGCCGACGGCCCCTTAAGCCCCCAGAAAGCCGCCGCGTTCCTGCTGCCCGTCACGCACGCGCTGCAAGCCAGCCACGACGCCGGCATCATCCACCGCGACATCAAACCCGCCAACATCATGATCACCAACACCGGCGAGGTGAAGGTGATGGACTTCGGCATCGCCCGCGCACTGGATGACTCCACCTCCGCCATGACGCAAACCTCTGCCGTCATCGGCACCGCGCAATATCTCTCCCCCGAGCAGGCACGCGGCAAAGCAGCCGACGCCCGCTCCGACATCTACGCCCTCGGCTGCGTCATGTACGAAGCCGTCACCGGCAAACCACCATTCGAAGGCGAATCCCCCTTCGCCGTCGCCTACCAACACGTCCAGGAAGACCCCATCCCGCCAAGCGAGCGCGTCCCCGCCGACCGCGAACTGACCCCCAACGAGGCCGTCAACCTGGACAGCGTCATCCTCACCGCGATGGCCAAGCACCCGGCGGACCGCTACCAAACCGCCACCGAAATGGGCGAAGACCTGGCACTCCTCAAGCGCGGCGCCGTGACCAACGCCGCCCGCAGCCACCTCGCCGCCCCCGAACCCGAACCCGTCGACCCCTCCGATGATGCCACCATGGTCTCCGAAACCGTCCAGGGCAACGCGCCGCGCCGCGCCCCGCGCCCGGACAGCCGACCCGTCGGGCATCTGCCGGAGAAGGCTGGCGCCGGAGCAGTCGGCGCTGGGGCTGCTGGACGCTACGCCGCCCACCGCCGCGAACACGAAACCACAACCCCAACCTGGATGAAGTGGCTTGCAATCGGCCTCGGCGCCGCCATCATCGGTGCCTCCGGCTGGCTCGCCTACTCCTACTTCTCCCCCAACAGCGGAGAGACCCACAAGTCCTCCCAGATGGTCATCATCCCGGACCTCGCCGACAAACCACGCGCAGAAGCCGTCGCCGAACTCGAAAACCTCGGCTTCCAGGTTGCCGTCTCCGACGAGCCCAGCCCCGACATCAAGCGCGGCAACGTCATCGACACCAACCCGATCGCCGGGTCCGAACTCCAGCGCGGCACACTCGTCACCGTCAACGTCTCCTCGGGGCGCGAGCTTACCGACGTCCCCGACGTCACCAACATGGACGCCCAAGAAGCCGCAAAGGTCCTCGAAGATGCCGACCTGGAACTGAATGCGGAGCTGCGTCGAGAAGCCAGCGAAGACGTGCCGAAGGGCGAGATCATCAGCCAGCACCCCGCAGCCGGCACCCAGATCTCCAAGGGATCCAAGGTGACCGTCACGGTGTCCGACGGCCCCGAAATGGTCCAGGTACCGTCGCTGTCCGGCGTCAACGTCAACCAAGCGTCCGCCACCCTCGGCTCCATGGGGCTCCAAGTCACCGTGAACAAGGTCGACTCCGAACGCCCAGACGGCGAAGTCATCGCAGTCGCCGGCGAAAACACCGAGGTAGCCAAGGGCACCACCGTCGAAGTGCGCGTCTCCAACGGCATGCTCATGACCATGCCGAACATCACCCGCATGAAACCCGCCGACGCCGACAAAGCGCTACGCGACGCCGGCTGGAGCGGACGCCTCGTCGAAGGACCAACCGTCCCGACCGGCGCCCTCGTGGACAACGGGCTCATCGGACACCAAGAGGTCAACGCCGGCGACACCGTCCGACGCGACGCCGCCATCGGCTACAACCTCTGGCAGTTCACCGCCGAACGCCTGATAAGGTAAAAACCCTGATAGCTGGAAAAGCCACCGCACTTGCTTGTAAAGGACTGACATAATGCCAAAGGCAAAAATCACCAAGGACCACCGCCCCGTATCAACCCCAACTGGCGTGTCCCGCACCCCGGTCAAGATCAACACCGGCGGCACCCCGATCTGGTACAAGACCATCATGTTTGGCCTGATGCTGCTCGGCCTCGGCTGGATTATCTTCTACTACATCGCCGGCGACCAGCTGACGTTCCTTGCGGAGCTCGGCCCGTGGAACTACGGCATCGGCTTCGCAGGCATGATCCTCGGCCTGCTCATGACCATGGGGTGGCGCTAGCCTCTGGCGTTTTTCCGGGATTTTTCGTAGATGGTAGTAACAGGATTGTAGTAATCCCGATTTTGGCCCCCATTTCGGGGATTACTACAATCCTGTTACTACCATTTGCGTTTTGACGTGCGGTTTTGACGTGCGTTTTAGCGGGCCGCGCGGCCCTTTGCGCGGGCCCGTTCCAGCTCGATTCGGGCGAGGATCTCGTCCATGCGGTGAAGCACATCCGTGAAGCCGTACCGTAGAACGGTGTATCCCTGGTTGGTTAGCTCGCGTTCGCGTTTGCGCTCCTGCAGGAGGCTGCGGCGGGGGTCGGAGGCGTGTTTGGTGTCGCCGTCGAGTTCGAGGATGACGGAGTCGTCGAAAAGGAAGTCGACGCGGTAGCGCTGCACCTGTGCCTGGAACTTCCAGCCGGTGACGCCGCGGAGGAGGAACTCGGCGCGGGCGAGGGACTCCATGGGGGAATCGGCGTTGTAGACCGCGGCGCGCGCGGCGTCGCGCGCCACGCCGCAGTTGCGGACGCGGCCCATGCGCTCGATGTGCAGCAGGATGTCGCTGCGCTCCACGTGCGCGATGGAGAGCAGCCAATCCATGGCGATCAGCCCTTCATGAAACCCGTGATAGCGGGCGATATCGATCGCGGTGCGGATGGGAGTGGAGAGGCGGATGCCGTACGCGGTAGTGACCTCGGCGGCGCTCAACGCGGAGGTGCGGTAGCGGACGTCGGGCTCGACGAGGTGTTTCGCGGGGCCGCGGCGGCTGGGCGTCGTTACTTCTTGGATTTCTTCGCTGAGGCTGATGACCCACATGCCGTGGATGCGGGCGGCGGTCCTGCCTACGAGGCAGCCTTTGGTCATGGCGCGGGCGGTGGCATAAGCGCGCACGAGGTGCCGCTGCCAGGCATTGAGTTGCCCCCAGGTGCGCGACGGGATGCATTGCGTCCGGTTGAGGCGTCGGTACTCGGGGCTGTGCAGACGGTGACGGAGAGTGCGCGTGTCCACGATGGATGCGAAAAGTTCAGTGTTTTCCAACATGAGGTTTAGACGCACAGGAAAGCCGCCAGGTTCCCCACAGGTGTTCGGTAGCGGGGTGGCACGGGGGTGGATTGTTGAACAATCCGCGCACAGAAGGTGTACACATAGGAACAGGGCCAGAAAGGCCCTGACCTGCTATTTTACTATTGTCACCTTATGAAAGGTATAGTCATGCGGTTTATTCGTTCCATGACGGGCGTTGTAGCGGCCTTGGCATTAGCTGCCGGTACGCTGACCCCAGCCACGGCTCAGACGCTTGAGGAGTCGTACCCCGAAACCCCAGCGACCAATGATGCGCTGCCGATCATCCACACCTACAGGGGATCGGACCACTTGAAGGCGAACGTGCTCAACCCGCGCCCAGTGTGCAACTCCACTGAGGACTACCGCACCATCGTGTACAAGGTGAAGGACAACTTCTTGCCGGTCGGCACGATTTCGACGACCAACCTGACCAAGAGCACCATCCCGCTGACGCAGGACCTGGCGCGCACGCAGACGATTTCGGCGTCGGTCAACGGGTCGAAGACTGAGACGATCAACATTGGTGGGTCGGGCTCGAAGGATGGGCTGCAGGGCAACATCGGCTACTCGCTGGCGAAGATGCTGGGCTGGTCGGTGTCCGGAAGCTTGAGCTGGAACGTCGGCCAGAAGATCGGGCCGTACGAGGTTCCGGCGGGCAACACGGGCGAAGCGACGTACGGCTTCCGCACCGTCACCATGACGGGCACGCAGCAGCGCTGCCGCCCGAACGGCACGTGGGCGACGCCGACGGCGTGGGTCGCCCACGTGCCGATCAAGAACGAGGTGCGAGTCAAGAACTACTCCACACCTGCAGGTTCGTGGGCACCGAACCGCGGCGCGCAGGTCACTGACACGGTAGAGAACCCGAACCCGGCGTACAACGAGGACGTGCAGAAGATCACCGAGGGTGAGAACCTTGACGACGTCACCACCATCGACGACAACGATGAAGCCAATGTGACCAACGTCGAAATCGACGGCGAGACCGCCGCGGTGATCACCGACGAGGAGTCGGATGAGGCGACGTCGGAGGAGAACACTGAGGTCGAAGAGGTCGTCGATAATGCGGAGGCGCCTACGCTCGACCTGGTGCCATACTTCACGACGAGCTCCTGGAAAGCTTCCGGCTTTGCTGGGTCCGTGGCGCTGCGTGTGAAGAACGTGGGCACCGAACGCTACTGGGCGGAGTTCCCGGCGCTGACGTTCCGCGTTGAGGTGCGTACCGAATCGGGCCCGAAGGGTGTGGACCGCCTGATCACCACGACCGGCGCGAACGGCTCGCACATCCGTGACCTCGGCTACAACGCCAAGAAGGGCGCGCGCATCTTCGAGGTGACGCTGTCCAACCCGGTCAACGCTGGTGACGACATGCTGCTCGGCGCGTTCAGCTTCGGCGACGGCAAGACCAAGGAAGGCCGCCTGCACAACTACATGACGGTCACCCAGACCAGCCGCCTGGCCGGTGACGTCTCCCAGTGGAACGACCAGAACGTCGACTCCCGCGACGTGACCGTGTCCGACTTCGGCCGCTGGCTGAAGGGCACCTTCTAGGGAGCATTTTGTGTAATTCGTAGTGCCAAGTTATCCACAGGTTGTGGATGGTTCTGTGGAGAGGACCGTTATCCACACCTGTGGATAACTCTGTGCACAACCTATTCGCACATCGAACGCCTGGCGTAATGAGCTGCAATGATGCCCATTCGCCAGGCGTTTTTTAGTGTGAATCGCTGACATGTTCTAGCGATGTTCTAGAAATTACACGGTTGTGTTTATCCACAATGTGGACAAGTCTGTGGAGTTCTCCACCGGTGTACAAACTTGGGGATAACGTGTGAAAAACTAGGCAACACCAATCACAAACGCCACAGCAGCCACAGCCGCTACGGCCGCGAGGGCGGACGCGAGCCACCTGACGCGCTTCTTCACCGACGTCACCGGCCAGCCCGCCAACAGGCCCACCACCAAACCGCCAAGGTGCCCCCACAGACTGATACCCGGGGACAGCACCGAGTAAGCAAGATTCGCGCCGACCAGCGCCAACGGCGCCCGCACGTTGACCTTCTGGCGCATCGACAACGCGAGCAACACGCCCATCAGCATGTAGAGGGCGCCGGACGCGCCGGCCGTGGGCACGTCGTAGTTCCACTCCAACACCGACGCCGACGACCCCAACACACCCGCCGCGTACAGCAACGAATACGGCCCAGTCCCCAGGCGGCGCTCCAGCTGAGGGCCCAACAACGCCAACGTGATCATGTTCACGGCCACGTGGGAGATATCCACATGCAGAAAGCCGGCCAGGAGGGTGCGGAGGGTGGCGGAGGGGGCGTCGATAAATGGGCCGAAGAGCACCATGTTCTCGGCGAGGCTGGAGCCCCACACCACGTTGCTAATGGAGTGCGCCTGGAGCGCCGTAATCACGAAAACGCCCAGGCAGACGACAGTGATGAACGCGGTTGCGGGCGCGCCGCGGAAGAGAGAGCGAACGAATTGCATACGGCTACGGTACGGGGCGGCCTGCAATTATTGCGAAATTGTGTGAAAGATGTGCCCATATCTGATTTTTCGCATCTGGGCACATCTTTGTGGATATTTCAGGATAGGCGCTTGATATAGTCCGCCATTCCAGGGACCGTGAACTGCACAACACCGTGGTCAGGGGCAAAAATGAGACCCTTCTCAATCAGGTGCTTCCGGTTACTACTCAACGAATTCACCGAAACGTCAAGCGAATCCGCAATGTCCTTCGTGGGAACCTGCTTCGCAGAATGCGCAGCCATCGCCTGCAAATAGCGCTTCTCGCCAGGCGTTGCGCGCTCCCAACGGCTCGGGAAGAACCCGGCGTCAAGGGCCGCATTGCCTTCCGCCACGGCAAGTTGCGCATCACTTTCGGTAAACGGCGAAGCAGGAGCAACGTTCCAGATCGCCTTCCCGTACTCCTGAAGGAAATAGGGGTAATTCAGAGCGGCGTCCACAAGATTCCGCAACGCTGCTGATGTAAACAGCACCCCTTGCCTGGTAGCCGGATCCTCAAGTGCGGCCGCCGCCGCGCTATCTGACAATGGACCAATCTTGCGGTACTCGAACAGACGCTCCGCGTACGACTGAGATTCCACCAGCTTCTGAGGCAACGTAGGTAGGCCCGCCCCGAACACATAAAACGGCAAACCACGCTGGCCCGCCTGGTGCTGCGCGGTAATCACCGCCGACATCAATTCCGCATCAAGGTCCTGCATCTCGTCAATAAAAAACGCAATCGCCTTCCCGTCCTTCTGCGCGGACTCTGCGACACTCAGCACAAGTTCCTCGAGATCCATCCCGATATCACCAGAGTCAGAAATACCCGCCTGAGCAGGTACCTCCAGCGCGACGTCAATACCACCGACATGCCAAGCAAACGAAGAAATCGCTGGAAGTGCGTCCTTGAAATGCTGCCACCGCTTACGCAACGACACCTTCCGCGCACTCAACGCCAGTTCACGGGCCAACCGCTTCCGGACCCGCTGCGCACCAGCACGATCAGCGCTTGCCTCAAGCTGCACCGTCAACCAATCTGCATTCTCGGCACGCGATGCGAGTTCATTCAGCAACACCGTTTTGCCCACCCCACGCAAACCACTCAGGATAACGCCGCGATTGTGCAATCCGCTGCGGGTCCTTGTGATGATCGCCTCGACAAGCTCGAGCTCCGCTTCGCGCCCTGTCAGCGCAGGTGGTCGCAGTCCCGCACCTGGCGAATACGGGTTCAGTGTTTGGTCCATGGGTTCACAATAATCGAAAATGTGTGAAATATGTCCCCGTATCTGATTTTTCGCATCTGGGCACATCTTTATGGATATTTCAGGATAGACGGGTGTGCTGGGGCTGGGGGTTGGGGGCTGGGGCCGTGCTGCTTGCTGAAATTCGTTCCGGTCGAGGTGTTCAAGGAGTGCGACGCTGGTCGCCGGAAATCGCCCGGGGTGGGTCGAAATGCGCGACCTGCATCGCACGCTTCGAAGCGCACGCTACGAGCAGGTGTGAGGTGCGCCGGGGCTGATTACCGTCCTGGTTGATCATGAATGGCGCTGTGGAGATAGCGCGCTGCTTGCTGAAATTCGTTCCGGTCGAGGTATTAAAGGAGTGCGACGCTGGTCGCCAGAAATCGGCCGGGGTGGGTGGGAAAGCGCGACCTGCATCGCACGCTTCGAAGCGCACGCTACGAGCAGGTTTGAGGTGCGCCGGAGGCGGCAAAGAGGCCGGGGACAGCCGCCTACCAGGTCGGGCCGGGCAGGTGGGCGCGCCAGCCGAGGACCACGTTGACCAGGCAGCACAGGGCAAGGATGGTGCCGATGACGAACAGGGTGGTGAAGCCGACGACGGGCGCGGCGGCACTGAAGACCATCGGGATGAAGAAGCCGGTGTAGGACACCGAGTAGTAGACGGCGGTCAGGCCGGCGAGTTCGTCGGCGTTGGCGATGCGTTGGACCTCGGAAAGTCCGGCGACCAGGGCCAGGCCGTAACCGGCGCCCATGATGGCGGCGGCCGCAACGCCGATTGGCAGCGAGAGGGACCGGGACGCCTCGGCGGCAAGGATGCAGCCGACGGTGATCACGGCCATCGCGACGGCGGACGCGCGGGCGGACCTACTCGTATCGATGACACGGCCGAGCATCTGGACGCCGACGCCGCAGCCGAGGGTCACGACCGTCATGAAGCCGGAAAACGCGATGGGCATATCGTGCGCTGAGCTGGACAGCAGCTGCGGCAGCAGGGCGTACGCGGCGCCGGCGCACCCGAATACCCACGGCGCGACCGGCACGACGATGCGCACGAAGCGGCGGTGCGCGGCGGATGGGATGTGCAGCATTTCGAGCATGTCGCGAACGCGCAGCTCAAGGAAGGTTTCCTTCACGGTGCCCCGGCGCGGCGGGCGGGTCTCCGGGGTGTCGAGCAGCCAGTAGGCGGTGCCGAGTGTGAGCAGGATGTGCAGCACGTACGCGGTATGCGTAGGCCACGGTCCCCACTGCGCCAGCACGGAGGCGAGCGCCGCGCCGATCAGGAAGCCGACGGTCAGGCACATCGACGCCTTGCGCGGCCCCGACGCCGGGTCCCCGCCCGCTTTAATAATCAGCTCCGAGACCCACGTGGACCCCACCGCCATCACGATGCCCAGGGCGAGCCCGCACAGGATGCGGCCCGTCGCGATCACCAGTGGCTCGTTCGGGGCGATGGACAGCAGGAAGGACCCCACGAGCGAAAGTGGTGCGGCTGGGAGCATGGTGGGGCGTCGTCCAATGTGGTCGGACAGCGGACCGCTGATCAGCAGCGCCGGGATGATGCCCAGGACGTAAGCGGCGAGCAGCCCATTGACGGTGACCTGCGAAAAGTGCGAGGTTTCGCGGTACATCACGAGCAGCGGGGTGAACTCGTTGCCGCCCCATGCGACAGCAACCATGCTGCCTGCGACGGGGAACCATGCGCGCGGATGAAATTGTTGAGTCATAATCAGTTCTTCACGTTGTCCGATTGGTAGCACGAATATATTGCTCCTCGGATGAGGTATGACCAAATCGCGCCCCGCTAGGGGTCCAACTTTTCGACGACGGCTCTGCCCTATCTTCTGAAAATCTGGAAAAGCAGAACTTAGGCGCTGCTCGATACGCACCTATCTTATAGAAATCGCGGTTTTTAAAAGATAGCTCCGCCTCGGGAGGCCGCTATCTTCTGTTCCGCGTGGCTATTCAATTACAGGCGTGCTGAAGTCCCAGGTAGACGGAATTTGGGACGCTTTTGATCCAGTGTCATTTCGAACCCGATCACGATGATCGGGCAGCTTGGGAACCATTTCAAGCCGACGCACGTGCGACCTGGGGAAATGTCAGTGGTAAGTGGGGGTTTTGGGGCTCAGCTGTGAAAAAGTTCCCCGTTTCAAACGTGAGCTGCACCAAATTCTCTCACGCGTGCTCGCCGACCTGGGCTTTTACAAATCGAACTGCTCAAAAACGGAAATTTGGTGCAACCCCCAAAGGCGCCCTTCACCAAAAGCCCTGGTCGGAAGTTAGTTGTATGGTTCTAGGGTCGCTCGTGGGCGTCAGAACCGCTTGAGGACTTCCTCGACCGCCGACGGAAGGTGCCACACGAACCGCAGGCGCTATCTACCGCTACTTTGGGGGCATGATTAAAAAGAAGTTGACCACGCTCATTTTCGGAAACGTCGTGTTGGAATCAACCCTCACAGCATGTTACGTGCGCGTGTATTCAGATGATAAGCGCTCTTTTTCTATGAGCACGAACCCTCCAGTCGAGCTGAAAGTGCCTCTTGATGAGCTGAAAAAGAACGCCTCAAGGGAACAAAAGAATGCAATCGCTACCCACATTTTCGACGAGACCAGACACTTGTTGGACGCTGACTATCCAGGAGGCGCCGATGCTGCGGCTCAGGAATTATTTGAATGGTTGTGTGAGGTTTAGAAGATGAGTCTCATCGGATAGTCCGTGATGGCATCTCGCTACCTGCCCATCGCGGTTGTTAGAATGACGCCATGATTACAGGCGCACTAAAGTCCCAGGTAGACCGCATTTGGGACGCTTTTTGGTCCGGCGGCATCTCCAACCCAATCACCGTCATCGAGCAATTCACCTACCTGCTGTTCATGCGCCAGCTCGACGAACGCCAAGCACAGGCCGAGTTCCTCGCCAACACACTGGGCGGCGAGCCCGATGACACCCAAATATTTTACGACGCCACCCACGACCACCTGCGCTTTTCCAAGTTGTTGGCCGTCGATTCGCCCGAGGCGCGCTTCGCCGCGTTCCGCGAGGGGTTTGACTACATCAAACAACTCGGCGCCGCACGTGACAGCGGGTTTGTCACGCATATGAAGGATGCGGCGTTCCTGATCCCGAACCCGGCAACACTGACAACGGTGGCGACGATGATCGCGAAGCTGGAGTTCTCGAATAAGGACATGACGGGCGACTTGTACGAGTACATGTTGTCCAAACTGGCCACCGCCGGCACGAACGGACAGTTCAGAACACCGAGCCACATCATCGAACTGATCGTGGCACTGACCGAGCCGAAGGTCACCGACCGACTTATCGACCCAGCCTGCGGCACCGCAGGCTTCCTCGCCGCCACCAGCGAATACCTGCGTGATGATTTCAAAAACGCCACCAAACAACAGCGCGAACACTACCTCGCCTGCGGCCTGACCGGGTTCGACTTCGACTCCACCATGGTGCGCATCGCCGCGATGAACATGGTCATGCACGGCTTTAGCGACCCGAACATTTCCTACCTTGACTCCCTGCAGGAGCTGGCCCCCGAGCGGCTTGAGGCGTTCGATGTGTTGCTGGCGAACCCGCCGTTTGCGGGCTCGATTAATCAGGACATTTTGGATCCGGAGTTGGCGTCGATAAAGACGAAGAAAACAGAGCTACTGTTCATCGCAAGGTTTTTAACCTTGCTGAAACTCGGCGGCCGGGCGGCCGTCGTTGTGCCGGAGGGTGTGCTGTTCGGCTCGACGCGCGCGCACAAGACGCTGCGCAAAGAACTTGTGAACAACCAGAAAATCGACGGCATCATCAAACTGCCCTCCGGCGCGTTTAAGCCGTACACCGGCGTGTCCACCGCCATCGTGTGCTTTACCCGCACCGACTCACCGGGCCAAAATGAGCACATCTGGTTCTACGACATCACCGCTGACGGGCGCTCCCTCGACGACAAACGCACCCCACTGCTCGCCGAGGAACTACTCGGCCCCTGGCCCGCTACTCCACTTGACGACGACCAGCTGCGCCTGAATAACCTCCCCGACGTCGTGGCCCGCTTCCACAACCAAGCCGCCGAACAGGACCGCGCCCGCACCGAGGCGTCCTTTACCGTCCCCGTCGACGAGATCCGCGAGTCGGACTACGACCTGTCGATGAACCGGTATAAAGAAATCGTTTTTGATGCCGAAGAAACCCGCGACCCGAAAGATATCCTTGCCGACATCGACGCCCTCGACGTGCAGATCGCCGACGCCATGAGCACACTTAAGGGGCTGATCTAGATGGGGTGGGAGATGGTGAAGCTGGGGCAGTTCATCGAAGAAACTCGGATTACGAACAAGGAAGACGACGCTTTACCCGTTTACTCAGTAACAAAACACAATGGCTTCATGCCATCAACAGAGTTCTTCAACAAGACAGTGCACTCAAAAGATCTAACTCGCTACAAGATCTGCAATACGAACGACTGGGCCTATTCGACAATTCACTTAGATGAAGGATCACTTGGCTTTGCTCCGGAAAGATGTCTTATCAGCCCGATGTATAAGACATTTACAGTAGATGAAACGGTGCTCAACAGGGAGTTTCTTTATAGCTTCCTCAAATCACGAAACGCCCTCAAACAGTATTCGCTCATTGGGCAAGGAAGCGTCGAACGCCGCCGAAGCGTTAAATTTGATGAATTCGAACGCGTCAAAATCCCCCTACCACCCTTGGAAGAGCAGCAGCGCATCGCGAAGATTCTCAACTCTGTAGAAGATCAAGTGACAAATGTACACAGGCAAAAGTCCTTGGCTAGTACATTACAAGTTTCGTTTTTCGAAGCTTGCACTAACAGTAATTCAACGCTTAAGTCACTGGGAGATTCTGGCCTTCAAGTAATAACGGGCAAAAGCTTGACGGCAAAAGGTAACGATGCATCGCCAGATAGCTTCGTTATAAAAGTTAGTGCTGTTTCGAGTGGCATTTTTGACGCTTCAGAAATAAAGCCACTTCCTGCGAGTTATACGCCAAATCCAGATCATTTAATTCACGAGGGTGACTTGTTGTTTGCACGCGCCAGCGGTAGCCCCTCACTCCTTGGCGCTGTAGCCATCGCACCGGCCACAAAAAGGAACCTCTACCTGCCAGATAAAGTTTGGAAAATTTCTTGTCCAAACATTCCAAATGCAGTTCTTCACACCGCCTTACAAACGCAACGCTTTCGACGCCACGTCGAATCCAACGCTTCCGGAGCTTCTGGTGTCATGAATGTTCGCCGTACTACGTTGAGCGAATTCGAAATACCACAACTGAATGAAATTGAAGCTTTCGAGCTGAACAGTCAACTTCTACAGATAGACAATCTAGCGAGTTCGCTCACCAAGAAAGCGATGCTTTTGAACGAGCTCTACACTTCCCTCTCCTCTCGTGCGTTCGCGGGAGAGCTTTAGAGCTGACAGATAAAAGGACTAGTTGACGACCCCTTGGCAATCTACTCGAAACGGTTTCGAGTAGATTGTTTTGCGCTTTTCACGACTTGAAAGTTCGTTTCGAGTGTGTTTCGAGCTATACGCAAAATTACATTTGGACTATCTTCCACCCGGTCGCATCTCGGACAATGTTGTTATAGGTCTCTTTTATAAACCCCTCGGACCCATTCCGCGGGCGGACAATCCTCAAGGTTCCACTGTCCGCGGCATCGGAACTACCAGCGACTTTCCTGGTGGAAACCACATCGAGGTGTCCGCCGCGCGGACAGGCAACCACACCGGCTTTCCGCGGGGCGGACAGCAATTGCTAACGGTGTACGCAACTTCGGGTGTCGCAAAGGTCCGCGGGGCGGACAGTTCACTCGTTTCGAATGTCCGCGGGGCGGACAAGTTATCACTGGATTCCGCCGCGCGGACAGATCTTCATCGCTCACCCGGAAGCCGGGTCATGTTGTTGGTGGTTAGCGTGGTGGGACGGAGAGGGCGTCAATAAGAAAGTATTCGCTGCTTCCACTGTCCGCGGCACCATCGTGACCAGCGAATTTCTTGACGGCAATCCGTCGAGGTGTCCGCCGCGCGGACAGTCGGCCGCAGTGAACATGATGTGGATGACGGATGAAGGTATCCGTGGTGGGAGGGCCACCTATAAAAAGCTGCGGCAGATTCCGCGGGGCGGACTGACATCCACCACTCACCCGGAAACCGAGGCGCGTTGTGAAAGGTAAACGTGATGGGACGGAGCCGGCGTTGATTAGAAAACCCGCCGCTGCTTCCACTGTCCGCGGCACGCCATCTACCAGCAACTTTCCCGGCGTGAACCCGTCAAGGTGTCCGCCGCACGGACAGGCAACCACACCGGCTTTCCGCGGGGCGGACAGGTTGCCATCGGCGCATGCGGCTTCGGGTTGTCGCAAAGTTCCGCGCCGCGGACACTCTGGAAAACCTCGGTTTCCAAGTCGAACTGTCCGCGGGGCGGACAGTGGGATCGGTATTCGGGTGTCCGCCGGGCGGACAGTTGGCAGCAGTGAACACGATGTGGATGACGGAAAGGTATCCGCGGTGGAAGGGGCGTCGATAAGAAAGCTGCAGCAGATTCCGCCGCGCGGACAATGGAGTCGGTATTCAGGTGTCCGCGGGGCGGACAGGTAGTCGCTGGATTCCGCGGCGCGGACAAATAATCACAGTTCACCTGGAAACTGGATCATGAGTGTTAAAGGTAAGCGTGGTTGGTCGAAGGGGCGTCGATAAGAGCCCTCGTGCTTCCACTGTCCGCGGCACTGCCACTGCCAGCAACTTTCTCGGCGGTGAACTTATCAAGGTGTCCGCCGCGCGGACGAAATAGCCGCGAACATCCTGCAGCTCATGGGATGAGGAGGCGGCAACCCGACTGATAGTTTCGCAGGAGTTATGAAATCTCCGTGCTGCAAAACTATCCTATATGGTAATTTTTGAAGTATGGATGCCGCCGAATCGTTGGAGATCATCGGGGAGATCGCTTCCCAACAGTGGGGACTGTGCACGGCAAAACAAGCACGCGCAGAAGGAGTAACGCCCTTGACTCTCTCCCGACTAGAGACAAGGGGTGGACTCATCCGAGTTCGACATGGGGTTTATGCGACCGTCGGCACCATGATGAGTCCAGCGTTAGACGTCAAAGCACAATGGCTTGCACTCCGACCCGAGATGATGGCCGCTGACCGGGTCCACGACCCTACATTGGCGTCCGAATCCGTCATCTCCCACACCACCGCAGCTGAACTCTGGGGCATCGGTGACCTCTGGCCCGATGGAATCCACTTCACCGTCAACCGTCGACGCCAAAGTAGGCAACCAGAAGTCCAGTTTCATCGAAACAAACTCGACGACCACGAATGGACCCTGCACCCCGAACACAACCTCCCCATCACAACTGCAGCTCGCACCATCGTGGACCTCGCACTAGACGGACATGAACCCCAACATCTCCTTGATCTCATCGCAGATGCGAGCGAAAAGCAATTACTGCAAGAACCTGAGCTACTCAGCGCTTTTGCTGGAAACGAAACAGCTTTCGGCCTGCCAAAAGGTGATCAGGAGGGGCTACGTATGCTTTGGAAAGAATGCTTTCCACCTGTTCCCGCGGCAATCATGGAAGAGCAAATCCAAAGAGCTGTCGCCAAGGCGCTCGAGCCATTTGCTGAAGAGTTAAAGGCGCTCGTCGCAAAGATGCCACTTCAAACCGACTTTCACAGCAGCAATGTAGAAGAGGCACTCCAGAACATGCTCGCTGGCAGAGCAGCTACTGCCCATGCGCTCGAAGCAACACATAAACAATTAGCCGAAACGATCGTGCACAGTGAAGGTTTGAAGACCCTCTGGCTGTCCACCCCTCTTCCCCCATCCCACACAGCAAAACCTCAAGGAGAATCCTGTGCCACAACCTCAAAAACAAAGGGAGCGCCACGGTCAGATCGTTTCAGCACTGAAGAAGGAAGCAAGCCACGCCGGAAAGAAGCCAAACGACGTATATAACCAGTTTTTCCGTGAGGTGTTCCTTCATGAACTCATGCGCCTAAACGACGGTTGGGTGCTCAAAGGGGGCACCAACATTTACTGCCGAATACCAGGCGCCCGGCAGACAAAAGACCTCGACCTATTTCGGCAATATGCCCCTACCTCAGCCTTAAAAGCCGCTGACAGCCTCATCGCGACAATGAACAAGCACCGAGTAGGCCCTTATACATTTCAAGTGGAAAAGAGCAATGGCAAGGCGGAACGAATCGGCACGATAGACAGCAAACGCCTCAAAGTTACAGTCACTTACGGCTTAGGTAGCAGCAACCGCTTCATTGAGTTTTCCATCGACGTCAGTGGTGACCTTGAGGTCACTAGTGAAGTGGAATCAGTCACCGTAGCTTCAAGTTACGACGTCCAGACACCTTATCTTCCAGAACATTTCCAAGTCACGTCGTACCCCATCGCAAACCAGATCGCAGATAAAGTCTGCGCAATGTATGAGATACACGGCGACACACCTCCGGGCAAAGCGTCGACACGCTATCACGATCTCTACGACATTGCGCTATTAGCTTCAGAGCTTCCGCCAACAACACAGCTCAATGCTGCTGAACTCCGCGACGCTCTCAACTCACAGCAACAAATCCGAGGCGTTACTCTCCCAACAAATCTCAATATCCCTGATGCAACGTGGGCAGATCGGTACCCGAAAGCCGCAAAGAAATTTGGCAACGAAATACGAAAAGAATTCTTGATTCTAGATGAAGCCCTTCGGGTTGCTGCACTCCTCATTGACCCCGTTCTGAACAATGAACTCCATACGTTGACCACAACCTGGAACAGCGCAACACTTTCCTGGACACAATAGCCAGCGCCGGATATCCGCTTGAGGGTGTTCACTCTTCCTCAACCAACTGCACCAAACGCACATTGCCAAAGTGCAAAACCAAAGTGTGAAAGTGCAAAACTTTTTGGCCCCCCTGGCTTGAACATATGGCGATGAAAACTAGACTTCAAGTAGTTGAACTTTTGGTATGGAGATGCCTATGCGTAAGACCTTAATCAGCCTCACCGGCCCCGCCTTCGTTGCTGCAGTGGCTTACGTCGACCCCGGCAACGTAGCCGCCAACATCAGCGCCGGCTCCCACTACGGCTACCTCCTGGTGTGGGTACTCGTCGTGGCCAACCTCATGGCCATGTTCATCCAGTACCACTCCGCCAAACTGGGCCTAGTCACCCACCGCTCCCTGCCGGAAATCATGGGCGAGCGTCTCTCCCGCCGCGCGCGCCTAGGCATGTGGGCCCAGGCCGAGCTCATCGCCGCGGCCACCGACCTCGCCGAAGTCATCGGCGGCGCCATTGCCCTGCAACTCCTCTTCAACCTCCCCCTGTTCGCGGGCGCGCTCATCATCGGCACGGTCTCCATCATTCTCCTCATCTTCCAGAAGAAGAACCAGTGGTTCGAGGGGCTTGTCATCGGCCTGCTCCTGGTCATCTGCATCGGCTTCCTTGCCGGCCTCGCCATCGCCCCGCCCGACCCCGCCGACGTGGCCGGCGGCCTCATCCCCCGCCTAGAGGGCAAGGACAGCATCCTGCTGGCCGCCTCCATGTTGGGCGCCACCGTCATGCCGCACGCCATTTACCTACACTCCTCCCTGACCAAGCAGCGCTACCCCGACCTGGAAATCCCCCACGTGCTGGCCGGCACCCGCGCGGACATCGCCGTGGCGCTGTCCATCGCCGGGCTCGTCAACGTGGGCCTGCTGGTCCTGGCGGGCTCGGCCCTCTACGGCGTGGACGGCACAGAGACCATCTCCGGGGCCCACACGGCGATTGCCAGCCACCTCGGCCCGCTGGCCGGCGTTCTCTTCGCCATCGGCCTGCTGGCCAGCGGCCTCGCCTCGACGTCAGTGGGCGCCTACGCCGGCTCCGAAATCATGGACGGCCTGCTTCACATCAAGGTCCCCCTACTAGTCCGCCGCCTGGTCACGCTCATCCCGGCGCTGGTCATCATCGGCTGCGGGGTCGACCCCACTATGGCACTGGTGGTCAGCCAGGCACTTCTTTCCCTGGGCATCCCCTTCGCCATCATCCCGCTTTTCCGCTATGCCGGCTCCCGGGACGTCATGGGTGAGTTCGCCGCGAAACCCTGGTCTATGGCCGTGGGCTGGACGCTTGCCGCGCTGGTCATCGCACTCAATCTCGCCCTCGTGCTCCTGCCGCTGCTCTAGGCCGCCTACAATCAGCAGCCATGATTGAAGTAGCAGCCGTCGTCATCCGCAACCCACAAGGCCACGTGCTTACCGTGCGCAAGAAGTCCTCCACCAAGTACCAACTGCCCGGCGGCAAGCCCGAGGCGGGCGAGGCGCTTGTCGACGCCGCCCTGCGCGAAGTTGCCGAAGAAGTAGGCCTCACCCTCGACGCCGAGAGCCTCAACAAACTCGGCACCTTCGACGCTCCCGCCGCCAACGAACCGGGCGAGGTCGTCGTCGGCACCATCTTCACCTACACCCGCACCGTCACCGCCGACGAACCCCATGCCGCCGCCGAAATCGGCGACACCGCCTGGGTCAACCCAGCAGCCCCCGACCGCGAGCTTGCACACCTGCTGCGCGACCGCGTCTTCCCCACGCTGGCCTAGCGCCAACTGTCAACACTTCGGCGTCATTGACCTCGAAACCATCAAGAGCTACCCTTTTGAACATGTTCACTGAACACGTTCACTCATCGCGCTCGGCCGCCAAAGCTGGCACCGTCAGCAAGGTCCTAGCCACCGCCTACGAACTCTTCCTCACTCAGGGCTACGCCACCACCAGCATCCGGACTATCGCATCCGAAGCTGGCGTTAGCGTGGGAACCGTCATGGGAGTCGGCGACAAACAAACGCTGCTCATCCGCACCATTGGCCAACACATTTCAGAACTCCACGATGACATCCGGGGACAATCCGATAGCCTTCTCGATGTCCTGAGACCTTTCCTCCAGATGTTTACCGGCCACGAAGAGCTCTCCCGCGCCTTTGGCGCAACACTCATCCAACAAGGCAATCAAGGCGAAGCGCTCACCGCACTCAAAACGCTCCTGACCGATGAAATCACCCTGCGACTCGGCACCAGGCTCAGCAGCGCCGATGCGGCCGAGTACGCCGACCTGCTGTACAACGTCTACCTCGGCTTACTCATCGGCTGGGCCGCCGGAATCTACGACACCGAGCACCTCACATCCCAAGCCGCCTCATCGATCGAACGCCTCAACACCGCATTCGGAGTAACCCAATGATCCTAGAATCTTCCCCAGCCTGGCCCTCCCTTCTACTAGCAGCCATTCTGCTTGGCGACGCCGCCCTCTCCCTCAAACCAGTCCCCTTCATCGAAGCCTGCCTCAGCGGCGTCAAACTCCCCAAGGACTGGTGGTGGGCGCTCATTGTCATCAAGTGCCTCGCCGCCGTAGGACTCATTGCCGGCCTCTGGTTCCCCGGCGTAGGAATCACAGCCATGATTGGAGTCATCGCCTATTTCTGCGCGGCCGCAGCAGCCCATGTCCGCGCCCACTTCCTCGGTAGCGCATTCTGGATCAACTGCTTAGGCATGCTCGCATTCTCCATCGGAGTACTGATCCTGACGCTCGCACTGAATTAAGACACCAGTCAACCTTTCACGGCTTCCTGAAGGCAGATACATCATTGCACCTCTTGAATGATGACTTGATGCTTTCTACCCTAAAGGTATGCGCACGACGATAAACCTCCCGCCGAAACTCCTTGAAGAAACGAAGGTCCAAGCCAAAGCCAACAATGTCACTTTGAGCTCATACGTCGAAGAGGCGGTCCGCGCTGCCCTCAAGAAGGAAGCCCGCATCAGTACCGAAGACACCCCCGTTAACCTGCCCTCCTTCGATTGCGGCGGACCGGCTCTAGTTGATCTCAGCAACAAAGAAGCTGTGTGGGCGGTACTCGATGATCATTCCTGATGTCAACATTCTCGTTTATGCCTTCCACTCCGCTGCACCGCAACATAAACCCGCTCAACAATGGCTAAGTAGTGCTCTAAATCGGCATGAAACAATTGGACTCCTGGATGTTGTGGCAACGGGCTTGCACTGAGGAGGGCTTCCCACTATTCAAACTGCTAAACATGCAGGTCATCAAAGTGTGAAACTTCAAAAACCATACTGTTAAAGTGTAAAACTGTTGCTTGCTCCCAGACCAGTTATGTTTCACCTGAAACGGAGTGTCGGGTTGTCACAAAGTTCCGCGGACGGCGGGGCGGACACCCCGGGCGGCCTCTGCCTACAGGTCGAACTGTCCGCGGGGCGCACAAGCTGTCGCGGGGTTCCGCCGCGCGGACAACCACGCTGACGAAGGCGGCGGCACCCGCGAAGCGATCACCTCCTGCCGCGAATCACGCGTAGCGACGCCCCGCTTCATCAACACCAGCGTCCAATTCACCGTACTGTTCCCACGAGGCTCCCGCTCCAGCGCAGAACACGATGCCCGGCTGGAAGACATAGGCTCCAATACCCGACTCTCCCCGACCGAGGAAGACCTACTGGTCAACCTCCAAGCCTTGGGCAAGAACGTACCCCGGATCTACCAGGCACTCTCCGCGACAGGTAGCGGTATCACCGTGAACGTACTGGCAGCCAATACCGGACTTTCCACAGGCCAAGTGCGCTACGGACTCGCGCCACTGCTTCGCGAGGGCATCGTCACCATGGAAGGTGGCCAAGGCGACCGAGCAACGGTGTACAGGATTGTGCAATCGGTGAGTTAGTAAAACCGCATCATTTTCTTTATTAAGCCTTTCTGGGGAAATTTTTTCCCGTAATGAGCTTTTCTCACCTAAACTTACTTCCATGAGACTGCTTAGCTTTATTGCGGAGAATCACCGTAGCTTCCGTGATGAGTTTGCGCTGGAAATGACGCGCAGCTCCTGGCGCACCGCAGTTCCTCGTCAAGGTGAGAGTTGGGCCGATGCCGTTCTACCGGTTGCAGCCATCTTTGGACCCAACGCGTCAGGAAAGACGGCGGTACTCGACGCAATGCGCTATGCAATGGAGGCAATCCAATGCTCTGCAAGCAGATGGCTTGAATTTCAGAAAAATCGTCGATCTCCATTCAAGCTAGATGAGGACTCTGTACGTTCCCCCAGCTTCTTTGCACTCGATTTCACGTTAACCGGTGGCATTGGCGGCCCGGAGCTTGCGGCCCGAGAAATTCGATATCACTACGAATTCTCCATTTCCGCGAACCGCATTGAACACGAGCTGCTGCTTGGTTATTTCTCCTCCCGCCCAACACGACTTCTGGAAAGAGACGCCGAACAAGGCATAACCAGCTGGCATAAGTATCTGGGACCACGTATATCTCCAGCCCCGCGAGAACTTGTGCTCTCCCGTGGCTACGTTGCAGGTCACGACAAACTGCAGTCGTTTGTGGGAAGCATTATCGCTGGCGTCGATTTCTACGACATCAGCGACAGTGCCCGGCGGCAACGCCTCGACCGAATTGCGGCGGATATCGCCGATGAACGAATTCCGTTGAACGTACTCACCACACTCGCAGCAGTAGCGGATATCGGAATCACGCGAATTGATGTAGATGAACGAGAGTTACCCCCGGAAATACGCAAGATTCTCGAGCGATCTGCGGCACGGGGCCTGAAGGCGACCGGGAAAGCTCTATCAGGCCAAAGTCTGATCGACCACGACTTCGTAAACAGAACACTGCGGTTTTATCACCATGGCAACGAATCCGCCGACGCCGGCTTTCTCATGCGCGATGAATCATCCGGAACGTTGGCATGGCTCGCCATGGCCGTTCCCATCTTAGAAGCGCTCCGCGACGGCACAATTTTTTGCGTCGACGAGCTGGATACCAGCCTCCACCCCATTCTCGCCGAAGCAATCGTCGCACTGTTCCAAGATCAAGATACAAACCCACACGGGGCCCAACTGATCTTCACGTCACATGACGTAACCCTGCTCCAGCCGCAGTCTTCTGCGAACCTGACGAAAGAGCAAGTCTGGTTCACCGAAAAAGACAGCTCTGGTGCAAGTACGCTCTATAACTTGCAGGACTTCCGCGATTTGAAACCGGCATCAAATCTTGCAAAGCAATACCTGGAAGGCCGATTCGGCGCGCTACCGTATCTATTACCAGGTTTAATGCGAAGTGCTGTTGAAGAACTATCACCTACACGACGGGGGCAAGAAAATGGGGAACGTGGCAGCGCGTAAAGGTACACCCAGAAAGCCCAAGAGCAGGGCAAAGCGGAAGCTGAAAAGTCGGCTTCTGATTGTTGTAGAAGGCGACAAAGGAAAGTCTGAGCAAGTTTACTTCCAAAGGCTCGCACAAATTCTGCGTTCCAACGACGTGGCCACGGACATCAAGGTTGTACCTAGTAAGGGAGAACCCAAGCGAGTTCTTGATACATGCGAGAACCATCTGAAGTCCGACAACTTTGACCGCGCGTTCCTAGTCGTCGATTGTGACCAACACACCACCCTGGGTGATGTTCTTCAGCTCGCACAAAAGAGCAATATCTCAGTCGCAGTAACGAACCCTCAATTTGAGCAGTGGCTGTATTGGCACCTCTACGACGGCGGGAGCGACGCGAAGAAAATGACCGATGTACTGCAAAAGGAACGCTATCTCACAGGCCGCAATGCGAAAGAACTCGGGGTAACGTTCCCAGTCGAGAGATACCCTGAGGCAACGGCACGCGCAAAACGCCACTGGACCGAAATGCGCCCCAATGCACCAATGCAAAAGGGCCATGCCCGTCATCTTCAATCCCGTACCTTATAGAAGCGATGCAAAAGTAATGACTAACTAGAGGGCCACACAAACCTCCCCACGCACCCGTGGGGAACTTTTGTTCGTTGGTCATGTATCAGTAACGCAGCGGGCTGACCGCTGACCATGTTGCGCGAGGATCCCTCAAACCGCTTCCGTTCCACTGCACGAGTCCAGCGTCCCGGAGTGCTTGCAGAGCACGGCGGACGGGAGGGTTCGAGAGGTGAAGGGCGTTGGCCACTTGGCCCGTCGATAAGGGATGTGGGCTTGCCTGCAAGGCTGCAAGCACCTCTGTTGAGTAGCGCGGCAAGTCCGCACGAAGCGACTCGTCGAGGCGTTGCACTGCCTTCAATGTCAAGACAACACTGCCACTTGTCTGCCGGTACACTGGGTCTGCAAAACTCGCCTTTCGCATACCAGCGATCATTCGTCGAATCCCTTCCCCCAACTCCTGCCCAATCCGCAACTCAGCAGTCCCACGCGCAATCAACGGGTTTCTTGCAAACCTCGCAATTGCTTCGGGTTTCGACGGGTCCACCAAGCCAGGGAACCTGCCAGGGCTAGACACCTCAACCCGATCAGGATAGATCTCGAACCTGACGTGATCCCCAGCCATACTGTAAGACCTGTGGATCACCGCATTCACCAAACCCTCTAGCCACACATCCGGCGGGATCAAATCCTCCTCTTCAAAAAGCCCACTGCCCACAAGACGGCGCACTTTTGGAAGAATCTTGCTAATCGCAGTTCTGGCCTGCTGAATCTGTTCTGGCAGGGTGCCGTCGAAGCGTTCGTCGTAAAGAATTTGCTGACCATGACCCGGCAACCGATCTATGTCATTGAACTGGACCACACGAACATGAGCGTTTGGAAAGAACTCCTGCGGATGTTTTCCGAAAAGCAACAATGCTGCTGTCCGCGGGTTGCCGACCCTATCTACCAAGTTTCGCGCCCTCAACGCATCTTGGGCCGAGGCCGAACCAATCGCCTCCGCATACCGCTCGACCTGCGCCATATCGAGGTCTCCAGGCTCAGCACGTGGTGGAACAATTGCATCAAACTGCTGCTCCCCCTTCAAATACCGCAACTCTAAAATGCCGTCGGGGCCCAGCTGCTTCGTTTCATCCCCGATGCGCAGGAAGCACTCCCCCGAATTGGAATAATGTACACGCTCACTAGGCAAAATATGGAATAGGTATACAGAAGTGGCGTCATCAATGCGAAGGCTCTCGATCTCGACTCGAACCGTTGGATCGGTGTGATCAAACGCCGATTGTCGTAAGTCGTTGTCCTGCCGTGCGCTAGGCAACCCATCGAATTGTCGATCAGTGATACCGACAGCGATGACCCCGCCCTCGGCGTTGGCAAACGCGATAATCGCCTTCGCAAGATCCTTCGGTTTAATACGAAACGATTTCCGCTCAAACCACTGATCTTCGGGGCGCGTAAGTAACTCATCAACCTTTACCGCAGTATTCATGTGGATCACCCTACTCGAAACGATTTCGAGTAGGGTGATATACCCAGGTCAAAACATGTAAATCCGTTTCGAGCATGTTTCGAGTAGGTTTCGAGCCACAACGCAACGGTATAGAATAACGCGCAGGCGAACGAGCGCACCGGGAAGAAAGGCGATCAGGTGAGCATCACTCCACGTCCGTCCAACTTTGGCTTCGTTGGGCAAGCATGGCCCCAGCTCATTATTGAGTGTCGCAATGCGGAGGATGCCGCGCTGACCAACCCGCGCGCGTCGATGTTCCAATCCCGGTTCGTGTTAGAGCAGGTCATTGGGCATATCGCGGCGCTGAATGGGCTGGAGAAACAGTCCAACATCTTCGATACACTGACCAACCCGGACTTCTCGCGCCTGCTGTCGGAGACGATCCGTTCCAAGATGCACATCCTGCGCAAGGCCGGCAACACCGCGGTGCACAGCGAAGCGCACATCACCAGCGATGAGGCGCTGCAGGCGCTGAAGCACCTGTATGACGTGATGGTGTTCGCAACTACGCACTTCTCGGGGAAGACGATTCGGGGGATTGCGCCGTTTGACGTCGAGATCTTGAAGCAGGCACCGCGGCAGGCGGCGTTGAACCAGCGGCAGATGATGGCGCTGGCGGCGAAGGAGAAGTCCGCGAGGGAGCAGGCTGACCTGTACAAACTGCAGCTGGATGAGGCGCAGCAGCGGGAGCTGGAAAAGGCTGCGGGGTATGAGGAGGAGATTGCGAAGCTGCGGGAGCAGATTCGCAAGCAGCAGGAGAAGCTGACGCCACCGGCGCCGCAGTTGGCGGTGGATGAGGCGCAGACGCGCCGTGACATCATCACGCCGATGCTGGAGGAGGCCGGGTTTGTGCGCGGCCGCACGCTCATCGAGGAGTACCCGGTGGCGGGCATGAAGGTGGACTATGTGCTGCTGGATACACAGGGTGTGCCGATCGCCGTTGTGGAGGCGAAGAAGGCCAGCCGCAGCATTAACGACGGCCGCCAGCAGGCCGCGATCTACGCCGACGCCATCGGCAACGCGACCGGCCGTGTACCGCTGATCTTCTACACCACCGGGTATGAAGTGCGCTTTTGGGACAGGGATGCCGACCTGCCGGGCGGTGCCGGCTACGAAACCCGCACTATTGAGTCCTACCCAACAGTGCGCGCGATGGAGGCGCTCATCGCCCGGCGCGACAAGCGCCAACCGCTCAGCGCGCACAGCGCCACCATCACCGAGATCGCCGGCAGGCCCTATCAGCTGGAGATGATCCAGTCCGTGGCGGAGGCGTTCGGCAAGGGTAAGCGCCGCGCGCTGTTGGTCATGGCGACGGGTACGGGCAAGACGCGCGTCTCCATCGCTACCGTGTCCATGCTGTTGGAGGCCGGCTGGATCCGCAACGTGCTCTTCCTCGCGGACCGCAAAGCGCTGGTCACGCAGGCGCACGCGGCCTTCAACGAGCACCTCGCAGAGGCGGTGCCCGTCAACCTGACCACCAACCCCGCCGGCGAGGGCCAGGTGTACGTGAACACGTACCAGACCATGATCGGCATGATCGGCGAGGGCCAACGCTTCAACTCCTTCGACTTCGACCTCATCATTGTCGACGAGGCCCACCGGTCCATCTACCAGCGTTATCGGCGCATCTTCGACTACCTGGACGCCCTCGTCGTCGGGCTGACCGCCACCCCGCGCAGCAACCTCTCCCACGACACCTACACCTTCTTCGGCTGCGAGCCCGACACCCCGACCGGCTACTACAGCCTGAGCCGCGCCATCGAGGAGGGCAACCTTGTGCCCTACGAGGTGTTCTCCGGCAGCACCACCTTCATGCGCCGCGGCATCTCCTACGGCGAACTCACCCCCGAGCAGCAGCTGGAGTGGGAAAACGCCGAATGGGGTGTCGACGAACACGGCGACCCACTTTCCGCACCCCAGGAAGTCAACGCCGCCGAGATCAACGCGAAGCTGCTCAACCGGGACACGATCCGGAAGGTGTTGCGCCAAGTCATCGACAAGGGGTTGAAGGTCGACGGAGCGGACCGGCTGGGCAAGACCATCATCTTCGCCCGCAACCAGGCCCACGCCGACCTCATCGCCGACGAATACCGGGCCATCTTCCCCACCACCGCCACCCGCGCCGAAGTGATCACCCACGGCGTGTACAACGCGGAAGCACTCATCGCCGAGTTCAAACAGCCCGACTCCGGCCTGGACATCGCCATCAGTGTGGACATGCTCGACACCGGCATCGACGTCCCCGAGGTCGTCAACCTGGTGTTTTTCAAACCCGTCTACTCCCCCACCAAATTCTGGCAGATGGTCGGCCGCGGCACCCGCCTGCGCCCTGACCTGTTCGGCCCCGCCGTGGACAAAACGTGCTTCTACATCTTCGACTACTGCGACAACGTGCGCCAATTCAGCGGCACCACCAACACCACGGAAGGCTCGCACCAGATCTCGCTGTCGCAGCGCAGCTTCACCACCCGCGCGCGCCTGCTTCTGACGGCCACGGATGAGGTGCGAGGGGACGTCGCAAAGCATCTTTCGGACGCCGTGCGCAGCGTGCCCCACCGCAGCATCCTCGTGCCCACCGAAGCACGCGCCTACCTCGAACGATTTAGCGACGCCACCCCCTGGCTCACCGCCGACGCCGACACCCACCAACAAGCCGTGACCGCGCTGGCGCCACTACCCTTCGCCGCGACCGGCGACAAAGAACAAGCCCGGCGCTTCGACTACCTCATCTACCAGCTCGAACTCGGACTATTCGAAGAACGCGGCGACTGGGACGCGCTCGCGGAGAAAGTCGCGACCATCGCCGCGGCGCTACTGCAGAAAACCAACATCCCCACCGTGGCCAACAACGCAGCGCTACTCGAGGCGATCGCCGGCCCACAATGGTGGGACGGCGTGACCTACAGGGACCTCGAACACGCCCGCAAAACGGTCCGCGGGCTCACCGTCTTCCTCGACAAAGCACAACGCGCCGTAGTGATCACCGACATCGAAGACGAACTCGGCGAACTCGAACAAAGCACCCTCCAAGCCACCGGCGGCACCCAGCGCGAAAGCTCCGTCGTCGAAGAAGAACTCCGCCGCGCACTCGAAGGCAACACCACCAGCCTGGCGCTGCGCAAACTCCGCAACGCGCAACAGCTCAGCACGCATGACCTCGACGAACTCCGTCAGCTGCTACTCAACGCCCACGTCGACGGCGCCGCCGAACTCGCCGACACCCACCAGGCCAAACTCGGCCTCTTCCTGCGCGAAGTCGTCGGGATGGACGCCGCCGCCGTCGAAGCGCACTTCGAGGAACTGCTGCACTCCACCGACCTCAACTCCGTGCAGCGCACGTTCCTCAACACCGTCGTCAGCGAGGTGATCCGCAACGGCGTCGTCGAAGCGCACGAGCTCACCCAACCGCCTTTCGACGAAAACGGCTCCATCATGGACATCTTCCACGAAAACGTCGGCGTAGTCCTGCAACTTCGCGACAGCCTCGAGCAGCTCAACAACACCGCCATGCCGACTGCGGGGTAGGTTTGGCGGGGTTTTCTATAAAATCGCGGGCATGAGCACATGGTCACAAGTTTTGAGCATTGGAGCGGCGGCCCTGCTGATCGGCGGCGGCGTCGGCGCGGGCACCTACGCAGCCATCGACGAGCCCGACCCGGCACACTACGCGATCGCCACCACCGCCGAGGCGCCACGCCTGCAACTGACCAACCCCGATGGCCTGCTCACCCCAGCTGACCAGGCGCAACTCGAGCAGAACCTCCAGCGCATCGACCACCCAGAAGTCGTGCGCACCATCCACATCCTCGCGTTCAACAACGCCGAAAACACGCGCGAGAACATCAACGACACCATCGAGGAATACTTCCGCGCCCACTACCCCGACGAAATCCTGGACAAACACGGCTTCCGCGACGGCACCCTCGTCCTCGCCGTCGACATGGCGCACCGCCACCACGCAATCTACGCCGCCGACGACGTCGCCGACGTCCTCGACCTCCACAGCGAATCATCGCGCGTCTCCTCAGTTATCGACGCCATGGTCCCCGGCCTACAAAGCAACAACGTCCCCGCCGCCCTCTTCGCCGGCGCGAGCCTCGCCATGGACACCGCCGGCCTGCAGCAGGAGCGTTACGAGTCCGCAGTCGACGACCGGATTGGGGGCGGCATCGGCGCCGGTGTGGGATCCGGCGTGTTGGCAGGCGTTGTTGGCGGCACAGGCGTCGCGCTGCGCAACCGGCGCCGCCGATTGATCGAGCAGGCGCGGGCGGACTACTCGCTCGTGACCAAGGAATACGCCGACCTCGCCGGGCGCCTCGACGGCATCGACGTCCGCGCCAACTCCCTGACCAGCGCGTTTGCCGATGCGGAGCTGCGTCGTCAATGGGGCGACGTCCGCGACCGTTTCCTCCAACTCCACGACACCGTCTCCGGCGCCGGTGGCATCAGCAGCATCCCCATCTCCGACGACGCCGCTGCCTACCGCGCCCGCAAACAACTCGCCGACGCCGCCGAAACCCTCACCCACACCAGCCACGCCGAAGACAACATCAACCGCCTCTTCAACATCGAACAAGGCGACACCACGACCCGCCGCACCGACCTCGCCCGCCTCAGCAGGGACATCACCAAAGCACGCACCTCAATTAACGACGCCACCCTCCGCCAAGAACTCGTCTCCTTGGAGGAGCGCGTCCGGCAGCTGGATGCGGACCCCGCCAGCCCCACCTTCCTCGACGACTACCTCCACCTCCTCTCCGACTACCGCATCATCCTCGACGCCGTCAAAGACAAAGAGTTCAGCGACGTCAAAGACCGCCACAAACTCACCACCCCAGCCATCTACGACAAGGACTACTGGTACCCCACCTACATCCCATTCGTTGCGATGCAGTCCTGGCACAACACCAACGTCGCCGCCGCGAACTCGGCTGCTTCTTCCTCCTCTTCGGGTGTGAACACGACGTTCAGCTCGGGGTTCACGGCCGCTGGCGGGTCGGGGAGTTTCTAGGGGTTGGTCCTGCACCAAATTCCCTCATACGCGCTCGCCGACCTGGGCTTTTGCAGATTGGGCTGCTGAAAAGCGGGAATGTGGTGCATGTCCCGGCCTTAAAAACATCAGAATGCAGATTGATGCTAAATTGGCGTTGCAGACCTCCACCGCACATGCGGAATTTGGGGGTCTAGCTGTTTTCCAGGGCTATTGGCCGTATCTTCGGGGAGTTCCACCCCAGTCTCACCTCTCAACCAGTCCGGGACAGATCTTGAAATCTTGTAAATTTGAGGCCTGTGGAATCCATCTGAGCAGGAGGAATCTGAGTGATAGCCTTATTCTCGTGCGAAAAATGAACATTAATTTCAGGGCCGAATGGAATAACGCGCAAGTCATTGCCGCTCTGCTCGTTGCTTTCGTGTTATTCCTTGCCATGGTGCACTGGGGGTTGGTGCTCTTCTGGGAAAAGCCCTGGCAGGAATCGCTTGCGACGATATTTTCATATCGAGGAGCGATACCTGCTGCCGCAGCTGCCGTACTTACGTTAGGTATCGCCACCAAGTCACTGTCGCAGAAATCAAATGCTGATGACCGCTCTGCGTACTACGAACGTGTTCAGTGGGCAATCGATATGACACTTGCAGAAAATCCCGCTCAGCAAAATGCAGGTTGGCATTTTTTGACCCCAATGCTGGAGTCAGGGTTGAAGTCTTCAGAAGATATCGGGTTTACTCGGGCAATTCTTGAATACGACAATAAATTTAACCCGAAGAATTCAACCTTTTCGCCGGGTACTACTTCGAAGAACTGGGTTTCAGACCTAGAGATTTTGTTACTATTATCCGTACTAGGTCATAACAGGGATAGGAAGGAGTCTGCTGATGACTAATCAGGCAATGGCAGAGCGGAAGTATCCACTGACCGAGTCCCATAAACGAATGATCGAGCAGTTGCCAATGACACAGGCGAAAGCTAGCCGTGATTTGCAAGAGTATGCCAAGAAACTCGAAGCACGTCAGAACCGGCCCTTATGGCAGCGGATTCTAGGCATTTATCCGATATAGATGGTGTTGCCCGGAGGGCTCCACACATAGGTTAAAAGACCGAGTGTGATCCATGCGACCATCAAACACAACCACAAGCAGCGGTTCTAAAACGTTTCACGGGGCTTCTCCTAGTATGAGTAGTGTTTCCTTGCAGGATAAATGCAAATATTTTTGCACACAATTGTTTGCTCTGCCCGAACATTTTCACTCCCGCTGGCTGACTAGCCGTCACCGAGCTAGGCTTTTACAACTTGGCCAACTCAAAGCGAGGGAATGTGGTGCAGGCACCTCTTCCCTGCGCACCAAATTCCTGGTTTTCCCTTAGTGTCAGGATGGTTGTGAACGTCAATCCATAGGAGGTTTTGTTCATGACCGACCCACAGTTGCCTGAGTTGGTGCCGTCAGCGTTGACGTCACCACCGACCGTTGCAACCCCGGTAAGGACCCACGGGGGCAAGACTAAAACATCACGCGAGGAAGTCAAAGAGATCCTAGCAATGCCACCGCGTGTGCTGGCAGCGGGGCAAGTACTCGATGAAGACACGTTGGCCTCACTTCAAGCAGTAGCAGTCGTGTTCTCCCCGTACCGCACTACTGGCTCTGGCAGGTGGTTTCATCCAGCACAGCAGCGACAAATGATCACGATTTATAACCGGTTGCCGTACGGCACGAAAGGCCCATGGTGCACCCGACAGGCAATCCAGTCTTGCGATATCAAGCGCTGGGCCCGCGCATTACAGTTATCAAAGTCCACCACTGATGGTTTAGATGGTATTCAACGAGCCAAACGCAGCGTTGATGAAGCATATCGGGGAAGGTATTCACCTGACTACATCCGTGAGATGGCCATTGAATATCAGCTGGTGCCGTATGGCCAGAAAGAAGCGTGGTTGATTGAACATGGACTTGCTGACCACACCGTGCGACGCTGGACAGCAATGGTTGCCGATGGTGATCTCACCACGCGTACTACACCAAGGAGGATTGGAACATTGACGATGGATGAGTGCGTTGAAATCCAGCAGTTACGCAAGGAAGTCTCCGCGTTGATGCAGCAAAAGCGCAAGCTCGAACTCGATGCGAAGCGTCGGGAGGAAGCTATGCAGCGTGCCCTGGATAAGGCAACAGAAAGAGCAGAGCGGGCTGAACTAGCCACTGATGTGTTGGGAAAAGCTTTAGCGACCATGCCAGGGCAACATGGCGTGGACTCAAACGTGGCGGAAGAGTCCTCACTCAAGACCAACAACGCCTCTACGACCAAGGACAACACGCAGAAGAAACACTGATTGACCAGTTAGTTGACTGTGGCTATTCGAAAACTCACGCAATGCGCATCATCGGAGTCTCACGCAGCCGCGTGTTCTATCAAACGAAGCCACGCCCACGTGTTGCCGATCCAATTGCCTACGACAAACGACGGATCAACCGACTGTCCGATACCACTGTCGAGCGCATCTTGGAATTGCTAGACGCCAATCCACATTCCGGGGTGGACCAGGTGTTTTACGCCGCGTTAAACAACGGGATTTACCTGGCAAGCCTGCGCAGTTTCTACCGAGTTGCCAAAAAACATGGACGATTGCTCTACCAACGACACAACACCAAAGCCAAGCAAGCTCAACGCAAACGAAACGCCTCCCCGCCACATGTACGCGCCACAGCACCAGGCCAGGTACTGTGCTGGGACATTACCTTCTTGCCTGGCCAATACGTCGGACAAAACTTCGCATGCCACACGGTCATTGACCTGTACTCCCGCGCAATCGTTGGCTGCGTCGTAGCAGAACGCGAAAACAGCCACGTAGCAGCAGCAATGTTTGACGACATCCTGACTCGTTTTCCCCACGTGAAAACCGTGCACTCTGATAACGGCAGTGCGATGACAAGCAAACGCCTCGGCAAACTCTTCGCCAAACACGGTGTGGCCCGCTCATTTAACCGGCCTCACACCAGCAACGACAATCCGCATACCGAGTCGGTATTCCACACGATGAAAGGCAGGACCTACTACCCGAAAACGTTTGCCACACTCGGCCACGCCAAAAACTGGCTCAACGAATGGGTGCCGGTCTATAACGCCACTCCCCACAGTGGAATCAACTACTACCCACCACAAGCAATCCTCGACGGCACCTGGGACAAACTGCAACACCAACGCGAGGAGGGGATGCGAAACGCGCTACGCGAAGGCATCATCACTCAACTTCCGAACACCGCAGCTGGCACAGGCATTCCGGCAGAAGTCAGCATCATCCGCACCACTACCCAAACCGCCCCGCCCCCACAACCCATCACGATCTAACACCCAACCATGTTCACAACCACTTGACATAAAGCGTTTTCGCGGGGCGCTCGGCGTTTTCCCAGGTCGCGATTCGGCAAGATGGGAATGTGGTGCGCGTCCCGGGCACTTGAGTGCCAAAGGACGCAATCCCGAAAAAACCGCCATCAAAACGCCTGGTCATCAATGGGCTAGCCTTTAGGGGGTGCGTCCTTTGGCACTCACGGCACTCGAGACCTAAGAACGCCAAAGGCCCCACCAAAAAGGCGGGGCCTAAGACAAAAAATAAAGCTACTCCACGGTGACGGAGTTGATCACGACGTCCTCGACGGGGCGGTCCATGCGGCCGGTCGGGACGTTGGCAAGCTCGTCGACGACCTTGCGGGAAGCCTCATCGGTGACCTCGCCGAAGATGGTGTGGCGGTTGTTCAGCCACGGGGTTTCGGCGACGGTGATGAAGAACTGGGAACCGTTGGTGCCTGGGCCGGCGTTGGCCATGGCCAGCAGGTATGGGCGGTCAAACTGGAGTTCTGGGTGGAACTCGTCGGCGAACTGGAAGCCTGGGCCGCCGGTGCCGGTGCCGGTTGGGTCGCCGCCCTGGATCATGAAGTCGGGGATGATGCGGTGGAAGATGGCGCCGTCGTAGAAGGGGCCTTCGGTGGTGCCGGAGGCGTTCTTGGTGGAGTAGTCGAGGGTGCCCTTCGCCAGGCCGGTGATGGTGTCAACGGTGTGTGGGGCGTGGTTGCCAAACAGGTCGACTTTGATGTCGCCGTGGTTGGTATGGAACGTCATTGTCTGCGTCTTTTGAGTCATGGTGTACAGCGTACACGACCCTCCACGCCCCTCGTCCGGTGTTAGCGCTGGGCGAGCACCGCGTCGCGTGCGGCAACCAGGTTGCGTAGCGACGGCACCACTTCCTCATACTTGCGCGTCTTCAGGCCGCAGTCGGGGTTGACCCAGAGGTGTTCGGCTGGGACGTGACGCAGTGCTGCTTGGAGCAGTTCGACGATTTCCTCGACGGAAGGGACGCGTGGTGAGTGGATGTCCCAGACGCCGGGGCCGATTTCGGAGTGGAAGGAGTCGTCGATGTCGGCAAGCAGTTCCATGCGAGAGCGGGCGGCTTCGATGGAGGTGACGTCGGCGTCGAGGCCGGCGACTGCGTCGATGATCTGGCCGAACTCTGAGTAGCAGAGGTGGGTGTGGATCTGGGTGGTCGGTGTGGCGTTCAAGGAGACGAGTCGGAAGGAGCGGACGGCCCAGTCGAGGTAGGACGGGCGATCCTTTGCTCGGAGTGGGAGGAGTTCGCGCAGGGCGGGCTCGTCGATTTGGATGATGCTGATGCCGGCTTCCTCGAGGTCGCGGACTTCGTCGGCGAGGGCGGCGCCGATTTGGTCGGCGGAGACGGACAGGGGGACGTCGTCGCGTTTGAAGGACCAGGCCAGGATGGTGACAGGGCCGGTGAGCATGCCCTTGACTGGCTTGTTGGAGAGGGATTGGGCGTAGGTGGCCCATTCGACGGTCATTGGGGCTGGTCGGGAGACGTCGCCGTAAACGATTGGTGGGCGGGTGCAGCGGGAGCCGTAGGACTGGACCCAGCCGTTTTCGGTGACGACGAAGCCGTCGAGGAGTTCGGCGAAGTACTGGACCATGTCGTTGCGTTCGGCTTCGCCGTGGACGAGGACGTCGATGCCGATTTCTTCTTGCAGTTCGATGACCTGCTTGATTTCTTGCTGCAGCGCTTCCTTGTATTGAGCGTCGCTGAGTGTGCCGTTGCGGTGTGCGGCGCGGGCTTGGCGGATCTCGGGGGTTTGTGGGAAGGAGCCGATGGTGGTCGTCGGCAAGCTGGGGAGGTTCAGCGCCTCGCGCTGGGCTTGCTGGCGCTCGGCGAACAGGGGCTGGCGCTGCACCTGACCTGCAGGAAGAGTGCCAAGACGCTTGGCGACGGCCTCGTCGTGGCGCAGCGGGGACTCCGCGCGGGTCCGCGCGACCCGTGCAGATGCGGCGAACGCGACCTCGGCGGCCTGCGGGCCGGCGCTCAGGGCGAGGGCTTCGGCGATCTTCTCGTCGGCGAAGGCGAGCCAGGTGGCGACGTCGACGGGCAGGTTGCGCTCGGCCTTGAGGGTGTGCGGCACGTGCTGCAGCGAGGTGGACGTGGTCACCGATGTGGCGCCGAGGGTGGTGAGGATTTCGGTGCGTTCGGCGAGGTCGGCGGCCCAGACGTTGCGGCCGTCGATAAGTCCGGCGACGAGGAGTGTCTCGGGCGCGACGTGGGTGCGGACCTGCTCGACGTAGTCAGGGGTGGCCTGCAGGGTCCATGGGGACAGGTCCACATGGAGGGCTTCGGGCTTCAGTTCGCCGAGGACGGGCAGGGCGGCGTCGGCGGCGCCGTATGGGGTGGTCAGGTAGACGTTCGGGCGGGCGTCGGCGCCGAGGAGCGTCGACCATGCCTCACCCAGGTAGCGCGCGATATCGGTATCCGGGGTGTCAACGTCAGCGACGACGATCGGCTCGGCGACCTGGACCCACTCCACACCGGCCTGGCGCAGCGCCGCGAAGACCTGGGCGTATGCCTCGACGAGGACCGGGAGCAGGGACCACTCCACCGGCTTCGACAGCGCGAGGAGCGTGACCGGGCCGACGAGGTACGGGCGAACCTGGTGGCCGGCCTCGCGGGCCTCCTCCACGATGCGCACGATGCGGTCCGGCACCGGCGTGATCTCCTGACCAGCGGCGACCTCGGGCACGAGGTAGTGGTAGTTGGTGTCGAACCACTTGGTCATCTCCAGCGGCACGCGGGTGGCGGTGCCGCGAGCAAGCGCGAACTCCTCGTCAAGGTCGGTGCCGCCGGCGACGAGGCCGACGGTCAGCGCGGTCTCCAGGACGTGGTCGTAGAGGGCGACGTCCGCCGGGATGGCGTAGGGCTCGGAGAGACCGAGGTCACGCAGGTGGTTGTACGTATCGATGCGCAGGGCGCGCGTCGTGGAGCGGAACGTGTCCGCGTCGATCTGCCCGGACCAGTAGGACTCCAGGGCGCGCTTCAGTTCGCGTTGCGCGCCGATCCTCGGGTAGCCCTCGATGGTCGTGGTGGGGAATGCTACGGTGCTCACAGGTTGAGTCCTTTCAATAGTTCACGTGTTACTGCTAAGTCGTTATGTGTGTAAACATGCAGGCCACCGGCGCCGGCCTGCAGAATCGTGCGCGCTAATGCAACGGTGAGTCGCATGCCAATCTGGTGCTCTTCCTCCGGTGTCCGCGCCGCTTCAAGCTGCTTGATGACGTCCACCGGGGGTGCCACACCGGACAACTCACCCATCCTGCGCACCCGGTTCACGCTGGTCATCGGCATGATGCCGGGGATCAGCGGGATGCGCACCCCGGCGAGCCGGGCACGCTCCGCGAAGCTGAGGTAGTCCTGCGCGTCGAAGAACAGCTGCGTGATGGCGAAGTCGGCGCCGAGGCGCTGCTTGGCCAGCAACACGTCCAGGTCCTGGTCGTCGCTGGTGCTCTCCGCGTGTCCCCGCGGGTAGCAGGCCACCGACAGCGCCAGCTTGCCCGCCGCGAGGCGGTAGGCCTGTGCGTCAGCGACGTCCTGGATCAGGTTGAGCAAGTCCGTCGCGTACTGCAGGTGTGTGTCGGGCAGGCGGTCGAGTCCGGCTGGGATGTCGCCGCGAAGGGCGAGGAATCCGCGGACGCCGGCGTCGATAAGCTGGGTGATCCACTGCCGCAGCTCGTCGGGCGTGCCGGCGGTGCAGGCGAGGTGCGCGATAGGGCGCATGCTCGTGGTCTGCGCGATGCGCTCGATGAGGCGGGCGGTGCCTTCCAACCAGTCGCTGCGGTGCGAGCTGGTGACCGACACGTAGTCGGGTTGGTAGGCGGCGAGCCCTTGGATGAGGGCGTCGAGCTTGGCGGAGTCGGCGCTGTGACGCGGTGGGATCACCTCGAAGCTGAGCGCCGTGCGTGCCCGCTGCGGGCGTGGTGCGAGCTCCTCCTCGATGCCGTCCAACGGTGCCGACGCCGAGATCCGCGTTTCCAACGTTGCCTGCCGCACCTGACTCACCTGCCTTCTGTTGCTTCCTGTTGATGGGGTGCAATGAAATTTAAGACTGGCCGCAAGGGTGCACAACTACTTTTGCGTATCGCGATGTATTGCCACAGGTCAGCGACCTGCGAAATGTGAATAATATTTCCCAAAACTGAACCGCTTGGTCTACTTCGTGCGGACTGTGGGGGCACATGTCGGTGCAGCCCGCTAGGGTGGTTGGGAAAGAACACAACGAAGGAGCACACATGAACCTCACCACTGCACGACTCGCACTGCGCGGCATCAGCGGCGCCTGGAACTACTTCCGCGAACTCAACAGCAAGCAGCAGCGCGACGTCTACGAAGCACTCACCGAAGCCATCAAGGACGACAACATCGACGACCTCCACGACCTCGCCGACGTGCCACAGCTCGAGGGGATCTACGACGCCGCGCGCCAGCAGGCCGGCAAAGTCACCCGCGCCAGCCACGCGCGTATCGACGCCCGCCGCGCCCTCCACGCCGCGACCGCCCCTGACCGCAAGGCTCGCCAGATCGCGCTGAAGAAGGAAGCGCGCAAGCGTGGGACCGGCTCGAAGGTCCTGTTCGCCTCCCTCGGTGCTTGCGCGCTCGCGGCCGGCGGCTGGGCGCTGTGGGAGTTCTACCTGCGCGAAAAGCTCGAGGAGCGCAACCACGAGCCGAAGCACGCGCTGCGGGAAGACGCGACTGAAGGCGGGTCTGAGGGAACGGCGACGCTGGTGTACTCCACCGATTCCGCCGACGACCAGTTCAGCACCCTCGACGCCCTCGACGACGAGCAGCGCCGCGCTACGAAGTAGCTGCTAGCTGGCGTCCACCCGCCACGCCAGCAACAGGTGGTTGACCAGGCGGGTCTTCACGTCTGGGAAAAGGTTGCGCAGATTCGCACTCATGGGGCGGGTCACCACGATGAGCTCGGCGGCGATCTCGGAGGGAGTCAGCGCTGGGTCCACCAGGCCGTGAGCGGCGGCGAGGTCCAGCAGCTCTTGGGCGTGCGCGAAGAACTCGTCGCGGCGCTGCCGCACCGTGGGCTCCAGGGCGTGCGGCGGCTCGTCCGCCGGGGCCGCCACCAGCATGCCGATACCCGAGTCGGCGCACGCCCAAATGAAAGCGCGCCACTGCTCCTCCGGGGCGCTGTCAAACTTGGCCAGCGTGTCCCCCAGCTTCGCGTCGAGCACGTCAATGAACTCGAGGGCGCACGCCTGGCGCAGGTCGGCGCGCGTCGGAAAGTGCCTGTACAGCGTGGCGATGCCCACCCCAGCGTGCTCCGCGATCTCGCCAAGCGTGACCTCCGAGTTCGGGCGGGTGCGGAAGTTCTCCACCGCCGCCCGGATCAGCTGTTCGCGCTTCTGTCTCGCATCGGCTCGCATGGTGCTTCCTTTCCGCTTGACATTAACTGATAGTCAATCCTACGCTTAGCACCATTCTGCAACGAAAATCAACCAAAGTAGGTGTTCAATGGACTGCATCCTACGAGCCGTCGACGTCGTCGTGCGCCCAGGGAACAACCCGGTCAACCTCGAGGTTGGCGAAGGGTTCACGCTGGTCACCTCGCCGCGCGAGTCCGGCGCGTCCACACTGAGTATGGCGCTCGCCGGCCGCTACGAACCACACAGCGGCACCATCGAGCTTTTCGACGAGCCCACCACCGCCCGCCAACGCTTCCCCGAGATCGCCCTGGCGGGCATCTCGCTCATCGACTCCGTCGAGCGCTCCGTGCCCACCAAGGAAATCATCCGGGAGCAAATCTCCTGGGAGCTGCCGTTCTTCCGGCGCATCCCGCGTGACCTGCTCGGCCACGAACTTGTCGAACCCTGGCTGGAACCCCTCCAATTCGACCTGGACGAGGACAAACTCAAGCTCGGCATCGGCGACCTCAGCATCGTCGACCGGATGCGGCTGCGTGTACTGCTCGCGCTCATCGCGCGACCAGACGCGCCGCTCATCATCGTCGACGACCCAGACCAGCTGCGTAACTTTGAACTACGCAAAGAATTCATCGACAACCTGCGCGACGTCGCAAAACTCAAACCAGTGCTGGTCAACAGCGTGAACAAGGAGGACCTATGATCGCAGGGCTGCACATCGGCAGCAACTTCCGAAAGTTCGGTCACGGCAAACTGCCGCCGCTCGCCATCATCGCCATCACGCTCATCCCGCTGCTCTTCGGCGGGCTGTTTGTCTGGTCCTACTACGACCCGCTGGGCAACCTGCACAAGATGCCCGTCGCCCTGGTCAACTCGGACGAGGGTGAGCACGGCCTGACCGTCGTGGAAGAGCTCATGGACGAGCAACCCATGGACTTCCGCCTGGTCAGCGCGGAGGAAGCCCAAAAGGGCGTCGCCGACGGCACCTATTACCTTGGCGTGGAGATCCCCAGCGACTTCTCCGAAGCCGCCGAATCCGTCAACTCCGACAACCCCCACCAGGCGAAACTCAACATCTCCCTTAATGAGACCAACGGGTTCATTCCCACCATGCTGGGCAACCAGGTGACCCTGATCATGAGCTCCGTCATCTCAGAGAGCGTGAGTAAAGAGGTGGTCAACCAGCTCTTCGTCGGCTTCAACACCATCCACGACGGCATGGTGAAAGCCGCCGACGGCGCGGGCAAACTCGATGACGGCGCGCACAAAGCCAAGGACGGCAGCGGCAAACTGAAGGACGGCGCCGGCAAGCTCAACGGCGGCGTCGGGGAGCTCGACAACGGCATCAAGAAGCTCGCCGACGGCGCGCAGCAACTCGACTCCGGCATCGGCGAACTCCAGCAGGGCGCTAACACCCTCAACGAGAAGCTCGGCGAAGCCTCCCAAGGCGCCAACAAGCTTGCCGACGGCCTCTCCGCCCTCCAAGACGGCACCAACCAGCTGGGCGCCGGAGCAGCCGCCATCGCCGGCGGCGTAGGCAAGCTGACCTCCATCACGGACCAGCTCAACGTGGCCCAGAACACCTTCAACAGCATCAACGCCACCCTGGACCAGGCCATCCGCCAACTCGACGCCACCCCAGTCCCCGGCGCGGCCGACCTGGCCAATCAGGCCCGCGGCCTGAAAGCTCAGCTCAACGGCGACCAGTTCGTCGCCATGAACCCGCAGATGATCAACGACCTGACCAGGCTGCGCAACGGCGCCCACGAACTGTCCACCCAGCTCAACGACCCCACCGCCAAGTACCGCTCCGGCATGGACCAAGCCGCCGCCGGTGCGCAGACGCTGGCGCAGGGCCTGCGGATGCTGCAGGACGGCTCCGGCACGCTCGTAGTGGGCGTCGGCAAGCTGAAGGACGGCTCCTCCCGCCTCGTCGTGGGAGCGAACTCCGCAGCCGAAGGCACCTCCAAACTCGCGGGTGGCTCCAACCAGCTCGTCGTCGGCCTCAACGACCTGAACGACGGCCTCGTCACCCTCAGCGACGGCACCGGCGAACTCAGCCTCAAACTCAACGAAGGCGCCGACAAAGCCCCGACGTGGGAAGGCGACCGCCTCGAGAAAGCCACCGAGGCCGCCGGCAACCCCGTCGTGCACAACAACACCGGCGACGAACTCACCTTCTTCGGCAAGGGCCTCTCCCCCTTCTTCCTGTCCCTCTCCCTGTGGATCGGCGGGCTGGTGCTCTACATGATCCTCGCGCCGTTCTCGCGCCGCGTCATCGACTCCGGCACCAACCCCTTCCGCATGGTCGCCCACACCCTGCTACCGGCCCTCATCGTCGGCTTCGTGCAGGCCGTGCTGCTGTGGCTCGTGCAGGTCGTCGCGATCGGCGTCGAGCCGAAGCACCCACTCGGCCTGTTCGGCGTGCTGTGGTTCGGCTCCTGGGTGTTCATGTCGCTGATCCTCGCCATCAACATGGTCTTCGGCCCCGCCACCGGCAGACTGGTCACCATGGCGCTCATGTCCCTCCAGCTGGTGGCATCCAACGGCCTCTACCCGCCCGAAGTGCAGCCAGGGTTCATCCAGTGGGTCCACGACTGGGACCCGATGCGCTTTACCGTGGATATGATCCGCGTCGCCTTCTTCGGCAACCACGCCGAAGACCCGCGCCTGCTGCGCGCCATCGTGGTCCTCACACTGCTCGCAGTGGCCGCGTGGTTGATCAGCGCGTGGGGCATGTGGAAGCGCCGCATCCTCAACGACAAGGACATCCACCCAGAGCTGGCGTTGTAGGGGGTGTGTGGGCGCTGGGGCCTGGTCCCTGGCACCACATTCCTATATGCGGGTTCGGCAACCTGGGGAAACGCTGCGGCGCCTTTTCGGGAGATTCGGGAATTTGGTGTCTGGGCAGGGGATGCGCGCACCAAATTCCTGGATTTTGGCAGCCGGGTTTGGAAAAGCCCAGGTCGATGGGGGTCGGGGAGGGAATGTGGTGTCCCATCGGGAGATGCCAGTGCCAAAAGACGCAATTCTTGTTGGGGGAAGGGGTAAAAACCCAGCTCGTGAAGAGAGAGTTGCGTGCTTTGGCACTGAGGTGAGGGGGAGTGCACCAAATTCCTCCTCGTGGAGTTGACGACCTGGGGAAACGTCGCGTCGCCTTTTCGAGATTCGGGAATGTGGTGTCGTGATGCTTGGCCTGCGCACCAAATTCCCTCACTGGCCCTAGGTGGCAGGCTGGTTGTGGGCCAGAACCTGAAGGAGGTCCACACCCATGTCCCCGCACGATATTCCCCCGCTGATACCAAACCCACCGGAGAAGGATTGGGCAGACTACAACACCAACCCCGACCCCGGCAGAACTCGTAAACGTCGGCGTGCAAGCCTGCCATCTGCACGCGATGTGCTGGCGTTGCCGACTGTCACCCTTGCACCCGGTGCCACGCTTTCCGATAGTGAGTTGGTCATGCCGGATGCTGTGGCAGTCGTGTTTATCCCCAACACCCCAGATCGCGGGATTATCACCTATAGCAATACTCAGAAACAGCAGATGGTCAGGATCTATCACCAACTGCCGTACGGGACGAAGCAGGTTTGGCTGGCCCGTCACGACATGGACGCATCACGAGTGATTCGGTGGATGAAGCGTTTTGATCTTGGCACGTTTACCCAGCAACAACGCGCCGCAGTCTATACCGGGGCAACTACCCCTGTACCGGTGGTGTTAGACGCTGAAGCAATCATCTCACTTGTCCACCAGTATGTGGCTGCCCCGCATGGGACAAAACAAGCCTTGTTGGATAAACACGGTATCTTGCAGTCAGCGATGCATGGCTGGATCGAGAAAGTCGCAAACGGCACGATTGCCCACTACACGCACACAAGAAAGGTAGAACCCATGAACACGCCCAAGGCCACCAACAACGACATGGTCACCATTACCCGCAAGGAGTACAACGCACTACAACGAGAAAACGCCAAGCTGCGCAAAGAAAACAAGCTGTGGAAGGACACCAGTGATGTGCTGGGAAAAGCTATAGCGTCTCTGCCAGAAAACACTGGCGGGGACTCAAACGCGGCGGGAAAATCCTCACAGGAGAACAAACGCAACGCTATGAGGCAGGCCTACAACAAGAAAACGAGCTAATCGAAGCCCTCGTTGGTATCGGTCACTCAATGAGGAAAGCTTGCAGCGTGTTAGGAGTGGCGCGTTCCAGGCGGTATTACCAGGACAATCCTCGCCCGAAGAAGCAAGATCCGATCCCGCATCACAAACGCAACATCAAACGCTTAACCGATGCGCAAGTCAACGACATTTTGGCCTTGTTGGATGCCAATCCGTATTCGAGTGTGGATGATGTCTTCTACCACGCATTGAACAATGGGTGCTATATCGCCAGCTTGCGTAGCTTCTACCGGGTTGCCAAAGCACACGGCAAACTCTTATCACAACGCCACGGCACAAGCAGAACACGCCCGCGGCGTGCACGCGGCAACAACCAGTCCCCACATGTTGAAGCACACCGGCCAGGTCAAGTGCTGTGCTGGGATATCACCTACCTTCCAGGCAAGTACACCAACCAGTACTACGCCTGCCATACCGCAATCGATCTCTATTCCCGTGCTGTTGTTGGCGCAGTCGTTGCCCACCACGAAGATTCCCGCGTGGCACGGCATATGTTTGAAGAAATCTTTGCCGCACACCCTGATGTTGACACGGTGCACTCCGATAACGGGGCAGCGATGACTAGTCGTAGCCTTGGCGAACTTTTTGATGCCCACCAGGTCAAACGGTCGTTCAGTAGGCCGTCGATCAGTAACGATAATCCGCATATGGAGTCGTTGTTTCACACGATGAAAGGTATGGCCTACTACCCGAGGGCTTTTGCCAGCATTAAGCACGCGGCGAGCTGGGTTGATGAGTTTACACACTTGTATAACCAACGGCCCCACAGAGGGATTAATGGCTACACACCGCAAAGCGTGCTTGACGGCACGTGGCAACAGATGGAAGCCACCCGGCGAGATGCCGTCGAGCAAGCACTTGCCGATGGGCTAATTACCGCGATACCGAAAACACCGATTGGGTTGCCTGAGAAAGTCACGATTATCCGCACAACGAGTAAGACGGCGCCGACGCCGCGTGCATTGATGATGCATTGTTAACCATGAATCTGGCCCACAACCACTTGACACAGAGCGGCGCGTTTAGTGACCTGGGAAAACACGTGTGCGACCTTCGGAAAATCACGAATTTGGTGCGCTCCCCCTTCTGCAGGTGACTTCTACGACTGGTAGACTCGCAACATTGTTGATGCGTCAACACGCATTGCGATCTACCAATAACGAAGGAGCACACTATGTCTACATCCGCAAAGCTTGCATCCGTTGCCCTGCGCGTCCCGACGGGGCTTTTCATTTTGAACTCTGCCCTGGGCAAGTTCGGCCTCAACCGCGAGGCCGCCGAGGGCCTCCAAGGCATGGCTGCCACGGGCATCCCTGCGCTTGGCAAGTTGGATCCGGAGCAGTTCGGCAAGGGTCTCGCTGTCTCTGAGGCAGCGGTGGCCGGCGCGCTGCTCGCCCCCTTTGTGAGCAACCGTCTCGCCGGTGCGGCCCTTGGCTCGTTTGGCGCTGGCATGTTGACGATGTACTTCAACAACGACGCCATGACCGAGGACGACGGCATCCGTCCTTCCCACGATGGCCTTTCCCTGGCGAAGGATTCGTGGCTGGTTTCGATGGGTGCGGCGCTGATGGCGTTGCCGAAGAAGCGGAAGTAGCCGATTCCCTTTACTGCAAGAGAAAACCCGGCCCGCGCACCGTGTGGTGTGCGGGCCGGGTTTTGTTATGCCCTGACCTCAGCCTGAGACGGAGTCAACGTTAGTTGTTCTCCGCTGGCTTGTCCTCGGCAGGCTTTGCTTCCTCGGTGCCCTGATCGTCCTTCTTGGAGGAACCGTCAATCAGGGTCTGGTTGCCGGTTGCCTTGCCCAGCTGGTAGGAGGACGTTGCTTCGTCCACACCACAGCTACGCAGGACAACGTCCATGATGATCAGGCCGGCGGTGATGGCACCGAGGGCGCCACCTGCGAGGCCGATCATCTGTGGGTTCGCTACCTGGAACGCACCCTGCAGGCCGGCTGCGCGCTCTGCGCGGTCGCGGTCGTAGATACCCAGGCCACGCTGGATGTCATCGTTAGCGCGCTTGATGGCTGCGTTGACCTCTGCGCGCAGGCTCTCGAGGCCCGGAATGCGGACCTGGGAGAGGATGCCCAGCGGGATCAACAGCAGCAGTGGCGACGCCATGCCGACCAGACCAGCGATGCACTTCGGGTCCTTGAAGTTCGCGTTCGAGGAACCCTTGGTTTCCTTCGTAACGGTGATATTTACCTCAACATCGACTGGAGCACCCTGAGCAGAGTTCGGGAAGATCGGCACGATGGTGAGGTTGCCATTCTTCTCCGGGGTGATGATCCACTTGCCGTCCTTGAACTCCTTCGTCGCCTTACCGCCGACAATGTCGAAGTCGACCTTGCTCAGGTCAAGCTTCACGCCAGAGTCAGGGTTGAGCTGGATGGTGATGACGCCGGTCTTCTCGTTCTTCTTAATGATGAAGAGCTTGTTCGGGTCGGCAATGTTTGCACCCTCGGAAGTGGACCAGCCCTTTGGCAGCACGGAGATGGTGTATCGAGTCACCAGGTCACCGTTTTTGTTCGTCTCCTCAACAACCACAGTCTGGTTGGCAGCCTCGTTCTTCAACGTGAACTTGGAGTTATCCTCGCTCTTGTCTTTGACAAGGTCGCCGCCCTTGACGATGGCAAAATTGTTGTCCTTGTCCTTCTTCTCGAGCTCCACCCTCTCGCCAACAATGGCGCCCTTCTGAACCTCATCGAACTTGCGGACCTTCGGTGCCGTGATGTTCAGCGTGTAACGGTTAACAACGTTGCCGTCTGGGTCAACCTCCTGCACGATGCCGGACTTGCCAGCCGAACCCTTCACAGGCTTTGCAACCCACTCAGAGATCTTGTTGCTCTTGCCGTCGACAGAACCGCTGTCCTGGACGTTCGTCGTGAAGTTCTCGGAACCACTGACCCACACCATGGTGTTCGGGTTGATCTGCAGCACGCGGAACTCGGACGATTCTGGGATCTCGAAGGTACGGTTGCTCTCGTTTTCGCCAGCACCAACGGTGAATTCGTAGTTCGCGTACACGCCACGATCGTCAGCCACCTGGAAGGTGAAGACCTTGCCGATTGCTGCCTCAAGCGGGACGAGCTTAAACTCGTTCGTCTCCTCGGAGTACTTGAAGTACTTCTTGAATTCGCTGGTGATGTCCTTACCGTCAGCAAGGGTGCCTTCAAGGACCTTGAAGACCTTGTCGTTCTCGTAGCGGGCCAGCTTCGCGGTGCTATCAGTCGTGATCGCACGCTTGAGCTTGGTGACCTTGTTCACGACACGACCAGGCTTGAAGTTGATGGTGTAACGCTCGAAGACGTAGCCATCCTTCGTGCGGTTCTCAACGACAACCGTGCCGTCCGCAAAGCGGTTCGGCTCCAGCTTCATGATGGAGCCGTCTTCAGGCTTCGACTTCAGCAGCTCCTCGCCCTTGATGAGCTTGAGGTCGGTGCCCTGAATCGTCAGGTCGTTGTCAGTGGTGAACTCGTGGTTCAGCTCCTGGACGTGACCCGGCTCGACATCAACAACCCACTCGGTGATGACAAGGTCAACGTACGGCTTGCCATTCTTGTCCTTCGGAGCCTTCTCGACAAGGACCTTCAACACGTCCGGTTCATCGTTCTCTGGATCGAGCAAGGTTTCGTCGAGGATGGTCGAACCCTTAGGAAGCTTCGGACCACCATCGAGACGCCAACGCATCGTCTCCTGGATCTTGACCTGGCCCTTCGTGCCCGGCTTGAAGCGGAAGCGCAAATCGGTAGTGTCACCGTTGTCGTTGGTCTTCGTATTCTTCTCATCCTTGACGACCAAGTCCTCACCCTCAGTGATGGTGAGGTTGTTGTTCGTGGCGTTGCCAGCGTTAATCGTCATGTAGGAACGATCAACCGCCTCACGCTGCAGCACGCGCTTCTCGAAAGTGTCCTGGTTGAGAGCCGGATTGATCTGGATGTTCCAGATGTTGCGCAGCTCACCCTTGTCATCGTTCACCTGAACGACGACCTGGCTGCCCTGAAGATTATTGGCCGCGGCGTCGGTCGGCTTCACAACCCACTGGCCGTCCTCTTCAACGACCGTTGCGTACTCTTCGCCGCTAACAATCTTGATGGTGTAGTTGTCGCGACGCTCGATCTCAACCTTGCCGTTGAGCTTTTCCTGTTTGTTGTAGTTGATCACAACGTCACGGATGTCCGGACCTGCATTCACGTCCTTCTTGACGATGAACGTGAAGTCGTAGGTACGGCCGTCCTTGTCAGTGAAGGTGACCTTTGCTTCGCCTTCAGCGCCCTCATTCGGAACGATCTTCCAGTTGTCGCCGTCCTCGACGATCTCCTTGATGACCTTGTTCTCGTCGGAGGTGATCTCAAACTTCGTACCGCCACGACGCTCAACGAAGCCTACGGAGGTGTTGAGGATCTCGCGGGTCACCTTGTAGGTGGAGTTGATGTTCTCAATAGTGATGATGTTTTGCTTCTCTTCACCATTCTTCGACGTGATCTTGACGATCACCTCACCGTGAACATCCTTGTCCTTCGGGGTGATGACGAGCTTGCCAGCACCATCGTCCTTCACGGTCGCGATGTCGCCACCCTCGAGAACCTCTACCTTGTCACCCTTGTCCAGCGTGATGATCTTGGTGCGATCAGAGCCACCCTGGTTGATGTTGTAGAAGTAGTTGTTCACGATCTTGTTGAGGTGCTCGACCTCACCAGTGCGATCGTTGATCTGCAGCTCGTAGATGTACTCGTTGCCGTTCTCATCGGTAACGACGATCTCAACAACACCGGATCCCTTGAAGTCATCCTTCGGCTTGATGATCAGGTTGTTGTCCTTATCGCGATCCACGATCACGAGGTCCTCGCCCTTCGTGATGCGCCAGGAGTAGCCCTGCTTCTTCAGATCGCCCATGTCAAGGATCTTCTTCTCGTCCTTGTGACGGATGTCGATCGTGTTGTGGATCTCGTAGACTTCCTTCTCGATCCGGGTGTAGTACTCCTTGATGATCTCCTGAACGTTGACGTTCGTGGAAGTCGTCGTGACCGTGGACTGCTCGGTCTTCGTCTCGGTGACGTCAGACGGGGTGACCTCAACCGTCGTTGGGACGGTCGTGTAGTGGGTCTCCGTCGTCGGGGTGACGTGCTCCTTGACCGTGGTCACGACTGGGCGCTCAGTAACGGTCGTCGTGTTGGTGACTGTCGAGCCTGGAACAACCGTCTCAACGATCGACGGCTCCGGCGTGATGGTCTTCGTGACCGTGACGTCCTTGCCGTTTTCACGCTTGGTCGTCGTCACCGTCGACGGCTCGTGAGTAACCGTAGTGGTCTTCGTCTCCGCCGGCTTCGTTACAGTCGTTACCTTCGTGGTCGGCGGGATTTGCTCCCAGCGGGTCTCGGTCGCCTCTGGGACTGTCACGACGGTGGTAACCGTGCTCTTCGGCAGCGTCACTGTCGTGTTCGTGTAGTGAGGCTCCTGCGGCTTTGGCTGCTTCGGCTTCTCCAGACCTGGCTGGTACGGCGTGATCAGACGCTGGGAAGTGTATTCACGCCTCCAGCTGAAATTCAGGTTGTAGTTGTTTGGCATCAAGACAACGATGTATTCGCCTTTGTTGTAGCTCTTGCGAACCTTTTCCATCGCTCCCTCGTTAACGACGAGGTAGTAGTTCGGCCCCGGGTTTGCCCTATCAACACGCTTGTAGCGAATCTCGAAACCGGTCAGCTCGGTGAACATCGCGTCACCCATCAGGTTCGGGCGAACCTCGTTGAGGTATGCAAGGTTGTTGGAAACCAACGCCTGCATGTACATCATCTTGCGCTTAACGCCCTCGATGTCGCCTTTCTCCTGGTCCTCGAGAACGGCCTTCATCAGGTTGATGGCGCCCTTCTCAACATCCGGGTTGATGCGGTTACCAACGCCGTAGCGGCCGGACTGGCCGGTCAGCTTACGGAAGGAGTAACCCTTCGGGTTGTTCCACGGGTTATCGACGCCCCAGTCGATGCACCAGCCCGGGCCGTACTGGGTAGCCAGCAGACCGAGAGCGTTCTGGCCCTTCGGGATCTTCTCTTTCCAGATCTGCTGGCCTTCAAAGACCTTCTGCAGCTCCTCCTGGGAGAGCTGATCGTACTGGCTTGTAACAGCAATGTCTGCGCTTGCGTTCGGCGCAGCAACGTGCACGGTGCTAACGGCCATGACGCCTGTAATCAGGCCGGCCATGATTCGCTTCTTAAGATGTGCGTTTTGCAACGGCTCAATCCTTAAAAATCGTAGGAGATATTCGAAGCAGCCTGAAGACCATCTGAACACGGATCCACAAACTGACAGACATTTATTCAATCACAAAAATCTCCCTGAAAGTAGTCCACTACGCCCCCACCACCACAAAAACACCACCACAACCCACAAAACCACACCCCACAACCCCCAAAAACCCCCTGACCAGCAGCTTCACAAAACCTGTCAAAGTATGCAACAAAAACGTGATCTATCACACTCAAAACACCACTGCCACCAAACAGGGGGGACACGTGTCAACGCATGAAAAAACCCTGGCCTCCGAATCGAAGACCAGGGTGAACCTGTGGAGCATAGGAGAATCGAACTCCTGACATCCTGCTTGCAAAGCAGGTGCTCTACCAACTGAGCTAATGCCCCTTTTGTTCCTGTGGGCCTAGCAAGAATCGAACTTGCGACCTCATCGTTATCAGCGATGCGCTCTAACCGACTGAGCTATAGGCCCTGGGAACGAGAAGTAAGATTACCTACCACTATAACCTTTGACAAATCGCCAGTACAAGCGGTGTTTTTATAGTTGTTATAGCGGTAGGTATCTCACGGCTATCGCGCCCTGTTGGACATCACCAGGGTGACGCCGCCGACCAGGTCCGCGATGGCGTTGTAGAGCAACGCCGTCAGCGGGGCCATCACCGCGACGAACACCACGCCGATGAGCCCGAAGAGGCCTGCCGCGGACATGACCAGGGTGGCGTCGATAACTTGGTCGCCGCCGACGCCACTGACCAGCGAGTTCAAGGAGTCAATGACCCCAGTCTGCGCGAGGCCGTAGTAGACGATGGCCGCGCCCAGCATCCACGCGACGAAGCCGACGAGGGCGAGGATCGTCGCCACCTTAAACACGGAGGCGACACCCACGCGCCGCACCACTATCTTGCGGGCGGCCATGGTTTACTCCCCATCCTTCGGCGACGCGGAGATGGACGAGGAGGTCTGCTCCTTGGCTTCCTCAATCGTCTTCTCGCCCTTGGCAACCGCGGTTGCCTCCTCTTCGCCCTGCTCCTCGACGTTCTTGTCGATGGCCAGCAGCTCAACGTCATCCGCGAGGTCGACGAGGCGGACGCCCATCGTGGCGCGGGAGGACGGACGGATCTGGTTGACCTCGGTGCGGATCACGCCGCCGGCGGAGGTGATGGCGAAGATCTGGTCTTCCTCATCGACCGCCAGGGCGCCGATCAGCTTGCCACGCTTCGGGGTGTACTTGAACGTCATCACGCCCATGCCGCCGCGGCCCTGGGTGTTGTACTCCTCAATCGCGGTGCGCTTGCCGTAGCCGCCAGCGGTAGCGACGAGCAGGAACTCGCCGTCCTGGACCACGGCCATTGCGAGCAGCTTGTCGTCGCCGCGGAAGCGCATGCCCTTCACGCCGGCGGTCGCGCGACCCATTGGGCGCAGCTGGTCGTCGTCAGCGGTGAAGCGGATGGCCTGTCCCTGCTCAGAGACGAGCAGCAGGTCGTCTTCCTCGCCTGCCAGCGCGGCGCCGATCAGGGCGTCGCCTTCGTTGAGGTTGATCGCGATGAGGCCCGCGGAACGCGCCGACTCGTAGTCGGTCAGGCGGGACTTCTTCACGCGGCCGTCGCGGGTGGCCAGGACCAGGTACGGGGCGTCCTCGTAGGACTGGATCTGGATGACCTGCGCGATGCGCTCCTCAGGCTGGAACTCCAGCAGGTTCGCCACATGCTGGCCGCGAGCGGTGCGGCCCGCCTCCGGCAGCTCGTAGGCCTTGAGGCGGTACACGCGGCCGAAGTTGGTGAAGAACAAGATCCAGTCGTGGGTGGAGCAGATGAAGAAGTGCTTCACCACGTCGTCCTGCTTCAGTTCCGCCCCGCGGACACCCTTGCCGCCGCGCTTCTGCGACTTGTACGCATCCACCTTCGTGCGCTTCGCGTATCCGGTGGAGGTGATGGTAACCACGACGTTCTCGCGCGCGATGAGGTCTTCCTCGGTCACATCGCCGGTCGCGGCCACGATCTGGGTGCGGCGCTCGTCGCCATACTTTTCGACGATCTCACGCAACTCGTTGCCAACGATCTCCCGCTGGCGCTCCGGACGGGCCAAGATGTCCTTGTAGTCGGCAATCTTGCGCTCGATCTCGGCCAGGTCGTCGACGATCTTCTGGCGCTCCAGCGCTGCCAGGCGGCGCAGCTGCATTGCCAGGATTTCGTTGGCCTGGATCTCGTCGACGTCGAGAAGCTTGATCAGGCCCTGGCGGGCGTCGTCAACCGTTGGCGAGCGACGGATCAGGGCGATGACCTCGTCCAACGCGTCGAGGGCCTTGACCAGGCCGCGCAGGATGTGGGCGCGCTTCTCGGCCTCATCCAGGCGGAACTTGGTGCGGCGAACGATGACGTCGATCTGGTGCTTGACGTAGTAGCGCAGCATCTGGTCGAGGCGCAGCGTGCGCGGCACGCCGTCGACGATGGAGAGCATGTTCGCGGAGAAGTTCGTCTCCAGCTGCGAGTGCTTGTACAGGTTATTGAGCACCACCCGAGGAACCGCGTCGCGCTTCAGCGTGACCACGATGCGCATGCCCACGCGGTCGGAGGACTCGTCCTCAATCTTGGAGATGCCCACCATCTTGCCCGCGGTAACCTGCTCCGCGATGTTGTGGATGAAGTTATCCGGGTTGACCTGGTACGGCAGCTCCGTAATCGTGATGACCTGGCGGTTGCCGATCTCCTCGATCTCGGTCACACCACGCATGCGGATCGAACCGCGGCCCGTGGTGTAGGCATCCTTGATGCCCTGATCGCCGACGATGAGGCCGGCCGTCGGAAAGTCCGGGCCCTTCACTCGCTCCATTACCGCGTCGAGCGCCGCCTGCTCATCCGCGTCATAGTTGTCGAGCATCCAGTAGATGGCCTCCGCCAGCTCGTTCAAGTTGTGCGGCGGGATGTTGGTGGCCATACCGACGGCGATACCGTTCGAGCCGTTCATCAGCAGGTTCGGCACACGCGATGGCAGCACGTCCGGCTCGCGGGTCTTGCCGTCGTAGTTCGGGGAGAACTCCACGGCGTCCTCGCGGATGTCGCGGACCATCTCCATCGCCAGCGGCGTCATCTTGCACTCGGTGTAACGCATGGCCGCTGGGCCGTCATTACCAGGGGAACCGAAGTTACCCTGGCCGTCCACCAGCGGGTAGCGCATCGCCCACGGCTGGGCCATGCGCACCAGCGTGTCATAAATCGCGCTGTCGCCGTGCGGGTGGAAGTTACCCATCGTGTCGGCGACAGGCTTGGCACTCTTCACGTACGAGCGCTCGGGGCGGTAGCCGTGGTCGTACATCGCGTAAATGATGCGGCGGTGCACCGGCTTCATGCCATCGCGGACATCCGGGAGCGCACGGCCGACGATCACGCTCATCGCGTAATCGATGTAGCTCGTCTGCATCTCCTCATTGATGTCAATGGGCTGGATGGCGTCGGAGCCGCCGCCACCTAGAGTGTCATCACTCATTGCTCACCTTTCGTCAAACATTAGTTCCTACCGATTCTAGCGCCTTGTGCACCGAATCACCCCTGCGCCGTGGTATCACTCTGATACCATCGCGGCATGGCCATGACGCTACGACTCAGCACAGACGAAGACACAGCACTCATCATGCTCGCCTCCGCATGGGGCTGCTCCAAGCAAGAGGCCGCCCGCCGCGCCATCGTCACCGCTGCCTCCCGCCTTCTTGACGACGCCACCATTACCAACCTCGCCCGCACCACCCTGCAGGAATACGCCCACACCGAACGCCGCATCCGGCAGGCCCGCGATGCGTAGCTTAAGCAGTGAGCAGCTGCTGGCCATCGCCGACGAATGCGCGCATATATATAAGGTGCGAATACGTTCCTTCGCCGCACTATGCGCCTGCGCCGCCGTCCCCGGCGCCCACCTCCACGGCGTGCCCGTCTACGACACCGCACACGCCGCCGCCCGCGGCCTCGCCGACACGATCCGGGCCCTGTGCCCCCTGACCGGAGCCAACGACGCCTTCGCTGACGTCGCCGGCACCACCTATTTGCGGTGGGTCGAGGAAGCGTAATCGCGTACTTTCTCCTACACTGGCAACTATTTACACGGACCATTAGAGAACACTTGGTGGAGGAACAATGAACGCTACAAAGTACACCGCTGTACTGGCAACCACCGCAGCGCTGATCGGCGCCGGCCTGGCCGCGCCGCAGCTGCGCGCGGAAGAGACCGCTGCTGCGTCTGATTCGGCGTCTGCGGCGTCTCAGTCTCAGGAGGCGCGCGAATGGCGCGACGCCGAAATCACCGCAGGCGACACCATCACCGTCGAACCGAGCGTCCCTCTCCCAGAGGGCGCCAAGGCCGTCGGCCCGACCAGCATCGACGGCTGGAAGCTGACCACCGACGAAAAGACGGGTGCCGTTACCATCGAGGCCGCACCGAAGCTGCGCCCCGGCCAGGGACTGCGCTACCGTGTCTTCGTCCTCTTTGCAGACAAATCCACGGCCACCTATGACACCGAGGTCACCGTCGTTCCCGGCGGAAACAACAACGCCAACACCGCCACGATCGAATACAAAGATTCGCTCGTCCAGCCGAAGGAGAGCGTCACCGTCACGCCTACCGGCAAGTTCCCGCAGGGTACGAAGTTCTACCTCAACAGCGACAAAATTGAGAAGTGGGACGTCAGCGTCGAGGAGGCCACCGGCGCCGTCACCGTCAAGGCCGGCGATATTGGATATGGTTCCTGGATCTCCATCCCAGTTCGCGCCGAGTTTCCCGACGGCTCCTCCGACGTCAAGCACGCCAAAGTATCCGTCGCCGACAAGCACGGCAACACCACCCCGTCATCCGACCGCCTCGCCGCGAAGCACACCCCGTCCTACCCAACGGAGCAGATCGCGGGCAACGAAACAGCCACCGTCAAGCAGACGGCTGAGCTGCCGGAAGGCACCACGTTCAAGATCGTCGGCGAGTCCAAGCTATGGGACCTGTCTATCGACGCCACCAACGGCACCATCACCGCGAAGCCAAAGGAGCCGCTCGCTGCCGGTGCGGTCGTGAATGTGCCTGTCATCGTCACCTACTCCGACGACTCCCAAGACTTCGTACAAGCCAAGGTCGAGGTGACCAAGGACCCCGTCTGGCAGTCCAGCAAGGCCAACGTCGATTATCCAGTGACCAATACGCCCGCTGATGAGACCGCCACCATCACTCCTGCACTCAAAGATGTGCCGGACGGCACCAAGTTCGCCATGAACGCAACGCCACCAACGGGATGGGAGATCAGCATTGAGCCATCGACCGGTGTGGTGACCGTCAAAACCCCAGAGGGCACCCGCGCAGGCACCCAGATCAACGTGCCTATCCGCGTCGAGTTCCCCGACGGTTCCCGCACCGTCACCAGCGCCGTCGTCCTCTTCGAGGCGCCAACCAATCCCGAGTCCGAAAAGTTCAAGGTGACCTACAAGGACGTGACCATCAAGGCCGGCGAGAACCACGTGTTCAAACCAGCTGAATCCCTGCCGACCGGTGCCATCGTCAACGGCCCGAAGAACCAGAGCGTCAACGGTGTGAAGGTCAATACCGACAAGGACGGCGCTGTCTCCGTTGAAGTACCAAGCCACGCCCGTGACTTCGACTTCACGGTTCCCCTCGAGATCTACTTCCGCGACGGCTCCAAGCAGGAGACGAAATTCCACGTCACCGTGAAGGCAAAGGAGACGACTACTCCGACGACCTCCACCAAGGAGTCCACGCCGACTTCGGAGGAGTCCGCGCCGCGGACAACCGACCCGGCGACTTCGGAAAAAACCACGGAACCGTCCACGCCACGGACAAGCGAAGAGGCTACGACGACGAAACCGACGACTTCGGACAAGACGACAGAGCCATCCACGTCTGAGGAGTCCACGCCGACTTCGGAGGAGTCCGCCCCGCGGACAACCGACCCGTCAACGACTACGCCGACGACTTCGGACAAGACGACCGAGCCGACCACGTCCGCGCCGCGGACAACCGAGAAGTCCACCACCCCGGAGACGACCACCCCGGCCACGTCGACTACCAAGGCAACGCCAACAACCAAGGCAACGACGACCACGAAGGAGTCCGCGCCGCGGACAAGCGAAGAGGCGTCGACAAGTGAGACGACTCCAACTACCTCGACGAAGCCTTCGAGGCCACAGAATGAGACGACCAAGATTGAGTACGCGCGCACGCCGGTGCACGCGGGCGAGTCCGTGACGCTGAAGCCGAAGGGCGAATTCCCGGCGGGCACGAAGTTCAACGGGCCGAGCGGGTCGCAGCAAGGATGGTCCGCCACCACGAACAGCCAGACTGGTGAGATTCGAATTACTGCACCAGCAAACGCGACGGTTGGTACCACTGTGAGCTTCCCTGTCACCGTGGTCTTCCCAGACAAGTCGAGGCAGATTCACGAAGTCACCGTCTACGTGGAGCGCACCACCACGGCGCCGTCCACCAGCGAGCAGCCGACGAGCGAGCAGCCAACGGGCACGACGACGCCAGCGAAGCCGAAGGAATCGCAGGCGGACAAGACTAACGTCGACTTTGAACAGCCGAAGGTGAACGCCGGCGACACGATCGTGCAGCGTCCGAGCGGCAACGTTCCGGCGGGCACGAAGTTCACGGGCCCGAACGGCACCTACGAGGGCTGGAAGTTCGCCACCGACCCGCGCACGGGTGAGGTCACTATCACGCCTCCGGCGGACGCGAAGCCTGGCGCCTCCATCGACTACACCGTCACCGCGACGTTCCCTGACTGGTCCACAAAGGAGTACAAGCTGAAGGCCACGGTTGCGGACGTCGATAAGGGTGGTGACACCGGATCGAGTAGCGATGGCTCCAGCAGCTCCTCCTCGAACGAGGAGGGCTCGAGCACGGGTGCGACCATCGGCATCGTGGTTGGCGTGCTCGCGCTGCTCGGTCTGCTGGCCGGCGCGGCGAACTATGTGCTGCAGTACGTCGACATCAACGCGCTGCTTCGCTAACACCGTTCGCGCGGGGACGATATTCTAAGCACTATGAAGAAAATGAGTGCTCTCGTCCTCGCCGGCGGGCTTACGGCGTCGCTGATCGTCGCGCCGCAAGCCACCACCGCTCCATCGGGGTCCTCCGGATCCTCCAAACCGACGCCGGTGATCACGCCGACCGTCACCCCACCAAAGCAGCCACCGCTTGGCAGCGCATACACGGGCTCGGCGCCGGTCTCGCTGACCATCGCGGCGCTGCTCACCCTGCTGGTTGGCCAAGTAATTGTCGACGCCGTCCCCCCACTGCGCGCAGCCGTCGACGACCTCGCGCGCCAGGCCGGGTTCTCGGGCGTGATGGGATCCTCCCAGGGTAACCGTATTTTCGACTTCTCCAAGATCGACCTCAACGAGCTGCAGAAGATGCTGCCCAAGGTCTAAACCCCACCCCAAATATGTAACCGCTGTGACTCATGATAAGTTTGTTCCTGTTGTGGTTACAGTGTCCTGTGTGACTGCTGTGGCGGAAGAGCCGCAACGCTCAACGTAACAATGCGACCTGCCGGGGGCAGGTCGCATTTGTCATACAATCAACGGCATGGAAACACCACAAGGACTCAACGCACTGCTTCACAACGGGCGCCGCCCAGGAATTGTCGACGCGCTCGCCGGAGTGGTCGACCAGACCGTCGCAGACCAAAGCGGACTCACCGGCATGGCGCTGCGCTCCGCAATCGCGGGCGTAAAGAAAGTCGACGCCCGGATCCTGCACAAAGGCATCAACACCGTACTCCCCCAACTCCTCGAGCAGCTCAACCCCCGCTGGGAAGACTACAAAAACAGCGACCACGCCGCCTTCGGCGAATACCTCGCACAACACGAAGACGACGTGGTCACAGAACTCGTCTCACTCGGCGACAACCTCCGCGACTCCATGCCAGCCGGCGTACAGAAGATCTACGCCACCTTCCGCAGCAAAGCCGCCAAAATTGTGGGGCCTGCGCTGCCGCGGATCGGAGAGGTCGTCGAAAAGCAGATGGAAAGCTAGACGTCCAGGAAACGGACGTCCTTCGCCTTGCGGGTGATGAAGGAACGGCGAGCCGCGACATCATCACCCATCAGGATGCTAAACAGCTCATCAGCGCGCTGAGCGTCCTCCACATCAACACGACGCAGAATACGGTGCTCCCGGTCCAGCGTGGTCTCCCACAGCTCGCTCGGGTTCATCTCACCCAGACCCTTGTAACGCTGGATGCCGTCATCCGTGTTGATCTTGCGGCCGGCCTCCAGGCCCTCCGCGAGCAACTGGTCGCGCTCCGCGTCGGAGAAGGCGTAGCCAGGCTCACCCTTCGCCCACTTCAGCTTGTACAGCGGCGGGTTCGCCAGGTAGACGTGGCCCTCCTCGATGAGCTCCGGCATGAAGCGGAACAGCAGGGTAAGCAGCAGCGTTGCGATGTGCTGGCCGTCGACGTCAGCATCCGCCATCAGCACAATCTTGTGGTAGCGCAGCTTCGAAATATCGAACTCTTCGTGAATACCCGTACCCAGCGCGGTGATGATCGCCTGGACCTCCGCGTTCTTCAACACGCGGTCCATGCGGGCCTTCTCCACGTTCAGGATCTTGCCGCGCAGCGGGAGGATCGCCTGGTACATCGAGTCGCGGCCCTGCTTCGCCGAACCACCTGCTGAGTCACCCTCAACAATGAACAGCTCGGAAAGCTTCGGGTCCTTCGAACGGCAATCCGCCAACTTACCCGGCAGGCCACCCAAGTCCGTCGCCGACTTGCGACGCACCAAGTCACGCGCCTTGCGCGCCGCCTGACGCGCCTGCGACGACGACACAGCCTTCGAAATAATGGCCTTCGCCTCCGCCGGGTTGGCATCAAACCAATCCGACAGATTCTCGTTCACGGCGCGCTGCACGAAGCCCTTCACCTCGGTATTGCCGAGCTTCGTCTTCGTCTGGCCCTCAAACTGCGGGTCCGCCACGCGGACAGACACCACGGCCGCGAGGCCCTCACGGCAGTCATCACCAGTGAGGTTCGGCTCCTTGTCCTTCAGCAGCTTATGGTCACGCGCGTAACGGTTCATCAGGGTGGTCAACGCCGCACGGAAACCCTCCTCGTGCGTACCGCCCTCATGCGTATTAATGGTGTTCGCGAAGGTGTGCACAGACTCCTTGAAGGAGCTGTTCCACTGCATCGCCACCTCAGCCTCAAGGCCGTCACCCTTCTGGTCAAAGCCCACGATCGTCGGGTGGATCGCCGTCTTCGACTTATTCAGGTAGTTGACGTAATCAATCAAGCCGTCCGGGTAGTGGTACGTGACCTTCTTCTCGCGCTTCTTCGGGGTGGCAGATGTGTCACCCTCGGTGGCGTCGTCAAACGAGTCCGAGCCGACCGCAGCGGCCGTCTCGCCCTCCTCCGCGATCGCCTCGAGCTCAAGCTCCTCCTCGGAGACGCGCTCATCCTTCAGCGTGATGGTCAGGCCCTTGTTCAGGAACGCCATCTCCTGCAATCGACGCGCGATCGTGTCCCACTTAAACTCCGTGGTCTCAAAAATCTCCGGGTCCGGCCAGAAACGAATCGCCGTACCCGTGCCGCGGGCATTGCCGCCCTCCTCCAGAGGCTCCGGCTGCGCGTCCACAAACCGCTGGTACCAGTGCTTGCCATCGCGCTTAATGTCCGCCTCAACACGCGTGGACAGCGCGTTCACCACGGAAATACCCACACCGTGCAGGCCACCCGACACCGCGTACGACTCCGAGTCGAACTTACCGCCCGCGTGCAGCTGCGTCATCACGACCTGCACCGTCGGCGCACCAGACGGGTGCATCTCCACCGGAATACCACGACCATTATCGACGACCTCTACGCCGCCATCCGCGAGCAGAGTCACATCGACGCGATCGGCATAGCCCGCCATCGCCTCATCGACCGAGTTATCCACGACCTCCCACACCAAGTGGTGCAGGCCACGCTCGCCGGTCGACCCAATGTACATACCTGGGCGCTTCCGGACGGCCTCAAGGCCCTCGAGGATAGTAATCGACGACGCGTCATAATGAGGTTGTTGATCAGCCACTGGAAAAGACGCTCCTCCTGAAAAATGTCATTAACCCGTCCCATCTTACACGTAAAACAGGACACCAAACCCCACGACTACCCGTACGTGTCCCTCGGACCCCGCCCCTTCACGTGCAGCGGACCATAGCGCCAACTCTTCACCCGCGGCCCATAAATGTGCAGCTTCCGGATCACATCCGGGCCCACCTTCTCCGCGATCGCGTGCAGCACCGTCGACTGCATGTACTTCAGCTGCGTCGCCCACGCCGTCGTCGTACACGTGATGAAGACCTCGCCGTCCTTGATCATCTCCACCTTCGTATGCTCCGCGATCTTCGCGCCGACCAGGCCCTCCCAATTGCCCATCACCCAGCCGTACGCCATGTTCTCCGTCCAATCGCGCTTCCGGATCTCCTTGCCCAACAGCGACGAAAACGACTTCACCTTGTAACTGCGCGGCAACGCCCGGCCATCCTTGCCCGTCGGCCGACCCCGCTCCAACCACGGCCTGCGCTCCTCCTGCTCAAAGTGCAGCCCCGGCACCGTAATATCCTTCACCGGACGGCCCTTGCCCTGGCTGCGGCGCGGCACCACGCTCGTTCCCTGCTTCGACAAATCCGGCAACCTCCCGCCGCGCCGCTTCGCCGTGCGCCGCAGCTGATCAAAGGTGGTGCCCACCAGGTCACGCTCGCTCAATATGGGACACCCCCTCCTCCATCCGCACGTGATACCGCGCCGTCACCGCCCCATCAAGGTTGCCCGGCAAGTCATCCCCGACCGCCGCCGTAATCAACACCTGCTCCGCCGACTCCGCCACGTGCACCAACCGCTCACGGCGCTTCGCGTCCAACTCCGCAAACACATCATCCAGAATCAGCACCGGATCCGTGCCCTCACCAGCCAACAAGCGGTACTCCGCCAAGTGCATACTCAGCGCAAACGACCACGTTTCCCCATGCGACGCGTACCCCTTCGCCGGCTGCTGACCCAGCATCAACACCAGGTCATCCCGGTGCGGACCAACCAGCGTTGAGCCGCGCTCAATCTCCTCTTTTCGACGCCTCCCCAACTCCGACAACATCGCCGCCTCCAACACCTGCGGATCCCGCGACGCCTCCCCCGTCAACTCCAACACCGCCCGATCCAGCGTCGACGTATACTCCACCGACGCCGCACGCGACTCCGGCGCCACCGACGCATAGGACTCCGTGATGGGTTCGGAGAGGGCGTCGACAAGCAAAAGCCTGCCCGCCAGCACCTGCGCCCCATAGCGCGCCAACTGCGCATCCCACGCATCCAACGTGCTCAACGCACCCGCGCCCGCCGCATCCCCATAACCGCGGCGCAACGCCATATTCTGCGAACGCAACAACGCGTTACGCTGGCGCAACACCTTGTCATAATCCGCCTTCACCCCACCATGGCGTGGCGTACGCACCGCCGCCAACGCATCCAAAAACCGGCGACGATCCCCCGGCTCCCCATTCACCAAACGCAAATCCTCCGGCGAAAACATCACCGTCCGCAACACACCCAGCAACTCACGCGCCGACTTCAACCGCGTCCTATTAATCTGCGCCTGATTCGCCCCACTCGCCTTAATCAACAGATGCGTCGTCAGCGCGCGCCCCTCATTCACCGTCGTCGCCGACACGCGCGCATCACTCGCCCCCGAATGGATCAGCGGAGCGTCCGTAGCCACCCGGTGACTCCCGAGCATCGACGTATACCGCACCGCCTCCACAACGTTCGTCTTCCCATGCCCATTACGGCCAGAAAACACCGTGACGCCCGGCTCCAAATCCACATGCAACTCCCGCCACGAACGGAAATCACGCAGGTCAAGCTCCGAAACGTACATTGTGGCAAACTAGCCCGGCAGACGAACCGGCATCAACAAATACGTGAAATTCGTCTCCGGCGTCGGGAACAACCCATCATCACCCTTCTCCGGCAACGACTCCGGCTCCGGAATCATAATCGCCGGACGCGACGACTCCGTAAACCCAAACACCGCACGATCCGTCCCAATCACCGACAAACCATCACGCAAATAACCAGCATTAAACGCAATCAGCAGCTCATCCTCCCCCACAAACTGCGCAGGAATCGACTCCGACGCCTCACCAGAATCAGCCCCCGACGCAAACAACGTCACCTGACCCTCCGAAAAATGCAACCTCAACTGCGCATTCCGATCCGCCACCAACGACACACGGCGAATCGCCTCCAGCAACGGAGCCACCTCCACCGACGCCATCGACGTATGCGCCTTCGGCAACAACGGCTGCACATTCGGGAAATCCGCATCCAACATACGCGTCGTCGTCTCACGATTGCCCGCATGCAAACCAAACAAGCCGTCCGCGCCCACATTATCGACGCCACCAACGGCAATCTGCACCGGCTCCTCCAACTGCGTATCCAACGTCCGCGCGTTATCCAACAACGTCTTCGCCGGCACCAGCAGCTTCGCCTGCACCCCCTCACCAGCAGGCGACCACTCCAACGAACGCAACGCCAACCGGAAACGGTCCGTCGCCGTCAAGTGCAACGTCGAACCCTCCACCTCAATGTGGATACCAGTCAGCATCGGCAACGTGTCATCCTTACCCGCCGCGGCAGCCACCTGCATCACCGCGCCACTGAGGTCCTCCGAACCGATCGTGCCAGTCACCTCAGGCAACTGCGGCAACTGCGGATAATCGTCCAACGGCATCAAAGGCAGCTCGAAGTGGGCGGAGCCGCCGTCGAGAAGCAACTTTGTGTCACTCGTAGAAACCTCAACCGGCTGATTCGGCATATTCGCAACAATGTCAGACAACAACTTGCCCGCCACCGCAACGCGACCAGGCGTATCCACCTCAGCCGCAATCCGCACCCGCGACGACACCTCATAATCGAAGCCCGCGAACTCCAAACCCTCATCCGACGCCGTAATCAACACCGCGCGAAGAATCGGCTGCGTGTTCTTCGTAGGCAACATCCGAGCAACCCACGCCACCGCGTCCGACAGGTCCTCCTTGTGCACGCGGAAGGAAACGTTGGAATTCAAGTTGTCTTGGATGTCCGCCATAGTGACACGGGCTCCTTGCAGTACGTAGAGATTCTTGTAATTACGTTCTCACTTTAGGCGGGGACGGGCTTTTTGTCATTCGAGTTTTCACACGCCTGGCTCATGGCTTTTTGGGGCGTTGGTCGTTTGTGCGCCGTTCTGCACAGCTCCCCTTTCTACTCTAGGAATTACAAGTAAAAACCTTGGGAACAACAATAAGTCCTGTGCAATCTGTGGAATTACACGAATTCGCCGTGGTCGGAACGCGAAAACAGGGTGTGCAATTGCCTGTGGAAGAAATGTGGATAACTCCGGGCGCTTGTGGATAGATTTTCTGTAATTTGATCTGTGCACAACTCGGGAAGGGTTGTCCACTGGGGGATTCACACGTTATCCACAAGGGCTGTGGTGTGTGATGTGTGTCTCTTTGTGGTGCGGGTCACTTAGGTGTTTCTCCCCTGAATGTGAATTACAACGGTGTAATTACACAGGTGTGGATAAGTCTGTGGATGGATTTTTAGGGTGCGGGAGGAGGGAGTGTCAAATGTCGCAATCTGATATGGACTAGGTGTTCAAAGCGCCTGGCAGAAAAAGGGCTAGTCAAAAGTGGGTGCGTCTTTTGGCACTGAGAGACCAGGTGGGGCACCAAATTCCGGGATTTGGGGAGTCGGGCTTGTGTTTCCCCAGGTCGCTGGGGGTGCGTGAGGGAATTTGGTGCGGGCGACGCCGAGAGCGACGAAAGTTAGCGCAGGGTGCGGGCGCGGGCCTTAATAATCTGGGTGAGCTCCTGGATTTCGTCGTAGGTGCCGCGGTTCTCCGTCATCTCCTTGCGGATCTTGCGGTCCGCGTACATCACGGTGGTGTGGTCCTTGCCGCCGAACTCGTCGCCGATCTTGGGGAGGGAGAGTTCGGTCAGTTCGCGGCACAGGTACATCGCGATCTGGCGGGCGTGCGCCACCTGGCGGGTTTTACCTGCGCCGATGAGCTGGTCCATCGTGACGTTGAAGTACTCGGCGGCGTACTCCTTGATGGTGGAGGCGTTGATGTTGATGTCGCCTTCGTCGGGGAGGATGTCGCGAAGTGCGACTTGGGCGACGTCGAGGGTGATGGGCTCGTCGATAAGGGAAGAGTAGGCCGAGACCCTGATGAGGGCACCCTCGAGCTCGCGGATCGACGACTCGAATTGTGAGGCGATGAGCTCGAGCACCTGGTGGTCGACCTGCGTGCCGTCGGCGGCCGCCTTCTTCATAAGGATGGCGATGCGGGTTTCCAGGTCTGGTGGCTGGACGTCGGTGATCAGGCCGCCTTCGAAGCGGGTGCGGAGGCGGTCCTCGAGGGTGGTGAGCTGCTTCGGCGGGCGGTCAGACGACAGGATGATCTGCTTATTCGCCTGGTGCAGCGCGTTGAAGGTGTGGAAGAACTCCTCCTGGGTACCTTCCTTGCCCTCGAGGAACTGGATGTCGTCGACCATCAGGATGTCGAGGTTGCGGTAGCGGCGCTTGAAGCTTTCTTGGCGGTCGTCGCGTACGGAGTTGATGTAGTCGTTCGTGAACTCTTCGGAGGAGACGTACTTGATGCGGAGGTTCGGCTGCAGGACCTGCGCGTAGTTGCCGGCGGCGTGCAGCAGGTGCGTCTTGCCGAGGCCCGAGCCACCCCAGATGAACAGGGGGTTGTAGGCGCGGGCCGGGTTCTCGGCGACGGCGACGGCGGCGCCGTTGGCGAAGCGGTTCGAGGAGCCGATGACGAAGTTCTCAAAGGTGTACTTCGGGTTGAGGCTGGTCTCGCGCTCGGGGTCGTGGGCAGGCTTTTCGCGGGGGATTCGCTTAGGGACGGTCGGGTGCGCTGGCGCCTGGTGTTGTTGCTGTTGGCGGGCGTGCATCTCGGCGAGTTCGTCGAGGCCCATTGGGATTTGCTCGCCGGGGGTCATGTGGGCCGGGTCGACGGCCTCGGGGGCTGGTGGCGCTGAAGGCGCTGCCGGGGCTTCTGGCGCCTGGATCGAGACGGCCAGCGTGCAGTGTTTACCCAGGTGGGAGGCCAGCAGCGCTGTGATGTGCGGTGCCAGGGACTGCTCCACCACCGTTTTCGCGGCGGCGTGGGGTGCGGAGAGGATGGCGTAGCCGTCGACAAGCATGACGGGGCGGACGAGCTGAAGGTACGCGCGTTCTTGCGGGGTGAGCGTCGGGACTTGTGAGCTGGGCTGCGTGGACAGCGCCAGCAGGTCAGCGACGATGGTGCGCCATAGCGTTTCGATGTCTTGCTCTGCCAACGT